>UPXY01000001.1 GCA_900538305.1 uncultured Collinsella sp.
GTGTTAGGCGCGCCGCCAGCGTTCATCCTGAGCCAGGATCGAACTCTCCGTCCAAGCGACCCCGAGGGGCCATGGGGCCGGAGGCCCGTCCGGCCGGCTGACGCCGATCGGATTCCATCCCAATTGGGCGATGTCCTGGAAGACGGGGACTAACTCACTTAGTCCCTGTACTGGTTCGAGTGCATCGCTAAACATTCCTTGGAGATGGCTCCCGCCACCTCCTCCTCCGAGCGCGCACGGCCTCGCCGTGCGCCTCGCGGTATCCGGTTCCCAAGGTACGCGCCGTCGCGGCTCCCCGCCGCGCGGCAAGGAGATATATTGCCAGAGTCTCAGCCGTGTGGAGAGGTCAATTCTTCTCACCACATTCTCTCCACAATCAGCTGAATTTCAGGCTACTTCCCTACTATATATAGTGGTTTTACAACGTTCATCTACTATTTCATACCGCTCGCCGAAGCCGAACGACATTCTCACTGCATTCCGCTATCGAGCGCCTCGCCGCGCGCGATCTCGCAGCCCGCTTCGAGGAGGCGGTCGCGTTCCTGCACCGTCGGCGCCTCGGCATAGACGCGCACCACGGGATCCATACGGCTTGGACGCAGAAGCACCCATGACTCATCGTCAAACTCGAGCCTCAGCCCATCCATATGGCTCACCGCAACCGGTTCTCTGCCGGCGACGGTGTGCGGATTCAGGCCCGGGAGCATCGTCCTGAAGATCTCGCTGACTTCGTTTTCAACCCGCAAGTCGCGCACCGCATAGGCCATAGCGCCATATTCACGCTCCACCTCGTCTACGAGCTGCGCAAGCGTTTTGCCTGTCTTTGCCATGAGTTCGCACAGGATCAGTGCTACATGCAGGCCGTCCCGTTCGATCATATGCGAGGGAATACAGATGCCCGTCCGCCCCTCTACGCCCAAGAGCACGTCGCCTTTGAGTGCTTCTTTATATATATGTTCAAAGCCCGTTGGCTTCATCACCACACGGCATCCGAGAGCTTTCGCCACGCGGCGCGTAAGCGCGGATGCAGAGACTCCCAAAACGACGCGCCCCTTCTCGCCGCGATGCTCGACAAGATGCTTCAACACGAGCGTTGCAATCATGCGGGGACTCACATAGCGACCGCGCTCATCGACCGCGCTCATGCGATCCGCATCGCCGTCTGTGATAAAGCCCGCGCACGCCCCGGTCTCCACGACGGCGCGCTCGCAATCGTCCACCCATGGCTCAACGGGCTCTGGATGGAGGTCGATGGCGTCGTCGTCGAACTCACCGTGAATCTCGGTGACATCGATACCCAAGGCACTCATGACCATGGGAAGATGCAGCCGACCGGCGCCGTACAGGGGGTCATAGAGGACGGAAAGCCCCGCATGCGCGATCGCGTCCCCGTCAACCGATGCATACAGGTTGTCCAGATAGGACGTTGCGATGTCCGTACGCTGGATGCCGCCGAACACCGAAGCCGGTTCGGGCTCGATGAGAAGCTCGAGCTCATCGGAGACCTCACGCGTCGGCGAGACGCCGTCGGCGGTGTAGATGCGCACGCCCACATAGTCGTAGGGACGCTGCGAGCCGGTCACCATAAGTCCGCCGCACGCGCGCTGGTCGTTCGCAATCGTCCAGGCAAGCGCCGGCACCGGCGTAAAACGATCGGCGACCTTGGCAACCAAGCCGTGTCCCGCGAGGATCCTGCCCGCGAGGCATGCCAGACGCTCCGCATCCTGGCGCGTGTCGAATGCGACATATACAATCGCCCCCGGCGAGGCCTGCGCCCAGAACGTTCCGGCTGCATCGGCGATGCGCGCAAGGTCATCGTCGACAACGTCGTCGTCGACGCGCGCGCACCAACCATCGGCGGATAGATGGATCATCGAGCTCATCGAGCATGCACTCCCTGCTTGGTATCATAGTTTGCGCGACCGACGCACGAGTTTTGCATCTTCTCGAAACGCAAGCCGCATCATCTGTATACCCAAGACGCGCGGGTGCCGAGCACAGCGCAGCGCTTCCATGGAGAAACGAAGTATCGGCGAACGACTAGGAGAGGGCGTCGGACATAGCGGCCGTGGTGGCAGGCGTACCGCCGCAGCAGCAGCCAACGAGGTTCGCACCGGTGGCTCGCCAGCGCACGCATCGGCGCGCAAACGAGGAGTCGCGATCCGACCAGACGATCGAACCGTCCTCGGTCATGAACGGATCGCCCGCGTTCGGGCGCACGGAAACGGGCGTGCGTGCCGCCCTTCTCAAACGTGGCAGTACCTCATCGGCCGCTTCGAGAGAACAGCAGTTCACGCCCACCGAAGCTACACCGAGCTTTTCGGCATGCACCACAGCCCCCTCTATGGTTAAGCCATCGCCCAGCAGGCAGCCCTGATCGTCCACGGCGAAGCTTGCGAACACCGGCATGCCGTCGGCGACATCCATGGTGCCTGCAAGCGCGGGGTCGAGCTCGCGAATCGAAGAGAAGGTCTCGAGCATGACGGCCGCAACGCCCGCCTCGAATAGCGCGCTCGCCTGCTCTCGGTACGCCGCACGCGCAGCGCGGTACTCTGGGGAGTCTTCCCGACTCCACTCGATGCCGCACGGCCCCATCGACCCGACGACAAAGACGCGCCCCGCCTTACGGGCGCTGTCGACAGCGGCGCGATTAATTTCTTCCATGGAACGCGCGATGCCGGCGCGCTCAAGCGCGGGTGCCGAGGCCTGAAAGGTGTTTGTAAGAAGCACCTGCGCTCCAGCGGCTACATACAGCTGATGCAGCCGTTGCACCGTCTGCGGCTCCGCGAGGTTCCAGAAGGCGGGCGGGATGTCCTCCGCATCTGGTTCGCTCATGAGCAGCGAGCCCATGGGGCCTTGCATGAGAATCGTCTCGCACTCGAGATCAGCCAGCAGCTCCTGCGCGTCGACTCTGTTGTAGTAATCAAAGCGAAGCATGCGAGAACCCGTCTCCCGGCTGCTAGGCACCGAGCGCGACGCCTTGACGCTCAAGGTATTCAAGCCACCGAGCCATGGTATCCTCGGAAAGCGCATGCTCCATCATGCATGCCTCCGCATCCGCGCGGTCGTAGTCCACGCCGAGCTCGCGGGTGAGGAACGTGCGGATCAGACGATGCCGATACCAGACGGCGGTGCCAATCTCGCGTCCCCGGTCGGTGAGCAGAATCTTTCCATAATGGGATTGCTCAACCAGACCCTGCGCCTTCAAAGCAGCGACCGCCTTGTTGACCGATGCCTTCGAGACGTTCAGACGCGAAGCGACGTCGACGGAGCGCACGCCTTCCACAGCTTGCTCCTCCTCTTCGATCCGAACGAGACACTCAAGGTAGTCCTCGTTCGACATCGTAAGATGCAGCTCGTGCGACTCCTCGGTTGTTTCCATCTGCCCAGCCTCCAAACTCCATGGTATGCAGCTGATTCTACCCTAACGCGCTCCCAAGCATCCCAACAGAAGCGCCAGCGTGCAACAAGGCGTGCTAGAGTAAAGGCCGTGAAGCGCAATCGCATCATCCAAGCAAAGGAGTCATCATGGCTGAACAGCGCGAACAATCCGATGTCCTTGAGCGTTTCCTGCGCTATGTGCAGGTCGACACGCCCTCGAGCGATGCGCATGCCAACGAGACGCCCTCGAGCGAGGTTCAGTTCGACCTCGCCCGCATGCTCGCCGACGAGCTGCGCAACCTTGGTGCCCAAGACGTCGCGGTGTCCGATCATGCCTATGTGACGGCGCATGTCCCCGCAAGCGCGGGTGCCGAGGACAAGCCAGCGCTCGGGCTCATCGCCCACCTCGACACCACCGAGGTCGTCTCGGGCTTCGGGGTGAAGCCGCATATCGTGCACTACGAAGGCGGCGAGCTCGTGAGCGGCGAAGTTGACGGCGCGCTGGTCTCCATCGGACCCGATAAGCTGCCTGCCCTCGACGGCCTCGTGGGCGAGGACCTGGTTTGCTCCGACGGCTCGACCTTGCTCGGTGCCGACGACAAAGCGGGCGTTGCCGAGATCATGGCGCTCGTCGCCCGGCTCTTGGAGCGCCCCGAGCTGCCGCACCCGGCGCTCGGCATCTGCTTCTGCCCGGATGAAGAGATCGGGCATGGGGCGTCCCTGCTCGATATCGAAGCGTTCGGATGCACGTATGCCTACACCGTCGACGGTGGCGCGATCGGTGAGCTGGAATGGGAGTGCTTCAACGCCTGCGAGGTCACCGCTACATTCCGCGGATACTCCATCCATCCGGGCGATGCGAAGGGTCGCATGGTCAACGCGTCCAACCTCTTCTGCGATTTCCACGCGATGCTGCCCGCGGCGATGCGCCCCGAGTACACCGAAGGATATGAGGGCTTCATCCACCTGCTGGGCATCTCCTCGACCTGTGAGCACGCGTGCGCACGCTATATCGTGCGCGATCACGATCGAGCGCTTTTCGAGGCGAAGATCGCGCACATGGAGCGTGCTGCGACGTTCTTGAACGAATCGCTCGGTGAGGAGCGTGTGAGCCTGGATATTCACCAGGAATACCGCAACATGGCCGAGATGGTTGCCAGCTACCCGCAGCTCATCGAGAGCGCGAAGGAGGCGTTCGAGGCGGCCGGAGTCGAAGCGCACGTGCTGCCGATCCGTGGCGGCACCGATGGTGCGCAGCTCTCGTTCAGGGGTCTGCCCTGTCCCAACCTCTCGACGGGTGGCTACGCGTTCCACGGCGTGAACGAGTTCATCCCGGTCTCATCGCTCGAGAAGATGGTGGATGTGCTTCAGGAGCTCGTCGCGCGCTTCGCCTAGAAATCGGATGGCTCTAACTGGGACGAGATGCGAAATAACCCCAAGGGTTCATTCGCATCTCGCCTCGCGCACAGCGGCTACTCTGCGTCTCCCGATTCCTCGTCTTCGGAATTGCCGCTCGTGGTGGCGGTGCCGCTCGACCAGTCGGAACTCGAGTTCTCGGAAAGGTCGCCGATCGTAGCGGACTGGCCGTCGCCCTGACCCATAGTCTGCGGGCCTTGCGGGTCCTCGCCGGCATCTACGCGCTCCATCATCTCGGCAAGCTCGTCCTCGTACACGAAAACATAGCTCTGCCCATCGATGTAGGTGTCTTCACCCGCCCACGAGGGAATGTTCGCCGAATACATGGAGTCGGTATCCATGCCGCGCATGGCGTTCACGAGCGACAAGATTTCGTCCACCGAAAGCGAGGTGTGCACCATGTCGGCAAGCGAGTCGAGAATCGCCGGAATGGTGCCGATGTCGAGGTTGTTCAAGATCTTGTCGGCAAGGGCGCCGAGCACCATGCGCTGGTGGCGCATGCGCGTGTAATCGCCGTCGGCGAAGAGGTAGCGCGAACGCGCGAATGCGAGCGCATGCTCGCCGTCGAGATGCTGCTGGCCAGCGGGAACGTCGACATCGAGATGCGAGTCCCCCTCCACGGCGTCGCCCTCGGGAATGTAGAGATCGATACCGCCCACCGCGTCGATGAGCTTCTCCATGCCCTGGAAGTTGATCTCGGCATATTCGGAAATCTCGACGCCGCACAGCTCGTTCACCGCCTCGACCATCTCCTCCGCGCCGTTGCCGTCGTCGATCTGGCCATAGGTGAAGACCGCGTTGATCTTCATGGTCGAACCGTTATAGACGACCTTCGTGTCGCGTGGGATGGAGATGAGCGTGACTTGCTGCGTCGTAGCGTCAACGCGCGCCAAGATGATGGAGTCCGTGCGATAGGTGCTCTCGCCGGGGCGACCGTCGGTGCCCAGTAGCAGCATGTAGAACGGCTCGCGCGTCACGTCGGAATCGACGAGCACGGCACGCAGCTCGTCGGTGATGATTCCTGCATCGTTCAGGCGTGCGACGATGCTGTTGAACCACAGCGCGGCAGCGGTGCCGGCGGTCACCAGCATAAGCAGCAACGTGCAAACGAGGCTGCGGCGAATGATCTTGCCCCGACGGCGCTTCCGCGCACGCTCGGAATAGCGCGCGACGTTCTTACGGCTATAGATGCGGCTCGCGGTGTTCGAGGACGTCCGCCTCGACTGCTGAACCGCCCGCTTATGGCGGACTCCCATGCTCTACCTACCTAATCGTCCTCGGGATCGGGTACCGAGAGGCTCTCCACCCTCGCGCCCAACCCGGTGAGCTTGTCCACGAAACGCTCGTACCCGCGGCGAATATGGTGCGTTGCGGAAACGTCCGTCTCTCCGTCTGCAACGAGACCGGCGAGCACGAGCGCGGCGCCGCCACGAAGATCGGGGGACACCACCTCCGCACCCGAGAGGCGCTCGACGCCGTGTATGATGGCGTGATGACTCTCGATGCGGATATTCGCCCCCATGCGCACGAGCTCGGAGGCGAACATGAAGCGATTCTCGAAGATGTTCTCCGTGATGACCGAAACACCGTCGGCAAGGGCGGAAAGCGCCATGATCTGCGCCTGCATATCGGTCGGGAAACCGGGGAACGGAAGCGTTTGGATATCGGCAGGGCGGGGGCGCTCGATGCGCCAGGCGCGCACGCCGCCGTCGATGCGCTCATAGCGAAGACCCATGAGTTCGAGTTTCTTGAACACCATGCCCAGGTGAAGTGGATTGAAGCCCACCACATCGACACCGGCGTCGTCGGCGGCAAGCGCAGCCGCCACCACGAACGTGCCAGCCTCGATGCGATCGCCGATCACCCGGTGCTCCACAGGATGCAGCTCCTCGAC
The DNA here is from genome assembly GCA_900538305.1 of uncultured Collinsella sp. Lineage (GTDB taxonomy): Bacteria > Actinomycetota > Coriobacteriia > Coriobacteriales > Coriobacteriaceae > Enorma. The sequence goes on from UPXY01000001.1 coordinate 6,692, forward strand.
GCCCTCGATCGTGACGACCGGCGTGCCGGCGCCCTGGATCTTGGCACCCATCTCGTTAAGCATGTTCGCCAGATCGACGATCTCGGGTTCGCGCGCCGCGTTGTCGATGACGGTCGTGCCACGGGCGCGGACCGCCGCCATGATGAGATTTTCCGTGGCGCCGACGCTTGCGAACTCGAGCGAGACCATAGCGCCGACAAGGCCGTCGCGCGCGTCGGCGTGAATGTAACCGTGATCGGTGTCGAAGCTCACGCCGAGCGCCTCGAGCCCCAGGATATGCATGTCGATCTTGCGGGCACCCAGGTTGCATCCGCCCGGCATGGCGATCTTCGCCCGACCGAAGCGTCCGAGCAGCGGCCCCATGACGGCAGTGGAGGCGCGCATCTTGGCTACGAGTTCGTACGGAGCTTCCCAGCTATCCGCAGCAGAGGTATCGATACGCAGCGTATGCTCGTCGAGCACGTCGATGGTGGCGCCCAGGCCCTTGAGCACCTTGCCCATCACGTGAACATCGGAGATGTTCGGGACGTTGGTGAGGGTTGTGACGCCCGAAGCGAGCAGCGTCGCCGCCATGAGCTTTAGGGCGGAGTTCTTCGCTCCCGAAGCCTCGACCGTTCCCTTGAGGGCATGTCCGCCATGTACGCGGATGATGTTCACGTAGCCACCCTTTCAAAACCATGCCCGGGCGAACTGATCGCTCCGGGCATGATGCGTTCGTGATCGCTGGTGTTCGAGCGGCGTGCTAGTTCGCGCTCAACAGCTTGCACCATGCGATTTCATTATAGAGATAGGCGCGCCGTGCATCATCTGCCGACAAATTACCCAATTGTTCTTCAAATCCCCGCAGACGCTCGCGCACCTCGTTCACGCTCACCGAAGCCATGTCCTCGGCGCGCTCGGCCAGGATGACGACCTCGTCGCCCGTGATCTCTGCATAGCCGCCATCCACGGCAAATGTATGGGTTACGCTGCCCATTTGCGCGTCGCACACGCGAACGTAGCCCGCCGTGACCGAGCAGATCTCGCTCGCATGGCGCGGTGCGACACCCAGCTCGCCGTCGGCCGTGGGGAGCGCGACGAACGCCGCCTCGCCCTCATAGGCGTAATGTTCCGGACACACGATGCGCACATGCATGGCTACTCGCTCGCCTTCATCTTCTCAGCGCGCTCACGCACATCGTCGATGGTGCCGGCATAGCGGAACGCCTGCTCCGGAATGTCGTCGCACTCGCCGTCGACGATCGCGGCGAAGCTACGCACCGTGTCCTCGACGCGAATGTACACGCCGGGGTTGCCGGTGAATTTCTCGGCTACGTGGAAGGACTGCGAGAGGAACTGCTGCAGCTTGCGCGCACGGTCGACCGTGAGGCGCTGCTCTTCGGAGAGTTCGTCCATGCCGAGGATCGCGATGATGTCCTGGAGGTCGGAGTACTCCTGCAGGATCTCTTGCACTTTCACCGCCACGCGGTAGTGCTCCTCGCCCACGATGGTGGGATCGAGCGCATCCGAAGACGAAGCGAGCGGGTCGATGGCCGGGTACAGACCGAGCGCCGCGATGGAGCGCGAAAGCACCGTCTGCGCATCGAGGTGGGTGAAGGTCGTGGCGGGCGCGGGGTCCGTGAGGTCGTCCGCCGGAACGTAGACGGCCTGCACCGAGGTGATGGAGCCGGTCTTGGTGGACGTGATGCGCTCCTGAAGATCGCCCATCTCGGTCGCGAGGGTGGGCTGGTAGCCCACGGCCGAGGGCATGCGGCCGAGAAGCGCCGAGACCTCGGAGCCGGCCTGCGAGAAGCGGAAGATGTTGTCGATGAACAGCAACACGTCCTGGCCGCGGTCGCGGAAGTACTCCGCCGCGGTGAGGCCGGCAAGGCCCACGCGCAGGCGCGCTCCCGGGGGTTCGTTCATCTGGCCGTACACGAGGCACGTTTTGTCGATGACGCCGGATTCCGTCATCTCGAGGTACAGGTCGGTACCCTCGCGGGTGCGCTCGCCCACGCCCGTGAAGACCGAAGTGCCGTTGTGCTCCTGAGCGAGGTTGTTGATGAGTTCCTGGATGAGCACGGTCTTGCCCACGCCGGCGCCGCCGAAGAGACCGGTCTTACCGCCGCGGATATAGGGCTCGAGCAGGTCGACGGCCTTGATACCGGTTTCGAAGATCTCGGCCTGCGTAGTGAGCTCGTCGAAGTGCGGCGCAGGATGATGGATGGGGTAGTAGTCCTCCACCTCGGGCATGGGTTTGCCGTCGACGGGCTGGCCGAGCACGTTCCAGATGCGGCCGAGGGTCTCCGGACCGACGGGCATCTTCATGGGCTCGCCGGTGTCCACCGCGGTGAGGCCGCGCTGGAGGCCGTCCGTCGAGGTCATGGCCACGCAGCGGGCGATGCCGCCAGGTTGCTGGCTCTCGACCTCGAGAATCGTGCTCACATGACCCATCGGGGTATCGGCCTCGACGGTCAGGGCGTTGTAGATACCGGGCACCGCCGCGGGGAACTGCACGTCCACCACGGCGCCGATGATGCGCACGATGCGGCCGGTTCCAGCGGTGCGTGCGTGCCCGGCCTCCTCGATGGCCGTCTTCATGCTCGGATCAATCATTGCTGTTCCTCCAATGCTGAGGCACCGCCCACGATCTCATTGATCTCGGTGGTGATGGATGCCTGGCGCACGCGGTTGTACGTGCGCGTCAAGGTGGCGACGATCGCCGTGGCGTTCTCAGTCGCCGAATGCATGGCCTTGCGGCGCGCACCCTGCTCAGCGGCTGCCGAGTCGATGAGCGCCTGATGGATGACGGTCAGGATGTAACTCGGAACGAGCTCGCCCAGAACGCGCTCCGCAGAGGGGACGAACTTGAACGCGGACGACACGCGCACAGGGCCTTCGCTCTCATTTTTGCGCGGGCCGTGCGCCATCGCGACGGCGTTCGGATCGAGCGGCAACAGGGTCTCGCAGCGAAGCTCCTGGTCAACACGATTCTTCGCATGGTGGTAGACGACGACCACGCGATCGAGCTCGCCTGCCGTGTAGGCGCGGCACACGTAGCTCGAGATCATGCGCGCCTCTTCGAGACTCGGGTCTGCCGAGGTGCCCTCGAAGTGCATCGCAAGCGCGGTGTGATTGCGGAAGTACTCGCTCGGCTTGCGCCCGCAGGTGATGACCTGCGCCTTGGCGCCCGCCCGCTCCCATTCGCCCATGATGCGCTCCGCGGCGCGCTCGACGCCCACGTTGAAGCCGCCGGCGAGACCGCGGTCCGAAGCGATCGCGATCACCAGGCCGTTGCGCACCGCCTCGCGCCGCTTAAGCATAGGGTTGTCACCCGCCGCCTGCGCGTCTTGCGCGACGGTGAGCATAACATCGGTGAGCGCCGCCTTATAGGGCTCAGACTGCACCGAGCGATCGAGCGCACGGCGAATCTTCGCCGTGGAGACCATCTCCATGGTGCGGGTGATCTGCTTGGTGCTCTGCACCGAAGAGATGCGCTTCCGAATGTCGCGAAGGTTCGCCATGGGGCTACTGCTCCTCGTTCTCTGCCGTCGCCTCCGCAGCCTCCGCGGAGGACGCCTCGGCGTTGCGGGAAAGGTACTGCGTCTTGAAATCGACGAGCGCGTGGTCGAGCGAGCTCTTGAGGGATCCCTCGATCTTCTCCGTGCGCAGGCGGCGAAGCAGCGGCGCGAAGGAATTGCGCATGACCTCGAGCAGCTCATCGCGGAACGGGAGCACTTGCGCGACGGGCAGGTCGTCTAGATAGCCCTCGTTGCCAGCGTAGAGCGCAACCGTCTGTTCGGCCACGTCGAACGGCTTGAAGCGGGGCTGCTTCAGAAGCTCCGTCATACGCGAGCCGTGCGTGAGCTGCTTCTGGGTGGTTGCGTCGAGGTCGGAACCGAACTGCGCGAAATCCTGCAGCTCCTGGTACGAAGCGAGGTCGAGACGCAGGTTGCCTGCGACCTGCTTCATGGCCTTCGTCTGCGCAGCGCCGCCAACACGCGACACCGAGATACCTACGTCGACTGCCGGGCGCTGACCCTGGAAGAAGAGGTCGCTCTGCAGGTAGATCTGGCCATCGGTGATGGAGATGACGTTCGTGGGGATGTAGGCCGACACGTCGCCGTCCTGCGTCTCGATGAGCGGGAGCGCCGTGAGCGAGCCGGAGCCCTTCTCCTCGGAAAGCTTGCAGGCGCGCTCGAGGAGGCGTGAATGCAGGTAGAAGATGTCGCCGGGATATGCTTCGCGTCCGGGCGGACGGCGCAGCGTGAGCGACATCTGACGATACGCCACGGCGTGCTTCGAAAGATCATCGTAGATGATGAGCACGTGTCCGCCAGGGTTCTCGGCACTCGCAGGCTTGCCGTCCTTGCCGTTGTACATGAAGAACTCGCCGATGGCGGCACCCGCCATGGGGGCGATGTATTGGAGCGGCGCGGAATCGGCCGCGGTGGCCGAGACGATGACCGTATAGTCGAGCGCATGGTGCTTCGAGAGCGTCTCGCGGATGCTCGCCACCGTTGAAGCTTTCTGACCGATGGCGACATAGATGCAGATGATGCCCTTGCCGCGCTGGTTCAGGATGGCGTCGATGGCGATGGCGGTCTTGCCCGTCTTGCGGTCGCCGATGATGAGCTCGCGCTGGCCGCGACCGATGGGGATCATCGAGTCGATGGCGAGCAGACCCGTCTGCAAGGGTTCGCACACCGGCGTGCGGTCGATGACGCCGGGCGCCTTGAACTCGATGGGGCGACGATGGCTCGTGCGGATATCGCCCAGGCCGTCGATGGGCTGGCCGAGCGGGTTCACCACGCGGCCGAGCATGCTCCGGCCAACGGGGATATCCATGATGCGACCGGTTGTGCGGCACTCATCGCCCTCGGCGATGGTGTCGACGTCGCCGAAGAGCACGGCGCCGACCTCATCGCGCTCGAGGTTCTGGGCGAGGCCGAAGACGGTTCCACCCGTTTCGGAGCTCTTGAACTCGAGAAGCTCGCCTGCCATGGCGTTGCGCAAGCCGGCGACGCGCGCGATACCGTCACCGACCTCGTCGACATGGGAGACCTCCTGCGTGTCGACAGTCGCGGAGAGCGTATCGAGCCGCTCGGCGAGGGCGCGCGCGATGGTTTGCGCGTCAATCTTCTCAGACATGGGTAGCGTCACCTCCCTGAGGTGCGTGCGTTAGGTGTACGGAAGCGAGCGTGTCGCGCGCCGCGCGCAGCTGCGTCTTGACCGAGATATCGCGGCGCTGTCCGCGCGCCTCGAACACGATACCGCCGATGATGGAGGGATCGACGTTCTCGATAAGGAAGACCTTCTTGCCGAAGTCCTTCTCGAAGCGCTCCTTGATCTGGGCGCGAAGCTCGTCGTCGAGCGGCACGGCGGTCGTCACCGTGAGGCCAACGATATCGTCATCCTCCTCGGTCATCGTCCGGTACAGCTCGGCGATGCGCGGAAGCAGGTCGAGCTGATCGCGCTCAACGAGTGCTTTCAGCACCTCGAGCAGCTCAGGCGTCATGCTCGCAAGCGCCTCGAGCTGCTTCAGATCCTGGAAGACGCGGCCTTCCGTCTTCCCCGCCTCGAGCAGGGAACGGGCGTACGTCTCGAGGATCTTCATCTCCCGGCGGCTAGTTGGCATTCAGGCTACCCGCTTCCTTGATATAGCTCTCGATGAGCCGGCGCTGCTCGCCGTCCTCATCGAGCGACTTCTCGACGATCTTCGAGGCAACGGAGACCGAAAGGTCGGCGATGGAAGCGGCGGCGTTGGCATAGAGCGCGTGACGCTCGTCCTCGGCCGTGCGCTTCGCCTTGGCGATGATGCCCTCGGCCTCGGTGTGCGCCGCGGCGATGATGCGCTGGCGCTCCGCCTCGGCGTCCTGGCGGGCGGCGAGGACGATATCCGCAGCCTGGCGACGCGCGTCGGTGAGCATATCGTCGGATGCCTTGCGGGCCTCGAGAGCCTTCTGCTTGGTGCGATCGGCTTCCTCGAGGCTGTCGGCGATGCGGCGCTCGCGCTCGTCCATCATGGCGAGCACCTTCGGCCACACGAGCTTCGCCATCACCACAAGGATGATGAGGAACGCGATGAGCGCCGGGATGAACTCGGCCATCTTGGGAATGAGGATATCAACGCCTCCAGCCGATTCCTCCGCAAACGCCGATGCAGGGGCAGCGAGTGCCGCGAGCGCGGTCACGGCCACGGTGCCGGCAACGCGATGGGTGAACTTCATAGTGTGCTCCTTATGCCACACGATGCGGCGTCTCTAGGAGATGAGCGTCACGACGAAGCCGATGAGGCCGAGCGCCTCGGCGAAGGCCGAAGCAAGGATGAAGACCGTGAACGCACGGCCCTGGATCTCGGGCTGGCGAGCCATGGCGCTCGTGGCGCCGAAGGCGGCGAGACCGATGGCAAGAGCTGCACCGATAACACCGAGACCGTAACCGATAACTCCCACAATTCCTCCTTTTACGTGCGCTTTCGCGCGATGTAACCTATCCTTTGGGCGGGCAGGCCGCCAAGGAACCAAAGTGTTCGGGCACGTGCGTGCCTAATGCTCGTCGGCCTCCGCGATCTGGATGTAGACGGCCGTGAGAATGGTGAAGACGTACGCCTGCACGAAAGCGACGATCATCTCGACCACGTAGATGATGAGCAGGATGGCAAGCCATGCCACACTCGGCAGCGCAGTCACCGCGTTCATGGCGGTGAGCTGCTCGAGCAGCGGCTGGGTGAAGAGCGCCGCCATGATGGCGAACGAACCCATGACGATATGCCCCGCGAACATGTTGCAGAACAGACGGATGGCAAGCGTGATGGGACGCAGGATGAGCGAGAAGACCTCGATGACCCACACGAACACGTTCATGGGAAACATGACGCCCGCCGGCGCGAGGCTCTTCCAGTAGCCGAAGAAGCCGTGCTTCTGGCAGCCGCGATACACGAAGTACACGAACGAACAGAGCGCGAGCGCGGCTGTGCAGCCGATAGCACCCGTTCCCGGCTTCATACCCGGGATGAGGCCGATCACGTTGTTGATGAAGATGAACATGAAAAGCGTGAGCAGGAAGGGGAAATGGCGGCGCCATTGCGCTCCCACCACACCCTTCGCCACGTCGTTCGTAACGTAGTCGATAACGTATTCGACGCCGTTCACGAACAGGCCGTGCGGCACGAGCGTGAGTCGCTTCACGAAGACGACCATGACGGCGCAGAACACGACGGCCGCAACGAGCAACCAGAACGAGTACTGCGTGAGGCCGGCGTTAAGATCACCCACCACGGGAGCAGATGAGAACTCGGCAACGAGCTCGTTGATCGCCTCGGGCAACTTGGAAAACACGTCTCCCAACGGTGCCACCCTTTCTATCTACCGGTCGAGCCGGATCCCGCTAGCCGTTCCCCTTGAGGATCGCCAGGAGCGAAAGTCCCAGCATCCCCAGGAAGAACCCTACGAGTTCGCCCACGGCAAACGGCACGAGCGCTGAACGGGCCAGCACGTACGCCGCGAGCACGCCGACGAGCAGCACCGCAAACGACGCAAAGATTCCGATGAACCCGAGCGTCATGTCGGCGTCGCGCGTACGACGCAGCACAGGAAGGACGGCCGCGAGCAACGGCGCGAATACAAGCACGCCGACGACGAAGCCGATTGCGATACTCGGAAACGATCGTGCAAGGTCGAATTCGAGCATGACCCTCCCCCTGCAACCGCCAAGCCCTTGCGGCACGCGTCGATTGCATGGGCATTGAGCGATAATTATAGACACCCGACGCGGCATTACAAGTATTATATGGTGGTTTGGTGTTGCCCCGCTGTTCGTTTTTTCGATAGTGGATAGCTGGGATTTTAATCAATCGACCACGTTTCACTGAATCGCCTTTTCTCGACAGAATCGGCCAGCCAAACGCCAAATCTGTCGAGAAAAGATGATTCAGTTGAGCGACCCCGTGGGGGCAGCGGGCGGGGACAGGCGCTACAACGTGCCGAAGATGCGATCACCGGCGTCGCCCAAGCCGGGAACGATATAGGCGCGCTCGTTCAACCCCTCGTCGATGGCGCATACGTAGATATGAACATCTGGATCCGCCTTGAGCACGCGGGCAAGACCCTCGGGTGCGGCAACAATCGAAAGCAGACGGATATCCCGCGCCCCGTGATAACGCAGCTGCCTGAGCGCATCGGCTGCGGAGCCGCCCGTGGCGAGCATGGGGTCGACGATGAGGCAGATGCGCTCCCCGATGTCCTGCGGGAGCTTGCAATAGTACTCGTGGGGTTCGTGCGTGACCTCATCGCGGCTCATGCCGATATGCCCCACGCGCGCCGCCGGGACGAGCGAAAGCAGGCCATCGACCATACCGAGGCCGGCGCGCAGGATGGGGATGACCGCGAGCTTCTTGCCGGCAATCTGCTTGCACGTGGTCTCGCAAATGGGCGTGGTCACGCGGACGTCCTCGAGCGGCAAGTCGCGCATGGCCTCATAGCCCTCGAACATGGCGAGCTCGCTCACGAGGTCGCGGAACTGCTTCGTACCCGTGCGCTCGTCGCGCAAAATCGAGAGCTTGTGCTGGACGAGCGGATGGTCGACGACCGTTACCCGCGCGGCATCGTAGGCAGCTGCCAACGTATCCCTCCCTATTCCTCGTCGACCGCCATGATCTTCGCAACGCGACGCTCGTGGCGGCCGCCCTCGAAGTCGGTGGTGAGGAACGCTTTGACGATGGCCTCGTTGTCCTCGACGCTCACGAAGCGCCCCGAGAGGCACACGACGTTGCCGTTGTTGTGCTGGCGGAAGAGCTCGGCAAACGGCACCGAGGTGATCGATGAGGCGCGGACGCCCGGAACCTTGTCGGCCGTGAGCGCCATACCGATGCCCGTACCGCAAATGAGCACGCCGAAGTCTGCCTCTCCGGAGGCAACGACATGCGCGACCTTCACCGCGTAGTCAGGGTAGTCGACGGAGTCCCCGGTGTCCGGGCCCAAATCGACGACCTCGCAACCGAGCTCACACTCGATATACCTTGCGAGAACGCCTTTCTGGTCGAATCCGCCATGATCTGATGCGATGGCAACGCGCATTACTGCTCCCTCCAATGGGTGAATCATCCTCGATGCCATTCTAGCGCAGGCGAGAACGGAATGGCTCCAGGGAGCTATCCAGCAGGCGATTGTGAAATAACCCCGAGCGTCTCGCGCCCCGCGGTCGCTACCTGCTACGGGAGCGAGCAACGGCATCGTGCCAGCCAGCGAGCTCACGGGCACGCGTCGCCTCGTCCATAGCAGGTTCGAAACGGCGCGCAAGGTCGTGATTCTGGCGAATCTCCTCGCGATCCTCCCAATAGCCCACGGCAAGTCCGGCGAGATACGCCGCGCCGAGCGCCGTCGTCTCGATCGCCTCTGTCTGATCGACGGGAATGTCGAGCAGGTCTGCCTGAAACTGCATGATGAACTCATTGCGCGACGCGCCGCCGTCCACCGAGAGGCTGTCGAGCGTGCACCCGGCATCCGCCTCCATGGCGCGCAGCACGTCGTAGCTTTGAAACGCCATGGACTCGCAGGCGGCGCGCACAAGCGTCGTACGGTCGGAAGCGCTCGTGAGCCCGTAGATAAGCCCGCCGGCACCCGAATCCCACCACGGGGCACCGAGCCCGCTGAACGCGGGGACAAGATAGCAGCCGCCGTTGTCTGCCCTCGACTTCGAGATCTCTGCGGTCTCTGCCGCGCTCGAGATGATCTGCAACTTGTCGCGCAGCCACTGGATGACCGAGCCCGCATGGAAGATCGAGCCCTCGAGCGCGTAGCTCACCGTCCCGCCCTCGGCAATACCCACGGTCGCGACAAGACCGTTTCTAGAATCGACCACCTCGTCGCCCGTGTTCATGAGCATGAAGCAACCCGTGCCGTAGGTGTTCTTCGCCTCACCCGGCTCGAAGCAGCAGTGGCCGAACAGCGACGCCTGCTGGTCTCCCGCCACGCCCATGATGAGCGGCATGTGTGTCATGATCTCGCCCGAGACGCGCCCGAACTCGCCCGAGCTCCAGCGAACCTCCGGAAGCATGCACCGCGGAATGTCCATGAGCGCCAAGAGTTCGTCATCCCATTCGAGCGTATGGATATTGAAAAGCATCGTGCGGCTCGCGTTGGTGTAATCCGTGGCGAAGACCATACCCTCGGTGAGATTGTAGATGAGCCAGGTGTCGATGGTGCCGAACATGAGCTGTCCGGCTTCGGCGAGCTCGCGCGCGCCGCTCACGTTATCGAGGATCCAGGCGATCTTCGTCGCGGAAAAGTATGCGTCGGGCATGAGGCCGGTTTTGGCGCGGATCATCTCGGCATGGCCGTCTTCGATGAGCCGCTCGGCGCGCGAGGCGGTGCGGCGGCATTGCCAGCCGATGGCGTTGTAGATGGGCTGACCGCTATCGCGATCCCATACGACCGTCGTCTCGCGCTGGTTGGTGATGCCGATGGCAGCGATGCTGTCGGAATGGATCCCGCTCTTGAACTGCACCTCCATCATGACTGCGATCTGCGAGGCGAAGATCTCCGTGGGATCTTGCTCGACCCAGCCGGGACGGGGGTACATCGCCTTGATGGGACGCGACGCCTGGGCAACGATGCAACCATACTCGTCGACGATGACCGCGCGCACGGACGTCGTGCCGCAATCGAGCGCCATGATGTAGCGGCTCTTCGCATATGCGTACATCGAGTCGACGAGTTTCAGATCTTTGAGGTTCAGCGCCATGTCTCCACCTACCGCCTATCTTGTATGCGCACCGTCTTGGCGACACGCTGGATATCGTCTTCCGAAAGCGCCCCGTGCCGCGCGACGACGATCTTGCCGGAGACGCACGACACGATGGTCGAGGCGTCCTGGCAGGGCGTCTCCCCCGCGTCGATCGCTACATCGACACCCGCAAGCACCACCGGCTCTACCACGTCGAACGATGCCGGGGCGGGCATGCCGTGGGTGTTAGCGCTCGTCGTCGCAAGCGGGCAGCCGCAAGCGTGGATGAGCGCGGCCACCACCGGCGAAGCGGAGCAGCGAAGCGCCACGGTGCCATCGGCAGCCTGCATGAAGCGCGGCACGCGGTCGTTCGCGCGCACGATGAGCGTGAGCGCGCCCGGCCAGAACGCGTCGGCGAGCGTGCGCGTGACTTCGTCTACCGCGTACCCGTATCGATCGAGGTCATCGACCCCGCCCACGAGCCAGGGAACCGTCTGGGCAAGGTCACGCTGCTTGACGGTGAAGATGCGCCGATACCCAGAGCTCTCCGGAGGAAGCGCCATGCCGTTCACGGAAGGCTCGCGGGATGCGCCCTTCGCCACGCCAGGCTGCGTGAACGGTGCCACCGCAACCGCGAGGCCATACACCGTCTCGGTGGGGATGAGCGCCAATCCGCCAGATGAAAGCACGTTTCCAACCTCTGCGATCGCTTGATCGCAAGGCTGGGCGCTATCAGTCGCTATACGGTAAATCTCTGGCATCTGTTGAGCGACACATCCTCCCTGAACAGCATTCAACGCATTGCAGTATCGATGCATTCTCTCATGAGTCGCGTGCGAGGAAGCCCAGACCGCGCGTCGATAACGTAAACGGGGCGATGCTTTCGCCCAAAGGCGCAGTATAGCGGCGCGTGTGTCGAAAATGTGTCGCTAACGTAGCTATTTATTTCGGAAACCGGCGCATGACGCCCCGGCGCGCCCTAGCCGGTGTGCGCGAACAAGAAGCGCTGACGGCCGGTGAGGTCCTCGATAATTCTCACGTCGTGCATGCCCGCGTTCCTTGCGATCGCCGCCGCCTCCTTGAGCGAGTCCTCGAAGAGCTCGCATGCGAGCAGCCCGTCCTGCTTGAGCACATAAGGCGCCACCGAAACAAGGCGGCGGAATATCTCCAAGCCGTCTTCGCCGCCGTCGAGCGCGAGGTGCGGCTCGAAATCGCGCACCTCATGCGGAATCGCCTCGAGCACAGCCGTGGGAACGTACGGTGGGTTCGAAACGAGCACGTCGAACGACGAGCGCTCTTCGGGAAGCACCGGCTGCACGAGGTCGCCGAGACGGATATCGAGCACCTCGGGCGCTATCCTTAGGCGCTCGCGGTTGCGACGCGCGAGCGAGACGGCCTCTTCGCTGATGTCCGTTGCCACGCAGCTCACGCACCCGGGACGCTCCGAGACCATGGAGAGTGAGATGCACCCAGTGCCGCATCCGACCTCGAGCACGCGCGCGCAGCGCAAAGGTGCTCCCTCACCCGCATCTTCCACGCCCTGCTCGGCAGGAGCGTTTTCAGCGGCAACGGATTCTGCCGCGATAGCACGCTCTCCATCGCTCGCGTCTCGCTCTGTCTCCCCGCCCTCTGCTGCCTCGCCGTCTTCCTGCTCAGCTTCGGCACGCGCCGCGAGCTCGGCCTGGCGCGCGGCCTCGACCTCGGCGTTCCACGGTAGCTGGACGCGCTTTCGGCGCGGTTTCACCCAACCCGTCACATTCCTGTCGAGGTACTCGAGCACGCAATCCACGAGCAGCTCGGTCTCGGGACGTGGGATGAGCACGCCGGGCTCGCAGGCGACGCTCAGCTGTCTGAACGCCGTCTCGCCCGTGATGTACTGGAGTGGCTCGCCCGTTACCCGCCGCTGGATGCCCTCGCGGATCGTGGCGAGCTCCGCCGGCTCGAGGGGAAGGTCGGCCTTGATGATCAGGTCGATGCGCTCCAGACCGGTGGCGCTCGTCACCAACCATTCTGCTGAAACACGCGGCTGTGGCACCCCCAGACGCTCGAAATACGCGACCGTCCACTCGAAGCACCGACCAACAGTCCAAGGCTCCTGCGCCGTATCAACCATGAGCACCTTCCCCGCTTTCTTTGCATCCCGCCGATTCTACCGCAGGCGACAGGCCACACAGCCCGTGCGGCGCGGCCATCGTCTGATGCGCACACCCTACCTCACGCATCTAAAACGGTTCCGGACGTTTCTGGCACAAATCTTGACGCAATCTGGTACCAGTCTTGCACGCGCCTCATCGACGCAGCTTCCGCGAAAGCACCTGCGCTCCAACAAAGAGCCAAAGGTATACCAGAGGAGAGAATCGTCACAATAATTCCATGTGCGCTCGAACTTCATATGAATGCTCGGCGCATCGACACCGCAAGGGAGCACAACGCACCTATGCCGGCGCATCGCGCCACGAGCTCTACAGATCGAGCATGTAGCGAGAGCCGACGTAGTATTGACGCCCGATGTAAAGCGGTTTGTCATACTGGTCGAGCGCATATGCCGTCACATACAGGAGCGGCTCGCCCACAGAGATCTGCAGCGCCCCGGCACGCGTGCTCGAAGCGCCCACGGATTGCACAAGCACGCGTTGATAGTTCTTCGGTTGCCTTCCGTACATCTCCTCGAGCAGCTGGAAGAGCGAGGTCCCACTGAAATCCTTGGAGGTGAGCGTCTTCGCGTCCTCGTAGGGCAAGAAAACGTTCTCTTCAAAAATGGGAAGCTCGTCTGCCATGCGAACACGTTGAATATGAAGCAGCAGATCGCTCTCCTCCATACCGAAGAATTCCCACTCGTCTGGGCGCGCTGTCACGATCTCCTTGTTAATCAAACGCGTGCTTGGCCTGTATCCCGCGGCATGGCATATCTCGGTAAAGCTCCTCGGCATGCCTCCGCGCAAAACGCTGCGGCGCATACGCGGCGCGCACACAAACGTCCCCAAGCCGCGACGCTTGATGAGATATCCCGCGTTGCTCAGGTCTTCAATCGCGCGACGAACGGTGATGCGGCTCACGGAATACAGCTCCGACAATTCCGCCTCGGTGGGAATCTTGCTCTCGGGCGGGTAGACCCCGTCGTTGATGGCGGCCTTGATATCGTCGTAGATGCGTTGATAGAGGGGCTGTTCTTGCGAGGGCACGGGTTTCTCCTTGAGTGTGCCGAGTGCAAAGCAGGTCGACGTTTACCCGCTTCTCGGACACGAGCCTATATAACGTCTATAACCAATTATAGGGCAACGTCTATAACGTATTACCGTCATAAAGCATAACCAACCGTTGACACGCATCGTCTACAGAAAGCGAAAAGGGGCGAACCAGCATGTCGCTCATTCGCCCCTCCAACGATGTGCCTATGCAGGCGTATGCCTTAGGAAGCGGCCTCCGTGATGCCAAGGCGCTTGAGCTCGGCATCGAGCAGGTCGATATCCTCCTGAGCGAGCTCCCACTCGAAGGTGGCGCAGTTCTCTTCGGCCTCGTGCACGTTGCGGACGCCGGTGAGCGCGGTCGTCACGAAGCTCTTCTGCGTGCTCCAGTTGATGGCGATCTGCGCGAGCGGCTTGCCGTACTTCTGGGACACCGCGTCCATGGTCTTCAGGAACTCCTGGATCTTCGAGAACATGGGCTCCTTGTAGAACGGATAGAAGGTGTTGCGGAAGTCGTTCTCGGCGAAGTTGGGCTTCTCGCGGATGGCGCCGGTAAGAATGCCCGAACCAAGAGAACCCCAAGTCATGACATCGATGTTATGCTCCTCGCACCACTGGAGCTGGTGCAGGTCGGCCTGGTTCACCATGGAGAACGGCAGCTGGACGATGTCGATATCGGCATACTCGGACGCTTGGGCGATGTAGTCGGTATCGACATTGCACAGGCCGAGCATCTTGACCTTGCCCTCGTCCTTCAACTTCTGCACGTACTCCATCGTATCCTTGATGGGCGTGCCGAAGTCGTCCGGCCAGTGCATGAGGTAGATGTCGAAGTAATCGGTGCCCAAGCGACGCACGGAATCCGCGAACTCGCGCTCGATGGACTCGGGCGTGCTCTTATGGACGCCCTTGCCGTCCTCGATGTAGGAGCCGTACTTCGTGGCGAGCACGATCTTGTCGCGATCGTAGCCCTTGATGGCCTTCCCCACGACCTCCTCCGAGTGACCGGAGCCATAAATGGGCGCGGTGTCGATAAGGTTCACGCCGCCATCGATCATGGCCTGGATAGCGCGGATGGACTCCGTGTCATCGACCTCGCCGTAGCTAGCGCCAAGAGAGTTCGCGCCGCCGATGGCCCATGTGCCGACGGTAATTGCCGAGATATCGACCCCGGACTTCTTCATAGTCTTGTAACGCATTTAGTTCTCCTCCTGGCAGATGACGCTGATGCGGAACATGCCCGGCTCGCAGGCGCGCTCGAAGGCGTGCTGGATCTGGGCAAGCGGGATCTTCTCTTCGACGAGCTCAGAGAAATTCGCGGCGCCCATGTTGATGAGGTTGGCAGCTTCCTTGAAGTCGACGTAGTCGGCGCCGTAGGTGCCCACGATCACCATGCGGCGATAGTGAACCGTGTTGGGATCGAGCTCCCACTTCGGCGCGGGATAGCCGGCGGCGAAGATGAGCAGGCGGCCGCGCTTCTCCTTGAGCATGTCGATGGCCTGAGCGTAGGCGCTCGCGGCGGCGACGGCGACGATCACGCCGTCGGCACCCTTGCCATCGGTGAGCTCCTTGACCTTCTCGACGGGGTCGCACGCGGAAACGTCGATGGCCTCGAGGCCAAGGCGGCGAGCCGCCTCGAGCTTCTTGGGCATCATCTCGGTGATGAGCACGCGGCAGCCATGCGCCTTCGCCACGAGGGCGTTCAGGATGCCCATGGTGCCGGCACCGATCACCACGACGGTGTCGCCGAAGTCGCAGCCGAAGCGACGGAAGCCGGCGCAGCACGTACCGAGGGGCTCAAGCAGGGCGGCGACGGAGGGGTCGATATCCTTGTTGATCTTGTAGCAAGCGACCTCGCTCGACACGACGTACTCGGCGCAGCCGGCGTTGCCGTAGAAGCCATCCGGGTTCGGGTGGTCGGCGCTCATGAGGTGCGTGCACTCGCTCGTGCGCCCCTCACGGCTGGGAATGGTATACGGATCGTAGTAGTACCCGCTCGCCACGTAGTCGCCGACCTCGACGCTCGATACCTCGGAGCCGACCTCGACAACGGTGCCGGCCCACTCATGGCCGAACACGAGCGGCGTCGGGCGGTTGCGCGAGCCGTTGAAGGCGCCGTATTCCGACGTGCAGATGTTGTCTGCAGCGACCTTGACCAGCACCTCATGACCGGAAAGCTCGGGAAGCTCGCGGTCGATGACCTCGGCCTTTCCCGCTTCGCGAAGCACTGCTGTCTTAACCTTCATGATGTCCTCTTTCGTGATTTCAATCGATTCGGTATCAAACACTTAGGCGCAGCTCGCCTGGATGTCGCGCATGTGCTTGGCGACAAGCTGGGCGAGCACGCCGTCTTCCTCGGTAAGACCGCACACGTCGGCCATGAGGGCACGGAGCTGCGCCGGGTCCTTCACATCGACGTCGCGCTCGCCCGCGAGGTAGGCAAGGCCGTACGCGATGCCGCGCGCGAGGTAGAACGGGACGATGCCGTGCTCGAGGCACATGAGCGCAGGCCCCACGAAGCGGTTCTCTCGAGAGAGCTTCTCGTCTGCCCCCGCCATGACGCGGTCGATGGGATCCTTCACGCCGGCATCGAGCTTCGCCATGATGAACTCGACCCATTCGGCATCTTCGGCGCTGTCGAAGGCGTACTCCTGCAGCACCGCGTCGTGCGCCTCGTTGAAGGCGCCCGTGATGCACGAGCGGATCCACGGATCCTGATAGCAATCGCAGATAAAGCTCAAACCCTTGTGGGCGCCCATGAACGCGGACATGGCATGCAGCATGTTGCCGCAGTACACCTTGCGATAGATGTGGCCCTCGGCTCCATGCACGTAAGACACGTGCGGGACCTCGAGTTGCTCGCCCACCCAGGCATCGGCATCGATCTCGAGTCCCGGGTTAGCCGAGACCACCACCTGCCAGGGGTTCGCGCCCGGCTCGCTCGGCACGCCGGCGGCGAGCACCATAACCTGGCAAACACCAAGATGGTCTGCTGCATAGGCGCGCTCCGCCTCGCTAAGCTCGGCCTCGATATAGCCGCGCACCTTGCGGGGCGCCCCAAGCGCATTCACGCACAGAAGCACGTTCAGCGGCGCCGTGTCCCCCCCGGCGCAGCGACGTTTCACCGCTTCCGCGATAACGTGCGAGATGCTCTGGAACGCTCCTTCGTACACGCAGCACGCGGCTATATCCACATGGGTAAGGAGCTCAACGATGGGCTCGGCCTCCGTGCTGTCCACGATGTCGAACGCATCGATACGGGTCGTCTCGTCGATCTCGTGTCCGTCTGTCACCCGAGCATCATAGTAGCCCTGGGCTTCGAGCTGGCGCATACCCTCCATGTACATGTCGTACAGATGGAGCCGGTAGCCCTCGCGGGCGAAGAGCAAACCGACGACGCCGCGCCCGATCTTGCCCGCACCAAGGATCGCGATGTCTTTTTCCATAGGTAACCGTCTCCTCGTTTAGCCGATGATGCCGCAGAGCGCGAGCACGACACCCACCACGATAAGCGCGATGAGCAGCACGACGACGTTGACCTTCTTCTTGCCGAGCAGCCAGTAGCAGGCGAGCACCAGCAGAAGCGGGAGCATCTTGGGCATGACGGTGTCGAACAGAGCCTGGAGCGCCGTGGGGTCGGTCTCACCGGCGCCGCCGAAGGTGATGGGCGTGGTGAGCGCGACGTTCGTAGCGGTCATGGCGCCGATGGCGGCAAGGCCGATGACGCTCGCGGCGTAGGAGATCTTGTCCATGACGCCCGTGGCGGCCGCGTCCTCCAGGAAGCGGGTGCCCATGCTGTAGCCCATCTTGAGCGTCCACCAGCGCACGAGGAGCTGCGGGACGTTGAAGATGAGGAAGAAGAGCACGGCGCCGGCGAAGCTTCCCTGCATGCAGAGGTCGACCGCGACGGAAACGGCGATGACGCGCAGCGTGGAGTGGAAGATCGTGTCGCCGATGGCGGACAGCGGGCCCATGAGGGCGGTCTTGACGCCCGTGACGGTCGCGGTGTCGAAGTCATCGCTCTGGGCGTTCTGCTCTTCGAGCGCCAGCGTGACGCCCATGGGGAGACCGACGACGTACGGGGTGACGTTGAAGTACTCGGTCATGTGACGACGGTAGGCGTCGACGCGCTTTTCCTTGTCGTCCTTGTAGATCTTCTTGAGCGCGGGAATCATAGCGTAGGTATAACCGCTGTGCATCTGCGCCGGGTAGTCGTTCATACCGTTCAGGTGAATGCCGCGGCTGAACGCGGTGAGCAAGTCTTTGTTGCTCAGCAGGCCTCCCTGCTTGACGTTAGAACTCATTGTCGTCCTCCTCAGCAGCAGTCGAGAGTGCGGGCTTGTCCTCGCGAGCGAAGAGCAGAAGCACCACGGCGGCGGTGGCGAGCAGCGTCACGGCGATGGTGGGCATGCCCAGGTAGGCGGTGAGGATGAAGCCGATGAAGAACCAGGCGGCGACCTTCTTGTCCATGATCATGGTGAGCAGGAGGCCGAAGCCGACGGCGGGCAGCAGGTTGCCCGCGGCGTTCAGGGCGTTGATGATGTTCGTGGGGATCGAGTTGACCGCGGTCTCCATGGCGCCGCTGCCGAAGTAGATCGACAGGAAGCCAATGAGGAAGTACAGGCCGAACTGGCTGATCCAGGCACCAGCCCAGAAGATGGCGCGTGCGACGCGGTCGTTGTCCTTCAGGAGCTGGGCCTTCATGGCCTCGCCGAAGAAGGCGTTGATGAACTTGCAGAGCACGTACGCGAAGCCACCGATGAGCGCCAGCGGCACGGCGAACGTGGTGCCGATGCCGGTGCCGGCACCCGTAAGCACCGCGAGGGCGGTCGAAACGCCGGCGGCGGTACCGCCGTCAGGCGAGACGGCAGCGCCGATGGGGAACGAGCCCAGGAACACGATCTCAAGCGAGGCGCCGATGATCGCACCGGTCGCGACGTCGCCGAGCACGAGGCCGACGAGAGCGCCCTCAACTATGGGGCGGTTCAGCATACAATAGCCAAAGAAGTAGTCCATCTTGCACAGACCGACCACCAGGCCAGTGAGCAATGCGGGAATAAGCATTACCGTTCACATCCCTTCAATGTGTCTATCGAGCGCGCGAGTACATCTCGCGGGCAATCGTGATAGGTCGATTTGGTCATCTCGAGCGCGCAATCCCCCATATATCCGCCCGCTTCGAGCTTTTTGAGCACCTCATGTGGATCGAGCACCCCGTGTGTGTCCCCCCATGCCAGGTGCGCAAACACCTGTGGGTCGAGATTTGTGAGGTGCACGTACCCAATGCGTCCCTCGAGGGCCTTCAGATAGGAATCGAGCGCGTCTCCATTTCGAGCGATCGTTCCCGTGTCGAGCGTGGCGTGCAAGTTATTCGCGTTCACCTCCCCCAGCGCACGAGAGATCCCTTCGACATCCATCACGAGCCGATACCGTGTTTTCGACAAGGGCTCTATGCACACATCCATGCCTTCGGATTCGGCGATACGGCAGATGTACGCCAGCATCGACACCATGGCGTCCCAAGCCTTCGCCGGGTCGTCGTCGAAGAGGAACCATCCGCCGTTGAGCGAGATGCGCTGCGCGCCAAGACGCGATCCCAGCCGCATGATCTGCTGGTAGTAGCCGCGCGTAAGCTGCTGGATACCCGGATCGAGCGAGGCGATGTTGTACGCCTTGGGATTGCTCTGCTCGGGCGTGAGCGTCCGAACCCGAATGCCATGCCTTCCTACCGACTCGACCACCTCGCGCGCGTTGTACACATCGTGCGCGTCGATGTTGACGTGCTGGTTGCACAACCACAGATCGATATCGGCAACACCGAGCGAGCTCACGTCAACAAGGAACCTCTCGAAGCTCCAGTAACGCCAGATCTGGTTGGTCGGTAGGAAGCGCATGGGAAACCCTCGTCACCAATAAGCGTGCTACGCCTTGTTCACGCAGCCGAAGACGTGCATGTAGTGCATGAGCGCCTCTTTGTAGGCCTTCGCACCGATCTCGTTGTACTGGCAGGCGTTGATCTTCTTCTTGTCGGGGTCGACATCCGGAGCGTAATCGGCGTCGATGACCTCCTTGATGGCCAAGTTGGACGCCTGGGAGAGGTCGGTCCAGAGGTTCACCTTCTGGATGCCGCACTCGATCGCCTTGGCGATGAGGTCATCACCGGTGCCGGAACCGCCGTGAAGAACAAGCGGCACGTCGACGCTCTGAGCGATGGTCGAGAGGAGCTCGTACTCAAGGTGCGGGGTGCCCTTGTAGGCGCCGTGGCTCGTGCCCACGGCGACAGCGAGGCAGTCGACGCCGGTCTCCTCGACGAAGGACGCGGCCTCCTCGGGATGGGTAAGGCCGGCGTCACGCGTCTCTTCGTACTCGTTGCCCTGGCCGACGTGGCCAAGCTCCGCCTCGACGGAAACGCCGACGGCATGGGCGATCTTCACGATCTCCTTCGACTCGGCAACGTTCTGGTCGTACGGAAGCGTGGAGCGGTCGACCATGACCGAGCTGAAGCCGGCGCGAATGGCGCGGATAAGATGCTCGAACGGACCGCCGTGATCGAGGTTCAGCGCGAACGGGACGTTCGGGTAACGGCGCTCATAGAAGCGGGCGAGCTCGCCCATCTCCTCGATGCCGAAAACGCCGGGGCAGCCCAGGATGACGGGGGCGTTCAGCTCGTCAGCAGCCTGCAGGCACGCTTCCATGGTGAAGCGGCTGAAGACGTTCGGGGCGGGGATTCCGTAATGGCCCTTCTTGGCGTCCTGCAGAAGTTCGTGCATAGGTGTTAGCATGGCGAATTCCTCTTTTCACACTCGTGCTTATCCCAACCGGCAACCGTGGTGAGCGCCGGATGCAACCAAAGAAACCGGTTACGAATAGATGGTCTTCGTCTCGGTGGGAACCTGACGGATCTCGAGCTCGATGCCGCGAGCACCGAGCTCGTGCAGCATGTCTTCCTCTTCGGGGAGCAGGAAGACGGCCTGGCTCACCTGGCGGGCGCCCTCGCGATTCTTGATGCCGCCGAGGTTGATGCTCTGAATCTCGGGGATCTCGTCGCAGATGCGCTTCGCGTCCTTGACGCTGCCGGTAACGATGAACAGCTTGTACTTATCGGTCGCGCCGCTCTTGATGGCCTTGATGCTGTCGTCGATGGTCTTGACGACGAGCTTGATGCCCTGCGGCTTGGCCAGGCGAAGCGTGGCCATCTTGAGGCTATCGGTCGCGGAGTCGTCGTCGGCGATGAGGATGCAGTCCGCGCCGATGGAGCGAACCCACGAGAAGCCGACCTGTCCGTGCAGGAGCCTGTGGTCGATTCGGAATAGCTTGATCACGTCCTTGTCCTTTCTGAACCGCGCTCCGAAGAGCGATCCTGTGTGCATGTCGCGCGCATACCTTAAAAGTCGTTATCTTCTTCTGCGGCGATAGCGCCCCTAACCATGTCGTCGCAAAGCGCGACGCCCTCGCGGGCGCGTTCGACGATGCTCGGGAGCTGATCTGCAATCATGTCTGCCGGGCAAACGGCGATCTCGAGCAAAAGGGCTAGATTCAGGCCGCACACCAGGTGGAACGGATACTCTGCCAGCAGCTTCATGAATTCGTTGTTCACCGAGCCGCCCAGAACATCGGTAAGCACAATGAGCTCCGTGGTGTCGTAGTCGTTCTCGGCGACCGTCTCGCGAAACAGCTCTTGATAATCGACGCCGCTCTCGACATACGCGGTGATGCACTCGATGGGCGCCTGCTCCCCAAAGATCATCTTCATCGAGGTAAGGATTCCCTCAGAGAACTTGCCATGCGTTGCCAGAACGATACGTTTCTCCATCCCTGCACCCCCTTTCGAGCGTTCGTGGCGGTTAGGTTGCGGAGCGGCATGGGGGCCGCTGCGCTAGTCAAAGGTAATATACATCTATTACATTCTATATGTCTATCATTACCGTGAACGGTTATTCCATAGCGGCGAGCGGTTGAGAGCGCTTGAAGGCGCTGCGCACGAACGTGCAGACGCGCCGCGCAAGGCCAGCTTGTCGCACAAGCAAAAAAGGCGACCCGAAGGCCGCCTTGAGGTGCATCTCATTTTTTTCTGCGCTGGGGCTAGACCGCTTCCGCAAGCTTCTCGGCGCGGTCGGCCGCGGCGAGCGCGTCGATCACGGCTCCCAAGCTGTCGCCTAAAAGCACGCCGTTGTATGTGCTGTTAAAGCCGATGCGGTGATCGGTCACGCGGTCCTGGGGCTGGTTGTAGGTGCGAATCTTCTCCGAGCGGTTGCCGTGGCCGATCTGGCTCTGGCGCTCGGCGCCCAGCTCGGCCTGCTGCTTCTGCAACTCCATCTCGTACAGGCGGGCACGAAGCATCTGCATGCAGACCTCGCGGTTCTGGATCTGCGAGCGCTGCTCCTGCGACTGCACCACGGTATTGGTGGGCAGGTGGGTGATGCGCACGGCCGAATACGTGGTGTTCACGCACTGGCCGCCAGGGCCGGACGCGCAATACGTATCGATGCGCAGGTCGGACTGGTCGATATGGATGTCGATCTCGTCCGCCTCGGGAAGCACCGCGACCGTCGCCGTCGAAGTCTGGATGCGGCCCTGGCTCTCGGTCTTGGGAACGCGCTGCACGCGGTGCACGCCGCTCTCGTACTTCATGACGGAGTAGACCTTATCGCCCGAAACCTTGAACTCGATCGACTTGAAGCCGCCCGCGTCACTCGGGCTCGAATCGAGCACCTCGAGCTTCCAGCCCTGCGATTCGCAGAAACGCTGGTACATCTTGAAGAGGTCGCCCGCAAAAATGGCCGCCTCGTCGCCGCCGGCAGCGGAGCGAATCTCCACGATGGTGTTCTTCTCGTCGTTCGGATCGCCCGGGATGAGCATGAACTTGATGTCTTCCTCAAGCTGCGGAAGCTTAGCCTCGTTGGCGGCGATGTCCTCCTGGAGCATGGCCTTCTCGTCCGCGTCAGAGGTCTCGCGCTGCATTTCCTTGGCAGCCTCGATATCGTCGAGCGCACCCAGGTACTCCCGAGCAGCGGCAACGAGCTGCGCCTGGTGCGCATGCTCCTTGGCCAGACGCATGTATTCCTTTTGATCTGCCACAACCGAAGGGTCGGAGAGCTTCTTTTCGAGCTCCTCATAGGCAGCGATGAGTTTTTCGAGCTTGTCGCGCATGATGGTTCCTTTGCGTTTTGGAAGTGGACGCCCGGAAACGATATTCGGGGCGCAGGGCCATACGGAAGGGCACCGCGGCGCCTGCGGCACGCGGTGAATCGTGAGCCCAGCTAGAGCATGTCGAACCGAAGATACATGCGCTTCCTTTCTTCCGGCACCTAATCATACCCAGAGCGCCAAAAAGGGCAAGCGAGGAACGTGCGACGCCGCGTATCCCCACCGTTTCCCCGCAGACGCACGATAAGCTCTGATGCGCAGATGGCATGCAAAAGTCCCGCCATAAGCCCGATGGCGAGCGCTGCCGAGCCAGCCGAGCTCGTGATGGCACCCCTGGGATTATTCACTCCTCGCCGAGCCGCACCATCCGAGCCGTCACGCACCCTAAAGCAGCGTCACGGTAAACGAACGCTCGTCGACCGCGCCAGGCTCGAGCAGCGTGATGTCGCGCTTGTGCTCGAACACATCGTCCTCGCTCGTGAGCGTTGCGTGGCCAGTCCACGGCTCGAGCGCCACGAAGGGGGCGTCGCCCAATGCGGACCAGATGCCGATGTACTTGAAGTCCGCAAAGTCCACGCGCACGCCATGACCGGACACGCGACTGCGCAGCGTAAGCGTTCCACCGGGAACGTCTGTGAGCATCACGGCGTCGTCGGCGAAGAGCTCGTGGGTGAGCGGCATCGCGTCCGCGTGATCGACCGCCAGCGCCGCCGTATCGTACGCAAGCAGGCCACCCTCGGCAATCTTCGGCGCCTCACACGTCCACGCTTCGGTAAAAGCGATCTCGTAATCGGCGAAGCGCTCGTTCGTCGTACCCGGTGCCGGCACATTGAAAGCCGGATGGCCGCCCACGGAAAACGGCAACGTCACGTCGCCCGTGTTCTCAACGCGAAATGTCTGCGTAAGGCTTGCCTCACCGGTGAGCGCATAGGTCGTGTTCAGACGGAAGGCATACGGAAACATCTCGCGCGTTTGAGCCGTATCGTGAATCTCGAACGTCACGCTCGACTCGCCTTGCGCCACCACCTCGTGCTCGACGTCACGCGCGAACCCATGGCGTCCAAGCGAGACCTCTCCCTGTTCGGACGCGGCGCGACCGTTCCGCAGCGACCCCACGATGGGAAAGAGGATCGGCGCGCGCTTCGCCCACCAGCGCGGGTCTCCCTGCCAGAGATACTCGCTGCCAGCAAGCGCGAGGCTCGTGAGCTGCGCGCCCTTGCTGTCGATTGACGCGGAAAGCTCGCCGTTTTGGATGGCCACGACCGAGGACATAGCAACTCCTTCGCCTTGATTTACCGTCATAGGCATTATACGGCGGAGCAAGCAGCTTCAGGGTACATGGTTGGGATGAAACCACCCCAACCAACTCATCTAATCGTCCAAGTAGCGCGCCAGAAATTCGCGGGTACGCGCCTCGCGGGGCGCTGTGAAGATTTGCTCGGGGCTCCCCTGCTCCGCGATGACGCCCTTGTCCATGAAGAGCACCTCGTCGGACACGCTCTTCGCGAATGCCATCTCATGCGTCACGACCACCATCGTCATGCCGCCCGCCGCGAGCCGGCGCATGACCTCGAGCACCTCGCCGACGATCTCGGGGTCGAGTGCGCTCGTGGGCTCGTCGAAGAGCATGAGGTCGGGGTTCATGCACAGCGCCCGGGCGATTGCCACGCGCTGCTTCTGACCGCCGGAAAGCGTGTTCACCGCGGCGCGCGCGAAACCTGCCATGCCCACAGATTCCAAATGCTCCATCGCGACGCGCTCCGCCTCGTCCTTGCGCATCTTCTTGAGCATGACGGGAGCAAGCGTGCAGTTATCAAGCACGTTCTTATTGTTGAAGAGGTTGAATCCCTGGAACACCATGCCGATCTTCTCGCGCAGGGCGTTCACGTTCACGTGGTCTGCGGCGAGGTCTGCGCCGTGGAACCATACATGGCCGGCATCGGGCGTTTCGAGCAGGTTGATGCAGCGCAGAAGCGTCGATTTGCCCGAGCCTGAAGGACCGATGATCGTCACAACCTGACCAGGCATGACGTCCAGGTTGATGTCGCGCAGCACCTCGAGGCTGCCGAACGACTTGCGCAACCCTTCGATGCGCACCATGGGCTGTTGTTGCGTATCCATGAGCTACGCATCCCCTCGGTCGTGGCTCGCCCTGAGCATTTCTGCCTGCACGGTGGAGTCGGACATCACCACAACCGGCCCCGTCTGCGCGCTCAGGCGCTCGGAGAACTTGGTGAGCAGCTTCGTCGCGATCATGGTCAGCGCAAGATACGCCACCGCAGCGATCATATTCGCCTGCAGTTGCTGGTAGTAGATGCCGGCGATGGAATTCGTGGCGAACATGAGGTCGAACGTGCCGATTACCGAAAGCACCGACGAGTCCTTGATGTTCACGACGAGCTCGTTCGAAAGACCGGGAATCGCATACTTGATGCCCTGAGGGAACACCACCTTACGCATAGCCTGCCATTGAGAGAGTCCCAGCGAGCGCGCCGCCTCCATCTGCCCCGAATCCACCGATTCGATTCCGCCGCGCAGCACCTCCATCATGTAGGCGGTCGAGTTGAGCGTGATGGTTACAAAGCCCGCGATGAAGGGCGACCACACCACGTTGACCTCGGAGGTCGTGAGACCGGTACCGCGCAGCAAGGCGACACCACCGAAAAAGATGATGCCCGCTTGAACCATCATGGGCGTGCCGCGCACCACGGCGCTGTAAACCTTGGCGAAATCCACGCCTAGCACCTTCCAGAACCGCACGAAGTCGTTATCCGATCGATCGATGGTCTGGATACGGCAGAACGCAAGCAGAAGTGCAAGGAAGAACGCGAGGATGGTGCCGAACACCGCAAGCGCGATCGTGGTGGTGATGCCCGTGATAAACGTCTGTCGTCCCTGGTAGAGCATGTAGAGCGCGCTTGCGAGGGCATCGTCCACGGGGCGCGACGCAGCGGTGGTCGCGACCGCCCAAGCCGAGGCGAGCCCCATCACCAGGCGATCGACCGCGAGTAAGAGCGCGATCACCCACACCGCATATGAAGCGTAGCGCAGCACGCGGCGGGCGGCCGGGCGCGTGAAGGGCGCACGCTCGGCATAGCTGCGCCAATGGGTGAGCTTGTGCGCCAGCGCCGCAGCAGCGAGTACGAGCCACGCCGCGAGCAGGTAGTACAGCACGACCTCGACCGTGTACGCCTGGGCAAGGAAACTCAGCGCGGGGCGCGGCTGGCTCGAGAGGAGCATGCCCGCGAACGCGACGGCGCTCGTCCCCAGCAGCACATAGCGGTGATCGTGCGTGAGAAACGCCATAAGGCGGCCGCGCAGGGTACGGCCGCCGCGTGGCGAAGCGTCATGTGAAGCCATGATTCTCCTTGGGTTCGTTCGAATGCCGGGGCGCGTCCTACGCGGGCTGGCGATCCATGCAGGCGTTCCACATGTCCTGGCGCTCGTCCTCCGGAATGCCGTCGATGACCGCGTTGATACGATCCATGATCTCGGCATCGGAACCCTTCACGATAGCGGCGTTGTCGGGCATGGCGGAACCCTCGAACTTCTCCTCCATCTGGAGCTCGACGAAATTGGGGTACTGCTCGATGAGCTTCGGCACCGAGAGCATTGAGTACGTAATGATGTCGCAGCGGCCGTTGGCGAGATTCTCGACCACGAGCGGCACGGTCTCGGCGGGCGTGGCATGGGTGACATCGGGAATCTGATCAATCACGGTATCGTACATGGTTGCCGCCTGACCGAGAACCGTCGCACCCGCAATGTCGGCGAACGTCGTGGCGTTGACGTACGGCGAGTCCTCCGTGGTGATCATGACAATATCGTCGTCGATGTAGGAGTTGGAGAAGTCCGCGGACTCGGCGCGTTCCGGATCGACAGACATACCAGCGCAGATGATGTCAATCTGGCCGCTGTTGAGCGCGTCGATGAGACCAGAGAAATCGAGCTTCACGGCAACGGGGTCGAGGTCGAACTCCTCGGCGATGAGCTTGGCAACCTGGACGTCATAGCCGTCGGCGTAAGCACCGGAAACGTTCTCGATGGGCATGGTGAACTCGGACTCTTCCGAAACCTGCCAGTTATAGGGGGCGTAGGCGGCCTCCATACCCACGCGGAGCATGCCATCGGAGCCGAAGCTCGTGGCCGCGGCGGTGTCGTCGGCGGTACTGCCGGCATCGTCCGTCTCCTGGGCAGCGGGGCCGCATCCGGCGAGGAACATCATGCTCCCCATGCCGACCGCCGATATGCCGGATAGCTTTAAGAAGCCGCGGCGCGAGCACGCGAGATTCGTCGATGGCAGGGCGGTGGGGGTAGTCTTCCTCATGATGGTTCCTTCCCGTATGTGTTGTATAACCCCTTCCGTGCGCACAACCGGAGGGGACCCATTCCCCTCCCCCTTGCAACTTAATGCGAGAAAGTTCCGCGCACGTGGTTAAGAATAGGCGGCAGCGCGAACGTTCCCCATAACTTTTTTCCGCCGAAACACGCGTGTAATGAAACCGCAGAAATTGCTTTAGTGAGAAAAAGCATTCATTCTAACGCGCGGTGTCCCCTGCGAGCCACTTTGGGGGCGTGCTCTAACGCAACAAGCGCCGCAGGCGAGTCGCTTCCTGCGGCGCTTCGTTGCTATAAGATCTATCCCCTATGTCAGGTTAGCGACCCTGAGCGCGAGACTCCTCGTAGAACTCGACCAGGTGCTTCTGCACGTCGTAGGGCACCTGCTCATAGCCGGCAGGCGCCATGGTGAAGTCGCCCGTGCCGCGCGTGATCGAGCGCAGGCGCGTCGCGTAATCCGTGAGCTCGGCGAGCGGAACGGTCGCGGTAACAACGGTGTTCCCGCGGTCGTCGGTGTCCATGCCGGTCACGCGCCCACGCGAGCCGGAGACATCGCCCATCACTGCGCCGGCATAGCTCTCCGGAATGGTGACGGTGATGTTCTCCATGGGCTCAAGCACCACGGGGTCGGCATCGGCGCACGCCTTCTTGAGGCCGATGCGCGCGGCAGCGCGGAACGCCATCTCGTTGGAGTCGACTGGGTGATACGAACCGTCGTAGCACGCCACACGAATGCCCGTGAGCGGATAGCCGGCGATGACGCCTTCCTTCATGGTCTCCTGGACGCCCTTGTCCACGGCAGGGATGAGCGCACGCGGGATGCGGCCGCCCACGACCTCGTCGACGAACTCGTACTCCGTACCATCGAGCAGCGGCTCGACACGCAGGTAGCAGTCGCCGAACTGGCCGGCGCCGCCCGTCTGCTTCTTGTGGCGACCCTGCGCGCTCGCCACGCGGCGAATAGTCTCGCGATACGGGATGCGGATGGGCACGATGTGCGCAACGACCTTCGTGCGCTCCTCGAGGCGGTTGAGCAACACGGAAACCTGAGCCTCGCCCACGGCGGAGATGATCGTCTGGCCGGTTTCCTCGTTGCGCTCGATCTTCATGGTGGGATCGGCCTCGCAGGCGCGATCGATGAACGTGAAGAGCTTGTCCTCGTCGGAACGGTTCTCGGCCTCGATGGCGATACGGTACTGGCTGTTCGGGAACTGGAACGCCGCCGCCTCGACCTTACCGGTCACGGAGAGCGTGTCGCCGGTATCGGCCGAGATCTTCGTGGTGACGATGATGTCGCCCGCCTCAGCCTTGCCGACCTCGTCCATATCCTTGCCGCACATCACGTAGAGGTGCGCCAGGCGCTCACCCTTGCGCGTACGCGCGTTCACGAGCTCGATGCCCGGCGTGAGCGTACCGGTGAGCACCTTGAGGAAGCTGATGCGGCCCTGCTGCGGATCGTTGAGCGTCTTGAACACGAAGGCGACGGGACGGTCGTCCTCGGAGGAGATCTTCAGCGTATCGCCGTCGACGAGCGGCATCTCGCCATAGTCCGTCGGCTTCGGGAAGTACGTGGCGATATCGTCCATGACGGAGTGGACGCCCAGCTCGCGCGTGCAAGAGCCTACGAACACCGGCACGAACAGGCGCTTGGCGATCGCCTCGGAGAGCAGACCCTCGACCTCTTCCTGCGAAAGTGCCTCGCCTTCGAGATACTTCATCATGAGCTCGTCATCCGCCTCGGCAACAGCTTCGCACAGCTGCTCGCGCGCTTCCTCGGCCGCGTCGAGGTACTCTTCGGGAATGTCGAACTCGGTTTGCGTGGTGCCATCGCAATGGCGCGCCTTCATGCGTACGATGTCGATAACGCCCTCGAAGTTATCGCCCGTGCCCCACGGCAGGGTCACGGCACCCAGGCGCACGCCGAAGCGCTCGCGGAGCGCCTTCATGCAGGTGTCGTAATCGGCGTTCTCCTTATCGATGCGGTTGATGAACACCGCGCGCGCAAGGCGCAGGTCTTCCGCGGCGTACCACAGCTTCACCGTGGTGGGCTGCGGGCCTTCGGCGGCGTCAACCACGAAAAGCGCCGTCTCGCACACGCTCATCGCGGCATAGGCATCGCCGATGAAGTCCGGATAGCACGGGGCGTCGAGCACGTTGATGCGCACGCCCTTCCAGTCGATGGGCGCGATCGAGGTCGAGATGGAGAACTCGCGCTTGACCTCTTCCGCGTCGTAATCGAGCGTGGGCTTCGTGCCCGCATGACCGCCCAGACGCGCGGTCTTGCCAGAAAGGTGGAGCATGGCCTCTGCGAGCGAGGTCTTGCCCACCCCGCCTTGGCCTACGAGAACCACGTTCCTTACGTCGCTTGTTTTAGGCGCGCCCATAGCTGCCTCCTTGTTCCCGGGCGCATGCGCGCGGCGTCTGAGTATCCGCGCGTATGCGCCGATTACATACGCTATGGTTGAGCCTACCCCTCTTGGTGCGTGCCCTATCGCTCATTTCGACCAGCGAACGCAAGCCCGCGGTGTGCGGCGAACACCCCTCTTCCCACGCCCTTCTCACAGAATCGACGTATTTCGACAGAATCCCATCGTTTTCGGCGAAATCTGTCGAAAAAAGTCGATTCAGCAAAGACCGTTGACACAAAAAGAGCCCCGGCGCGATGCCGAGGCCCTTCAATGTCCCAAAATGCACCTGTCCCTTTTTGGGATATTGTGCCCGGTCACTCCTCGTTGGCCATAGCCTCCTCGGCAAAGCGAGCGGCTTCGGCGGCAATCTCCTCATCACTCTGGCGTGGCTTGCGGCGCGTCGAGGCATCCTTGGTGCCTGCGGCCTTCACCTCTCCCGCCACCTCGCGCTCGAGATAGGCACTCCACTCATCGTTGAGTAGCGCCTCCACCGCCTCGCCCTCGACGGTTTCGCGCTCCAGAAGCACGTTCGCCATGGTAACGAGCTGCTCGCGACGCTCTTCAAGGATTTGCTTCGCGCGGTCGTGCGCCTCGCGCATGATGCGCTGCACCTCGGCGTCGATACGCCGCGCGGTCTCCTCGGAATAATCCTGGTGGTTCGCGTAATCACGACCCAGGAACACCTGATGCTGAGCCTCACCGAACACCTGCGTGCCCAGTTCCTCGCTCATACCCAGGCGCGTGACCATCTCGCGTGCCATCTTCGTTGCGCGCTCGAGATCGTTCGAAGCGCCGCTCGTGATGTCGGCGCACATGAGCTCCTCGGCAACGCGCCCGCCCAAGAACACCGCGAGCTCATCGAGCATCTCGTTGCGAGTCTTGAGGAAATGATCTTCAGTGGGCAGCTGCATGGTGTAGCCGAGCGCCTGGCCGCGCGGGATAATCGTGATCTTGTGCACCGGGTCGGAATGCTCGAGCACGTGCCCCACGAGCGCATGCCCGCTCTCGTGGTACGCGATGACGCTGCGTTCGGTCTCGGTCATGACGCGCGTCTTGCGCTCGGGGCCGGCGATGACGCGCTCCATGGACTCCTCAATCTCGTCCATGGTGATGCGCTCGTGGTGCCGGCGCGCCGTGAGCAGCGCTGCTTCGTTCATGAGGTTCGCAAGATCGGCGCCGGTGAAGCCAACGGTGAGCTTCGCAAGCTTCTCGAAGCTCACGTCCTCGCCCAAAGGCTTGTTCGCCGCATGCACGCGTAGAATCTGCTCGCGTCCCTTCACGTCGGGACGGTCGACGGTAATCTGGCGGTCAAAACGTCCGGGGCGCAGAAGAGCCGGATCGAGGATGTCCGGGCGGTTCGTCGCGGCGATGAGGATGACGCTCTCGCTCTCCTCGAAACCGTCCATCTCGACCAGCAGCTGGTTCAACGTCTGCTCGCGCTCGTCGTGCCCGCCACCGAGGCCGGCACCGCGCTGGCGTCCCACAGCATCGATCTCGTCGATGAAGATGATCGACGGCGCCTGCTCCTTGGCGCTCTTGAAGAGGTCGCGCACGCGGCTCGCACCCACGCCCACGAACATCTCCACGAAGTCGGAGCCCGAGATGGAGAAGAACGGCACGCCCGCCTCGCCCGCCACCGCTTTGGCAAGCAGCGTCTTACCGGTACCCGGAGGGCCTACGAGCAGCACGCCGCGGGGAATCTTCGCACCGAGCTTGCGGTAGCGATCCGGATCGGAAAGGAAGTCGCGCACCTCCTCGAGCTCTTCGACTGCCTCATCGATACCGGCGACGTCGGCGAACTTCACCTTGGGACGCGTCGCCTCGTTCGTCTTGGCGTTCGTCTTGCCGAACTGCATAGCCTTGTTGTTAGCGCCCATCATCTGGCGCATGAAGTACAGCATGAGCAGCACGAGCACGGCCGTGGGCGCGATGCTCAGCATGAGATCCATGAACGCGTTTGGATCGCTCGTGTTCACGACGTACTCGGTCGCGGGGTGCGCCGCCATGAGCTCGGCAAGCGCATCGGAGCCGATATACGTCGAGGTGAAGGGGACCGCCGCCTGGTCTTTGCCGACGTCTTCAGCGTCTTCCCAATAGAGACCCTCGAGCGATCCATCGGCGATGGTATAGGTCACGGAATCGACGCGACCATCTTCCACGGCGGTCACGAACTCGCTTGTTGCGAGCTTCGTCGTCTCGGACGCGTGTCCCGCGCCGCCATTCATGGTGAACGCCAGGTATGCCACGAGCGCGCAAGCGACCAAGATGTACAGCCACGACATGCGCGAGGGGCCGCGGCGCCCGCCGCGGTTGGGGTCTCCCGAGCCGGGGCGCATGCCCGTCATCTGGTTGCGTGGCACCTGCTCGCCACGGGGGTTTCCCCCATCGCGCTCGTCGTGTGCCGGCTGGTTCCGCTCGGCGCCGTGCGCGTCATCGCCGCCCGTCGGCTCGCCGCCGGGGCGCTCGTGGCGTGCGGCACTGCCATCGCCTGCCGCGTTCTGCTCTTCTTCGATACGATCGGACATGTTACGAATAAACCTCCGGTTTAAGAATTCCCACATAGGGGAGGTTGCGGTAGCGCTCCGCGAAGTCGAGGCCGTAACCCACGACGAACTCGTCGGGACAATGCGCGCCCACGTACTTCGGGTTGATAGCGGCCTGCTTGCCCTCGACGTCCTTCCACAGGAAGGCGGCGACCTCAAGCGAGGCGGGGTTGCGGCTGCTCAGGTTCTTCATAAGGTACTTGAGCGTGAGGCCGGAATCGAGGATGTCCTCGACGATCAGCACGTCGCGCCCCTTGATATCCATATCGAGGTCTTTCACGATGCGGACGATACCCGAGGTCTTCGCCTTGTCGCCATAGCTCGAGACGGCCATGAAGTCGATGGCGAGCGGAAGGTCGATCGAGCGCATGAGATCGCCCATGAAGACGACCGCCCCGCGCAACACAGCGATGAGCACCAGATCCTTCCCCTGGTAGTCGCGGCTGATCTCGCTTCCCAAACGCTGCACGATACCCCGGATGTCCTCTTCGCTGAAAAGGATGGACTCAACATCTGGATGCATCGTCGAAAGCTCGCTCTTCGTTTCCATAGCAACCCTCCTGCTCGCCGATATACGTATGGCAGCTTACCCCACCGCGCGGACTTATTCCGCGGAATCGAGGGAATGGATGGTTAATTGTATCAATACGCGACTCATCGCCGTGCATTTGAAGCGCTCGTCAAGGCGAATTCCGCCAACCCACACAACGGCACCGCCGGGCGCGGTGCGCACGATGGGCACGAGTGGACGCTCCGCGACCGGAACCTGCTCCTCACCGAGGATGTCGGAAACCTTCTTCGACCTGCCGTGCATGCCGAGCGGGCACATAAGGTCTCCCGGAGCGAGCGAGTCGACCCACAGGCGCGCCGCGCGAGCCTCCACAGGCACGCCGTCTCCCGATTCCTTCAGGCGCACGAGGTCGCGTTCGGCATATCCAAGCGACGCGGCATCCACGAAGGCCACCTCTTCGCCCGCGGGCGAAGCAGAAGCTCTCTCGCGCACATAGGCGATGATATCGTATCCGGCGGGAACGCGTTCGATCGATGCCTCGAGCACCCGTCCCGCGGCGAGCGCCATGCGGCCGGGTACGGTGAGCCAGCCAGCTGAGAGCTCTTCGCGGGCGGCAGCGGTGCGCATCGAGCAGGTACCGAACTCCATGCGCACGTCGATGCCCGCGGGAAGCGTGGTCGACCCCTCCCCTGAAGCCACGCATGCGAGCACGGCTTCGACATGACGGAGCTCGAGGCGCGCATCTTGGTCGAGCTGGCGCACGGCGAGACGCACCATGCGGCGCGCGATGGCCACCTCGGCGGATGCCAGGCGCGCACCGTCGAGCACGATGAGCCCCTCCTGCCGGCGCTTGGTGCATACCCGCAACGCCTGTGCGGCGAGCTGCGACATGAACGCATCCTCATCGCCCAGGATGTCGCACGCGGCACTCACGTTGCGCGCGACGTTGCGGTTGCGCTCGCGCAAAACGGGCATCACGCGGTGACGCACGAAATTTCTCAGGTACGCGGTGTCTTGGTTGCTCTCGTCCTCGCGCCAGGGAATGCCCGCGACCTCGAGATAGCGGCAGAGTTCGTCGTGGGTGGTGTCGATGAGCGGCCGCACGATAATGTTGCGACGCCGCGGGATGCTCGAGAGGCCGGCGGCACCCGCACCCTTGATGGCATTCATGATGAACGTCTCCGCGCGGTCGCTCGCCGTATGGGCGGTTGCGATGCGCGCGGCAGAGCGTGGAGCGTTCGCCTCGGCGCATAGTTCGCGCACGTACCGGCGGGCGGCAACATAGCGCACCTCGCGTGCCGCGGCCTCGAGGTTCTGACCGCCCAGGTTCGCGAATGATGCGTGCTCCACGCAGAGCGGTAGCCCGAAGCGCTCGCAGAGCTCCCGGACGAACGCCTCGTCCGCATCCGACGCCTCACCGCGCAGGTGATGGTTCACATGGAGCACATGCAGGCGCTCGCGGGCGATGCGCGCCCGACCGAGACCGTCGTCCAAGTCGAGCTGTGAGGTACA
This sequence comes from uncultured Collinsella sp., assembly GCA_900538305.1. Classification (GTDB taxonomy): domain Bacteria; phylum Actinomycetota; class Coriobacteriia; order Coriobacteriales; family Coriobacteriaceae; genus Enorma. Next base: position 41,040 of record UPXY01000001.1, read on the forward strand.
GGCCATGACGAGCAGCGCTGTGGAATCTGCCCCGCCGGAGACCATGAGCACCACCGGAGCTGCGGGATGCGCTTGTGCGCGAACACCGCGCGAACGATGCGGCGCGAACCGCTGCGCTACCGTTGGCATGCACCCTCCCATCTTCGTCTGTAGCAGCACTCTTGGGATTTTCCCACATACATTCGTACAATATTCCCTTGGATAATGTTACATCGGAAGGAAACGCATGCCGAACGCGATGCACCTCCATATCCTCGGCAGTGGCTCAAAAGGGAACTGCTCGATCGTGGAGTCGCCCGCCGGGTTCATCATGATCGACAACGGCTTCTCGCGTCGGGAGACGCTCGCTCGCATGCACGCGCTCGGTTTGGACGAAAGCCGGGTGCGCGCGCTCATCCTTACGCACGAGCATAGCGATCATACGCGCGGTGTTGTGGTGTGGTGCAAGCGCTTTAGCGGGACGCTCATCGCGAGCGCAGGTACACCGGAGGCGCGATCTGGCTTCGACGCCCTTCCGTTCCAAGCGGTTGAACCTGGCGAGGCGTTCGATATCGAAGATGTGCACGTCCAGACCTTTCCCACCTCGCACGACGTTGTAAACCCCATGGGACTGCGCTTGAGCTGCGGAGATGACGCCATAGGATTCGCCACCGATACCGGCACGCTCTCCGACGGCGCGCGGGATGCACTCCACGATGCACGCATCCTTGCCCTTGAATGCAACCACGATGTCCATATGCTCACATCTGGCGATTACCCCCGCTTTCTCAAGGAGCGCATCCTCTCGAACACGGGTCATCTTTCGAACGCCCAGGCAGCGGAAGCCGTGTGCGAGCTCGTTACCAGCCGCACCGAAGAGCTTGTCGCCATGCACATATCTCAAGAGAACAACCGCCCTGGTCTCGCGGTGCGCGCGCTCGCCTGCGCGCTCGGTGCCACGCTCGATAACGACCTTGGGACCGCAGCGACGCTCGAACGGCCAGGCACGGCACCGGGGCTGCACATTCGCGCCGCCGGCCAAGACCGCCCCTTAAGCATCTGGTAGATGAAACGGCGGCTCGACCAGCAGGCGCGGATCGCCGCTCACGAAAAAAGGGGCTCCCCAAGGAACCCCTTTCATCCGAATTGTTGGAAAAGCTAGAAGACGTCGTTAGTCGATCGAAACCTTCGTGACGTTCTTCTTCTCGACGATCTTCGGCACGGAGACGGTGAGCACGCCGTCGGCGAAACGAGCGGAGAGACCCTCGTTCGACGCATCCTTGAGGTAGATCCCGCGCGTGGCGCTGAAGGCGGAGAACTCGCGCTGCAGGTAATTCTTGCCCTCGTTCTCCTCCTTATCCTCGACGTTCACCGAGATGGAAAGACGACCCTCGTTGAGCTCGACGTCGATCTCGTCCTTGTTCACGCCAGCAAGATATGCCTTGACCTCGTAGCCGTCACCCTTATCTTCGACATCCATGGGGAACGCGCGCGAAGCGGGCGCGGACGCGAGGTCCATCATGTCGTCGAACGCGTCGAGAAGCGACGTATTGAAAGGACGAATACCGAACACCGAACGATACGGAACCATGCTAGCCATAATCAACCACTCCTTTGTGGATTGCCCGGGTATTGGCTCCCGGGACTTCTTTGGACACTGTTCTTATGCCCTCATGAGTGGCTTCTAAACAACACTGCTAAGATTTTTTAAGCGTCACAGTATCATCAAATCTAAGTCTAGTATGCTTAGATTTATGAGCATCGCACCCGTTCGCTCCAAAACCGTCTATTCCGTGTTGCCGGGAGGCGGACGAATGGGCGACTCCTCTTCAACGTACGCTTGACGCAGAGCGCCTTACGTCGCCCCTCACCATTCTTTTTTAAGGCGTGCACCTGCATTTTATGCATAAGTTATGCAACCTGCGTGAACGGGGGTTCGCAGGCGGGCACATTGCATACGAAGAAGTCCCGAGCATATATCATGTATTCGTGAGAGGCACATACGATCGAGGCGCCATGGCAGACAGCACTTCTAGACAAGACCAGACAGATTCCGGCCGCAGCCCGCAACGTCGGACTTCAAATACGCCTTATCGGCGTACGGTGCCGCATGTCTCACAGAGCCCTATCACCGATGAAAACTACACGCGCGTGCTGCATGCGCAGCATGAATCTCAGCAGACCGGACAGCATACGACGACCCCTGGGCGAAAACACATGGGCGTCGCCACCGCCGACCCACAGTACCTTCCGCAAAGCGGACCTGCGCACCCTCGCCGTTCGAACCCCGGCGATACCGGACAACGTCAGCAGCTGCACTACGAGCGGTATCTGCAGACGCCCGGCTCAAAAAAGAGCATCTTCGTCGCCCGACAAGAGCGCGCGAGACGGCATGCCATAGTCGTAGCCATCATCGCCCTGGTGCTCGTCGCCCTGGTGCTCTGGCTCATCCTCTTCCGCTAACATATCGTTCTTGCCACCGCATCGTGCATCACCCTGGAATCGAGCATGCTCGTGTCGTTTCCGTCACGAATGCACGCTCTCCAAGGTGGCGCGCGCCAGAACGTGAATAAACCCCCGAAGCGGGTCGCCTTGGCTCGGTTTCCGCTCCGGGGGTTCTTCGACTTCGCGTCGTTAATCCTTTACGAAAGCAGCTCGCGTCCGTCGGCCTCGATCTTCTCGATGAGGGCATCGGCGGCAGCGGCATCAGCGCCCTTCGCGAAGATGTAAATCTTGATCTTGGGCTCGGTGCCGGAGGGGCGCACGATGGCCTTGTTGCCGCCCTCGAGGTCGAACTCGAGCACGTTTGCCTTCGGCAGGCCGTTCACGCCTTCCTTGTAGTCTACGACCTTCTCCACCGCAAGGCCGGCCATCTGGGCGGGTGCCTCGGCACGGAGGCTCGCCATGATGCCCGCCATCTTGCTCGCGCCCTCGGCGCCGGGGTAAGAGAGCGACACGGTCTTGTTGTGATAGTAGCCGTACTTCTCATAGAGGTCACGCATAGCCTCGACGAGGTTCTTGCCCTTGAGTCGGTAATCCTGCGCCATCTGGCAAATGAGCAGCGATGCGTTCACCGCATCCTTGTCGCGCACATGATCGCCCGAGAGGTAGCCGTAAGATTCCTCGAAACCGAAGATGAAGCGGTCAACCTCACCCGCGTCGGCGAGCGACGTAATGATGTCACCGATGTACTTGAAGCCCGTGAGGCAGCGGCGGAGCTCGAAGCCATAGTCCTCGGCAAGCGCATCCACCATGGCAGAGGACACGATCGTGGTGACGGCGACCTTGTTGGAAAGGTCCTCGCCGCGCTCGGCGCGCATGCGGCAGATGTAGTCGAGCAAGAGAACGCCCATCTCGTTACCGGTGATGAGCGTGTAGTCGTCGCCGTCGGCGCAAGCCACACCCACGCGGTCGGCGTCCGGGTCGGTCGCGAGCAAGAGATCCGGCTGCACCTCGCGGCACAGGTCGATACCCTTCTGCATGGCCTCGCGAATCTCCGGATTCGGATACGGGCAGGTGGGGAAGTCGCCGTTGGGATCCTTCTGCTCGGGCACGATGGTGATATCCGTGATGCCCGCGCGGTTGAGCACCGTGGTCACCGGGATGAGGCCGGTACCGTTGAGCGGGGTGTATACGAGCTTGAGGGGCGCTTCGGCCGCCTGCTCTTCGGTGAGGTTGCAGACGGACTTCGAGAGCACGGCATCGTAATAGCGGTCGAGGCAATCATCACCGATCCACTCGATCTTGCCGGCAGCCACAGCCTCGTCGAAATCCATCGTCTTGATACCATGCCACATATCCACCTTGGCGATCGCGGCAGAGATGGCATCGGCCACCTCGGATGCGATCTGGCAACCATCGGGGCCGTAGGCCTTGTAGCCGTTATATTGCGCGGGGTTATGAGACGCCGTGACGCACACGCCACCAGAGCACTTGAGGTCGCGAACTGCCCAGGAAAGCGTGGGTACGGGCGAGATCTTGGGATACACCTTCGCCACGACACCGTTCGCTGCGAAGATAGCGGCGGCGGTCTTCACGAAGAGCTCACCGTTGTTGCGGCTGTCGCGTGCGATAGCAACGGTGGGGTTCTCGAAGTTGGCGACGAGATACTCGGCAAAACCCTGCGTAGCGCGGCCGACGGTATAGATGTTCATGCGGTTCGTACCGGCACCGAGCGTGCCGCGCAGTCCCGCCGTGCCGAACTCGAGATCCTGGAAAAACGCGTCGGTGATGGCGTTCTCGTCGCCCGCGTCCTTGAGTGCGACCAGCTCTGCCTTGAGCACGTCGTCCTGAACGTTAGCGAGCCATTCATCGAGGAGCTCATGTACATCTGCCATAGGTAGCCTTCCTTTCGAGCAAAGCCCTGTCCCTCCCCGTGCGCTGGTGACGGGGCGGCGCCGAAGCGCGATATTGCTATAGATGATACGGCAATAAAGGTATTGGGGAGCAGACGCTCCGACAGGCGTACGGATTCGTCGGTGACGGGGATATGGGATTGCTCCGATGAGATTGCCCCGCGTCGCCGCCTTAGAGAATCATTTATCCAAAGACGTGGTACAATGCTGCGCGCGGGCCGTTAGCTCAGCTGGCAGAGCAGGGGACTTTTAATCCCAAGGTCTAGGGTTCGAACCCCTAACGGCCCACCATGAACACGAACGCCCGGCGCCGTCGCGGTGCCGGGCGTTTTTGTTGAGCATATTCGGCATCGGGATGCGCAAGCGAGACGAACCGCATGGTTTTGTTAACATCTTCATCCACAGTACTCATTTGTCTATGATGTCTATAATCTTTATTGCTTGAAACTTCCTACACACCGGAGGTCTGTATGCCCCTCACCGCCCTTGAGTTCGCCCGCATGCTCGACTGCACGCTCACGCATCCCACCGCCACACTCGAAGAGGTTTACGCCCTCGTCGCGGCAGCAAAGAAATACCATATCCATACCGTCTTGGGACCGCGCTGCTTTAACGAGCTCATCGCACAAGAAGTGCAGGGGACGGATACGCTCCCCTGCTCGGGCTGCAGCGCGACGCTCGGGCACGATCCAACCGAAGTGAAGGTGTTTCACGCAAAGCTCGCGGTGTCGCAGGGCATGTGCGAGATCGATATGGTCATGAACCTCTGCTATCTCAAATCGGGCATGTATGAGGACGTCGTACGCGATGTCCGCTCTGTGAAGGAAGCCGTTGGACAAGATGTACCGCTAAAGTGCATTATCGAGGCTCCGCTTCTCGACGATGGTGAAATCGCAACGGCGAGCAAGCTCGCCGTCGAAGGAGGGGTAGATTTCGTCAAAACGGCGAGCGGCCTGCGTGGAGCCACAACGGTTCACCACGTTGAGGTCATCAGGCAGGCCATCGGTTCGGCAGCGCGCATCAAAGCAGCTTCGGGCATCCGCGATGCCGAAACCGTCGAAGCCATGGTGGAGGCAGGTGTTGACCGTTTCGGCATAAGCCTTGCCCACGCACTGAATATCATCCGCGAACTCGAGGGTGACCCCAAAATCCGTTAGGGGTTCTACTCCCAGCTCCACTGGCCGTTCACGAACACGGGAACTTCGGTACCATCGGCTTGGATACCCGTGATGGTGAGGTCGTCCGTGCCGATCATGAAATCGACGTGGGTTGCCGAGGTGTTCACTCCGTGCTCGCGAAGCTCTTCGGCGCTCATCTCGTAACCGCCGTCATAACACTCGGGGAATCCTACTCCCAGCGCAAGGTGGCAGCTCGCATTTTCATCGTAGAGCGTATCGAAGAAGAGGGTCTCGCTTTCGCGAATGGGGGTGTTCTTCGAGATAAGGGCGACCTCGCCCAAGCGGCGCGCACCTTCATCGGTTTCGAGAATGCTCTTGAGCGTATCCTCACCCAAACGTGCGCCGTACTCCACGACCATGCCGTTCTCGAACTTCAGCCAGAAGTCCTCGACCTTATTCCCGTGGTGGATGAGCGGCAAAGCGGAATGCACCACGCCATCCGCGCGCATACGGTCGGGCGAGGTGAAAACCTCCTCCGTGGGGATGTTCGGGAAGAACGGGTGTCCCTCGGGCGTCTCGCATTTGCCGCCTGCCCAGATATGACGGTCGGTGAGGCCGACGGTGAAATCCGTTCCGTTCGCCGAGCAGTACTGCAGGGCGTCGAAATGGCGGTCGTTCAGGAAGCGCAGATTCTTCTCGAACGTCGCGTCGTGCAGCTCCCAATCGCTCTCGGGGTCGTCGCCGTCGGCACGCGCCACAGACAAGATCGCGCACCACAGGCGATAGACGGCGACCTCATCGGGCACATCGGGGAACACATGGCGTGCCCACGCGGCAACCGGCGCGCCCGCGATGCACCACGGGTTGACGTTGAAATCCAAGCCGCGGCGAAACACCGTGCACTGGCTGTTCTTCGCCTTCGAAGCGGCTGCGGGCTTCTTGGGGTCGATCCCTTTGAGCGCCTCCGGATCGGCTCCTTCCACAAAGATGAAGCACGCGCCTGCCTCGGCGAGCGAGTCGAGCTGCACGCGCTGCCATTCGGGCGTCTGCTCGAAGTACGCAAGCGCGACGTTCTCGTACGTGAGGCGCGTCACCGTATCGTCGTTCCAGATCACCGTGACGTGCCCGGCGCCCACCTCATAGGCGGCGCTCACGAGCAGACGCGCGAACAGGGCACACTCAACGGGTGCCATGAGCACGACTTCCTGCCCCGGCATGACATTCACACCCTTGCGGACGACGAGCTTCGCGTAGCGCTCGATCTTCGGTTCGAGCGCGGCCATGCCAGCGCGCGCGTCCTCGACAGTCAAAGCAGCCCTGATCATCTATCTTCCTTTGCTCGTGTAAACGATGGGTTGGTTGGGGACGCGCTTCGTTCTACCCATTCCCATACTCGGGAATGGGTCAGACGGAACACGTCCCCAACCAACCCAATTCTACCTAGCGGCGCGAGCGGTGATTCTTCTTAGGGCCGCGCTTCACCACGGGCTCCTCGGAAGCGGTCGCGGCAGCGTCTGCCGCAGCTTCCTTCTTGGATGCCTTGCCCTTCTTCGCATCCAGGCGCTCGAACTCCTCTTCAAGAACCTCGAGCACCTTGCGATCTGTCATGCCGGCGACCTGCGCCTTGTAGAAGTTACGCAGCGGACGGATCTTCACGAGGTCGTAGATGAAACCGCCGATCACGAACGCGTAGGCGATACCCAGCCCGACGAGCTGCGCCACGCCGAGCGCGTTCGCATCCATGAACGAGTTGAAGATGCCGGCCAGCATGAGCCACACCACGATGACGCCCACAATACCGACGCCTTCGAACGCCCAGAAGATGCGACGCTTGGAGCGGTACTCCTCGTCGCCCTTCATGAGGATGTTCGCAGCGGAGTACATGCGGTCCTCTTTGGCGCGAAGTTCCTGCTTGCGCGCCTTCTTCTCGGCCTTCGAAAGACCCTCGAGCGACTCTCCCTGCTCGTACTCCTTGCGACGAGCCTTCGCGCTCGAAGACACCACGCGCACCGAAGACGCGGCGGCGCGGGCGGGCTTGGCGGATGCGGCGGACTTGCGTGCGGCACCCGCGTAATCACGCTCTTGGGTGCGCTTGTTGGTAGCGCTCCGTGTACTCACTTACTCGTTTCCCTTCATGCTTTCAAATTCCGTACCGGTGATGATCTGGTACGCCTCGCGGTAGCGTGCGGACGTGCCCTCAACGACATCGGCGGGCAGATGCGGCGCGTCGCCCGTCATATCCCAGTTGGCGGTAAGCCAGTTGCGGACGAACTGCTTGTCGTAGCTGGGCTGAACCTTGCCCTCCTCATAGCTCGACGCCGGCCAGAAGCGGCTCGAGTCGGGCGTGAGGCACTCGTCGATGAGCGTCACCTTGCCGTCGATAATGCCGAACTCGAACTTCGTATCGGCGATGATGATGCCACGCGTAGCAGCGTACTCGGCGGCTGCGGTGTAGATCTTGAGCGAGTAGTCGCGGATCTGCTCGGCCACGTCGGCACCGACGATCTCTACGCAGCGATCGAACGAGATGTTCTCATCGTGGTCGCCGATCGCAGCCTTTGTGGAAGGGGTGAAGAGAGGCTCGGGCAGCTTGGAGGCTTCGGTGAGCCCGGCAGGCAGGTGAATGCCGCACACGGTGCCGTCCGCGTCGTAGGTCTTCTTGCCGCTGCCGGTGAGGTACCCGCGCACGATGCACTCGACCGGGATGGTCTCGGCGCGGCGCACAAGCATGGCACGACCCGAGAGATAGCTCTTGTACTCGGCGAATTCCTCGGGGAAGTCGGCGACGTCGATGGAGACGAGGTGGTTCGGCACGAGGTCGGCGAACTTATCGAACCAGAACGCCGAGATGCGGTTGAGCACCTCGCCCTTGAAGGGAATCTCGTCCGGCAGGATGTAATCGAAAGCCGAGATGCGATCGGTCGCTACCATGAGCAGGTTCTCGCCCGCCTGGTAAATATCGCGAACCTTGCCGTGGGAATCCGGACGGCGCTCCATGTTTGCCACGTGGAATCAACTCCTCTGATGTGCCGGGTCATACCTGGTACAAACCAGCCAGGCTGGATTGTATCATTCCGCTGAACCGCGTTATCCTAGCCCTCCATTGTAGAGGAAGCGGGCTCTGGCGTGTGCTCGCGCGGCAGATGAATCGTAAACGTCGTACCTTTTTCAAGTTCGGATTCAACGGAGATGTAGCCATGATGCCGCTCGACGATCTGCTGAGTCACCGAAAGCCCTACGCCGAGACCACCGGCCTCGCGCGCGCGGCTCGCATCGGCACGCCAGAAGCGGCCGAAGATTCGCGACAGATCCTCCTTGGCGATACCGATGCCGGTATCCGAAACGATGATCTGCACGTTCTTTCGATCGGCCTTCACCGAGACGACGACCCACCCGCCCTCGGGCGTGTAGCGCATCGCGTTGCTCATGAGGTTCACGACCGCCTGCGTGATCATGTCGGCGTCTACCTCGATGACCGCGGAGCGTCCCTGCGTGTCGTCCGAGAAGCGCAGGCGCAGGTCGCGGTTTACGAACAGCTGCTGCTGGCCGTCGACGATGCGCTGCACGAAGGGGACGAGATCCACGCGCTCGAACTTGAGCGGCGTGGTGCGGTTCTCCATGCGTGAAAGATCGAGCATCTGCTGGACCAGGCGGGAGAGGCGACGCGTTTCCGAAGCGACCGTCTCCAGGTGCTCGTCGTCGCAGGGGAGAACGCCGTCCTGCATGGCCTCCACAGTCGCGAGCATCGCCATGAGCGGCGTGCGAAGCTCGTGCGCGACGTCGGAAGTGATGCGGCGCTCGTGCTTCAGATCCTTCTCGAGCGAGGTCGCCATCTCGTCGAATGTCTCGCCCAACCGGTCTATCTCGTCGTCTCCGCGCAACCCCGTGCGCGCGGAAAGATCGCCGTCGCGGATCTGCTTGGCGGTGCCGGTGATGCGGCGCAAGGGGTTCGTGAGCATGCGCGAGACGAAGATGCCGATGATGACCGCGATGATCACCGCCGCGATCGAGGCGATGAACATGGCGTTGAAGGTGCGATCGCGAAACGCGGTGTCGGCTTTGCCAAGCAGCGCGTCTGACCCGAACACCCACAGGCGCACCTGGCCTACGACCGTACCGTTCTCCAAGGTGATGTCGCGCGTCACGGAAGACGAGGCGTCCGTGGGCGCACTCGAGGTGAGACCGTGCGTCTCGCGCGGGGCGCTTCCCGTAGGTCCCACCACCGCCGCCGCCGGCCACGAGTCGTCATAGACGATCGTCCCACTCGCGTCGACCACCTGCAGGCCGATATCTTCGGAAACGATGCTCGAATCGGCGATCTCCGAGAGCAGCGACGTGCTCCACTTCCCGCTCGATTCGTACGCAGCGGCGAGGCGTGCCGCCGTAGCCTCGGCGATATCGGTCATGTTCGTACGCGTGTAGTCCATGAACACGCCGCTCCACACCACAGCGACCACGCCCACGAGTACGAGCACGGTCATGATGGAGGTGAGCGCAAACGAAGCGGCCATGCGCGTGGCATAGCTCATCCCGGAGCGTGTATCGGAACGAGGCGTATTCCAGCTTGCGCGGGAACTCGCCTCGTCGGATTGCTTATGCTTTGTACCGATCTCGACGCGGGCTGGCAGCATGGGGGATCGCGCTACTTCGCGTCTTGTGCGCTATCCTCTGCAGACTTCGCCGGCGCCTCGAAGCGATAGCCCACGCCGTGCACGGTGAAGAGCCACTTGGGATGCTTGGGGTCGTCTCCGAGCTTCGCGCGGAGGTTCTTTACATGGGAGTCGATCGTACGCTCGTAGCCTTCGAAATCGTAGCCGAGCACCTTCTCGACGAGCTCCATGCGGTTGTACACGCGACCAGGATGGCGTGCGAGCGTGGTGAGGAGCTTGAATTCGGAAGCCGTGAGGTCGACTTCCTTGCCCTCAACCAGAATCTTATGACCCGAGATGTCGATGACCAGGTCGCCGAAGTCGAGCACCTCGATCTGAGGCTCGTCGGCGAGGTGCGTGCGGCGGAAGAGGGCGCGCACGCGAGCAACAAGCTCGCGGGGGCTGAACGGCTTGATGAGATAGTCGTCTGCACCGAGCTCGAGACCGATGATGCGATCCTCGACCTCGCCCTTCGCCGTGAGCATGATGATCGGCACATCGGAAGTGTCACGAATCGCACGGCATACGCGCTCGCCCGAGAGCTTGGGAAGCATGAGGTCGAGCACGATGAGATCGAACTGGTGCTTCTCGAACTCCTCGACCGCGGACTGGCCGTCGCCGACGCCCACAACCCAATAGCCCTCGCGCTCGAGATACGCTGCGACGGCGTCGCGAATAGCCTTCTCGTCCTCGACGAGCAGAATCCTTCTTGCATCCGAAGCCATGAGCAGGCCTCCTTCTCACTCTTCATCGAACCATCACATTGTAGCGTATATGGAGCTACAATGTGCGTAGACGACGCCCGTTGGCGGGCTTTAGTCGGTCGCCGGTGGCACCTTGCGCTTATTATCTCCATGTCGCGCACATTCTTTCCGGAGGACGCCATGCCATATTTTATCCGCACTGCGACGCTTGCCGATGCCCCTGCGGTCCTGGCGGTCTACGCACCCTTTGTCGAGCACACGGACGTGAGCTTCGAGATTTCCGTACCAAGCGTTGCGGAATATGAGGCGCGCATTCGGCAGAAACTCGAGCATTCGACCTTTCTCGTCGTGGTGGACGAGGCATCCTCACGGGTAGTCGGCTTCGCCTACAACGGTTCGTTTAGAGAGCGCCCCGCATATGATTGGGCATCCGAGATCTCGATCTACGTTGCGCCCGAGCACCAAGCCCGGGGTCTCGGATCGGTGCTGCTCGACGCGCTCGAAGAGCTCATGCGCGCTCAGGGCGTCATCATGAGCGAAGCGTGCATCACATCGACCAACGAGGGATCCGTGGCGTTTCACGCGAAACATGGCTATGCGGTGTGCGGCGAGCACCACGCTTGTGGATATAAGCTGGGCCGCTGGCTCGACGTGACGTGGATGGAGAAGCAACTGGCCGAACTCCCCGCCTGCCCCGCGCCGCGCCGTCCTGCGAGTGCGGCGGAGACGGAGCGCATCCTTGCCGCGGCAAACGCCCGCCTGCACGAGAAGTGATACTTGGCGGGGGCATCGAAGCCAACCGGGCAGCGCATCCGTATCTGTAATAGATGAGGCTGCACACCGTACCCCTCAGCATCAAACGCGCCCGTTCATCAGATTGCGCGCCGCGACTGCTTACAACTGGAACACGCGCGCCTGCACACCCTCGGGAACGCCGGAGGCGCTGCGCACCGTAGCGAAGGTGAGCACCCGGCTCGAAAGACCCTCGGTAGCTGGGAAGTCGCCGTATTGGATCGAACGATCGGGCGAATAGAGGGCGCCGTAGGTCTGCGCTTCGGTATCGATGATGAGGTGCGACGACTGCGACTTGACGAGATACGTGCTGCCGTTTCCCGTGATCTGCGATAGTGGCTCGCGGCGCACATAGATGAACGGTCCGCCCGCGACACCGAAGTACGAGCCCATGTTGCCGAGGTTGCCCGCGCCGTCGTAGGATGCCTCGACCGAAAACGCGAACGTCCCGTTGAGGTACTCCGCATCGAGCGGGGAGACGCGACTCGGCATCACGAGCTGATCCACCTGGTCGAATTCCTCCGTGGTAAGGTCGAGCGCCGTGAGACCGTAGTACACGCCCTCGTCCTCATGGACGCGGGGGGTGATGGTAAGCAGGTTTTCCGAGACACGCGGCGTCGTCGCGAACCTACCGTGCGACTCCCAAATGTCTATGCCCTCATCGGAGCCGAGCGTCCAGATGTAGCAATGTGAAGACTCGCCGGACTTCGAGCCCGTCGCAAGCGGCATCTTCTGCCAGATGACGCTGTTTTGCCACGCTGTGATGCGCGGCGGCTCCCAATCGGCGTCACCTTCGTCGAGCTTCACCGGCGAGCCCGTGAGCGTGCCGTTCGAAAGTCCCTGACCGAAGAGCACCCAGGAGCGGTCTATGTAGTTGATCTCGATCCACGCCATCACCGTATCCGAGCATCGAACATCGAAATACGTGTACGTCGTGCCCTGCGTTGGCTCCTCTTTCACAGTGGAGAGGTTTCCGCTTGCAAGGCTCAACACGCCGAGTGTATTGATGTGCGACACGGACTCCGGCGTGAGCATCGCTGCCGCCCAGGTGCAGCCGCCGCCGTGGAAGAGCACCGTGCCGAGGGGAAGCAGCCAGGCCTCGCTCGAGGCAAGCGTGCTATCCGTGTACTCGTAATCGCCGTCGAGCACGTTGACCATGAGCGAGCTGTCGGTCACCACCTGCGGCTCTCCGGTAGAGGGGCGGTTGTCCGAAGAGCACGAGGTGAGTGAAATCGCCGCCATGCCGGCTCCTGCCGCAGCGATGGACCCGATCGTGAACGAGCGGCGCGAGATGTTGCGATCGAAGATCATGCGCTATGCCTTCGCCTGCTCCTGCGCCGCATCGAGGGCGCAGCACAGCTGGTCGGCGCAGGACGTCTTACGCGGGCCGCAGGTGTTGCCGCGCAGAATCTGCGTGACCTCGCTCACAGGATGCCCGGCGACGAGCTTGCTCACCGCTTTGAGGTTACCGTTGCAGCCACCGGTGAACGCGACGCTCTCGATGATCTCGCCGGTGTCGTCGAGTTCGACATGGATGTTCTTCGAGCACACGCCGCGCGGTGTAAAGTCGATTGAAACCATGGAAATCCTTTCCGCCTTGCAAACCCGGGTTGAACATGACCCCTTCGATGACTCATTCAAGCCGGGTTTCAACGGGTCGTCTTGAGATGGGTTGGCTGGGAGCGCATTCGTTCCAACCAACCCATCGGTAATCGTCTATTCGAAGCTCAGCTGCTCGAGACGGTCGAACACCACGCCAGCGCGCGTGAGGAAGGCGCGCGGGTCGAAGATCTTGTCCAGTTCGTCGGCAGACACGGTGCAGCGCGGATCCGCCTCGAGCTTCTCGCGGAACGTGGTGCCGGCCTCGCACTGCTGAACCTCACGCCACGTGGCCATAGCGTTCTCCTGCACGATAGCGTAGGCCTGCTCGCGCGTGATACCCGTCTCCACGAGGGCGAGAAGGACCTTGGACGAGTAGATGAGCCCGCGCGTCTTGTTGAGGTTGGCGAGCATCTGCGCCGGGTAGAGAATGAGGCCGTCCACGATGCGCGTGAGGCACTGGAACATATGGTCGAGCGCGATGAAGCTGTCGGCCTGCGCCACGCGTTCAGCGGAGCTGTGGCTGATGTCGCGCTCGTGCCAGAGCGCGACGTTGTCGAAGGCCACCTGCGCGTTGGCCTTCACCACGCGCGCGAGGCCGCAGACCTTCTCCACCGTGATGGGGTTGCGCTTGTGCGGCATGGCCGAGCTGCCCTTCTGACCCTTGCGGAACGGCTCCTCGGCCTCGAGGGTGTCGGTCTTCTGTAGGTTGCGAATCTCCGTGGCGATGCGCTCGCAGGTGGCGGCGGTGGTGGCCAGGACGCCGGCGAGGTAGGCGTGGTGATCGCGGGAGATGACCTGCGTGGAAAGCGGGTCGTGCACGAGACCCAGGTGCTCGCAAACATACTCTTCAACGAACGGGTCGATGGAGGAGTAGGTGCCCACCGCGCCAGAGATGGCACCGAAGGCCACGTTCGCGCGGGCATCCTTGAGGCGGTCGTAATCACGCTTGAGCTCCCAGGCCCAGCTACCGAACTTCATGCCGAAGGTCATGGGCTCGGCATGGATGCCGTGGGTGCGGCCCACGCAGAGGGTATCGCGCTCCTCGAAGGCGCGGCGGCGACAAATCTCGCCCAGGCGGCGGCAGTCCTCGATGAGGATGTCGGTAGCCTGGACGAGCTGGTAGCAGAGAGCGGTATCACCGAGGTCGGAGCTGGTCATGCCGAAGTGAACCCAGCGGCTGGGCTTCGGCTCGTCTTCCGGCACCTCGCGGTCGATGTACTCGCCCATATTGGTGAGAAAGGCGATGACGTCATGGTTGGTCACGGCCTCGATCGCATCGACCTCGTCCTTGTTGAAGTCCGCGTGCTCGCGAATCCAAGCGGCCTCTTCCTTCGTGATGCCGATTTTTCCCATCTCGGCATGTGCCTCGCAGGCAAGCACCTCGATCTCCTGCCAGATACGGTACTTGTTCTCGAGCGAGAAGATGTGGCCCATCTCGGGACGGGTATAGCGATCGATCATGCGGTACTCCTTTTGCTCTGGGCGCGCGGGCGCGGCGCGCCGTGCTCGTTCACCTCAGATTCTACCGCAGGCCACGCGCGTGCAGACATTTCACGCAAAGTATGGGTGAGGGGCGCGCCGTGACGGCGGCCGCGACGGAGCCTGATGGGGACCGGATGGATCGGCGGTGAAAAAAGAAACGGGGCGGCCGAAGCCGCCCCGTCGCTCACCTTCGCGCGTGCGCACCGGTGCAAGCGAGCGCTACCTCATGCGGCGGCGCATCGCACCGCCGAGGCCGAGCGCGCCGGCGCCCGCGGCCGCGATCACCGCGGTCACAAGCGGAACCATGTCGCCGGTGCTCGTGAGCGTCTCATCAGCGGGAGGCTGGGGCTCCTCTTCGCCGGAGATGGAGGGGGCGTCCTTGCTCCACTTAGCATACAGCATGATGTTCCCGGTCACCGGCGCGCTGAAATCATACGGGGCGGTGAGGCTCGCATCGGCGTACCATCCCTCGAACGTCCAGCCCGCGCAAACCGGATCGGCGGGCCGCGCGACGGTTGTGCCGTTCTCGACCTCGACGACCGTGTTCTCGGTCGAGACCAGGCAATCATCGAAGGTCACGGTGTGGATGATGGTGGTGACCTTGCCTCCGACCTGCTGGGCGAACTTCTCGGCGTCATCCTTGTCGGCAAACACCCAGGTGTTTTTCTGCTCGTCAACGACGGTGTGCGCGCCGCCGTTCTCGAGCGCGCCCTCCTTGGAGGGGTGGATGTCGTAGGGCGTCTCGCCGTCGTTCACGGCTACCGCAGCATCGGGGGCGAGGAAGTCGCCGACCGCGCGATCGCTGAACGACCCGCCGGAGATGAAGCCCTTACCGTTCTCGTCCTTGAAGTTATCCGAGCGCAGGGCGCCCACGAACTCGCCGCCGGTGATGGACATCTCGATCTTATCGATGGAGGCCTGATCGTTTTCCATGACGTTGTGCTGGATGAACGCCGTATTCGCCTCGATGGTGCCGCCGTTCACGGTCACCTTGACGGGCAGCTTGGTGGAGTGCTGCGCGACGATGATGCCGCCGCCGTCGACGGAATTGCTGCCGCCGATGTTCTCCTTGGGATAGACGGTGGTCTTGCTGGTGTCGCCCTTGATGGTGCCGCCGTTGACGGTGAGCTCGCCGGCACGGATCTCCACGCCGCTGCAACCATCGAGCGTGCCGCCGTTGATGATGAGCTTGCCGTACTGCGGATGGTAGATCGCCGGGCCGTCCTCGCTTGTGAGCGTACCGCCGTTGACGGTGATGAGCGTGTTGTCCTTCGTGCCGTCGCCGTTGCCGCTCACCGCGAAGGCACGCGCCTCGACGGTGGCGCCCTCGTTCACCGTGAGTTTGGTGGCGGTTTCCTCGTCGAAGACGGCGCCGTGGGCGCTGCCGTAGACCGTGATGCCGTAGATGTAACCGGTGTTGCCGGAAACGGGCGAGCTGTTGACGGCCGCGCCGTCATTCAAGGTGAGCTCGGCGCCGCTCAGCACGCGCATGCCGTAGCCATCACCCGACTTCGGGACCTCGACCGTGAGGGTTGCATCTTCCATGGTGAGCGCGGTGCCCTGGCCGGTCACCACGACGGAAAACGTGCGCGCGATCTGGCAGGTGTCGACGATGGTGCCGTTCTTGATGGTGCTTGAGCCGCCCGTGAAGGTGATGCCGGCATCATCCTGCTTGACCTTGCCCGTAAGCGAGAGCGTGTGGCCGCCGAGATCGATGGTGACGCCCTTGCTGATCGTCACGGGCGCGGTCGAGGCATCCGCGAGCAGCGTCACCGTCTGGCCATCCTTAGCCGCAGCGACCGCCTCCTCGAAGGACTGGTAGCCCACACCGTTGACGGTGGCGACGTCCGGAAGCTCCACGACGACGCCGTTCTCGTCCTGCGTGACGCCCTCGACCAGGAACGCATCAACGTCGCTCGAGAACGTGCCGCCGGAAATCTCGATCGTGCGCTCATAGGTAGTCTGCTCGCCTTCCTTCTGGAAGAAGCGCACCGCATCGGCCTTGTCGCTCGTGAAGGTGCCGCCCTGGATATCCACGACGATGGGGCGATCGTAGCCGCTCTCGACGTACAGGGCGTCGCCCGTGTCGTTGAAACCATCGCCGCCGATGGTGCCCGTGTAGTAGTCGTCCGGAACCTTGTTCTCGCCGGTTCCGTGAATCGTCGTGTCGCCCTTCACCACGAGCGCGCTGCCCTTGAGCACGATGCCCGTCGTGCCGGTAATCGTGCTGTCCTCAATCGTGAGCGTGCCCGACTTGGGAGGGTAATAGATGCCGAGCTCTTCTTGGCTGGAGAGCGCGCTGTTGCGAATTGTCACGTTCGAGTTAGACGTCAGTCCCTGAACGGCAAGCGTCTGAGTCCTCGAGGACAGCGTGACGCCGTCGAGCGTGAGGTTCAGGTCGTTGCTCTTAGCGAAGGCGTACAGGCCGTCGCTGTAACCGCTTGCGGTGAAGTTGGTGATCTTGCCGTTCTTGAGCATCAGCGTCACGTTCGCGGCATCGATATGTACCGCCTCGCCGGCGTCGGCGGTATAGGTATGGCCGGCAAGGTCGATGGTGATGTCGACGCCCGGCTCGACGAATCTCATCTGCCCCTCGCCAGACACATCGCCGAGCAGCTCGATCGTGGCAGGCGAACCCGGCTCGACCGAATTGATCGCGTCCTGGACCGTTTCGTACGTCGTATCGCCAATCTGCGCCAGGCCCTCCCCGGCCGCCCATGCACTCTTCGGCGAGAAGCCGAACAGCACGACGAGCAGCGCGGCGGCAAGTGCGATGACGCCGCGCTCCACCCGTTTCGTCATCATGGTGGTATCCCTTCTGGCTGTATCCGGCCGTCTGCCGGAATGCGTTGATGGGGAAATGGTATCACCCCCCCCCCGCGAAAACACAACGCCG
This sequence comes from uncultured Collinsella sp., assembly GCA_900538305.1. GTDB lineage: Bacteria > Actinomycetota > Coriobacteriia > Coriobacteriales > Coriobacteriaceae > Enorma. The sequence continues at coordinate 58,617 of UPXY01000001.1, forward strand.
TTCGCCGAAATAAACCCGTGTACGGCAGGGTGACCATGCCGTCCGGTTCGGTGTCGGGCGGCGGGAGCCGCTTCGGCATCCCAAGGGTTTTCGCCCCTTGCCCGGCGCAAACCGGCACGGTATACTGGTTTGCGCGCTCACTGAGTACAGCGCGCACATACGCGGGCATCGCCAAGTGGTAAGGCATCAGCTTCCCAAGCTGACACTCGCGGGTTCGAGTCCCGTTGCCCGCTCCAGGACATGAAAACGGCACCATCGCTGGTGCCGTTTTTCTTATCACGCTCACATGTTCGCCGACGCGGTGCGGCGACCGCTACGCCTCGGCCATCTCACGCTTGAGCTGCTCCACGACGGCGCGATACTCTGGCATCGTCGCGCCGAGAATCTGCGTGGCATAGATCGCCGCGTTCTTCGCCCCGTTGATAGCCACGCACGCCACCGGCACGCCGGAAGGCATCTGCACCATGGAAAGCAGCGAGTCGAGCCCGCCGAGGTCGCTCGTCTTCATGGGCACGCCGATGACCGGCAAGGGTGTGAACGCTGCCACGACGCCGCCGAGGTGCGCCGCCTTGCCCGCCGCCGCAATGATGACGCGGAGTCCCCGCTCGGCTGCGGTCTCCGCCCATTCGTGCACCTTGTCGGGCGTGCGGTGCGCGCTCGCAATCACGAGTTCATAGGGTACGCCGAGTGCTTCGAGCTCCGCCGTGCATGCCTCCATTGTGGGAAGATCGGACTTCGAGCCCATGATGATGCCGACAAGGGGGGTCGCTTCCTGCTCTGCCATGGTTCCTCCTCTGTAGTGGATTTCAACATCTCTATACTAGCTTCGCATCGATGCCGTCCACCCGTTATATCGTGCGCCCTATGCAAAAATGACAACCGATAGGTTAAGCGCGGACCTTTTGGGTAGTAATACTATCCGAATTAGGATAGACTCCAACGTCTACCATAGTAGCGACATGTGCATGCGGTGTAGAGGAGGTGCCATCGTGGTACGCGCAGATATCGAAAGCATCATCATGGCATCGGGTCCCATCCCTTCCCTCATCGTACTTCGTGAGCGGGCTACTTCGAACAACCGCGAGACGCCGTTGCGCTCGCTCTCGATTCAAACCGGATCGGTTGAGGCGGCAGCAGTCAGCCGCGGCGTCGACGGCGTCACCACGCCGCGCCCCATCACCCACGATCTCTTCCTCGATACCCTCACGGCACTCGACGCCAAAGTCGAGCGCGTTGAAATCAACCAGTACGACGCTCCCGTGTTCTATGCAAAGATTACGTTCGTCCATGAAGAGGGCGATTCCATGCGCGAGGTGGTACTCGACGCGCGTCCGAGCGACGCCCTCGCACTCGCCGTGCGCGCGAACGCACCGATCTACATCGAGGATGACGTGATGAACCGCGTGGGAACCATCCTGCTCCGCAACGACGAACAGCCCTCGCGCGACGAGGAGCTCGAGCAGTTTGACCGGTTCGTCCAGACGCTCTCGCCCGACGACTTCTAAGCGCCCTGCAGGTGCGTCCCGCGCCGTCGCTGCCTTACCGCCGCCCCGCCGCCTCTCACCCGGGCATCCGCACAACTCTATCTCCCAAAAAATGCAAATCCTGCCGTTAGGAACGCTCCGCCGAGCTCTTATCTCCCAAAATATGTAAATCCTGCCGTTAAGAAGGCTTTTCGGGGCTCTTATCTCCCGAAATATGCAAATCCGGGACATAAGGCGAAAAGGTGCGGACGTGATAAGCTGGCACCAGGTGTCAGGCTATCACCTGGAGGGAGCACGCCATGCACGATATACAGCCAATCATCGACCGCGTCCGCAAGGTTCTCGCAACCCATGAGCTCGATCGCCCCGGCGCATATGCCCGCTGGATCTGGCAGAACGAAGACTCATCCCGCGAGCTCGGTCTCAACGAATACGGCTGCGCCGACGCCGCGAATATTCTCTATATGATTGGGGCGTTCCCTCAAGATTCTAAGGAACGCACTTCTTGGATCGGTGTGCTACAAGGCTTCCAAGATCCCACCACCGGTCTCTTCAACGAGGCGACGCACCACCCCTACCACACCACTGCACACTGCATCGCCGCATTGGAGCTTTTTGACGCCCGACCGAAGTACGAACTCACGGACCTTCACCGCTACCTCGATCGCGAGGAGCTCTACCTGTTCCTCGATGGCCTTCATTGGGAGAGGGACCCTTGGATCGCCTCTCATCAGGGAGCCGGCATCTACGCAGCCCTCGTGCTCGCGGGAGAGACGACGCGCACCTGGCAGGATTGGTACTTCTCGTGGCTCTATGATGAAGCCGACCCGGCAACAGGATTCTGGCGCAAAGACCATGTGATACCCACCTGCCAGGGTGATTCGTTCTCCGGCGTGCTCGATGAGCCCACGGTCTTCCCTCATCTCGCCGCTTCCTTCCACTACCTCTTCAACCACGAGTACGCGCACCGGCCGATGCACTATCCAGAGGCTGCCGTGAAAACATGCCTCGATATCTATGAGAACCACCGGTGGCCAACGCTTGGACATGCGGTCACGTTCGCCGAAGTCGACTGGGTGTACACCTTGAACCGCGCGCAACGCCAAGCGGGGACGCTCTTTGCGGAGACGAAGGCCGCGCTTGCCTCTTTTGCCGATGAGTACATCCCGTACCTGCTCGGCCTTGACCTGTCAACACACGAGAACTTCAACGACCTGCATACGCTCTTCGGTTGCGTCTGTGCACTCGCAGAGCTGCAGGCGGCGCTGCCGGGGTATCTCATGAGCGACAAACCCCTCAAGCTTGTCCTCGATCGCCGGCCGTTCATCTAGCACCCAGGCGCGAGCAGCGCTAAAACAGCAGGGACCGGTTCATCGCGCTCGATGAGACATATAGCCCCGTCCCAAACGGTCCAAAAAAGGGGAACCCGCAGGCTCCCCTTTTCGTGTAGCAACTTTCCAACTGCCTTTATTCGTCGAGCAGGTCCTCGAGCGCCTCATCGGAGGCACCGATATCGACGCGTTCCTCGTCATCGACCGGAGCGATGTCGCCGAGCGGCAGCATGCCCTGGTTCTCGTCCACGACTGGTGTCTTCGGCTTCTTCTTCGCACTTGTCATGCGGGCGACGGCCGTTACACGATCGTCGTCGGCAACGTTCATCATCTTCACACCCTGCGTCGCACGACCGGTCTGCGAGATCTCGCTCGTCTTCACCCGGATGACCGTGGCGCCTTCGGTGATGATGAAGAGCTCGTGCTGCGGACCCACCGTCTTCATGGCAGCGAGCTTGCCCTTGCGCGGCGTCATCTGAATGGTATAGACACCCTGGCCACCGCGGTTCTGCAGCGGGTAATCTGCGACCGGCGTGCGCTTGCCGTAGCCGCGCTCGGTCACCACGAAGAGGTCGCCCTTGCCGTTCGAGATCTCCATGCCAAGCACGGAGGCATCGGCTTTGAGCGTGATGCCGCGCACGCCGCTCGTATCGCGACCGGTTGCGCGCACCTGCTCCTCCTCGAACATGATCGCCTTGCCTGCGGTCGTCGCCATGATGATGCGGTCGCCCTCGCGCACGCGGCGCACGTTGAGCAGGGCGTCGCCCGCCTTGAGATTGATGGCGATGATACCGTCGCGGCGGCTACGGTCGTAGGCGCTCATGACGGTCTTCTTCACCATGCCGCTCTTCGTGGCGAAGAGCAGGTACTCATCATCGGGGAACTCTCGGCAGGAGATGACGCTCGCGATCTTCTCGCCCTCCTCGAAGGGCAAGAGGTTCACGATCGCGGTGCCGCGCGCCTGACGCGTGCCCACAGGCAGCTCGTGCACCTTCAAGCGGTACACCTTGCCGCGATTCGTGAAGAAGAGCACGTACTCATGGGTACTCGCGATGAACATCTCGGAGATGACATCGTCTTCCTTGAGGTTCACGCCCGTGACGCCCTTGCCGCCGCGCTTCTGCGAACGGTAGGCAGCCACCGGGATGCGCTTCACATAGCCCGTGTGGGTGATGGTTACAACCATGTCTTCGTCGGCGATGAGATCTTCGACGTCCAGATCCTTCTCGGCCGCGGCGATCTCGGTGCGACGCTTGTCGGCGTACTTCTTCGCGATCTCGCGCATCTCTTCCTTGATAACGCCCAGAATCTTCTCCTCGTGGGCGAGCAGATCCTCATAGTAGGCGATGGCGCGGCGAAGCCCTGCGAGTTCCTCCTCGATCTTGTCGCGCTCAAGGCCGGTGAGACGGCGGAGCTTCATCTCGAGAATGGCATTCGTCTGCTCGGGTGTGAAGCCGAAGCGCTCGATGAGGCGGCTCGATGCTTCAGCGTCCGTCTGAGAGGAGCGAATGATCTGGATGACCTCGTCGATGTGATCGAGCGCCAAGAGGTAGCCCTCGAGGATGTGCGCGCGGGCCTGCGCCTTCTTGAGGTCGTAGCGCGTGCGGCGGGTGACGACGTCGACCTGGTGGTCGATATAGCAGCGCAACATCTCGGTGAGCGAGAGGCATTTGGGCACGCCGCCCACGAGTGCGAGGTTGTTCACGCCGAACGTCGTTTGCAGTGACGTGAACTTATATAGGTTGTTGAGAACGACCTGCGGGATGACGCCCTTCTTGAGCTCGATGACGAGGCGGATGCCTTTTTGCGTGGACTCGTCGCGCATGTCGGCAATGCCCTCGATGCGCTTCTCGTTCACGAGCTGGGCGATCTTCTCTTGCAGGGTACCTTTGTTCACCTGGTAGGGAACCTCGGTGAACACGAGGCGGTTGCGGCCGGTCTTCGTGGACTCCACATGCGCCTTCGCGCGCACGGTAATGGAGCCGCGGCCGGTCTCATACGCCTGGCGGATGCCATCGGAACCCATGATGACAGCACCCGTGGGAAAATCGGGACCGGGCATGATCTGCATGAGCTCGTCGACCGTCGCTTCGGGGTGATCGATGAGGTAGCAGGTCGCCTCGACGGCCTCTCCGAGGTTATGCGGCGGAATGTTCGTGGCCATGCCGACGGCGATACCCGAGGAGCCGTTCACGAGCAGGTTCGGGAAGCGCGCAGGGAGCACCTGCGGCTCGGCGAGCGATTCGTCGTAGTTGGGCTGCCAGTCGACGGTGTCCTTCTGCAGATCGCGCAAGAGCTCCATAGCGGGGCGCGCAAGGCGGCTCTCGGTATAACGCATGGCCGCGGCACCGTCGCCGTCGATGTTGCCGAAGTTGCCGTGGCCGTCGATGAGCGGCGTGCGCATGGAGAACCACTGGGCAAGGCGAACCATCGTATCGTAGACCGCGACGTCGCCGTGCGGGTGGTACTTACCAATGACCTCGCCGACCGTCCACGCACTCTTCTTGTGCGGGCGGTTGGGGTAGATGCCGCTCTCGTTCATGGCGTAGAGGATGCGGCGGTGCACCGGCTTCAAACCGTCACGCACATCGGGGAGGGCGCGCGCGGTGATGACCGACATCGAGTACTCGATGAAGCTCTGACGCATCTCGCGACCGAACTCAGAGATCTGCAGCTGACCGCCATTCACATCTTCGCCGGCTGCCTCGCCGCGATCGACCTCGCCGAAGCTCTCCTCGAGCTCGCCGTCGTCCTCTTCCTCTTCTTCGCCGCCTTCATCTTCGACGTAAACGTCGGCGCCTTCATCGTCGGCCTCGGCGCGCGCGAGCAGGCGCTTCAGATCCTCGGGAAGACCCTCGGTATCCTCGCCGTCGCCCGGCACGTTGTTCATATCTTCAGCCACGTTCTACCTCCTGGTTTCGTCGTGGTCTCAATTCTTCTCTGAAACGGCTCCTTCAACATCCTGAATGAACCGCCGAATGCTCTTTGGGTTTCCCAAGTGCCCGAGATTGCCTTGAAAGCCGAGGGCGCACGCCTTGCGTGCGGCGCCCGAAGGCTTGAAAGGCAAGATCGGGTGCTTGGGGAAGCCAAAGCTAGGCGTCGAGGAAGCGAGCGTCATGCGCGTGCTTCTCGATATACTCGCGACGGTACTCGACCTGATTGCCCATGAGCTCGCGCACGGCACGGTCGGCAGCCATGGCGTCCTCGATGGTCACGCGCTGCAAGATGCGCGTCTTGGGATCCATGGTTGTGGACGCGAGCTGCTTGGGATCCATCTCACCCAGACCCTTGTAGCGCTGGACGGTATAGCCGCGACGCTTCTTGGTGACTTTGCCGGCTTCGTCGCCGTCACCCTCGTCGGGGTTGAGGCCCAGGCTCTTGATGGTGTCGCGCAGGATCTCTTCTTCCGGCTGGCGGCCGTTGGGATACACATAGTGAATCTTGTTGCGCACCTTCACACCGAAGATGGGCGGGCAAGCCACGTACACGTAGCCTGCATCGATGAGCGGCCGCATGTACTTATAGAAGAACGTGAGCAGCAGGATACGGATGTGCGCCCCGTCGACGTCGGCATCGGTCATGATGATGATCTTGTGGTAGCGCGCCTTCGTGATGTCGAAGTCGCCGCCGTCGCCCGACCCAGAGGTCACACCGGTACCGATTGCGGTGATGAGCGACTGGATGGTATCGGAGCTGAACGCACGGTGGTCGCCCACGCGCTCGACGTTCAAAATCTTGCCGCGCAGGGGCAGGATCGCCTGGATGTCGCGGCGTCGACCGTCTTTGGCGGAGCCACCAGCAGAGTCGCCCTCGACAATGAAGAGCTCGGTGAGCTCAGCGTCGCGCACGGAGCAGTCGGCGAGCTTACCAGGAAGCGAGGCGGTCTCGAGCAGCGACTTTCGACGCGTTGCCTCGCGCGCCTTGCGCGCAGCGGTGCGCGCCTTCGATGCCTGTTGCGCTTTCTTCACAATCTCGCGGGCAGCTTTCGGATGCTCCTCGAGGTAGTCGGTGAGTCCGTCCGTCACAACCTTCAACACGAGCGTGCGCATGAAGGAGCTGCCGAGCTTTGCCTTCGTCTGGCCTTCGAACTGCGGGTCGGAGAGCTTGACCGAGATGACGGCCGCAAGCCCCTCGCGCACATCATCGCCCGTGAGGTTCGAATCCTTTTCCTTCAGCATATTCTGCTTGCGCGCGTAGTCGTTGATGACGCGCGTGAGCGCCGTGCGAAAGCCCTCGAGGTGCATGCCGCCCTCGGGGGTGTAGATGTCGTTCGCGAAGCTCATGACGTTCTCGGAATACGAGGTATTCCACTGCAGCGCGACCTCGACCTCACCGGTCTTCTCGAGCGGCGCGTCCGGCTCGCTCTTGCCCGAGAGGTAGATGGGCCGCTTGAGGCCATCGGGGATGTCCTTACCCTCGTTCAGGAACTTCACGAAGTCGATGATACCGCCCTCGTAGCAGAACTCATCCACGCGCGGCATGAGCTCGCGCTCGTCTTTGAGCACGATCTTCAGGTTCTTGTTCAGAAACGCCGTCTCCTGCAGGCGATTGCGCAGCGTCTCGTAGTCGAAGATCGTCGTCTCGAAGATCTCGTCGTCGGGCCAGAACGTCGTCGTCGTGCCCGTCGACTTGGCGGTTCCCACCGTCTTCATCTTCTGCGTGGTGTTACCACGGCTGAACTGCATCTCGTGAATCTTACCGTCGCGCTTGACCTGCACGATCATCTTCTTGGAGAGCGCATTAACCACCGAGACGCCCACGCCGTGCAGACCACCGGAGACCTTATAGGCGTTGTTATCGAACTTGCCGCCCGCATGAAGGATCGTCATGACGACCTCAAGCGTGGGGATCTTCTTCACCGGATGCTTGTCCACCGGGATGCCGCGGCCGTTGTCGACGACCGTGACCGAGTTATCGGCATGGACCGTGACCTCGATCTTGGTGCAAAACCCAGCCATAGCTTCGTCGACGGAGTTGTCGACGATCTCCCATACCAGGTGATGCAGGCCGCTCGCACTCGTGGAACCAATATACATGCCGGGACGCTTGCGCACCGCTTCGAGACCCTCGAGAATCTTGATCTCGTCGCCACTATACTCCTGCTTTTTTGCCACGTTTACTCCTTTTCGCTCCCGCGCACGGTAGCGCATCGGCAAAATTCTCCAACCTTATATATGATAGCGGAATATAGAGCTTCTCTAAAGTAGTTAAGAATAGCTCTACAAGGCCACCAGATTCGATTTATGCCTTGTTTTGAGCCTCACGACCCTTTTTCCACTCAACCGAAGCAGATATTGCCATTTTCAGGGATTCTCGAAGCTTTCTATCCTCGATGGGCCCAATCTTGTCTTCGATCGCGCGCGCCTCTTCATCCGTGAGCTCCACACGCGGTGCCGGTGCGGGCGTGCGGCTGCCGGGGGCGGTCGCCCGCTTCGCAGCCGCGCTCGCCTGGTAGCCTTCGCGCGACGTCCTGAACACGAATCCGTCGATCTTCGCTCCCGCACGTTCCATGCGTGCGCGGATGATCTCGCGAAGCATCATCATCTCTTGCGTCCACACCGAACCGTCGAGATACACGAGCAGCTCGTTGGTGTCCGGCAGGAACTTCAGCCCCGTTACATGCTCCCCCTCACGGGTGCCGGCGCACACGATGTTCCATGCGTGATACACCGCGCGCGCACGCTCCGCCTCGCCCATGCGCTCCCGCTGCTCGGGCGCAGCACCTGCGATGATGCGGGAGCGCTCGGCATCGACCATGTTCGAGATCGTGACCAGTCCCTGACGCTCAGCGCTACCCGAGGGCGTGCTCCCCTTCACCGATCGTCACCACCTTCGCGCGCTCAAGTGTCTCAGTATCGAAGTATCCAAGATTCGTTGTCGTGATAACCGTTTGCACACCTTCCTCGATCTGGGTGATGAAGGCGGCACGGCGGGCGGCGTCGAGCTCGCTCATCACGTCATCGAGCAGCAATAGGGGAGGATGGGACAGAATGTCGCGCGTCACGGCGACCTCGGCCATCTTCCATGCGAGCACAAGGCTACGCTGCTGGCCTTGCGATGCGAAGGCGCGGGCGTCGCGCCCCGCGATAGTGAAGACGATCTCGTCGCGGTGCGGCCCCACGAGCGTGACTCCGCGGCGAAGCTCCTCTTCCGCACGCGCTTCATACGCTTCCTCAAGGCGCGCCCGCACAGCCTCGATCGCCTGCGCGCGTTCGTGCTCTCCAGATGCCACCGCCGCGATCACGTCTTCTCCCCCACATTCCCAGGTGGGCACGTAGGAGATATCCGCCTGCTCGCCCCCCGCGAGCGAGGCGTAGAAAGCGCGTACATACCTGCGGACGCGATCGAGCAGCGCGAGGCGATGGACGGTGAGGGCAGCCCCCGTCGCCGCGAGCGATTCATTCCATGCCCCCATGAGCTCGCGTGCTGCATACGCTTCCTTCAGCAGCGCGTTGCGCTGCTCGACGGCGCGCTCGTAGGTTCCCTCGAGCCGCGCGTAACTTTCGTTCAGCTGCACACCGAAGCCATCGATCGCGTCGCGCCTCACACGCGCACCGCGCTTCACCATGTCGAGGTCGTCGGGGCAGAAGAGCACAGAAGGAACCACGCCGCGCATGCCCGAGGCGGGGCAGCGCTTGCCGTTTCGGCTGAAAGAGCGTCTTCCCTCTTCCACGCGACAGCCGTGGTCGATGACGCGCCCCTCTCCCTCGAGGTCGAGCTTGAGCGCGCAGCGATTCCGCCCCTCCAACACCATCTCCGCAGGTGAAGGGCGTCTGAACGACCTTCCTGCGGTAAGCAGCTGCAGCGCCTCGACGAGGTTCGTCTTGCCTACGGCGTTTCTCCCCACGAGCATGGTAAGGTGTTCGTCGAGCTCGAGCTCGAACGAAGCGAAGTTGCGATAGTTCTCGACGGTGAGGCGTCGGGCAAAAATCGACATGCGCTAGACCCTCATCGGCATGATGAGGTAGAGGTAGTTCACCTTGTCGTACGATTTGAACACGCCCATCTTCGAATAGCTTTGGAGCTCGAGCGTGATCTCCTTCTCCTGGTGGCCGAGTGCGCTCAGGCAGTCGTGGATGAAGCTGTTCTTGAATGCGATGGTACCGCCCTCTCCTTCGACCTCGATGTCGATCGTCTCGCTCGCACGACCCTGATCGACAGAGATGACGGTGAGCGTGAGGGTACCCGCATCCGCGTCGATGGTGAAACGCACGGGGATATCGGGCTTCGCAATCACTGCAACGCGCTTGAACGCGGCGGAGAACGCCTCGACGTCGATCTTGGCGCGTACGACGCAGTCGGCCGGGATGAGTTGTCGAACGTTGGGATACTCGCCTTCGAGGCGACTCGCCACGTAGCAGGTGTTGCCCGCTTCGAACACGATCTGCTTGCCCGAGACGCCGATGAAGATGGATGGTGCGCTCGCCATGATGGACAGCGCATCGTTCAGGGCGGGTGCGGGGATGTTCAACTCGAAATTGCCCTCGAGCGAAGAGGTCTCGACGTTGGTGTCGCACATCGCGAGGCGCATCGAGTCGGTCGCCGCGAGCGTGAGCGTATTGTTGCCCACCGTGGTGTGAACGCCGCCGAGAATCGGGCGAACGGTATCTTTGGACGTCACGCGCCATACGCGCGCCACCATTTCGGAGAGGATCCCTACGGGGAGCTCAACGCCGGCCTCGATAGCATAGACGGGGAACTCGGGGAAGTCGCGCGGATCGAGCGCGCTCAAGGTGAAGTTGCTCTTCTCACACGAGATGAGCGCTTGACGGTCGACCGACTCGATATGCACAGGAGCGTCGGGCAGTGCTTTCGCGATGCTGGAAAGCAGCTTGCACGGCACCACGAGCTGGCCGGCCTCTTCAACATGCGCTGCGATGCGATGGCGCACCGATGTCGTGTAGTTCGAGGTCTGTAGCTCGATGAGTCCATCTTCGGCTTTAATGAGCACACATGAAAGTATAGGAAGCGTCGAGGTTCCCGATGTGCCCTTCGACACGATGGACAGGGCATCGGATAGCGAATCTTGGCTAACGGTGAACTTCATGGCCGCTCCTTATTCTTATACCTATAGATATATATAAGACTCATCATAATAATAAGGCTGTTGATGGTGTTGAAAGCTGCTCGCACAACAGGTCAACCTATCTGTATATCTCGACACGCTTCTGTTGAGACCTCGTGTGCACAGGGGAGAGAACGTCGCGTGTGCACGATTTTCCCGTTCTGTCCCCGCGCGGTGCACAGGCTTTCCCTTCCTTTCTAACAGGTTTTCAACATGTGCCCTCCCGTTGCCCGGCAGCGCTAGGACTTCAAGATGATCTTGTTGCGTAACGCCTGGAGCTCGCGTGCGAGGGAATGGTCGTGTGCGAGTTGCTTCTCGATCTTCTTGATCGAGTAGTGGACGGTGGAGTGGTCGCGCCCGTCGAACTCCGCCCCGATCGCGACGTTGGTCATCTCGCACATGTCATAGGCGAGGTAGATGGCGACGTGGCGCGCCTGCGTGATGTTCTTCATGCGTTTCTGCCCGCAGAGATCCTCATGGCTCACATGGTAGAACTCCTCGACCACCGCTTGCACGGTGCCGATCTGGATGCGTTTGTGAGCGCGGTCGAAGTACTCGTCTGCGATGCGGTCGATCTCGTCCGCTTCGAGCGTCTGCCCTTTCTGTTCGCGCTCGTACGATGCTCCGGCGCAGCGCTCGCAGAAGCTTTCGAGCTCGCGGATGTTTGTGCCAGACACCTCGGCCATATGGCGCAGCTGCTCGTCGGTGAGGGTACCGCCGCCGGTGCGCAGGGCGCTCAAGATGGAACCCGACGTGTCGAGCGCAGACGCCGACCCCTGGAGCTCGGCGTCGGGAAGCACGGTGTGCTCGTAGTAGCGCTTCAAGATCTCGTACTTCATCTCGAAGCCCGGCTCCGAGACAAGGCAGAGCATGCCGGCGTTGAAGCGGCTCGTGAGGCGCTCGTCCATACCGAGGTTCTTCGGCGCGCGGTCGCTCGCGATGGCGATCTTCTTGTTGTTGCGGATGAACTCGTCCACGAGCGAGAAGAAGTTCTCGATACTTTGAGTCTTGCCGATGATGTTTTGGATGTCGTCGATGATGAGCACATCGGCGTCATGGTACTCACGGAGGATTCTGCCGCCGTTCGTCTTCTGCACCCTCAGCTCGTTGATGTAGTCCTCAACGTAGGTCTGCGAGTTCGCATACTTCACGCGGATACCGGGATTGTGTTCGGAAAGGTAGTTCTCAATGGCGAGCAAGAGGTGCGTCTTGCCGAGTCCGGATTTTCCATAGATGAACAGCGATGTGTAGATGCCGGGCTCGTCCGCCATGAGGGCGAAGCGCACCGAGGATTGGTAGGCGTGCTTGTTCTCGTCGCCGTAGACGAAGTTCTCGAAGGTGAATTTTGAGTTGATCGGCACGGAAGGCCCCGCCGCGGCGCTCTCCTGCCGCGCTTTTGGCTCCACCGTCGCGGCGGGTTCGTGTTGCTGCACGCTCGCCGTAAGCTCGCGCAGGGCATCGGGCGAGATGATGTTCTTGACCTTCACCCGGTCGCGGGACTCGGGCGCGGGGGCGTCCCAATCGACTGTTGGGATACGAGGACGCTCTTCGGGTGCGCTCCCGGTCGTCGCTCCCGCGGCGGCGGTGTGTTCCTGCGGCGCGGTGATCGCCTGCGATACGGTGATATTGAGCGCAAGGGGTGTGAAGGCGATGTCCTCGAGGTAGCGTTCCACGATGTCCCGCTGTTTTACGAGGTATGAGTAGGCGAAGCGCGTGGGTACCTCGACCGAAAGGTCGGTGTCGGTGAGCTCGAGCGCTTCGCTCTGCTTGAGAATCTGTATGAGGCGCGCGTCGCGGCCGTCTCGCTCGCAGAACGAGATGGTGTCATCTAGGATGATCTTCGCCTCGGTATCCATGTGCTACTCCTTAGTCGTCGCGCGCGATGGGCGGCGCGGGTGCTCGTTCGGGCTAGCGGGCATCGCCGCGGTGGGAGGCGACCCACGCGGCGCCCTGGTCGGTGAGGACGCGCTTCCTACCGTGCTTTTCCACCAGGCCGTAGGCGTCTAGTGTAGCAAGCACACGCGACCATGTTGGGACGGAGCTGCCGTATGCCTCGGCAAGGTCCGACGGCCCGCCTTGGCCTGCGTCGGCGATGTAGACGAGTGCGCATGCCGCGCGATCATCTATATACGGTGTGGCCGCGGCGTGTGAGGTGGCTGGCTGCGGGGTGTAGGAGGTCGGCGCATCCATGGCCGCGGGTGTCCCATACGGGTTCGGCATTCCCGTGCTCGCGGGTGCCCCGTACGGCGACGGTGCGGCGGCCGCTGCCGGTGTTGCCATTCCGTGGGCCATCGAGCCCGCTGCGGGGTAGCCCTGCCAAGGACTCCACATCGGTGCCATGCCGGGGTATGGGTAGCCGACTGGGTAGGGTTGCGCGGGATATGCTCCTGAAGGGTTACTTGGGAAGGAGGGCGCCGCGGGTATGTTCTGACCCCTCATGATATGGGCATCCTCCGAGGTGAATGCCGACGCCCGTACCGCGGCTCCCCGCTTCGCGTGTCCCTCGATCTCGCGCACGCGGGCAGCGTCGATGCTTACGGTGACGACCGTGCCGCATCCCAGGTTGTCCTCGATGGAGACGGCGCCACCGGCGTTTTCGAGGTACTGCTGGACCATGGGAAGACCCGCTCCCGTACCGCGGATATAGCGCTTCATGGAGCGATTCGCCGAGGTCACGCCGAACTCGAACGCGCGCTCCTTATCGGCGATGCCAGGACCTAAGTCTGCGAAACGAATGGTGTTGCCGCCGTCTAGGATGGAGACGATGGGCTCCGTGAAGTGGGCGTGGATGAAGTTTTCCACGAGCTCGCGAATGATCATGAGCGGCAGCGCCCCGCCTTGCTCCTTCATGGCGCGATATACCGTGTTCGTGACCTCTTCGAGGTAGGTACGTGGGTCGCTTGGCTGTATGACGAGGATGCGTGGTGTGGATAGCAGGTCGTCGTAAATTGAGATGCGAGTTGCGAAGACCGTGCTCTCCACGGCCTCCTCCGGTGCGTTCGCGTTGTCGCTCGCAGGGTGCTCACCGGTGATGTGGGCGTTATCGGGTGCGGGGTCGCCGGAGTCGACGAAGGGGTAGAAATCATCTGCCATAGAGCCATCCCTGGTGCCTGTGTGTTTGTGCTGCGTTTGGTTTCAGCTATCTGCTCTGTTGATAGTACCGCAAATCACGCGTCTTGAAGCTTTCCACAAGTTTTCAAAAGATGTTGAAAAGTAACGAAATCAAGTGAAAAGTTATCAACACAAGTGCATAACGTGTTGAAAAGTTCGAAACGAAGCTGAAAAGAAGGGTTGATACCATTTGAAAATCATGAGGCGCACGTAGGGTGTGTGGTGAGTTTTCGACTATAACGCTCCTGCTTATTGACATTGCTCCCCGCAGTTCCCTACAATTTTGAAGCTCACGAGCCTTATACGATTGCTTTTAAGCAACAGGAGGATAGAAAACATGAAGCGTACGTATCAGCCGAACAAGCGTAAGCGCGCCAAGACCCATGGTTTCCGTGCCCGTATGGCAACCAAGGGCGGCCGTGCCGTTCTCGCCCGTCGTCGTGCCAAGGGTCGCAAGCGCCTCACCGTCTAGTTTCGACGCGCGTCTGTGTATGAGGACCATCAAGTCCCGGTTGGATTTTGAACGCGTATTCAAGCAAGGGCGGAGATACAATCACCCCTTGATACGTATGGTCATATGCGATGGTGAATGTGAAGGCGGCTCCGGGCGGGTCGCCTTCGCTGCACCTAAGCGGTTGGGGAATGCCGTGTTGCGCAACCGTTCTAAGCGCAAGCTTCGCGAAGCGGCACGTGCATGCGCACTTCCCGCGGCAGGTGTCGACGTGATTCTCTTTGCAACGAAGGGGACGCGTGATGCCCGTGCCGATGAGCTCGCGGGTGCGCTCGAGACGCTCTTGAAGCGAGCGGGTCGCCATGATGGGTAGCGTGAGGAACGTTCTTCGCTCGTGTCTCATCGCACCGATCCGTGGATATCAGCGTTTCATCTCCCCGCTTCTCCCCGCGGCGTGCATCTATACGCCTACGTGCTCTCAATATGCAGTCGAAGCCATCTCAAAGCACGGTGTGATACGCGGCAGCTGGCTTGCACTGCGTCGCATCGTTCGCTGTAATCCGTTTCACGACGGTGGATATGATCCGGTGCCATAAGGCTCGATATTCGGAGGAAACCTTAGATGTGGGATGCAATCGTTAACGTTCTCTTCCAGATTCTGCGGCTCATCCAGAGCTTCGCTACCGACTGGGGTCTCTCGATCATCATCTTGACGATCATCGTGCGCCTCATCTTGACGCCGCTCGTCCTGAAGTCGACGAAATCCACGGCGCGCATGCAGGTGCTCCAGCCCAAGCTCATGGAGCTCCAGCAGCGCTATGCCGATGATCCCCAGCGCCAGGCCGAGGAGATGCAGAAGTTCTACGCCGAGAACAAGTTCAGCCCCCTCGGTGGCTGCCTGCCCCTGCTCATCCAGATGCCGATCCTCATCGCGCTTTTCACCCTCCTGCGCGACCTGCCCAACTATTTCGAGGGCACGAGCTTCTCGTTCTATGGGATCCTCCCCGACCTCACTGTCGCCCCAGGTGCCATGTGGGTAGAGGGAATCGGCGTCGCCCTTCCCTATCTCATCTCACTTTTGCTCTTCGCGCTGCTTACCATCATCCCTACGCTCTATCAGTCGCGTAACCAGACCGGCCAGCAGGCGTCGAGCATGCGCACGATGTCCATCGTGATGTCGATCATGATGCTCTGGATGGGTTGGAACCTTCCCGCTGGCGTTCTGCTGTATTACGACGTTTCCACCATGTGGCAGGTCATCCAGCAGGTCTTCGTGACGCGTCGCGTCATGGAGAAAGCGAAGGCCGAGGAAGAGGAGCGCCTCGCTAACGCCCCCATCGAGGTCGACGTGGTGCGCAGGGAGCGCAAGGCTCGCCCTCACAAGAAGAACTAGCTGGTCGTAGCATTAATTTAGGTACCTAAATATTTAGGAGCTTATTATGGATGAAGAGCTCGCTATCGATACTGAAGTTGAAGAGATGGGCGTTGATACTACCGAGGATGCCGATCAGGTCGTCGGTGCCTATCCTGAGCTTGCCCGCAAGTATAAGGCTGGCGAGGAATTGACCGATCAGGATCTCGATCAGATTGCCGATGTATCGATCACGGTGCTGCGCAATATTCTTGAGCAATTTGATGCTGAGGGTGCTCCCATCGACGAGTATGAAGGTGATGAAGGAGAATTGATCCTCGATGTCACGGCTCCCGATCTTGCCGTGCTGATTGGTCGACATGGGCGCGCGCTCGAATCCCTTCAGACCATGGTATCCCTCATTGTGAGTCGCAAGCTCGGGTTCCGCTATCCGGTTGTTGTGGACATCGAGGGATATAAGAGCCGCCGCAACGAGAAGGTTGCTTCCATGGCTCGTTCTGCTGCTGCTCGCGCTGTGAAACAGCATACGTCTGTGAAGCTTCCTCCTATGAGTGCTTATGAGCGTCGCCTTGTTCACATTGCGCTTCGTGATAACGAGGCTGTTGAAACTCATTCTGAAGGTGTTGATCCTGAGCGTCGTGTCGTCATCTCGCTGGTATAGCAATATAACCAGAATGCGATTGAGAAGGGTGCAGCAGTGCTGTACCCTTCTTTTATGACAAAACTTTATGTTTCGTGAATTCTTGTCCGAAGGGAGGAACATATGAATGTGGACGCTACTGTTATAGATGAACTTACTGAAGAGCTTCTTTCCTATTGCTCTCGATTCCACCTCGAGATTTCCCGTGATGTCGCACGGCGTTGTATTGAGCATTTCTTCATGGTGGTTGAAGTTAATCAAACGATGAACCTTACGCGTATTACCGATGAGCACTCCGGTCTGATTCTTCATATCCTCGATTCATTGCTTCTTCTTCCCTATGTGAACGATGCTCCAGAAGGAGTGTTACTGGATATTGGAACAGGCGCTGGATATCCTGGCATCCCGCTTCTGCTTGCTACAAATCGCGCTGGCGTCCTTCTAGATTCAGTCGCGAAGAAGGTCAAAGCAGTTGATACCTTCCTGGTAAAGCTTGATATTCCTTGTGTTGTGACCTCTCATGAACGTGTTGAGGTGTATGCGCGTGATCACCGCGCTTCCTGTGCTTGTGTTGTTGCTCGCGCAGTTGCTCCGCTGTCGGTGTTGCTTGAGTATGCTGCGCCACTCTTATGTTTAGATGGACGCCTTGTTGTTACTAAAGGTGTTCCTTCTCCTGAGGAGCTTTCCGCTGGCTTACATGCAGCAAAGCTCTGTGGGTTTGAATTCGAAGATTCTTTGCATATTGAACTGCCGGACAACCTTGGAGAGCGTACTATTCTTACGCTTGTAAAAAAGCGTGAAGCGAAACTCGGTCTTCCTCGAAAAGTCGGCGTTGCGAAGAAACAACCGCTTGGATACTGAATCACACTACCCCGTTCATTGAATAGCCCGATGTTTCACGTGAAACATCGGGCTATTTTAGTTTCAAGCTTGTCATTATGTTTCACGTGAAACATAATGGGTTAATGGTGCTTACCTGTTGGCTTATAAGGCTGATAAAACCGTCTGCACCGAACTGTAGCTAAAACGAACATAGGGAGGTAAGATGGGGTACACCGATATTCAGCGTAATACAACGGAATTACCGCGCACTATTGCAATAATCAACCAAAAGGGTGGCGTAGGAAAAAGTACCACTGCGGTAAATCTATCTGCGGCATTAGCGAAAAAGGGCATGAAGATTCTTCTTGTGGATTTCGATCCGCAAGGTAATAGCACGAGTGGCCTTGGAATTGAAAAGGAAGAGCTCGAGCAATGCGTCTATGATGCACTGATCCACGACGTTCAAGCGTCAGAACTGATAATTGAAACGGAAACGAGTGGAGTATATGTAATTCCAGCAACCATACAGCTCGCCGGTGCAGAAATCGAGTTGGTTTCTGCTATGGCGCGTGAAACACGCTTGAAAGAGCTCATTAGACCAGTCGCAGAGTATTTTGATTTCATATTTATAGACTGCCCTCCGTCCCTTGGTCTTCTCACAATCAATGCTCTAGCGGCAGCGGATAGCGTACTCATTCCGATTCAGTGCGAATACTATGCTCTCGAAGGTGTTACAAAGCTCCTCGAGTCAATGAAAATGGTCAAGGAACGCATCAATAGGGATCTTGAGGTCTATGGTGTGCTCATGACGATGTATGACTCACGTACGTCACTGGCAAACCAGGTTGTGGAGGAAGTACGTAACTACTTCGGTGACGATGTCTTCCAAACGCTCATTCCTCGAACTGTCAAGATTTCAGAAGCCCCTTCATTCGGTATGCCAGTTACCACCTATGCACCGCAGAATAAAGGAGCGGAAGCATACCTTGAGCTTGCAGATGAGGTGATCGCACGTGCCAGCCGCTAAGAAGAAAGTCGCACTTGGAAAGGGTCTCAATGCCCTTATGGGTGAGGCGCAACATGAAACTGGTCAAGCTGCTAGCGAAACCCTAGTAAACATTGAAGATATTCATCCGAATCCTAACCAACCGCGCACACATTTTGACGAGAAGGAACTGCAGGAGCTTGCGGATTCAATCAGCGAGCATGGCGTTCTACAGCCGTTGCTTGTGAGAAGGGATGGCAAGGGGTATCAGATCATTGCAGGCGAGCGAAGATACCAAGCATCGAAACTTGCAGAGATCAGCAAGGTTCCTGTTATCGTAAAGGATGTTGATGAGACAGAAGTGCTCGCGCTCGCACTCATTGAGAACCTCCAACGTTCTGACCTGAATCCAATTGAAGAAGCGCGTGGGTACAAGCAGTTGATTGACGCGAGTGGTATGACGCAGGATGCCTTATCCAAAGCGGTATCGAAATCACGCTCTGCAATCACAAACGCCTTGCGTCTTCTTGATCTGCCGGAACCTGTTCAGCAGATGCTCTTTGAAGGAAAGCTCACCGCAGGACACGCTCGAGCGATTCTTGCGGTTCCGTATGAGGATGCACGCATCAAACTAGCGGAGAAGGTCGTTCAAGACGGTTTGTCGGTGCGAGCGACAGAACATCTCGCTCCGCTCTTTTCTGTCACTGAAGAGCCGAAAGCACCGCGCCCCGTTACTCCTCAATCGTATAAGCGTGCAGCGCGAATCTTGCGTCAGGCATTCAATACGAACGTACGGGTGAAGAATACGCGTGGCAAGAACAAGATAGAGATTGAGTTCAAGGATGAGGATGAGCTCTCGAGCATCATCGAGCGGATCGTAGGTGACAAGGAATGAAGAACACGGGATCGTTGGTGTTCGGTATCGTCGTGAGCGCTGCTGCCGTTGCGGTAGGTGTTGCGGTGGGATATAGGATTGTGACCGACCCAGAGCTTCGGTATAGGTTCAGCCGTAGCGCACGTGATGCCTATGAAACATCAAAGAAAAAAATCGTGAACATGTCGGAAGACGTTGCGGTTCGTACTGCACAGATGACGAAGAATCCGAAGATCAACCAGGAATGGGTTGCTCATCAATGGGAGAGTGTAGGGTATTAACTAAAGCATACTAATAAGGTACCTTACAAAATTGAGGTTCATGAACCGTTACGCATAGGCAAGAATGGTATGTTGAGCACGAAGGGCTCCCTGCTGGATGAGGCAGGGAGCCCTTCGTGTGTTTGTCTTGTGGCTATATCTACAAGCGAGCTATGTCTAAGAGCGACGTGAGCCGATCTTGCGCTGCTTCAGTTGTCCACACGCTGCATCGATATCGGAGCCGCGCGAGTTGCGGATGGTAGTCTCGATGCCCCGGGAAGCGAGTCGGCGCTGGAGGTCTTCGACCTTCTTCATGGGGGATGGTTTGAAGGGGCTATCGGGAATGTCGTTGAGCTGGATGAGGTTCACGTGGCAGAGTGTGCCCTCGCAAAAGTCGCACAGAGCTTGCATTTCGGGATTCGTATCGTTCACGCCTTCGATCATGGCGAACTCATATGTTGGACGTCTTCCAGTGGTCTCCGTGTAGAATTGAAGCGCTTCATGAAGGCGAAGAAGCGTGTATTTCTTCACGCCGGGCATGAGCTGGTTGCGTGTCGACTGGATGGCAGAGTGCAGCGAGACGGCGAGCGTGAACTGTTCCGGAATGCGTGCGAAATCGCGGATGCGCGGGATGATACCGCTTGTCGAAACCGTAAGGTGACGAGCACCGATATTCAGACCGTTTTCATCATTGAGCATGCGCAGCGCCTGGATGGTAGCGTCGTAGTTCGCAAACGGCTCGCCCTGTCCCATGAACACAACGCTCGTCACGCGTTCCCCGAAATCCTGTGCAACGTGCGTCACCTGGTCGACCATCTCCTGAGCGGTCAGAGAACGCGTAAGGCCGGCAAGACCGGTCGCGCAGAAGGAGCAACCCATGGCACAGCCGGCCTGGGTAGAGATGCACACGGCGAGGCGGTTGCGCGTGGGCATGCCAACCGTCTCGACCGCAACGCCGTCGGCGAACTGAAGGAGATACTTACGTGAGCCGTCACGAGAGACTTGCTTCACCGCTTCTATGGGACGTGCGATGCAGTACGTTTCGGCGAGCCGCTCTCGAAGCGCCTTCGGAATGTTCGTCATCTCATCGAAGGAAGCGGCGTTCTTTTGGTGCAGCCATTCATTCACCTGTTTGGCGCGAAACGCCGGCTGTCCCAGCTCAGCGATAACCTCCTGCAGCTCGGATGCGGTGAGTGAACGGATATCGACGAGGCCGTTCGTGCGTTCCATGGAATGCCTTTCTCAAAGATATGAACTGTCCGGACGTGCGCGTACCATTCATATATACAATAAGGGAATCGAGAATCCGACGGGTTTGGCGTCGAACAATAAAGGAGCAGACCATGACAGACATCAACCGGGGTGCCCTGCGCGTAGCGGTGCTCGAGGGCGGTATTTCCGATGAACGCGACATATCGTTCGACTCCGGCCATGCCGTTGCGAAGGCGCTGCGCGGTGTGGGCTACGAGTCTGTGGATGAGCTCGATCCTGCCGACGATGAGTTTCTCGGGGCGCTTGCGAACGGAAATTACGACGTAGCCTTCATCGCGCTCCATGGTCGCGGCGGCGAGGACGGCATGATTCAGAGCATCCTCGAGTACTTCGGTATTCCCTACACGGGTTCGGATGTCATTGCGAGCGCTTGTGCTGCGGACAAGACGGTATCCAAAGCGCTCTACGTTCGTGCTGGAATCCCCGTCGCGCGCGATATCGTGCTCCATGACGACGATGACGTGTGCATCGCGGATATCGTCGATGTCGTGGGAGAGGAGTGCTTCGTGAAGCCCGCCGTGAATGGGTCGAGCTTCGGCGTAACGCTCGTGCATAACGAGGATGAGCTTCCCGATGCGCTCGAGCTCGTGTTCGAGCACGATTCGAAAGCGCTTATCGAGGAGCGTCTTGTGGGGACGGAAATCACCGTCGGTGTATTCGGAAGCCCTGCGCAGGCGCTGCCTATCGTGGAGATTCTGCCTCAGGAAGGTTCCGAGTTCTACGGACTCGACGTGAAGTATATCGACCCGTCGCTCGTGCACCGTATTCCTGCCGAGATTTCAAAGGAAGATTATGTGCGTGCCCAGGAGCTCGCTGTTCAGGCGCATGAGGCTCTTGGCTGCACCGGTTTCTCGCGCAGCGACTTCATCGTGTGCGATCGCGGACCGGTGATTCTCGAGACGAACACCATTCCCGGTATGACCGAGACCTCGCTCTTCCCCGATGAAGCTCGCCATGTGGGTCTCTCGCTCGGCGATGTTGCAGACGAGCTGATCCGCATCGCGCTCGCGAAGGCGGAGGGATAAGTGTCCTCAGAGCTCATCGGTTCCATGACGATGGAAGCGGCAGTGCTCCCTGGCACTCCGCGATTCGTGATAGAGCAGTACAAGACGCTTGCGGAGCGCGCGCGGGAGCGCGTGTTCGGCATCATCGAGGAAGACGTGGTCATTCTCGATACCGAGACGACCGGACTTTCCGTTCGCGACAACGAGCTGATCGAGATCTCTGCCGCGGTCCTCACCCAACAGGGTATTAAGGAGCGCTTCGACACCTTCGTGCACCCCACAGGACCGATTCCAGACGAAATCATCAAGCTCACGGGTATTCGGAATGCGGATGTCATCCATGCTCCCTCGGCGCGCGAAGCGGTGGAAGCGCTCGCGGAGTTCGTGGCAGGCAGGCCGGTTGTCGCGCACAACGCCACCTTCGACCGCTCGTTCATCGAGGCGGTAAAAGGCGGCGTCAACGTGAGCGATATCTGGATCGACTCGCTAGCGCTCTCACGCATCGCACTGCCCCGCTTGGCTTCGCATAAGCTTTCGTCTATGGCCGAGCTCTTCGGGTGCGCGGCGGTGTCGCACCGGGCAACCGATGATGTGGATGCGCTCGCCGGCATGTGGCGCATCCTGCTCACCGCGCTCACCGATCTCCCAGCCGGCTTGCTCCGCCTGCTTGCGGATACCCATCCCGACGTCGCCTGGTCGTACCGGCCGGTATTCTCGTTCCTTGCGCAGAACATGACCGACGAGCCGTTCTCGCTGCGGGCGGCGCGAGCGCGCGTGCTCGAGGACGAGCCGGGGGAGGAACGCTTCGATTCCGATGACCTGCCTGCGCTCGCCATGCCAAGCGACCAAGCCATCGAGGCATGCTATGAGCCCGGTGGCGTCGTGGCGAAGATGTACGAGACATTCGAGCCGCGCGCGGAACAGGTTGAGATGTCCTGCGAGGTGCGCGATGCCATCGCGAGCAGCACCAACCGCGTTATCGAGGCCGGGACGGGCGTGGGAAAGTCCGTTGCTTATCTGGTTCCCCTCGTCGCGGCCGCGAAGGAGAACAATATCACGGTGGGTGTAGCGACGAAGTCGAACAACCTCGCCGACCAGCTCATGTACCACGAGTTGCCTAAGTTGAGTGATGCGATCGAGGGAGGTATCTCGTACTGCGCGCTCAAGGGGTTCGATCACTATCCCTGTCTGCGCAAGCTTGAGCGGCTCGCCCGCAGTACCGCGGAGATCAAAACCGAACGCGATCCGGCGGATACGCTGACGGCGATCGCGGTGATCTACGCCTTCGCGTGCCAGAGCCCGAGCGGTGACCTCGATGCGCTGGGGATTCGCTGGAAGAGCGTGAATCGCCAAGACCTCACCACAGGTTCGCGCGAGTGCGCTCGCAGGCTCTGCCCCTTCTTCCCCGATGCCTGCCTTGTGCACGGAGCTCGGCGTCGGGCGGCACGCTCGGATGTGGTCGTGACCAATCACTCCCTGCTTTTTAGAAACGTCGCGGCGGAGGGAAAGATCTTGCCACCCATCCGCCATTGGGTCGTCGATGAGGCACATTCCGTGGAACGTGAGGCGCGACGCCAATGGGCCATCACGGTCTCTGCAGACGATTCGCGTTCCGTGTTCGAACGCCTGGGAGGCGAGGGTGCGGGAACGCTCGGAACCATCGGCAGAGAGTTCTCGCATCATGAAGCGGCGACCCTGTATATGGGGCTCTGTGCACGGGCGGTTGCGTGCGCGACACGCGCTTCACGCTCCATGGCCGATCTGTTCGATGCGGTGCGCGAGCTTTCTAAGACCGCGCGCGGCGGCGGATACGACCAGGTGAACCTATGGATCGGGGACGAACTGCGCGAAAGCGAGGGCTGGTCTGCGTTCCTGCCCACGGCGTTCGGTGCCGTCGATGCACTCGAGGAGGTGGAGAAGGCGCTCCGCGCGCTCGCAGACGCGCTTGCGCAAGATGCGCCCGAGCGCGCCGCCGATGTCTCCGAGCACGCGCGACGAATCGCCGATCTGAAGGAAGGCCTTGCCCTTATCGTTCGCGGCGAGGACAAACGCTACGTCTATTCCCTGCAAGTGAACCGTCGGCTGCGCGCGGGCGGGGAAGCGCTCACCGCGGAGCGGCTCGATATCGGCGAGGCGCTTGCCGAACAATGGCTCCCCGAGCTCCACACGGCGATTTTCACCTCGGCGACGCTTTCGGTGTCGGGCGACTTCAAACACTTCGAGCACGCGGTCGGACTCGACCGGTTGCCGAGCGGTTCCTCGAAGTCACTCCACCTCGATTCGAGCTACGATTTCGACGCGAACATGTCAATCGTGGTCGCTTCCGACCTGCCCGACCCTCGGAACCGCGACGCCTACATCGACGCGCTCGAAGAGCTGCTCGTCGATGTCCATGTCGCCATGGAGGGCTCGGTGCTCACGCTCTTCACCAACCGTCGCGACATGGAGGAGCTGTTCGAGCGCGTGAAGCCGCGTCTCGCCGTTGAGGGGCTTGAGCTCGCCTGCCAACTGCGCATGAGTTCGGCGCGGCGTTTGCGCGACCATTTCGTGGCCGAGCGCTCGTCGTCGCTCTTCGCCCTGAAGGCGTTCTGGGAGGGGTTCGATGCGTCGGGGGAGACGCTTCGCTGCGTCATCATCCCCAAGCTTCCGTTCGCGAGCCCCACAGATCCGCTAGCATGCGAGCGTGCCCACCGTGAGGATCGCGCATGGGCTCGCTACGCGCTCCCCGACGCCGTACTCGAGGTCAAGCAGGCGGCGGGCAGGCTCATCCGCTCGTCGACAGATACCGGCGTGCTCGTGCTGGCAGACTCGCGGCTCGTGACCAAGGGGTACGGGAAGAAGTTCCTCTCGTCGCTGCCGACGGCGATGTACCAGCGGATCGATGCCAAGCAGGTGGGTCGGTACCTCGAACTCTGGCGCCGCTCCCACGAATAGGGCCGCCTCTCGGAGCTTATGACCGGGGTGAACCGACGTGTTCGGCAAGGAGGCTTCGGGCATATTCCACGAAGGTGCGGGCGAGGCTGCCCGGCGAGACGATCTTCATATCACTCGCAGCGGCGAGCACCTCGTCGAAGAGCCAGTGTTCCGAGGTGACGTGAACGCTCAGACATACCCGATCTGGGTCTTCGGGCGCTGCGGATACCGAGGCGATACCCGCCCAGGTGAGCTGCATCGCCCGCGCGTGTGAGCACTCGACGGTGACGAGGGTGCCGCTGGAGCTCAAGCTCGCGGTGAGCGATCGCTCGCTCCACACGTGGCGCGTGACGGAATCTTCGGTGAATTCGACGCTCGAGACGCGGTCGAGCCGATACCGGCGTTCTTCGTCCTTTTCAACATTCCAAGCGATGAGGTATGCGGCGGCGTCTTCGGTGTCGATACGGGCGGGGTCGATGAGGCGCGGCGCGGCGACGGTATCGTCATGCGCTCGGTACCAGATTCGGCACCGCACGCCATCTTCGATTGCCTCGGAGAGGCACTGGTAGCACGTACCGTAGGAGATCGTGCTCGCGATGAGCGTCTGCGAGCTGCCGAGTGCATCCTGCTTGCCCAGCAGGGAGCTCGTGAGCCGCTCGGATGCGCCGCGCTCGATGTTGAGCGTTCCCAAAACATGGGACAGCACGATACCCTCTGCCAGGCTCAAACGGAGCGGTTGGAGTGCGCCGGCGGTGCCGGTGAGGGAGACGGCGTCTTCTGTGCGGGTGACGATTGCGCGGGCACCGGTCTCGCGGTCCGCGAGCGTCGACAAGAGCTCGCAATAGCTTTCGAGCTCAGGAGTCGTACAAGAGAGCAAATCGCATGCGTACGCGTGCCCGATGGCGTGCTCGGGGGAGGCGGTGAGCGCTTCGAGGAGTCGAAGGGCTGCGCGCACGCGGTCATCGTGTCTCATGGATTTCGACCGCCTCTCTGATCTTAGCCCCCCAAGCGTCGATGAGTGCCTGCGGTGCGCACGGCCTCATGCCATCCCGCGCGTGTTCGAGTGCGAACGCCGCCGCCGCATCGAGGTTGCGCACGCGGACCGTCCACCGCAGGGATCCGTCGGGAGCGGGGGACACGGTGCCCCTGCCGTGCGTGAGAGCGTGTGCGTCGCGTCCGGAAGGGAACGAGAAGGTGGCGTCGATGCCCTCCTCACCGCCGAAGTCGAATGGCAAGAAGAGGAACTCATGAATATCGAAGTCATCGGGTATGCGGTAGGGCGCGCCGGGGCGCAGGGCTTGCTCCATGCGATCGGTGCGGAAGGTGCGCAAGGCATGCGAGGCATCGTCGAGGCCGACGATATAGGTCGCTCCCTCGTGGTTGAAGATACCGAAGATCTGCACGGAGCGGCGCGAGGCCTCGCCGTGTGCGTTGGTGTAGGAGAAGCTGAGCGTGCGGTGCAGGGAGAACGCGAGCCAGATGGTGTCCAGCATGGCCTGGTGCGCGCTTGCAGGCGCCGCCGCAGAGGGCTCCTGGGGACTTCGCGCAACCTCCGCCACCTTCGTGCGGATATGCATGAGGGGAGTCCTGAGGGGGCTCGTTTGCTCGGAAAGGTACTCGTCGATCGCTTCGGCGAGGAGCGCCGCATCACCAGGCGTAATGATGCCGCCTGCGGCGAAGGTGTTCTCGCGATCGAGCACCCAGAGCGCCGTCTCGTTTTCCGCGCCGAGCTCAACGGGCGCGGGGACGATCTCGATGCCCTGTTCGGAAAGCTTCTTCCTGTCGCGGTTGAACTTCTTGACCTCGGATTCGCGATTCGTCGACCCGTAGCCCAGATCGGAGTCGCTCACGATCTCGTCCGTCGAGATCGGCCTGGTCGAGGTGTTGAAGATAAAGGCGAGGTTGAGGAGGCGCTGTGCCACCGCATCGTCTGCGATTCGGTCGCGTGCATCTTTTGCCGACATGCCCTCACCTCCCTGGTTTTCCCATTCTACACGAGCGCCACGCGTCGTCTTATGGAGATAGAAAGGTGCAATTCGTATGCGTGATGCAGATAACCTGCGGCAACGCGACAGAAATAGTGCAAGAGCGGTATACTTTGCAAGATGGAGACATCACCTATGCGTCCGCGAGCGGACACCGCACGACGAACAGGGATAGGATAACCCGATGGCTACTACCCGGAAATACCTTGGACACCTGCTACAGAACACGGGCATAACGCCGGCGTGCAGCGAGGAGGAACGCGTCGCCGCCGAGGATATCGCGGCGATCTTCACCGCCCACGGGTTCGAACCCGAGGTACAGGAATTCAACGCGTCGCCTACCCCGCGCGTCATGCGCGCCGCGCTGGGCATCGGACTCTTCTTGGGCTCGGTGCTCATGGGAATCGGCGGCGCGGTCGGCATCATCGGCGCGCTCGTCGCCATTGCCATGGCGGTGCTTTACGTGCTCGAGCGCATGGGGAAGATCGTGCTTCCCAGCGCCGGCGGCGCGGGTGTTTCGCAAAATGTGATTGCCTACCACAAGGCCGAGGGGCCCCTCGCTTCGCCGCGCAACCGCCCGGTGGTCGTGGTAGCTCACTACGATTCGCCGCGTGCGGATCTGTTCGCGGGCATGCCGTATGCCACCTACCGTCCGATCATCTCGAAGCTCATGCCCTACATGATGCTCGTTCCCGCCGTCATTGCCGTGCTGCGCCTGTTCCCGTTCCCGCCTGCGGCGAAGATCGTGCTGTGGATTCTTGCGATCGCTGCGGCGCTCGTTCCGCTGGCGTACGCGGTCGGCGTGATCGCGAACCGCTACGTTCTGCCCTACACCTCGGGTTCCGTCTGCAACAAGTCGTCGGTCGCCTCGATGCTTGGCGTCATGGACGCCGTCGCCCCATATGCCGGAAATGACGAGTTCCCGCAGGACGTTCCTTTTGACGAATACTTTTCCGAGCAAGTTCGCATAGCGGAAGAGGAAGAGCTCGCCGCCGCAATCGCTGCGGGAGACCTTCCCGAGGATGCCGCCGCGACGGATGAGGGTGAAGCTGCGTCCGAGCCCGGCGATGAGGAGGATGCGCTCCAAGGGACGGCCTCGATGTCGATCGACGTCGACGAGGCTCCCGTCGACCTCGGGGCGACCGCTGCGATTTCCATGGAACCGGTGATCGCCGCCGCTGCCGCAGAGATCGATGCCGACATCCATGAGGAAGAGGACGCCTCCGAAGCACCAGCCGACGATCTTTCGGAGGCTGGCGAAGACGACGCTCCCGAAGAGGACGTTGCTGGCGCAGACGATGAGCCCGAGCTTGTGAACGCGTTCGGCAACTATCGCTTCGGTGAGGACGCGATTCGCGCGATCGGCATGGTGCCGGAATCGTGTGTCATCGTGTACGAAGACGACGAGCCCGAGGTCGATGAAGAGACGACCGCTCCAACGGAGGATTCTGAAGAAGCCGGGGAGGCCATCGAGCAAGTCGATGCCGCACCGTTCGATTATGAACAGGATTCCGGTGAGGCCTTTGATGAGGGCGACGCCTACGAAGAGGAGCCCGAAGACGAAGGCGGATTCTTCCCGCCTGCGGGTCAGGCGGGCATCGCCGGTGCGTTGTCCGCGGTCGGTTCTGGCGCGGCGCGGCTCTTCAACGGCATGAAGCGCCGCGGCAAGGGCGTCCTCGAATCGCTTGGCGCCCATGAGGACGAGGACGCAGAGGAGGAGCAGCCAGACGAGCTCGTGAGCGGCGAGACCGACGTCCCCGTTGCATCCGAGGACGCCTCTTTGTCGGAGGCGATGGATTCTGCGCCCGTCGACACGCTAGACGAGACTGCCGCGGTTGAGGAGGGGGCCGAGCCTGCTCTGGGCGAGACACGTGCCTTCGAGGTTCCCGAGGTGGTGGCGACAGAACCTGCCGGCGCGCAGGAAATCGCTACCCCCGAGCCGGCGGCCACCTCGGCGTCCATCCCGGATGCTGTTCCGGCGCAGCCGGTGGAGACGGTCGATTCTCTCATGGCGCAGATCGCGACGCCTCGCCCACAGATCCCTCGCGTGCCCCAACGTACGTTCAACACCGTACCCGATCCCTCGGTTCCTTCGATCAGCCAGGTCAACGCATCGAGCCGCGCCTCG
Source organism: uncultured Collinsella sp. (assembly GCA_900538305.1). GTDB lineage: Bacteria > Actinomycetota > Coriobacteriia > Coriobacteriales > Coriobacteriaceae > Enorma. The sequence goes on from UPXY01000001.1 coordinate 87,314, forward strand.
CTGTTCGACCTTCCCGACCCGTCTTCCGCGGTCGTCGACCCGTTCTCTGCGGTGTCGTCCGTTCCGGATGAGGTCGAGGTAGCCGAGCCGATGCCGTCGGTGCCGGCGATGGAACCGTCCGTGCCGCAGTCCGCTCCGAGCGGGTTCAGCGTCATCGGACCGAACGATATCGTGGAGCCGGCGGCCTACGACGCCCCTGCACCGGCACCCGGCGTGTTCGAGACGATTAGTGCCGATGCTCCGATCGGTGCCGTCCCGGCGACCCCCGAGCGCCGTCGCGGTTTCGGCAAGTTGTTCGGCAAGAAGAAGCGCCAGGAAGAGAGCATGAGCGACTGGTTGGGAGTCGATGAGGGCTTCGACGCCAAGCTTTCCGGCCGCGATATCGGCTCGTGGGATAACTTCGAAGGCGATGACTGGAAGGGTGGCGCCGCAGGCGCTGATGGCGTCTCCGTCGATGAGCTTCGCGATGCCGTCACCTCGATGGGCGACGACGAGCTGCTTGGACACGACATCTGGTTCGTGGCAACGGGCGCGTCTGAGTTCGACAACGCTGGTATCCGAGCGTTCCTCGACACGCATCGCGATAAGCTTCGCGGCGTGTTCCTCATCAACCTTGAGAGCATCGGCGCGGGTGAACCCTGCATGCTTTCCCTCGAGGGCGAGCGGCGCGTGCTCAAGGGCGACAAGCGCATCATGAACCTCGTGCGTCGCGTATCCGGCGCCCTGCACGAGGAGTTCGGCGAGATCGAGGCACCCTATCTTGCCACCGACGCCTACCGCGCTATGGAGCGGAGCTTGCGCTCGCTCACGATCGCCGGCGTCGAGGATGGCCGTATCGCGTGCTCCCATACGGTAGACGACCTTCCGTATCGGGTGAATGCCAAGAACGTGAACATGGTCGCGGATGTCGTGACCGAAGTGATTCGCCGCTCGTAGGATACCGGGCACTCCGCCGAGGTCTGAAGATTCGGCGGAGTGCGGTATCGGGGCGCAGGTAAACACCGGAGGGTTCCGTGGGAGAGTTCATCGCGTTTGTAAAGCGGCACTGGAAGGCATATCTTGTGGGGGCGGTCGTGGCGCTCACGATCGGTTTTGCCGCTGCATATTTCGTGTATTCCATCGGAACAACGAAGGGTTCCGAAGCGCAGGCAGCCGTCAGGGTTCTGTAGACCCGCTTCTGTGCGCACTTTCTTCTTCGCCTGCAACGAAGACCACGATGGTTCTCGTGGAGCTTCTACCGTTCGCTTCCGCGCAGGTGACGAGGGTGAGGGCGCGCTCTGCGTCCTCGACGAGTACCTCCCATTCTGAGCTCCGTGCCGAAGCCGCTTCGGTGAGCTCGACGAGCCAGGTGCGGAATGCGTCATCGCTATCCCAGGAAAAGCGCTGGATGGGCGCGAAATACGCGTCAACACGCATGGCGCAGAGCGGATGGAGCCGTTCCGCCTCCGCTCCCGGCATCTCCCAAACGGCATCCCCCAGCTCATCGAAGCGATGTTGTTCGTAGCTGTTCCAGAGCGGTGTGAACATCTGGTTCGTCCATCCGACGCGATGGCCGAAGACCATGATGTGGCGGCTACCGGGAAGGGAACGGCGGTCCATGAACGGGCAACCGAGGCTGCTTCGCTCACCCCACAGGTCGTGCGTGAGGTAATATTCATCAGGTGCAGTGTCCTCAAGAGCTGCCACCGGAAGATCGATCCCGGTTCCGTCTATGCGCAGCCATGCCGCGGGGAGATGCCCATCAATGCCCGTTCCGTTTTCGGGTGCGGGGTCGTCGCGCGCGAGTGCAAGCTGTGCATACTCCCATGCGTCCCAGTCGTGGCTCGCGGTAATCGAAGCGGCGCTTCCAATGCAGAGCAGCGCCAGGACAAGTGTCGCCAGGCGTGCGGGGGTGGGCGCGTGCGAACCCGTCCCCGCGGTGCGTACCGTCACGAGCGGCCTCGCTTCCCAAGACGCAACCAGACGAACAAGAGGATGATGGCGGTAGAGATAAGCGGCGGCGTGACCATCGCTACGCCTGTTTGCGCAAGCTTCTCTGCGAGGGTGCGCGGCACCTGCGCGACGGCATCGCTGTCATGGTCTTCAAGTTGGTCGGTTGTGGTGCGCGTGCCGCCATTGCGATAGAGGTCGACGCGTGCGGCGTTGGTGAGTTCAGCGTCTCCGGTGTAGGCCTTTGTGACCTTCATGTGCAGCACGAGCGGTGCGTACTCGACGCCCTCGGTGAGCTCTTCGCCTGCGTGCTTGGCGGTAATATTCTCGAGGTCGTCGTGCTCGTCGTGGAGGTCATCGCGATCCCAGCTATCCAAGCGGCTGGCAAAGCCGGCGTTAACGCATCCGTATTCAAGGCGGATGGCAACCACCCGCTCCCCAGCAGAGAGATCAAGGTCTTGTATCGAGAGCTCGGTTGCCGTAGTGGAATCTATTCCTTCCGCCCAGAGGTGCCAGCCGGTGTAGTCGACCGCGCGGCCATCGTCGCCCAGGACATCCTCATTGGAGGCGTCGTTGAGCCAGGGGTTTGGATGTCCATCGGAGAGCGTGGCGTTGGCGGTCGTGCTGGGAGGTTCTCCATCATCCACATGCGGCTCATGTTGTGCGCCTTCTTCGCTCTCGGCCGTCATTTCAACAGCTGCTGTTCGGTACCACACGTTGAGTTTGCCATCATAGTCGCCAGACGCCTGCGGCGTTGTGATCGAGATGAGTTCGGCTAACCCTTCGGCTGCCCCGCTGAGCTCATCGGTGACGGTGAACTCATCCACCCAAGTTGAGCTTGTCGAGCGGAAATCGATCGAGTAGTCGAAGCGCCCCTCGTCGGATACCGTGACCTCCGCACGGTTCTTCCCATCACCATTCGCCTCGGTGGCTTCAGCCACGGGATCCGCGATCTCTTGGCGTTTGTCGATTTCGCCGGAGGCCTCGATGGGTTCGTCGTACATGGTGACGTTTTGCACCTTGCCGGTCTCGAGCACGCGGAACTCCACGGCAGTCGCCTGGTCGTAATCGTGCGGAGTCATCTCTTCGACGAGGGTGTATACGCCGGGTGCGAGGGCGTCGATGCGGTGCGCCTCCTCGTTCGATATCCAGCGGTCGAGCACCGTCCCTTCGCTGTCGAGCAACACGAGCCGCGCACCCGGGATTTCGGACTCATCGGTGACGTCGCGTTTCGAGATATCAACCTTCGTATAATCGTCTTCGACAGCGATCGCGTAGCTCTCTATTCCTTCGGTTAATCCCTGTTCATCCACGGTGAAGTAGTGGATCTTTCCATCGGTGAGATAACCTGCCGGCGCCTGCTGCTCCTCGATGCGATAGGAGCCTGCTCTGAGATGTGCGATGCGAATGGTTCCATCTGCACCTGTGGTGAGTTCGATCGCCTCGACGCCCTGTTCGAGAAGGTGGCTTGTTTGGGCGAACGCATCGTCTTCAACGATCCCATAAGAGCAGCTACCGGCTTGGACGTCGATGCGTCCGGTAGACACGCCGTCGATGAGAACGCTGTAGAGGCCGGATGGGAGACCAGTGCCGGTGAACACGGCCTGCTGTTCATCGTGGGAAAGGGGAATCGGTGAGCTCGTTTCATCCTCTGTGTCGCTCACCAGGAACAACGCCGCTTCCGATGCGCCCTCCGCACGGATCGCCACGGCGCCCATGCCGTCCTTAGGGTCGTAGCGAAGCTCGTCTTCCGCCTGCCAGAGCTCGAAGACGGCATTTGCGAGCGGCTCGTCCGTGCACAGGATATTCTTATCGACAAGCGTCTCGGTCGGCTCGTTTTCCACGATCACATCGGTGTAGACGAGCTCTGTTGTCGCGTTTTCGTAGGAGAGCGTGAACTCATGGGGCTCGGTGTCGAGTACGTGGCCTGCAGGAGCCTTCGTCTCGATGAGGGCGTAGGTCGCGCTGCCGGAGCCGAGCCAGAGCTCGTCTGTCTCCGCAGCTCCTTCGGCGTCGGTCGTGATGTGGTCGACGACCTCGCCGTCTACGGCGCGTACCGTTCCGTCCGGGCTCACGATGTCGCCCACCGCAACCACATCGAACTCCGCTCCTGCAAGCGAGCAGCCGCCATCATGCGCCGCCGGCTCTCCCGCGCAGGTTTTTTGGATGCGCGCGGCACCCATCGCCTGGTCGTCTTCGACTTCGACCACGGCGAGCGGAGCTGCGCTTTCGAAGTCGTCGGATAAGGAGAGGGAAATCTCGGAACCGAGAAGGTAGGGGGCTGCCGCGGCCACCTCACGTACGGTATATGTTCCCGGCGCAAGGCGCTCGGGCAGCGTCACCGACCCATCAGCCGATGTGGTGAACGTGTCAATTTCGGAGGCTTCGGGATACCAGTTCGTCATGCTTACCGGCGATCCGGTCGCATCGATGATCTGAAACGAGAACCCGGCGAGTGGGATCCGCGCGCCGCTTGCCGCATCGACCTTCACGATCTCTAGGCGTGTCGAGATCTGCTCGTCGCGCAGGGAGTAGCGCAGCGTTGCGCCGTCTACCATCTGCTCCGCACCGATCTGCCACGACCCCACGGCGTCGAAGCCGCTCGGCACCGTAGCTGGGTCTTCTCGTATCGTGTATCCAGCCGCGTCATAGGGGATGGCTCCCGAGGCTTTTGCTGGCCGCGTGCCCTTACCGAACCAAAGAGCAGGGTCGTCCGCCGTGCTCGCAAAGCCATCTTCCCCAGTGGTGATCGTCCCCACCACAGAACCTGTGGTGTTCGAGATGATCTCGAAGCGCACGTTTGCGGCGGGCTCGCTGTGGCCGTCCGTCTCCTCCCAAGGGGTATCGGAACCAAGCGTCTTTGCGATCTCGAGATCGAAGGCGATGACGTCTTCTGCGAAATCATCCACGGGTTCAAGCTCGATGACGCCAGATGCGTCGAGATCTTTCGCATGCACGGTATAGGTATGGACGCGGGTATCGAGCTTGTATCCCTCGGGAGCCTTCGTTTCCGTGATGGTGGTCGTGCCGAGCGGGAGCCCGTCGATGCGCACGCGCCCCTGCTCGTCGGTGGCAGCCGTGTGCGCCACACCGTTGGCATCGACGACGGTATACACCGCCCCTTCGAATGAAGTTCCTGGCTGAGCGCTCTGTCCGGTCGCGGAATCGCGCTTCTGGATGGTTATGCTCACGGAACCCGGAGTATCGGCGAGCTCGACCTCTGCGGTGGCGCTCGTCTCCAGGATTTCGAAATGCTGGTTTTCAGGGTTGAGCGCGAAGCCCTTCGGCGCCTCAGTCTCTTTTGCATAGTAGCTGCCAAAGGTGAGGTCACAGGTCGCATGCCCGTGTTCGTCGGTGGTAATCGTTGCCGCCAGCTTATCTGTGGCGGCATCGTAGATCTCGTACGTCGCGCCCGCGTAGGCGTATTCTTCGTTACCGGCGGTGAGAGAGGCGTCGGCGGAGACTTTCGTAAACGTCACCCGGGCAGATGGTGTTACGGGAATGATGACGAAGATGCTCTGCGCGTCGGGGTTGGTGAGGTTTCTTCGCAGCCACAGGGCGTCGTCCCACCACCCGCTCTGTCCGGAATGCGCGAGCGCGTCCTGCGCCAGCTCCTGACACTTCGCGAGCTCGGAGGCATCCTTGAGACGTCCGGTATCGCTGCCGTCCCAATTCTCGTACAGGTCGTAGAACTCATAGCCGTGGTACCAGATGGCATCGCCTTGGACGTACGCGCCGTTCACCAAATGCTTGGTGAATTCCCATGCAGCACGGAGCTGGTCGTCTCTGCCGGTGAACCCGTAGGTTGCTCGGCCGAGGGTCGAGGTGGGGGAATAGGCCGCCGCGTAGGCCATGGCGTGCGCATCGAAGGAAGACGTCACCACGGCGCTGCTCAGTGGCGGGTTGCCGGTGTCGTGCGTGTCGCTATAGGTGAAGTCCTCGACTGCGACCGCAGGGCCGTAGGTATCGCCGATGGATGGCGCGTTGGAGTGAACCGATCCACAGACGCACCAGGTGCCATCGGAGAGGTCCCACCAGGTGATGGGAGATCCCAGGGCACCGGTTGCCGCATCGCGCTTCTTCACGGTGACGTTGTTGGCAAACGATGGAGGCACGCTCACCGTCGCGTTCGCCGGTTGCGGGATGCTTGTGCAAAGCAAGAAGAGCGCGACGACGCCCAGGATAAGGCGTGCGAGGACAGGCGCGTGCACACGGCGCGCAAGGGAGGCGAGCAGGATGCGTCTCGCTGACCCGCATGCAGAGGATACGGCTGCAGATGTGTGGGGGAGCTGGGGAGCGCTTCGCGCCCTGCGAGCGCTGGTGTGGTTGATGGGTGTCTTCGGTCGCTTCGTGGCGCGGTGCCCTGCATTGTTGTTGCGAACCATGGGTTGCCTCCCTTGCATCGCCGGGAGCCGAGCATACCGCGTCCATCTGGCGTGACCCTCGCAGCGGTCTTGCGGGAATCTTGTCAAAACCTGGTATCGGGCTGGCACTCGCAACGGGCGGCCTGATGCGAAGCGCCAGAGCGTGGGGACATGAAGTAACCAGCGGTTCTTTTCACAGGGAAACCACCACAAAGAGTCCATCGATGTCCTCGGTGCCCTATCCATCGCGCGTCTAGGGCGGTGTAGTGAAGTGCAAATTCCAGACGCACCCCATGTGATAAAAATTTATGGTTGACGCAGTCGTGCGGGCGGGGTATTATCTCCTGGTGCGATGGACCTGTAGCTCAGTTGGTTAGAGCGTCCGGCTGATAACCGGGAGGTCACAAGTTCGAATCTTGTCAGGTCCACCAACTCTTTCGCAATAAACACCCCAGCGAGAGCCGAGTCGCCGCTGGGGTGTTTATTCCTAAAGGGGGTATAGCTCAGCTGGGAGAGCGCGGGCTTTGCAAGCCTGAGGCCAGGGGTTCGAACCCCCTTACCTCCACCAGAGACCATCTTGACCTCGCAGCCGCGAGGTCTTTTCATATCCAGCGGCAAGCCCTGCCCGAGCCTCGTCGCGCCGAACCCCATCGCGCCGAACCCCATCGCGCACCCACCCATTCGTCTACATTATTTGCAGAGGTAGAGTCGGTCGCGATAAGATGGTGCGTGCAACATCCCGTCGAGCAGGTTGGTAACAAGACGTCATGGCAAACAGGCAGCTGAGCGTATCGGGTCCATTCGTGCCCGAGGAGGACGATACCATAGGATTCGGAGAATCCCCGAGGGGTTCAGCCTCGCAAAGCCATGTGGAAAAAACGGCGCCCGCGCTCTATACCCAGCTCACCGACATCATCCGCGAAAAGATCTATTCTCGTGAGTGGGCGGTGAAGAGCAAGATTCCCTCGGAACACGAACTCATGGCGCAGTACCGTCTGGCGCGTGGAACCGTCCGCCGTGCCATCAGCGCGCTCGTGGACGAGGGCCTTCTCGTACGCGAGCATGGACGGGGCACGTTCGTTGCCGAACCCGGCCTCTCGCACGCCGTGGAGTCCCGCCCGTTCTCGTTCGCCGAGGCTCTACACAACCAGGGAAAGACGTTCAAAACGGTCATTGTCGATGAATGGGTGACGCCCGCGCCTTCCGACGTGGCGGTCGAGCTCGACGTCCCTCCTCACAGCGACGTGATGTTTCTGCGCCGCGTGCGTTATGTCGACGGTGTGCCTATCATGTGTCAGGAGAGTTGGCTCAGCCTGCAGGAGTGTCCCGGCCTTTGCGATATCGACTATCGGAACGAATCGCTGTTCGACGCCGTTGAGCGCTGTGCGGGGCGCAAGATCAAGTATTCGAAGATGCGCTATGCCGCGCGCATCGCAGGAAAAGAGCACGGTGACCTGCTCGCCTGCGAGGAGACCGCTGCCATCCTTTTGCTCGAGCAGACTATCAGCCTCGCTGATCATCGCCCCGTCGAATGGGGAACCACCTGGTTCCGTCCCGGACAATCGATCGTAAGTAACGCCGTGCAGCCCGATTAACCACAGCCATCGACCGTTCACGGAGATTTGTGCATTTTTATCTTGCAAACTTGTTCAAAAAACTATATACATGTGTTGAAACTTGTATATAAAAAAATATACAAGTTTGCGCCAACATAGGCACTCTCAGATTGAGAGTCGATGGGAGGGATGCTGCCTATGGAGAAAGTACGCCTTAGAAAACCGTTTTTCGTGGTCAACCCCAAATCGTACCTCTATGGAGACGATGCTCTCGCGTTGGCACGGAAGGCGGACGAGCTGGCAGAGCGCTACGACATCGATTGCCTCTTCACCGCACAGCTCATCGACCTGCCGCGTATCATCGCGGAGTGCCCGCACCTCGTGCCGTGCGCTCAGGCCATGGAGAGCCTGAAGCCCGGTCGCGGCATGGGTCATATCCTGCCCGAGGCGCTTGCCGCCGCAGGCGTGAAGGCGACGTTCCTGAACCATGCGGAGTACCCCTGCACCGTCCATGAGCTCGCGGCGACGATTGCCCGCGCCAATGAGGTCGGTATCCTCACGGTCGTGTGCGCAGACTCGGTCGAGGAGGGCGAGATGATAGCCTCGCTCAAGCCCGATGTCATGGTCTGCGAGCTCACGAGCCTCATCGGTACCGGTCAAGTCGCCGGCGAGGACTACATGCGCGGCTCGACCGAGGCTGTGAAGGCGGTCTCGCCCGAGACGCTCGTGCTCCAGGCTGCTGGCATCTCTACCGGCCAGAACGTCTACGATGCGATTAAGTACGGCGCCGACGGTACGGGCGGCACGTCCGGTATCGTTGCGGCCGCCGATCCGTTCGCGACCCTCGACGAGATGTTCGCCGCGCTCGACCAGGCGCGCACCGATTTCTGCAAGGAGGCGTGAGCCGTGACGGTCTATAAAGGCAAGCTCCAGATGGAGACGCTCGCGGGAAAGCCCACCTACGTGGATATCACAGAGGGTGTGCGCAGCGTGATCGCGGAGTCTGGCGTTAAGGAAGGTATCGCCGTCGTCATCTCGTGCCACACGACCTGCGCGGTGTTCTCCGAGGAGTACGACCACGACCACACGCCGGCGGGCGATACGTACCTGCAGGCTGATCTCTCCGACGGCCTCGACAAGATCTTCCCCGAGCAGCATGACTGGAAGACGTACCGCTATCCCGGCATCCAGCACTTCGAAGAGGTCGAGTCCTGGCCGAATCTCGATTTGTGGCTTCCGGGAGGCGATCGCACGATGCTCTGGAACGGCGATGCCCACCTGCGCTCCACACTCATCGGCAGCAACCAGACCTTCGAGGTCGAGAACGGCGAGCTCCAGATGAACGGCCTTGCGAGCATCTACTTCGTCGACTTCGATCGCACGCGCGAGCGCACGCGCAAGGTGAAGGTCATCGTCATCGGTGAATAGGGCAACCCTACGGCATTCGTCTTAGCAGTAGCGAGGGCATAGCCCTCGAAGGAAGGGAGTAGCAATGAAGAAGATCGTACTCGCCTGCGGATCCGGTATCGCCACGTCCACGGCCGTCGCCAACAAGGTTTCGGCGTTTCTGAACGAGAACGGCATGGCCGGTCAGTACACCATCGTGCAGTGTGCCATCGCCGAGGCCCCGAGCCAGTGCGCCGACGCCGTCATGCTCATCTCCACGACTGTGCCGCCGGCGGGCATCACCTGCCCGTACGTGAACGGCGTCTCGTTCCTTACGAACATGGGCGTTGCCCAGACCCAGCAGCAGATCCTCGACATTCTCAAGCAGTAGGGTGCGGTATGCGGGGGAGGCTTTGGGAGAACGCCTTTCCCGTTGAATGTAGACATAGGAAGAAGGAGGAAAGATGGAAGCTATTACCGCGTTTTTCAGCTTCATCCAAGGGCTAGGCGTCAACGTCATGATGCCGATCCTGCTCACCATCTTCGGCACCATCCTGGGCGCCGGCTTTGGTAAGAGCCTCAAGGCCGGCCTCACCGTCGGCGTTGGCTTCATCGGCCTGAACTTGATCATCAACAACGTGCTCGGCACGAGCCTCGCGCCCGCCGTGCAGGAGATGACGACCCGCTTCGGCCTCGCCCTGAATATCATCGATGTGGGCTGGCCCGCGTCTTCGGCCATCGCCATGGGCACGACCATCGGCATGTTCATCATCCCGCTCGGCCTGCTCGTGAACATCCTCATGCTCATCACGAACACCACGCAGACGATCGACGTCGACATCTGGAACTACTGGCACTTCGCCTTCACCGGTTCCATCGTCGCGATCATCACCGGCGACGTCATGCTCGGCTTCGCCGCGGCCGTCATCAACATGGTCGTCGTGCTCATCCTTGGTGACATCACCGCGCCGCAGGTCGAGAAGTCGCTTGGCATGCCCGGCGTGTCGCTGCCCCATGGCTTCACCGCCGCGTTCGCGCCCATCGCCATGTTCATCAACTGGGTCATCGACAAGATCCCCGGCGTGCGCGACATCAATCTCGACGTCGAGTCCATGCAGAAGAAGTTCGGTGTCTTCGGTGAGCCGCTCATGGTGGGTACGGTCATCGGCCTCATCATCGGCTGCGTCGCCTACTTCGACGTCGCCGACATCGCCGGTTCTGTGACGGTCATCCTCGGCCTCGGCGTCTCCCTCGGTGCCGTGCTCGTGCTCATCCCGCGTATGGCGTCGCTGCTCATGGAGGGCCTGCTCCCCATCTCCGACGCCGCCTCTGCGTTCATGCAGAAGCATTTCGCCAAGCGCGGCAAGATCTACATCGGCCTCGACTCCGCCGTGGGTGTCGGCCATCCCGTGACCCTTTCGCTCGCGCTCATCCTCATCCCTGTCATGCTGCTGCTCGCCGTGGCACTGCAGCCGCTCGGCAACCAGGTTATTCCGTTCGGTGACCTTTCGACCGCGACCTACATGCTCGTGCTCATCACCCCGATCGTGAACAACAACGGGTTCCGTGGCCTCATCGTGGGCATCGTTGTGCTCGCCATCGGCCTGCTCATCTCCACGTACATGGCTCCGTTCCAGACCGCCGCTGCTCTGCAGGCCGGTTTCGACGTCGCTTCGTACGCCGGCAGCGCCGACGCGCTCATCTCGTCGCTCTGTGACGGCGCGAACCCGCTGACCTTCATCTTCGTGTTCCTGTCGAACATCAACGGCTGGGTCTGCATCGGCCTCACCGGCGTGGGCGCCATCGTGTTCGCCATCTGGAACCGCATGCGTATCCTCAAGGAGGCAAAGGAGCTTCACGAGGAGGCGTAAGCTATCCAGGATGACTCCCTGGCGGCAGGAGCCGTTGCCCAGGGAATCAAGCTAGGGTAGATGCCCGCGGCCGCAGGCTCCGAACTGCGGTCGCGGGCTTTTCTTCGAATGAATGGCGTAATGGGTCGAAAGCGGGGTGCAATGATGGCTTCTCGACATGATGGAGACGAGGGCGTTCGGAGCAGCGATGTCGTGCACGGCGAGATCGCGGTGGAAGAGCGCGGCTCAGACGAGGGTACAGCCCGCACCTACACATACGATCCGCACCGCTACCTCTTCGACGTGCAGATCACCGGCACAGTCGGAGCGCTTGCGGCCGTTGCGGGCGCGGTGATGGTCGCCACCGGCTTTCTCGCTTTCTTCGGCGCGATCGCGCTCGTGCTGGGGCTTTACACGGCGTTTAACACGTTCATCGCAAAATGCTATCCGCGTGTAGCCTCTTTGGATGAGGAGCGCCTCGTGCTCGAGTCGTTCGGCCGGCGCGACGAGTATCGCATCGCGGATATACACCGCATCCAGCTGCGCGAGAACGGTAAGACCCTTTCCGTCTACGTGCGCTTCAACGGTGGAGGCGTGTTGCGGGGACGGTATTTCATCGGGTGCGGCGATATGTATGACGAGGAAGGGCGACGGGCTCAAGCGCTCTATGACACCCTTCTCGATCTGCAGGCGCGCCTTGACCCCGAGAACATCCGCGTCATCGCTCGCAAGCAGGCGATGCGCGCCGCCGCGCGTGCCGAAGCGGAGGCCGGCGAGCCCAAGCCGGTCTCGCGCAGGCATAACCGCAAGAAGCGCCGCGCGTAGTGCGCTCACGGCGTCGAACGTCCGCCAACTTGGCGTGTTCCCTATAGAAAGGATTGGATATGCTGGTAAACCTTCGGGATATCTGCGCTATCGCCGAGCAGAACAACATGGCGATCGCCTCGTTCAACGCGCCGAGTATGGAGGCCCTGCGCGCGACGATCGATGCAGCGGAGAAAACGGGCTATCCCGTCATCCTCTCCCATGCCGAGGCGCACGAGGGCGTTATGCCGCTCGATGCCATGGGACCCGCCATGGTGGCGCTTGCCGAGCGCTCGAGTGCCATGGTGTGCGTCCACCTCGATCACTGTGAGCACCTTTCGTACATGCGCCGCGCGCTCGAGATGGGTTTCACCGGAGCCATGTACGACGGATCCATGGAGCCCTATGAGGTGAACCTCGAGAACTCTGCGCGCGCCGCCGCCATGTGCCATAGCTTCGACTGCGGTCTTGAGTGCGAGCTTGGCTCCATGGGGTCGCGCGAGGGCGGCGAATCCGCCGAGGGGGGCACCGCCGAGGAAGCCGGTGCCGTCTACACCGACCCCGACCAGGCGCGCGCATTCGTGAAGGAGACCGGCCTCGATATCCTCGCGTGCTCGTTCGGTACCGTCCACGGCCTATACAAGGGTGAGCCGCACCTGCAGTTCGATGTACTCACGAAGATTCGCTCGCGCGTGAAGGTTCCGCTTGTGATGCACGGCGGCTCGGGCGTTTCCGACGAGGACTATGCGATGGCAATCGACGCGGGCATCCGCAAGATTAACTACTATACCTACGGGGCGAAGTATGCTGGCGACGCCGCCGTATCCGTCGTCGACGGCGTGCGCGCGTCCGCGTCGGGCAAGCCGGTCTACTGGCACGACCTGACCGTTGCGGCGTACGAGCGCCTGGTAGAGGACTTCTCTTCGGTCATCAAGGTGTTCGCCAACGGCGCGGCGCCGCTTGCGTAAGGAGGGTTTCATGGGAAACGTTGATATCGACCTGTTCAAGCCCGAGCTCGTGTTCTTCGATTTCGAGGCCACCGACCGCTTCGAGTTCTTCAAGAAGATGGAAGCCGTGCTTTTGGAGGGCGGCTACATTAAGGACACGTGGTACGACGCGATCACGACGCGCGAGAAGAACTTCCCAACCGGGCTTCAGTTCGAGACCATCTCCGTCGCGCTGCCGCACGTCGACCCCGAGCATCTCGTCAAGCCCTACATCGCCGTGATTCGCCCGAAGTATCCCGTTGTGTTCGAGGGGATGGCCGGCATAGGCGGCGACATCCCGGCGGAGCTCATCGTGAACCTCGGTCTCACCGAGCACGCCGAGGGGCAGGTCGCGGTGCTCCAGGCGCTCATGGGTGTCTTTTTGGATGCGGGTGCGGTCGAAGACATCCGTGCCCAGACCACGCCTGAGGGCATGGTCGCCACCATGCGACGTCTCTGCGCGTAGTCCATCAGAGAGGAGAGCCTGATCCTAGGGTTCAGGTTCTCGCTGATCTCCGTTTCGGGCGCCATCGTCTCCCAAATCGCGTTTAGTGAACAGTTTTTGCGGGGGTGCCGGGGTATGGCTCACCTCTGGAGAGAAAGAACCGCAGGTCGGGCGATCGCGTGATGCCCGGCTACTTGGCGGGCGCCCCCGAAACCGTGCACTTAGCGCGATTCGGGAAATAAGGCGCCCGCCTGCGGCATCCCTATCTTATTAATATGAGCGCTCGTCATCGCGAATAGGTGCATGCGGAAACCGCCTGAGGCCTGTTCGGCGAGCAATCTGGCTGGGTGGTATATACTGGTGCGCTGCAATCCACGACCATGTGAAAGGCATTTTATGCGCACACCTCAGAATCTCCGCCCCACCATGTTTCGCCGCTTCTTGGCGTATTACCGTCCGGAGCGCGGCCTCTTCATCGCAGACACCGTGTGTGCGCTCATCATCGCCGGCATCGACCTTGCGTTTCCCGTGATTCTGCGCTCGCTCACCGGCGGACTCTTCCTCAAGGGCGCGGACGCGATCATGGCTGCGCTCGGCATGATCGCCCTTGGACTTGTGGCGATGTACCTTGTGCGCATGGGCTGCCGCTACTTCGTCTCCGCACAAGGTCACATCATGGGCGCACGCATGGAGTCTCGCATGCGGCAGGATCTTTTCGACCAGTACGAGCGCTTCTGCTTCACATACTTCGACCGCGTGAACTCGGGCGACATGATGAGCCGTGTGGTGAACGATCTCTTCGACATCTGCGAGGCCGCGCACCATGTACCGGAGTGGATCATCATCTGCGGCGTGGAGATCGTGGGGGCGTTCATCATCCTCGCAACCATATCACCCATGCTCACCGCTATCATGGCGGTGGTGACGGCGGTTTTCGTCGTCATCATGGTGCGCCAGAACCTGCGCATGCGCGAGGTGTTCGCCGACAACCGCCGCAAGATTTCCGAGGTCAACTCGCAGTTGCAGGACTCGCTCGCGGGCATGCGCGTGGTGAAGTCGTTCGCCAACGAGGACACCGAGCGCGCGAAGTTCCGCCGCTCCAACGCGCGCTATCTCGATTCGAAGGTCGCGCAGTACCACGCCATGGGTGCCTACCAGGCGACGAGCGCCGCCCTCACCGGAGCGCTCTTCACGGTCATCATTGTGGTGGGCGGCCTGCTTGTGGCGGAAGGCAACATGACCGCGGTCGATATGGCGACGTTCGCCCTCTACATCAGTCTGTTCACCACCCCCATCGAGACGCTCGTGAACTCCACCGAGAACATCCAGAAGGCCATCGCCGGTTTCAAGCGCATGGACGAGGTCATCCTCACCATGCCCGACATCGAGGACGCGCCCGATGCCCGCGAGCTCACCGTGAGCGCAGGCGCAATCGAGTACCGCGACGTCTGCTTCAGCTACGAAGACGAAGAGCTGGGAAATGACCGCGCCGGCCGTCCGGTCATCGATCATCTGGATCTCTCCATCCATCCGGGCGAGACCATCGCGCTTGTGGGGCCGTCGGGCGGCGGCAAGACCACGACCTGCTCGCTGCTGCCACGTTTCTACGATGTGACGAGCGGCTCGATCACCATCGACGGGCAGGATGTGCGGTCGGTCACGCAGCAGAGTCTGCGCCAAGCGATTGGCCTCGTGCAACAGGACGTATATCTCTTCGACGGGACGATCGGCGAGAACATAGCTTACGGACGCCCTGGCGCCACGCAGGAGGAGATCGTCGAGGCCGCGCGCCGTGCAAACATCCACGAGTTTATCGAAACGCTTCCCGCCGGCTACGACACCGTGGTGGGTGAGCGGGGTAGCCGTCTTTCCGGCGGGCAGAAGCAGCGCGTGGCGATCGCGCGCGTATTCTTGAAGAACCCCGCCATCCTCATCCTCGACGAAGCGACGTCTGCCCTCGACAACGAGAGCGAGGAGGCGGTGCAGGAATCGCTCGAGCGGCTTGCGCGCGACCGCACGACGATCATCATCGCGCACCGGCTCTCCACCATTAAGAACGCGGACGAGATCGCAACCGTCGAGCGTGGTCGTGTTGTGGAGCGGGGCACGCACGACGAGCTTCTCGCCCGCAACGGCACGTATGCTCGCTACTATCGAATGCAGTTTGAAGGCGCTCGCGCGCAGTAACCGGGTTCGACGGGAACACGATGGCTAAGGGATCCAAGCTCGCGCCCGAAGAGGTGGAGGAGCTTTTCTCAAAAATCGATGCATCGGGTGTCGTGCGCTCCGAGCGCAGCGAGCCTGCCGTCGACCCACTTTCCGACGAGGATCCCTCGGGCTCGAAGGTGGCGAGCTCCATCTCGCGCATGGGTATCGCGTTCATCGCGGGCATCATCATTTTCGTGGTGGGCATGCAGGTGGGCTATGGCGTGATGCGTCGCCTCAACACCGCGAACCTGTCTGATACCGTGACGACGGAGACCGTCTCGCGCGCGCTCGAGGGCGGCGTGGAGTGGGGCAACGGCTTCACGCAGTTCCCCGCCGAGTTCACCGTGGAGGAGGCGGATGAGCTCACCGGTGTCGTGGAGGTGAGCGTTGTGTCCGCCGAGGCGGAAAACGAGCTCGAGCTCTTCTCCAACAGCCAGATCGAGGCGGCAGCGCTCGCAACGAACGCCCTGCTCAACGATAACATCAACCGCGTGGTCTACAACGTTTCGGCGTATGTCGACGAAGACGGGAACATCGTTGCCGGCAACGGCGAGGGTCAGGAGGCTCGTCTCGTCTTCACCTTCATCTGGACGAAGAACAAATCTGAGGCATCGAGCAACATCGACTGGGGCTTGCGCATCGTGGGCATGGACGAGGAGATCGCCGGAAGAATCCAGACGCAGGTGAACTCCGTGTCGTCGCTTATCGAGACGCCAAGCGTGGACGACGCCGATATCGATGCGCACGAGCGAGAGCTCCAGAGTGCCCAGGAGCAGAAGGGCGAGGAGCTCTATCTGGGCGACGATGGCGGTGCTACGCTCGATGCCGCGCGGGAGCGTGCACAGGAGGATGCGAGCGCCTCGCACTGACGTTGCACAAAACCACCATGGGTTTTCGACGTGCGCTTTCGCGCCAAGCCCTGGGGCAGATTGCTTCAGACATACGGAACGACCCGACAGGGAACAAGCCCCGCCGGGTCGATTTTGTTCGCCGGTAGTGCGCAACGGTTAGGCGAGCAGCGCGGCTACCTTGCCCAGAAGCGGCTCGAAGCTCACACCACGCTCTTGAAAATGGGGTTGCTGCGAGGAAACCGTCATCGCGTCGTGCACGAGGTCGCCGGCAAAGCGCACGGCCTCCTCGAGCGTGCGGCCTGCCATGATCGCGGCGAGCAGGCATGAGCAGTACAGGTCGCCGGTGCCGTGGAGCATATAGGGAAGCAGCTCGTTATGCACTTCGAGGAAGGCTCCGTCGCGCGTGCCCACGAAGTTCCTAATGAGTCCGTCGCCGCGCTGGATGCCCTTGAGCACGACCGCCTTCGTGCCCTTTTCGATGAGCGCGTCAACAAGGCGCCGTGCTTCGGTGTCGTCGATGTTCTCGCCCGCCCACGCGTCGCCGATGGGTTCGCCCAGGATGATCGCAGCTTCGGTGAGGTTCGGGGTGAGGACGTCGGCCCCCTCGGCGAGTTCGGCCATGGCGTCGCAGAGCTCGGGCGTATAGGTGGGATAGACCTTGCCGTGATCTGCCATGACCGGGTCGACGACGCGAAGCGCCTCGGGGAACATAGCGTAGATGTCGCGGATGCGGTCTACCTGTTCAGGTGCACCCAAAAAGCCCGAGTACACGGCATCTGCCTCCACACCGATTTTCTGCCAAGCGGCGAGGTAGTCGGGGAGGATATCGGTCGTATCGTGCATATACCAGCCGGGAAACGCCGTGTGGCTCGAGAAGACGCCCGTGGGGACCGGGCAGACGTCACATCCGGCGGCAGATAGCACGGGGATGGCGATGCCGAGCGAGCACTTGCCATAGCCGCAGAGGTCGTGGACGGCTGCCACGCGCGGAATATATGCCCCTTTGCGCTGGTATAGGGGCATGGCGATGCCATTGATTTCGTTTTCCATGATTGCCTTCTTTCATCGCGGACTTATGGACCAGCGTGCGAGAACAGCATAGTACCTCCCGCCGCGATGCGTCGCATGCGGAGGCATTCTTAGTCGTTTCGCCACAATCGCGCTACGAGTGCCGGGCGGGGCGCGCGAGTGGCCGCAAGTTCCCAGATGGCAGATATCGAGCACTTAGAGGGCCGAAATGAGCCGTTTCGTTCCCAAATGGCAGGAAACGTGCAGCCCGAGGCCTCAAAGCAGCCTTCTTGTTCCCAAATGGCAGGAAATGTGCGGCATGGGACAGGCAGGCGGCGGTATGGGACAGGCAGGCGGCGGGACGGGGTATGAGCGGGACGCCGATAGCGGGGCGGAAGCGCGAGGGGGAGTTTTCCACACCCCAAAACAGCGGGCATAATCATGACCGCTCGCCGCCGCGAGGCAACCGTTCGCAGATTGGTTTTCGCCCCATCCCGCTTCGGCTCCAAAGAAGGCGCAGGCAGCTCGGACGCGCAAGAAATACCTGGTCATATGCAAGATTTTGACAAGGTTGGCAGTGCATTTCCATACGCCTACGCTAAATACTCCAGCAGCAGGCGACGCCTTGACGACGAAATCGGAGAGGTCGCGCGCGAAAAGGAGGCAGGGGAGAAAGGGCGGCGAGTATGGGAAGCCCTGTTTGGCGCGAGGTACGCGCTCGGCTTGAGGAGGCATATCAAAACCGGCGGTGCTACGCTCCAGCCAACGCACAAGAGGCAAGGGTGTTAAGGCGCCATGCAATCAAAGGCGAGGTCGTTGAGCCGTTTTGGCGGATGTTCATGCTTGCAAGCCGATGGAGCACGCTGCGCAGAGACGAGCGCGAGCGGTTCATTATCAGGGGTTACGCCACGGTGCATCCACAGGCGGTCTTCTGCTCGACGAGCGCTGCGGTCATGCACGGCATATCGGTAAGCTATGAGCGCCTGGGAACGATTCACCTGCTTTCAGATCACGACGTCCCCAAACAAGGTGCTGCGGCTGTTGCGCGACATCGCGGGCGCAAGCAGGGGATTGAGCGCGTGGACGGTGTTCTTGTCACGCCGCTCATGCGCACCGGTGTGGATGCGATGCGCGCCGGGTCGTTCCCCGACGCGCTGGTCGTCGCAGATGCCCTTCTGAGCAGGCTTGGAATTACGCGTTCGGCTCTGATGGAGGCGGTCGAGCGCCACGCGCGCGGGAGCAAGGGAGTGGAGGTCGCGCGCCGGGCCGCGGCTTATGCGGATGCACGATCCGGAAGCGGCGGCGAGTCGTATGCGCGCGCTGTCATGATCCAAGACGGCATCGTGCCGACGGATCTGCAGCGAACCTACCGCGACCCGCTCGATGCCCGTTTCTCATTTCGGCCTGATTTTGTATTCGAACTCGTATCGGGAAAGACGGTCCTGGGCGAGCTCGATGGCAAGGTGAAGTATATCGACAAAGATATGCTGGGAGGACGGGACAGCCTCGACGTGCTGCTCGACGAACGGCAACGTGAGTCGCGCCTCACGATGCTAGATATGCCGGTCGTACGCTTCAGGATGAAGGACGTTCTGATGCCGGGGCGGCTTGCAACGCTGTTTGCCGCAGCGGGCGTCACACCGAAAGCGCTCGTGCAGCGCGACTATCGGTCGGTGGGCGGGATGCCGCTGTAACAGGTGGGTTCCCAAATGGCAGAATATGAGCAGCTGGTACCGGTTCATGCGGCGCTCTGTTCCCAAATGGCAGACATCGAGCAGTTCGAGGGCTGAAACGAGCTGTTTCGTTCCCAGATGGCAGGAAATGGGCAATAGCGGGGGGACGCCGCCGCCCGCGGCCGCGCTTCGCTCCCTATCGGCGGGTGGTGGATTCGCGAACGATAAGTTCGGTTTCCAGCACCATCGAACGCGTGGAACCGCCGCTCATGCGCTCGAGCAGCAGGTTGCAGGCGGAGTATCCCATGCGATAGCGCGGCTGGTTCACGGTGGTGAGCGCGGGCGTGGTCATGGTTGCGATGTCGATGTTGTCGAATCCCACGACCATGAGATCGTCGGGGACGGAAAGCCCAGCGCGCCGCGCCGCTCGGATCACCGCGGCACCGTACGTGTCCGAGCAGGCGAACACGCCGTCGGGCGGGTTCTCGGACTCGAGCATGTGGCACGCGGCAGAGCAGGCGAGGTCGTAATTGTTGTCGGGCACTTGGAGAATCCAACTGGGGTCGAGCTCGATGTCGTGCTCGCGTGCCGTGGAGAGGAACCCTTCCATGCGTCCGCGCGCATACTTATACGATTCCGGTCCGCTTACGATGGCGAGGCGGCGGCATCCACACGCGATGAGGTGCCCCACGGCGGTGCGCGCGGCGGCGCGGTCGTCGATCGTCACATAGGGGACGTCGGTCTCGGGGTTGTTCTCGGCGCATTGGATGGTGGGAAGCGTCGAATCGATGCGCTCGATGGTCTCGGTGGAAAGCGAGCACATCGTGATGAGGCCGCTCGCGTTGCAGCGGCGCAGGCTCGCGCAATAGGCGTCAACGGTCGCCTGTCGAGGGATATCCCATGAGATGAGCACGTCGTAGCCTGCGGCTCGTGCCGAGGCGCGCACACCGTGGACGATCTCGCTATAGAAGGGGTTGTCGAGCCAGGGAATGTTCACCACGATAGGGCCGCGCTCATCTGAGGGCCTCGCGAGGCGGTAGCGGTCGAGGAGGCTCGCGTAGCCGAGTTCGCGGATGCTTGCGTTCACGCGAGCGATGGTCTTGGCGCTCACGAGCTCCGGGTGGTTGATGACGCGCGAGACAGTTGCGGGAGAGACGTTAGCATGTTGGGCGACAAGATCGATGGTCATCTTCTTTGCCACGGGTGCTCCTCTCCGCTGCGCTTCATGTTGCTGTATTTATTCTAACGACCAGAAGGCAAGACTTGTAGCGTTTTCCGTCAATGGAATGAAAATATTTCAGTCTTACGTTCACCGACATTTTCTTACCGTTCATGCCTCGTCTTTTACCGCTCGCAGATTGAAATTTCGAGCGATGCCACGCCCTCGTTATTATCAAAAATGAAAGAAGTGTCGAAGAATGATGAAATATTTTTTCATTGTTCTTCGGCTTCTTTCAACTTTCGTTGGGCGGTATTCCCGCATGGCAGGCGGCAGGCGCGCGGCATCGGATCGCGTGCGTGGAGAGGAGCACCATGATTCGCGTCGGCGTTATCGGATGTGGAAAGATCTCGCAGGTACGGCATCTGCCGGAGTACGAGGCGAACCCCGACGCGAAGATCGTCGCCCTCTTCGACGTGAATATGGACCGCGCGCAGGAGCTGGCTGAACGCTACGGCGCGACCGCCTATGCTTCACTCGACGAACTGCTGGCGGCGCCGGATGTGGACGCCGTGAGCGTGTGCACCTCGAACGCCACGCACGCCGAGACCACCATCAAGGCGCTCGAGGCGGGCAAGCACGTGCTCTGTGAGAAGCCCATGGCCATCACGCTCGAAGAGTGCGAGCAGATGGTGGCATGCGCCGAGGAGCACGGCCTCAAGCTCATGATCGACCAGAACCAGCGCTTTGCGAAGGCGCACATCCGCGCCAAGGAACTCTTGGATGCCGGGCGCATCGGCAAGGTGCTCACGTTCCATACCACCTTCGGTCACGGTGGCCCGGAGACCTGGAGCGTTGACCCCGGCACCGGCAGCTGGTTCTTCGACCCCAAGCGTGCGGCGATGGGCGCCATGGCGGACCTCGGTGTGCACAAGACCGACCTTATCCAATGGCTCATCGGCCAGACGGTCGTCGCCACCACGGCGAAGGTCACGACGCTCGACAAGCGCGACCCGGAGGGCAACCTCGTGGGGGTAGACGACAACGCCGTATGCATCTATCAGATGAGCGGCGGCGCCCTGGGCACCATGACCGCGAGCTGGACGTACTATGGCCCCGAAGATAATTCGACGGTCATCTATGGCACGAAGGGCATCATGCGCATCTACGATGACCCGGCGCACTCCATCGTCGTCGACCTCGCGTCCGGCGAGCGCGAGCTTTACGACGTCGAGGCCATCCAGACGAACGACAACCAGACCGCCTCGGGCATCATCGATGCGTTCGTGGAATGCCTCGAGAACGATATCGAGCCCGCGATTCCCGCAGCGAGCGTGCTGCCCGCGATGCGTGCGGTCTTCGGCAGCATCGAGTCGAGCAAGACCGGGACGACCATCAAGCTCAGCTAAGCAAAAAGATAGTTTCAGCACCTGGTACTGAAACTATCACTTGGGAAGGAGTAAGCGCTATGAGAATGGGATTCATCACCTCGCTCTTCGATGGCTGGACATACGAGGAGATGATGGACGACGTTGCCCGCTTGGGCATCGAGTGCGTCGAAGTGGCCTGCTGGCCGAAAGGCAAGGCAGAGCGCAAGTACGGTGGCGTGACGCATATCGAGACCGAGCGCGTTCTCGAGGACGATGCTTACGCCCAGCACATCCTCGGTTACGCCAAGGAGAAGGGCGTCGATATCTGCGCGCTCGCGTACTACCCGAACAATCTCGACCCCGACCCCGAGCGTCGGAAGGCCTTCAACAATCACCTTATCGCGACTATTCGCGCTGCTGCGAAGCTCGGCGTGCCGAAGGTCACGACGTTCATCGGCCGCGTGACGGACAAGACCCTCGAGGAGAATCTCGAGATCCTGCCCGGCGTGTGGGGACCCATTCTTGACGTGGCCGAGCAAGAGGGCATTCGCGTGTGCATCGAGAACTGCCCGATGCTCTTCGATGCCTCGAACTGGCCGGGTGGCCAAAACATCATGACCTCGCCCGCCAACTGGGAGCGCGTCTTCGAGGTGCTGCCGAGCAAGAACCTGGGTATCGCCATCGACCCGAGCCACTTCGTGTGGCAGATGATCGACTGCGCCTCGGCGGTTCGCGAGTTCGCCGACCGCATCTACCATGTGCACCTCAAGGACATCAAGTTCAAGCCCGAGGAGCTTGCGTGGCGCGGCACCATGGCCTATCCGCTCGACATCATGGATCCGAAGATCCCGGGCTGGGGCGATGTGGATTGGAGCGACTTCATCTCACAGCTCTCGATGATCGGCTACAACGGCGATTGCTGCCTCGAGGTCGAGGATCGCTTCTTCGAGGACGGCACGCGCGAGAGCCTTGTCAAAGCAGTTGAGCTTTCCAAGCGCTACATGGATCAGTTCATCATTTAGGACTTCGCCTCGTCTGTGAGGAAGGCAGGCGAGTCAAGGTAATGCGGCCAGATTATGGAAGGAAGGAACGCATTATGAGCAACATTACTCGTCGTTCGTTTGTGGCAGGTACGGGCGCGACCGCGCTGGTCGCCGCGCTCGCCGGCTGCTCCGGTGGCACCACCACCGAGGGTTCTGCCGCGGGTTCCGCAGCCGCTGCCGCCGGTGGTCACATCGTCGTGCTGACCGCCTCGCCCGACCATGGCTGGACCGGCCAGGTCGGCGCGTTCGCCCAGGAGAAGGTTGACGAGATCAACGAGGCCGGCGCCTACACCGCTGAGCTCCAGACCGCTGGTGCCGCCTCCGACCAGATCGCCCAGGTTGAGGACATCCTCGCTGGCGACGCTCCCGCCGGCATCGTTATCCAGCCGCTGGACGACACCGTCCAGTCCGCTATCCAGCAGATCGCAGACGCCGAGGTTCCGTACGTCGCCTTCGACCGCATCATCGAGGCCGTTCAGGACACCGCCGTTGCCAACGTCAAGGGCGATAACTCCGGCATCGGCGCCGGTTCTGCCGCCTACTTCGTCGAGAACGGCATGATGCCCGGCGACGCCGTCTACATCTATCAGGGCGATACCTCGTCCGTGACGACGCTTCGCGACAACGGCTTCACCGACTATCTCCTCGGCAACCTCGAGTTCGACGGCGCCACGGTGCCCGAGGACAAGAAGTGGACGCAGGAGCAGATCGACTCCGCCATCACCAAGTCCGGTGCCATGAACTGGAGCCGTTCCGACACCAAGGCTGCCTTCGAGACGCTGCTCGCCGATGAGTCCAACGCTCAGATCAAGTGGTGGTACGCCGAGGACGACGAGCTCGCCATGGGCATCCTCGAGGCTCTGAACGGTGGCGGCATCTCCGACTCCACCAAGGAGGTCTTCTACGAGACCAAGCCGTTCATCACCGGCTGCGGCGGCCTGAACGAGTACTACGAGGTCATCCGTGGCAACTCCTATCAGGACATCGTCGAGAACCTCGGTGGCGTCATGTCCGTGACCTACTCGCCGTCCATGATTCAGACGGCCATCCAGGACATGGTCGACTACCTCGACGGCAAGGAAGTTACGCAGGATCACGTCATCGCCTGCGAGAACGTCACCGCCGAGAACGTCGACGAGTACGTCGGCTTCGAATAACAAGCCTCGTCGCGCCCGTCCGCCGCAGCACGCGGACGGGCGGCCGTTCGTGACGCGCTGATCTAGGCTCGCGCGTCATGCGGGGCGGCGCTCCCGCGCGATATCGAGAGCGCTGCCCCTTCTGGTATGTGTTGGCCGAAGAGGTGCTGCTTTCGGCGAGTGCATATGAGAAGAAAGCATCGGACGGGGCGCAGCCCCGTTCGCCGTTTTAGAACACGACCGCACGATGAAAGGAGCGCTATGGATCTTCTTACCATGAGCGGTATCCGTAAGGCGTTCAGCGGTGTTCCCGTTTTGAACGGTGTTGACTTGCATGTGGGGCCGGGCGAGGTCCATGCTCTGTTGGGTGAAAACGGAGCCGGCAAGTCCACGCTCATGAACATCCTCACCGGGTCGTATACCGCCGATGCCGGCACCGTCACCTTCGACGGCGCTGACATCACGGGAGCGTCGATCAAGGCGGTGGAGAAGGCGGGTATCGCATTCGTACACCAGGAGCTCAACCTATTCAACGACCTTCTGGCGTACGAGAACATCTTTTTGGGGCAGGAGGAAACAGGACCGGTCTTCTCGCTCAAGAAGAAGAGCATGATCGCCAAGGCGAACGACCTCTTCGAACGCCTGGGTGTGGACATCGAGCCCACGGCGCTCGTCGCCGATCTTAAGCAGAGCCAGAAGCAGCTTCTGGAAATCAGCCGTGCGCTCTTCTTCAATGCGAAGCTCCTCATCTTGGACGAGCCTACCACGGCGCTCAACACAGCCGAGGTCGAGCACCTGTTCCAGATTGTGCGCAGCCTACGCGATCAGGGTACGTCCTTCATCTTCATCTCGCACAAGATGCCCGAGATTTTCGCGCTCTGCGATACCTACACGGTGCTTCGCAACGGCACGTTCGTGGGGCAGGGCAAGATCTGCGACACCACACCTCGTGAGGTAACGGGCATGATGGTGGGAGCCACCATCTCCGAACGCGGTGCGTACGAACCGCGTGAGACGGGTGAGACCGTGCTCTCTCTCGACCGCTTCACAGGGCCGGGGTTCGAGGACATCTCGATGGAGGTGTCGCGCGGCCAGGTTATCGGCCTCACGGGCCTCATGGGCTGCGGCAGCACAGAGCTCATGCAGTGCCTGTTCGGCATCGGGCGTCCTACGGGCGGTACGGCCACGGTGCTCGGCAAGAAGCTGCATGGTGGCTCGATTCATGAGGCCATGAAGGCGGGCATCGCTATGCTGCCTTCTGATCGCAAGGAGAACTCCGTTCTGCCCGATATGTCGCTTCTCGAGAACATGTACGTCTCCGAGCACGTGCTTTCGGGGAAGAACCCCATCATCCACAAGGGCAAGGAGCAGGAGCGCTTCGAGCATTACCAGAAGCTCTTGAGCATCAAGGCGAATTCGAGTGACGACAGCGTGCTCTCGCTTTCCGGCGGCAACCAGCAGAAGGTGTTCATGGCGCGCTGGCTCAACACCGACGCCGAGCTCCTTCTGTTCGACAATCCCACGCAGGGCATCGATGTCGGTGCCAAGGCCGAGATCTACCACCTGATTCTCGACCTTGCCCGCGGGGGCAAGACCGTGATCATCAACACGCTCGAGATCCCCGAGCTCCGCGAGGTGGCCGACGTGTGCTACGTGCTCTACGAGGGGCGCATCGTGAAGCGGCTCGAACATGACGAGATCGACGAGCAGACGGTCATGCTGTACTCGACGAACTCCGTAAGCGATGATCCTGCGACCGAGATGAATGAGTGAGGTGCAACTACCGTGAATGAGAATGCTTCAACGAAACCGACGGGCTTGGCAAACGTGCTCGGTCTGGTGAAAAAGTACAGCTTCGTCCTCGTGTTTTTGGCGATTCTGCTGGTGTACGTCATTGCGAACGGCGGCCTCACGCTGAACGCCGGCATGAACGTCTTGCGCCACAGCGCGGTGATCGGCACGATCGCTATCGGCATGGGCATCGTGTGTCTCACTGGCGAGATCGACCTTTCCGTAGGCTCGATGCTCGCGCTCGTGGCGGGCTTCTCCGTCGTGGTTTTCAATATGACGGGCTCCATTCTGCTCACGTTGGTCTTCGCCGTGGTGTTCGGTGCGGTGTGCGGTCTGGTGAACGGCTTTCTGGTGGGCGTGGTGCAGATGCCCGCGTTCATCGTGACGCTCGCGACGATGCTCATCTACCGTTCGGTGGCGCAGTACGCCTGCCAGCTCCTTCCGGGCGAGCTCATCGGCAACGGCAGCTCCGTGTACCGCATGTCCAACGAGCTTGGAGCGTATGACACGCTCTACACCTTCGGCAACGCGCGCGTGGCAGGCGTGCCGATCGTGGGCATCGTGCTCATCGTCATGGTCGTGCTGTTCGTCTACATCTGCACGTCGACGAAGTTCGGCAAGAAGATCTATGCGGTGGGCTCGAACGCCAAGGCGGCGCACCTCGCGGGAATCAGCGTGCCGGTTATGAAGACGCTCGTCTTCACTATCGCGGGCGCGCTTGTGGGCCTCTCTGCGTTTTTGTGGATTGCCATGAACGCCTCATGCGACCCGGCGACGACCGGCTCGAGCTATGAGATGTACGCCATCGCCTCGGTGGTGCTCGGCGGCATTTCCATGAGCGGCGGTCGCGGCCGCATGATCGGCGTGCTTTTTGGCGCGCTGTCCTATGACGTCATCGACAAGATCATCATCGCGCTCAAGATGGACGCGCTCATTCAGGACACCATCAAGGGCATCATCCTCATCATCGTGATCATGATCCAGGTGGCAGGGCCTCAGCTCAAGGAGTTCT
Organism: uncultured Collinsella sp.; assembly: GCA_900538305.1. Classification (GTDB taxonomy): domain Bacteria; phylum Actinomycetota; class Coriobacteriia; order Coriobacteriales; family Coriobacteriaceae; genus Enorma. The sequence continues at coordinate 113,885 of UPXY01000001.1, forward strand.
TCGGACGTAAGGGCAAGAAGGGCGGGAGTGCCTCGTAGGGGGTCTACACGATTCGATCGGGTAAGGTTGAGAGCCTTCCTCCCAAGGCGGCTCCGTGCATGCGCGCGGGGCCGCCCTGTGTTTTCGGCCACGATGCCTGTATGTGGGTGCCGCCCGGCAGGCGGGCGCCGGTTGGTGGGTGCTGTCGGCAGACGGGTGCCGCCGGCGGGACGGGCGCCGCCGGCGGGACGGGCGCCGGTTGGTGGGCGTCGCTCGGCAACGCGTGCGTGTCACAGCCGGAGACGCACCGCCTTTGCAGCACGCCCTGCGGCAAAGATTGAATATTTCTGCCCAATCTTTTCCACTGAATGAATATTTTGCGTACGAGCACCCGAAAGCGCGCTCCAGGGGCGTAGAATACGCCCAGCCCGTACACCTTTAATTCGGTCCGGTGAGGCCGGGAAGGAGCGATTATGGCATGTTCAGCATGTACCGGGACATCGAGCGCCGACGGTGCTCCGCTTGTCCAACGAATGCTCGCGAACACGAGCAAGCAGACGGCGGCACCCGCCGCACTCATGCTCGCAGACGGCACCGTGTTCTATGGCCGAGCGTGCGGAGCACGGGGCACCGCAACAGGCGAGGTGTGCTTCAACACGTCTGTCGAGGGGTATTTCGAGGTCTTCACCGATCCGAGCTACGCCGGCCAGATCGTCACCATGACCTACCCGCAGATTGGCAACTACGGCATCGACCTCGCCGATACGCAAATGGCGCCCGGTATGCCCGCTGAACACCAGGGCAACCAGCAGCCGGCGCTGCGCGGATTGGTGGTGCACGACCTGTGCCGCACGCCGTCTAACTGGCGCTCCAGCATCGATGTATCTGAATATCTGGAAGAGCGCGGCATCATCGCCATCGAGGGCATCGACACGCGCGCGCTCGTACGGCACCTGCGCGATCACGGTGCCCAGAAGGGCATCATCTCGACCGAGATGCTCGACCGCGTCGAGCTTGCGGCGCTGCTCGATGCCGCGCCGGGTTTGGTGGGCGAAAACCTCGTCAAGACGGTGAGCTGCCATGAGGCCTACCGCTATTACCCTGGTCGCGTGGCGAACGACCATGCGTTCGCGCAGGCAGATGCCGCTTTGGCGAAGCGCAGCGTAGTGGTATACGACTGCGGCGTGAAGCGCGGGATCCTCGAGGGGCTCGAGCGCGCCGGTTGCGAGCTTACGGTTGTGCCGTGGGACACGCCCGCCCGCGACATCCTCGCTCTCCAGCCCGACGGCGTGTTTCTTTCGAACGGCCCGGGAGACCCGGATGCCGTGACCGAGACCTATGAACAGGTGCGCGCGCTCATGGGCAAGGTGCCCATGTTCGGCATCTGCCTGGGGCATCAGATGGTGAGCCTCGCGGCGGGTGGCCGCATGGAGAAGCTCAAGTACGGCCACCGCGGCGGCAACCACCCCGTCATGAATCTCATCACGCGCCGTGTGGAGATTACCGCGCAAAACCATGGCTTCAACCTTGTATTCCCCAGCTTGGGCACGCTCGTCCCGGAGCTTTCCGGCGGTGTGGCCGAGCATCCCGTGGGTCCGGACGGCACGGCGGACACGGGTGATCTGCGCTTCTGGGCGGAGCGCGGCGTAGCTCCCGTCGTGGAGAACGAGCGCTTCGGGCGCATCCGGCTCACGCACGTGAATCTGAACGACGGCACCGCCGAGGGCATCCAGTTCCTCGACGCGCCGGTATTCTCGGTGCAATACCACCCCGAAGCTTCGCCCGGGCCTACGGACGCGCACTATCTCTTCACCGCGTTTGCCCAGCTCATAGACGGCAAGCCGGATTATTTGGACATCGACATCGCGCGCGACCGCCTCGCCGGCTGGCGCTTTGGTACCGCCGAGGAGGTCGCTCATGCCTAAGCGCACCGATATCAAACGAATCCTTGTCATCGGGTCCGGTCCTATCGTGATCGGGCAGGCGTGTGAGTTCGACTACTCCGGCGCGCAGGCGTGCAAGGTGCTCAAGGAAGACGGCTACGAGGTCGTGCTGGTGAACTCCAACCCGGCGACGATCATGACCGACCCGGGCCTCGCAGACCGTACGTATGTGGAACCGGTCACGCCGGAATTCATCGAGTCCGTCATCGAGCGCGAGCGTCCCGACGCCCTGCTGCCCACACTCGGCGGCCAGACCGGCCTCAACGCGGCTGTGGAGCTTGCGAAGAAAGGCGTGCTCGAACGCTATGGCGTCGAGATGATCGGCTGCGATCTGGCGGCTATCGAGCGCGGCGAGGACCGTAAGCTCTTCAACGAGGCCATGGCCGAGATCGGCCTCGAGGTCGCGCGCTCCGGCTATGCCTATTCCATCGAAGATGCTCTCGAAATCGCCGGACACGTGGGGTACCCGTGCGTCTTGCGCCCGAGTTACACCCTCGGCGGCGCGGGCGGCGGCATCGCCCATAGCGAGCAGGAGCTTCGCGAAATCGTGCGCCAGGGTCTGGAGCTTTCCCCGGCGGGCGAGGTGCTCGTCGAGGAATCCATCGAAGGCTGGAAAGAATACGAGATGGAGGTCATGCGCGACCGCGCCGGCAACGGCATCATCGTATGCTCCATCGAGAATCTCGACCCCATGGGCGTGCACACGGGCGACTCCATCACCGTGGCGCCCGCGCAGACGCTCTCCGACCTCGAGTACCAGCGGATGCGTGTGGCGTCGCTCGCCATTCTGGAGAAGATCGGCGTCGAGACGGGCGGCTCGAACGTGCAGTTCGCGGTAAACCCCAAGAACGGTCGCCTCATCGTGATCGAGATGAACCCGCGCGTGTCGCGTTCCTCGGCACTCGCCTCGAAAGCGACGGGTTTCCCCATCGCCAAGGCGGCGGCGCGTCTTGCCGTGGGTTACACGCTCGACGAGATCGTAAACGACATCACGCGCGTCACGCCTGCGTGCTTCGAGCCGGCGATCGACTACTGCGTGGTGAAGGTGCCTCGCTTCGCGTTCGAGAAGTTCAAGGGCGCCGACTCCACGCTCACCACGCGTATGAAGGCCGTAGGCGAGATCATGGCGATCGGTCGCACGTTCGAAGAGGCGTTCGGCAAAGCGGTGCGCTCCCTCGAGGACGGTCGCACGGGTCTGCTCACAGGCGGCGATGACCTTTCGGGCGCGACGGATGCCGAGCTTGCCGAGAGCATCTCGACGCCCACCGAGGATCGCATCTTCTCGGTGGTGGAGGCACTGCGCCGCGGCTGGGAGACGGCGCGCGTCCATGAGCTGTGCGGAATCGATCCGTGGTTCATCGAGCGCATCCGCGACATGGTCGGCGTGCGCATGTGTATCGAGGGGCTGCGCGTCGAGGACATCGATGCGGACGCCATGCGGCTCTTGAAGCAATACGGCGCGAGCGATGCCGAGATTGCCCAGCTTACCGGCAGCGACGAGCGGTTCGTGCGGGCATATCGCCATGGACTGGGCGTGCTGCCCTGCATGAAGACGGTCGATACCTGTGCCGCGGAGTTTGCCAGTGCAACGGAGTACCACTACAAGACCTACGAAGGGCTTGTACGCGCGCCGGGTGGCAAGAAGGCATCTGTGCCGAACGAGGTCACGCCTACTGCGAAGCCTAAGGTGATGATTTTGGGCGCCGGCCCCAACCGCATCGGCCAGGGCATCGAGTTCGACTACTGCTGCGTGCATGCGAGCTACGCGCTCGAGGGGCGCGGCTTCGAGACCATCATGGTGAACTGCAACCCCGAGACGGTCTCTACGGACTACGACACGAGCGACCGCCTGTACTTCGAGCCGCTTACCTACGAGGATGTCATGGACATCGTGGATGTTGAGCGACCGGATGGCGTGGTGGTCACACTCGGCGGGCAGACCCCGCTCAAGCTCGCCCGTGCGCTCGCAGATGCTGGTGTGCGCATCTTGGGTACGCAGCCCGATGCGATCGATCTCGCCGAAGATCGCGAACGCTTCAGCGCTGTCCTCGACGATCTGGGAATTCTCTACCCGGCGGCGGGTGAGGCGCGCAGTTTCGAGGAGGCGTGCCGCGTGGCGGCGCGGATCGGGTTCCCGCTGCTCGTGCGCCCGAGCTACGTGCTCGGCGGCCGCGGCATGATGATCGCCTACGATGAGGAGCACCTGCGCACCTATATGGCAGAAGCGGTTCGAATCTCGCCCGATTACCCAGTCTATCTCGACCGCTTCCTGGAAGGCGCCATCGAGTGCGATGTCGATGCGCTCTGCGACGGCGACGAGGTCTACATCGGCGGCATCTTGGAGCACATCGAGGAGGCGGGCATCCATTCGGGCGATTCGGCCACGTGCATTCCGCCGTTCTCCTTCTCTGAGGCGCTCGTGCAGAAGCTGCGCGACACGACGGCGCGTATCGCGCTCGCGCTCGGCGTGCGTGGTCTCGTGAACGTGCAGTACGCCATCCAAGGCGATACCGTCTACGTGATCGAGGCGAATCCGCGCGCGAGCCGTACCGTCCCCTTCATCTCGAAGGCGACCGGTGTGCCGCTTGCGAAGTGCGCGGCCTGCATCATGGCGGGCGAGCGCATCGCGGACCTCGGCTTGCCAGCAGACGACCGCGAGCTCGACTGGTTCTGCATGAAGGAGGCCGTCATGCCCTGGGGACGCTTCCCGGGTGCGGACGTGGTGCTGGGGCCGGAGATGAAGTCGACCGGCGAGGTCATGGGTATCGCGAAGAGCTACCCCGAGGCGTACGCGAAGACGCAGCTCGCCATCAGCTACGAGCTGCCCACGCCGGATTCCGGCAAGGTCTTCATCTCGGTGAACGACCGTGACAAGCGCAACATCCTTTCGCTCGCGCGCATCCTGCGCTATCTGGGCTTCGAGATTTGTTCGACCGAGGGCACGGCGCGCGTGCTGGCTGGCGGCAACGTGTCGTGCGAGGTCGTGCGGAAGTTCAGCGAGCCGCATCCGAACATTGGCGACATGATCGCGGGCGGGGAGATTGCATTCATGATCAACACGCCGTTCGGCCAGGAGGCGCGTGGTGACGGCTACCGACTGCGTACCGAGGCGGTGCGCCGCGGTGTGACCTGCATCACAGCGCTCTCGGCAGCCAACGCCTTCGTGGCGGCGGTGGAAGCGCTTGAGGCTGCGCGCCGCGACCAGACCGGCGGCCTCGAGGTCATCGCGCTCCAGGATCTCCCTCAGTACGAGGTGTAACGCTATTCCAGGGGTTTTAAGCGCTGCAACCGTCGCCTTACCGCCCCTCGAAGAGGTCGATAAGTTCCTGCTGGCTGTGGATGCCGAGCTTAGCGTAGATGTGACGGGTGTGCGTCTTCACGGTGTTTCGTGAGATGACGAGTCGCTCTTGGATGTATGTGCCGTTTCTGCCGCGTGCGAGCATGGTGGCGATCTCCTGCTCGCGCGCGGTGAGGTCGTAGTCCCGTGCGAGCATGGTGATGAGGCTCACTTCGCCGGACGCTTCAGCTTCATCGCTCACGTCCCCCTCATCGCTGGCGCCCGCGCTGGTGCCCGCGCCCGCTCCGTCGTCGTCCGAGCCGGCTGCGTGTACGGGATGCTCGGCCACCCTAGGCCTGCGTGCAGGGGCAATCTCCTGGAAAAAGCGCGTGAAGCTGAAGTTCCGAAGCGCCACAAACACATATGCGATGATGACGAGCGCGATCGTTGCCGTTACGAGCTCCATGGCTTCACCTGGCGCGATGCGCTCGAGCGGCGCCACGAAACCATGCACCGACGCGCCGATAGCGGAACCGCACGAGGAAAGCGCGGAGCCCGTCGCGGCGAAGATGATGGCGCCAGAGGGGTTGCGCGCACCCATGCACGCAAGGACGGAGAGCATGAAGGCATAAAACGACTGGGAGCCAATGGTGAGCAGGCAAAACGAGAGGTCGCCGGCGGCATTGCCCGCAGGCAGAAAGAGGAAGCCGGCGAGCACGGTGAGGGAGCACCACGCAAAGAGGGTGTCCTCGGTGAAGGCGCGGCGGCGCGTGTTCGCTTCGGCGGGGAGCGTAGTTCCCACGTGCTCATGGGCCTCGGCTCGCCCGCCCCTCGGCTCGTCATCCCCTGGGAAGAGCCGCGTCATCCCCACAAGGCCAACGAGCAGCACGCCGATGAGCGCATAGTGTACAGGCAAAAGCTGACCGCGCTCAGGCTCGTCACGAAGCCGAAGGTCGACTCGAAGAGGAAGATGCAGCCGTACATATGGCTGATGAGCGGCACGAACGAGAACGGGTTGGTGACTTCAAGCGCATGGGCGCTCGGCTGCTCGCGAATCTCTTGCAGCGTGCTGCGGGCGCCCAGGGTACCTAGCGCAAGAAGCATGAGCTGGCAGATGACGAGCGACGTCAGCGGCGCGGCGAGCGCGATGGGGCGCAACGCGATCATAACCAGATAGGAGAGGCCGACGCCCGCGCACGCACAGCCAATGAGCAGGCGCTCGTCCCCAGCTTGCGAAAGCGCGATGATACCGACCACCGTTGCCCACGTACGTGCGGCGTTCAGAAGGAGGTCGGCCGTGAGGTACCATGCGACCCCTGCATCGCCCGGGGTCTGCGGCAAACCAGATAACCAAAGCGCCGTGCCCAGCGCTAAGAGCGCGACCGAAACCAAGCTCGCAGCGGGATGCGCGATGAAGCGCGGACGCCGCTGCGCGAGGAAGGCGAGTGGAATGAACAGCAAGCCGGAAATAAAGATGGAGATCGTGAGCGGTTGGTTGGGAATCGAGAGAAGCAGGCTGTCGTTTCGAAGCATCGTTGAGAGGGAGGTGAGTCCCACGCATGCCGTCGCGACGGCGGCGCGTGGAAACGTCATGTCGGCCGTGCCGGTTGCGCCGCTTTCTGCCGTGGTGCTTTTCACGCTCATGCAAACCCTCCTCTCTGCCGCCTGCGGTCTAACCCATGCCGCCCACCCTCACACCCAGGGGGTGATTTTGCAGGTCAAGGCCATTAAATCTTATGTGCGCGACAGAAATGCCGTGCGCAAAGCATACCATGGTCACAGCTGGCGCGACGAGCTTTCTTGGCGCTCCGCGTAGCGAAAGAGGAGTCGCTATGCGGGGTGGCATACCGCGCTTACGGTTTGGGTGTCGGCTTAGTGCAAAACAACCCCGGGGTTTTTGGATGGGGTTTGAACGTTTGACGAGTAGATGGGAGCATGCATGCAGCAAATCATCGAAGAGGCCAAGGCGCTCCAAGAGCGCATCGTCGAGGATCGTCGGTGGCTTCATCAGCATCCGGAGCTCGGGTTCGAGCTTCCCGAGACCGTCGCCTACGTGCGCGGCAGGCTCGAGGACATGGGCTATGAGGTCACGGAACCCTGCGAGGGCGGCTTGCTCACGCAGATCGGCGATCCCGTTGCTGGCCCCTGCGTGCTTCTGCGCGCCGACATGGATGCGCTGCCGGTAGTGGAGGAGACGGGACTCGCCTTCGCCTCCACGAACGGCAACATGCACGCGTGCGGTCATGACACCCACACCGCCATGCTGCTGGGCGCGGCGCAGATCCTGAAGAACCACGAGTCTGAGCTCAAGGGTTGCGTCAAGCTGCTGTTCCAGCCCGACGAAGAGGGCTGCGCGCCGGTGGACACCACGGGTGGCGACGAGGTGCTTGCGGCCGGCGTGCTCGAGGATCCCAAGGTCGATGCCGTCGCATCGCTCCACATCATGACGCCGGACTTCGCCTCCGGTGCTGTGGTGACGCGTCCGGGCACCATCTTCTCGTCCATCGACGACATCGACATCCAGATTCAAGGCCGTGGCGCCCATGGCTCCACGCCGAACATGGGCATCGACCCCATCAATATCGCCTGCCATATCTACCAGGGCGTTCAGAATTACATCGCCCGTGAGCTCGACCCCACGCAGGTGTGCGTCGCCACGTTCGGCAAGATCGAGGCCGGCCGCGCCGCGAACGTGATCCCCGATACCGCGCACATGCTCGGCACGCTGCGCACGCAGTCCGCCGAGGTGCGCAGCCGCTTCAAGGAGCGCGTGACGGCTATGTGCGAGGACATCGCGCATGCCTTCGGCGGCACCGCGACCGTTCAGTTCCTGCGCGGCGTGCCCAACACCTACAATGACCCCGCGCTCACCGAGGAGCTCGTGGGGTACGCGACCGAGCTTTTCGGCCAGGACATGGTACAGGAGATGGAGAAGCCCTTCCCCGGTACGGACGACCTCGCCGTGCTCTCGCAAGCCTGCCCCACCACGTACTTCGTGCTCGGCGCGCCGGTCGAGGGCACCACGGACTGCGGTATGCATCATCCCGGCGTGCAGTTCGACGAGGGCGTGTTCTGGCGCGGTACGGCGCTTTTGGCGAATAGTGCCCTCGAGTACCTGAACGCCCGCGCCTCGTAGCTCGAGCGCACTATGCAGTGAATAGCCAGGTAGAAGGAAAGGACTCCCATGGCAGAGGCAACTAAGAAGAAAAAGAAGCGGGGCATGCCCAATTCGTTCACGATCCTCTTCATCTGCCTCATCGCGGTCGCCGCGGTGACGTGGATCGTGAGCATGTTCTCGCCCGATGTTACACCCGCTACCCTTGCCGACATCACGACAGCGCCCTTCCTGGGCTTCTCGAGCGCGCTTCAGGTCTGCGTGTTCGTTATGGTGCTGGGCGGTTTTCTCGCCATCGTGAACAAGACGGGCGCGCTCGATGCCGGCATCGCGGTGCTCGTGCGCAAGCTCGGCGACCGGGATACGCTGCTCATCCCCGTGATGATGATCCTGTTTGGCATCTGCGGCTCGACATACGGCATGATGGAGGAGACGGTTCCGTTCTACATCCTCCTCGCTTCCGTGACGTTCGCGATGGGTTTCGACACCATGGTGGGCTCGCTCATCGTGTTGCTGGGCGCCGGCCTTGGATGCCTGGGCTCTACGGTGAACCCGTTCTCGGTGGGCGTGGCGACGGCCGCCCTCACCGACATGGGCATCGCGGTGAACCAGGGTCTCGTTATCGCGCTCGGTTTCGTGCTTTTCATCGTGGGCGAGCTCATGGGTATCATCTTCGTCATGCGCTACGCCAAGAAGGTCAAGGCGGATCGCTCGAATTCGATCATGCCGCCCGAGCAGCTCGCTGCGGCAGAGGCCGAATATGGCGAGAAGGACGGCGCGATGAGCGAAGGTGAGCCCAAGGTGACTGGCACGCAGAAGGCGGTGCTCGCGCTCTTCGCCCTCTCCTTCGTGGTGATGATCGTTTCCTTCGTGCCGTGGGAGAGCTTCGGCGTGAACATCTTTGCCCTGGGTGGCACGGCCGACGACCCCTCAACCGCATGGAGCGCCATCCTCACCGGATTGCCGCTTGGCCAGTGGTACTTCACCGAGGTGGGCGTCTGGTTCTTCCTCATGGCGATCGTGATCGGCATCATCGCCAAGATGGACGATAACGAGCTTGTCGGTACGTTTATCGGCGGTGCGGCCGACATGGTTTCCACCGCGCTCGTCATCGCCGTGGCGCGCGGTATCTCGGTGCTCATGGCTGCAACCGGCCTCGACCTGTGGGTGCTCAACACCGCGGCGGCTGCTCTCGAGGGCGTCTCGGCCGCGATCTTCGCTCCCGCGAGCTATGCGCTCTACTACGTGCTTTCGTTCCTCATCCCGTCGAGCTCCGGCATGGCGACGATGTCCATGCCCATCATGGGCCCCTTGGCGGACAGCCTGGGCTTCTCCGTCGAGGCCATGATCATGATCTACGTGGCGGCGCACGGCGTGGTGGTGCTCTTTGCCCCCACCAACGGCGTTATCATCGCTGGCCTCGAGCTCGCGAAGACGAGTTACGCCACGTTCATGAAGCTCTGCGCGAAGTTCTTCGTGGTGCTCACGATCGTCATCGGCGTGGTGCTTACCGCGATGATGCTCCTGCTGTAGAGCGGAGATGTGCATTTACCCTAGGGGTTGTATTACATGCGGGGCTCGGCGCATCGTCGAGCCCCGCTTTGCTGTGAGATGTAAAATAACCCCTGGGGTAATTTTACCTGCGAGGAGAGGAAGTATGGCTTTGGCGCGCGGCGCGCGATACGACGATGACGTGCGGCGGCGGGCGGTCGAGCTCTTCGCTGACGGCGCGGGGCGACGCATTGTTGCTCGTGAGCTTGGTATTCCAGAAGCTACCGCCAGGCAGTGGGCGCACGCTTTTGCAGTAGATGGCGAACAGGGCGTGTTGAACGCTGGAGCGACGCGTGCCTCCTACGACCTAGAGACAAAGCTCGACGCCGTGCGCGACCACCTCGACCGCGGTAAGTCGATCCGCGAGGTCATGGTGAAATACCACATCGCCAGCGAGTCCTCGATCAAGTTATGGTGTAGAGCGTACCGGCGCGAGGGAGCCGAGGGGCTCGAGCCGAAGCGGCGCGGTCGCCCACCGAAGAGCGAGGCGGGCACACGCGCGTGACGCGAACCTGAACTTCATATGATACTCATTCACTAGCATTATTATCGGCTGTGCGACGTGCTAACATGAGCTGCAGTTATGGGAGGACGCGGCGGCGTGCATCTGGCCTTGCCGCACCCAAGCACGAGAAAGGATACCCATGCTCAACGCGATTGAGATCTCGCCGAAGGTTTGGTGGGTCGGCGGCCTCGACTGGAACGAGCGCCAGTTCCACGGCTACACCACCGAGCGCGGCATCACCTACAACGCCTACCTCATCTTGGACGAGACCGTGACGCTTATCGATACGGCGAAGTCGACGTTCACCGACGAGTTCGTGCAGCGCATCTCGCAGGTTGTCGACCCCGCGAAGATCGAGCTCATCGTGACGAACCACGTGGAGATGGATCACTCCGGCAGCCTTCCCGCAATCCACCGCCTCGCGCCGAATGCCCGTATCGTGGCGAGCGCGCCTGCCGGTGTGAACGAGATTCGCGCGCATTACGGCATCGAGGTCGAGGGCGTGAAGACCGGCGATTCCATCTGCATTGGCGAGCGCACGCTCCACTTCGTGCAGACCCCCATGGTGCACTGGCCGGACAACATGGTCACCTGGTGCCCGGAGGACGGCATTCTCTTCTCGAACGATGCCTTTGGCCAGCACTTCGCCACCACGAAGCGCTTCGACGACGAGAACGACCTCTGTGAGGTGTTCAAGCAGGCCAAGAAGTACTATGCGAACATCGTGTGGCCCTATGGCGCCCAGGTGCAGAAGGCCATGGCGGCCCTCGGGGGTCTCGATATCCGCCTCATCGCTCCCTCGCACGGCGTGATCTGGCGCAGCCATATCCCAGAGATCCTCGAGAAGTACCAGGCGTGGAGCACATACCAGACCGAGGAGAAGGCCGTCGTGGTGTTCGACTCCATGTGGCACTCCACCGAGAAGATGGCGCGCGAGATCTGCGACGCGTTTATCAAGGAGGGCGTGACGGCGCAGCTCATCGATGTGAAGACCACGCATATCTCCGATATCATGCTCTACCTCTGCGACGCTCGCTATGTGGCGTGCGGATCGCCCACGCTCAACTCGAACATGATGCCCACCATGGCGAGCTTCCTCACCTACCTGCGCGGCCTTTCGCCTAAGAACGACCAGCGCATCGGCATCGCCTTCGGTTCCTACGGCTGGGCGCCGCTCGGCCCCAAGCAGGTCTACGCCGAGATGGAGAACATGAAGTTCAACATGGCGTGCCCTGTCGTGGCGCAGCAGTGGATTCCGAGCGAGGAGAACCTCGCCGAGCTGCAGGCTACCGTGACGAAGATCATTGAGGATGCCCGCGCGTAGCCTTTCGTACCAGCACGGGTGATGCAAAACGACCGTTGCAGGTGGCCTCTTGGCTCCTGCAACGGTCTTTTTTTCGAACTGCGGCTGCGGCAGGCGATCCCGTGCTGGTGTGGTATCGGGAACAATCCAGATGGGAATGGCCGTTCACAGCCGATTATCGACCGTACACCGTGTGATTTCGCTACAATAGGTAAAAGTTTGGAGTTGTGTGGAGACGCCCCGAGCTACAACTTGATCACCTCGATAGAGGAGGAGACGCATGGGTCTTATTGCGGCACTCGTCTTCATGCCGCTCGCTGTAGCGGTATTGCTTATGCTGTTCCGCACCGATCGCGTACGCGACGTCATCGTGGTGGGGTCCGCCGCGATTATCGCCGTGGTGAGCGTCGCGACAGCGGTGGCATATCTGGGCAAGCCGACGAGCTTCGCATTCACGCCGGAGCTTTCGCTTGCAGGGAATTACGTTGCCGTTGCGGTCGACCTCTTCCTCTGCGGCTTCGTGTTCGTGCTGGCGATTCGCTGCCGCAACCGCACCATGCTCGCGCTCTCTGCCGTCCAGCTTGCGGTGTCGATCTGGTGCGGGTCGTTCGCCCTGCATCCGGAAGACGCGAGCGCGGCGCCCATGTATATCGACACCCTCTCGGTCATCATGGTGCTCATCGTGGGCCTCGTGGGCAGCGCGATCTGCATCTACGCCCTCGGCTACATGAAGGACTTCCAGCATCACGAGGACGAGGCGGCTGAAAAGCGCGGCGAGCAGGCGCAAGATCGCCGTCATCAGTTCATCGCCCTCATGTTCCTCTTTCTGTCTGCGATGTTCATCATCGTGACCGCGGACAACCTCGACTGGCTCGTTGCGGGCTGGGAGATTACCACCGTGTGCTCGTACCTCATGATCGGTTTCACGCGCACGGCGGACGCTAAGCGCAGCGCAACGCTTCAGATCAACCTCAACATGGTGGGCGGCCTGGCGTTTCACGTGGCACTGGTGATGCTGCACATCGCGGGCGTGCCGCTCGCGATCAACAGCCTCGCCGATATCGCGGCAGGACCGCAGGCGCCGCTGCTCATCATGCCGCTGCTCATGCTCTCCATCGCCGGCCTCACCAAGGCGGCTCAGATGCCGTTTCACAAGTGGCTGCTCGGCGCCATGGTCGCACCGACCCCCACGAGCGCGCTGCTGCATTCCTCGACTATGGTCAAGGCGGGCGTGTTCCTGCTCGTGAAACTCGCCCCGCTCTACATGGTCTACCCGGCGGCATCCATCATGGTCGTCATGGTGGGCGGCGCGACGTTCGTGCTCTGCAGTTTCCTCGCCATTAGTCAGAGCAACGCCAAGCGCGTGCTCGCCTATTCCACGATCGCGAACCTCGGCCTCATCTCGGCTTGCGCGGGCGTGGGTACCGCCGAGGCGGTCTGGGCGGCCGTGTTCCTCATCATCTTCCACACCGTTTCCAAGTCGATTCTCTTTTTGTGCGTCGGTACGGTCGAGCATCGCATTGGAAGCCGCAACATCGAGGACATGGACGGGCTCTTCGCGCGCCTGCCGCACCTCACGCGCTTCATGATGCTTGGCATCCTAGGTATGTTCGTGGCGCCGTTCGGCATGCTCATCTCCAAGTGGGCGACGCTCGTGTCGTTCGCCGAAACGGGTAACGTGATCTTCCTCATCTTGCTCGCGTTCGGCTCGGCGGCGACGTTCTTCTTCTGGGCGAAGTGGCTCGGCAAGCTCGCCGGTGTGCCGCAGAGGGCTGAAAACGTCGAGGGCGCCGTTCATAAGAGCGAGTGGTTCGCCATCGGGTTCATCGCCGTGCTGCTTCTGGGTTGCTGCCTGGGGCTCCCGATGATCTCCACGCAGGTTGTGAGCCCCTATCTCGAGTACGTGTTCCAGAGCAGCCCGCAGTTCATCGGCGTCGATAACATGGTCATCATGGTTGTTATCGTGGCCTTCATCGCCATCGTGCTGCTCACCCCTTGGGGGCGCGCGACCAAGAAGCGCCGCGTCGAGGTCTACCTGGGCGGCACCTGCACCGACCCCGATAGCCGCCGCTTCCATGGCGCCATGGGCCGCACCATGACGTCTACGAAGCGCAACTGGTACATGGAAGACGTCTTCCCCGAATCGGCCATAACGAACATCGGCCTCGTCGTGACGACGGCCATCCTGCTCATGGCATTCGCCGCCACCTTCATCTTCGACGCGGACTTCCTCTCGGCGAGCTCGTTCTACATGGAGCGCACCGTGCTCCTCGTGGGGCCGGAGCTGCCGGGTCTTCTGCTGGGCGTCGTCGTGTTCGCCGTGTGCGCACCAATCCTGGGCTGCTTGCTCGACGGCCTCGATCGCAAGGTGAGTGCCCATATGCAGGGGCGCGTCGGTCCCAAGCTGCTGCAGCCCTATTATGACGTGCGCAAGCTGCTGGGCAAGGAGGATGCGAGCGTCAACGCCGTCGACGAGGCATACGTGACGTGCGCGCTCATCTTCTGCATGCTTGCGGGCGGTATGTTCGTTTCGGGTTCCAACCTGCTCATGTGCATCTTCCTGGTGACGCTCGCCACGCTCTTCATCATCATCTCGGCGTACTCTGCGCGCAGCCCCTTCGCCGACACCGGCGCGGATCGCGAGTGCCTACAGGTCATGAGCTACGAGCCCATGCTTCTCATCATGTCGGTGGGCTTCTTCACCGCCACGCAGTCCTTCGATGTGGCGCAGCTCTGGAACCTCGACATGCCGATTATCGTGTCGCTCGTGCCGATCTTCTGCGGCCTTTTGTTCATCCTCACGATCAAGCTGCGCAAGAGTCCGTTCGACCTCTCGTACAGCCACCATGCGCACCAGGAGCTCGTCAAGGGCATCACGACCGAGATGAGCGGCCGTACGCTCGCCAAGGTCGAGATCATGCACTGGTGCGAGAGCGTGCTCTTCCTCATGTGGGTGGGCATGTTCTTCGTGTGGAACAATCCCGCATCGATCGCGCTCGCCGTGGCCGTCGTTGCCGTGACCTGGTTCTTCGAGGTCTTCATCGACAACAACTTCGCCCGTATGAAGTGGCAGAGCTGCCTTAAGTACGCATGGATCGTCGCGCTCGTCGTGGGCGTTGTGAACCTGTTCTACGTGCTCATCACCCCGTTCATCTAGGAAGTGAGTGTCATGGGTTATTCTTCGAAATCGCCGTGGCTCATCCACTACGATGGGTCGAGCTGCAACGGCTGTGACATCGAGGTTCTCGATTCGCTCATGCCGCTCTACGACATCGAGCGCTTCGGCATCATCAACACCGGCAATCCCAAGCATGCCGACATCTTCCTCGTCACGGGTGCGGTGAACCACCAGAACATGAACGTGGTGAGGCACATCTACGATCAGATGCTCGAGCCGAAGGTCGTTGTTGCGTGCGGTATCTGTGCCTGCACAGGCGGCGTGTTCCGCGATGCGTACAACGTGATCGGCGGCGTGGACAAGGCGATTCCGGTGGACGTGTACGCGCCGGGCTGCGCGGTGCGTCCCGAAACCATCATCGATGCCGTGCTCAAGGCCGTCGAGATCCTCGACGAGAAGGCGGCCAAGCTCGCACAGGAAAAGAAGTAGGAGGGCGCGGATGTATACGACCGAATTCGTTGATATCCCCTTGAGCGAGCTGCTCACGCGCGTGCAGACGCTCAAGCACCAGGGGTTCCGCTTCATCCAGCTGTGCGCCGAGACCACGGCAGCCGGCATCGACCTGCTCTACACGTTCTACGATGAGACTTGTGATAACGCGCTCAACCTTTGCGTTTATGGAATCGACCACGACTCCGAGGTGCCGTCGATCCAGGGGCTGTACTTCGCGGCGTTCAGCTACGAGAACGAGACGCACGACCTCTACGGCGTGAACTTCATCAACATGCAGCTCAATTTCGGTGGGAACTTCTTCAACGTCGCCTGCGACGAGCCCATGACCATCATCACACCCGAGATGAAGGCCGAGCGCGAGAAGCTCGCCAAGCAGCAGGCAGCTGCCGCGGCGAAGGCGCGCAAGGCGGCAGAGGAAGCGCAAGCGGCCGAGGCCGATGGCGCGGCTGGCGAGAAGCATGCGGCTGTTGAGGCGGGCAAGAGCGCTGGCGCCGTGGCCGACAAAGCCGACCCGGCCGCCGCCTCTGTTCCTGTTGCGGGGGCGTCCGACGAGGATCGCGCCGCCAAGATGGAGGCGAAGCTTGCCGCGATGGATCCCGAGAAGGCAGCGAAGGTTCGCGCGGCGCTCGCCGCCAAGGCAGCCAAGGCTGCAGCGAAGGATGGTGAGTAAGCATGGCAACCCGTTCGGTTCTTCCCTTCGGCCCGCAGCACCCGGTACTGCCCGAGCCGATCCATTTGGATCTTGTCGTACAGGATGAACACGTCATCGAGGCGATTCCGCAGATCGGCTTCGTGCATCGCGGTCTCGAGAAGCTCGTCGAGAAGCGCGACTTCAACCAGTTCGTCTATGTGGCGGAGCGAACGTGCGGCATCTGCAGCGCCGGGCATGGCTGGGGCTATGTGAGCGCTACCGAAAAGCTCATGGGACTCGAGATGCCGCGCCGCGTCGAGTACCTACGCACGATCATCGAGGAGCTTTCGCGCATCCACTCGCATCTGCTGTGGTTGGGTCTGCTTGCCGACGCCTTCGGTTTCGAGTCGCTCTTTAACCACTGCTGGCGTCTGCGCGAGACCATCCTCGATATCTTCCAGCGCACCTGCGGCGGTCGCATCATCCTCTCGATCATGATCGTGGGCGGCATGGCGCACGATATCGAAGACTCCGAGCTGCGCGCCATCTGCGAGAAGCTCGATTCGCTTAAGCGCGACTACAACGAGATCGTTAATACCATGCTGAACGACGCCTCGGT
The DNA here is from genome assembly GCA_900538305.1 of uncultured Collinsella sp. Classification (GTDB taxonomy): domain Bacteria; phylum Actinomycetota; class Coriobacteriia; order Coriobacteriales; family Coriobacteriaceae; genus Enorma. Next base: position 130,439 of record UPXY01000001.1, read on the forward strand.
GAAAGACCGCCTATGCGGCGTAGGCTACATTAGCTTCGAGGACGCGCTCGAGCTTTCGATGGTCGGCCCCTTCGCGAAGGGTTCCGGCGTGGAACACGACATGCGCACCACCGGCTACAGCGCTTATGGCGACCTGGAGCATTTCGAGCCCATCATCTCGAACGAGTGCGACTGCTATGCGCGCTGCAAGGTGCGCTGCGCCGAGATTCCGCAGGCCATCGACATCATCAAGGAACTCGTCGCGAAGATTCCGAACGACGGCATCGGCGGAAAGCCGAAGGCGAAGGTCGTACCCGAGGGTCAGAGCCACGTGCTCATCGAGCAGCCGCGCGGCGAGGCGTTCTACTACGTGCGCGGCAACGGTACGAAGTACCTCGACCGCTTCCGCCTGCGCACCCCAACGTCGCAGAACCTCGGCGGTTTGGTGCGCGCGCTGCAGGGCGTCGACCTCGCCGACGTGCCGATGATTATCCTTACCATCGACCCGTGCATCAGCTGCACGGAAAGGTAGGCGGGAATGGGAACTTTCAAGCTGGGGAAGATGACGCTCCGCTCGCTTATGCACAAGCCGGTGACGGTGCGCTACCCGTATGAGAAGCGCGACTTCGAGAAGCTCTTCCCGCAGATGCGCGGCCATGTGGTAAACGATATCGACGCGTGCATCCTGTGCGGCATGTGCCAGCGCGTGTGCCCGGTGGGCGCGATCACCGTCGACCGCAAGGCCGGCGACTGGACGATCAACCCCTATAGCTGCATCCAATGTGCAAGCTGCACGCATGAGTGTCCGAAGAGCTGCCTGTCTATGGGCTTGTGGCCAACCGAGCCCACGACGGAGATTTCTTCGATTACCCTGCACAAGGACATGCCTGCGAAGCCGGCGAAGGCAGCGGGTGCTGCCGCTAAGGCGGATGGCGCCGCTTCTGCCGGAGCCGCCACAACCGCAGCGAAGCCCAAACGCGAGCTCACGCCCGAGCAGCAAGCTCGCGTCGAGGCAGCCCGCAAGGCGGCGGCTGCGAAGAAGGCCGCCAAAGCTGCTGGAGAAGCGAATGCCAAGGAACCTGCTGCGAAGGCCGCTGCGCCGGTGGCCCAGGCCGAACCCACTGCGGAGGGTGCAAAAGAATAGGCGTTCCCAAGCCGTCGAGTAAGAACCGCCTTCCGGATTACCGGAGGGCGGTTTTCGTATCTCTCGCGAAACATAGTGGCGCAATTCGGGTGCGCGATCGGCAAGGCCGATGGCTGCTCTTTCGGGCATCCGCTTTGCTACTTGATAAGCTCCCGTGCCAGCGCAAGGTCGCTCTTTACCTCGGGATATTCGTCGCCGCGGTGCTGGCGGGTCTCGTCGCCCTTGGCAAGAAGCAGCACGACGCTTTCTCCGTTATGCGCGTAGGCGTCGTGGATGGCGTAGGCGACGGCTTTCTCACGGTCACAGATGGTAACGTGCGCAACACCCGCGGGCGTATGAGAGGCGAGTTCGGCGCAGATATCCTCAACGCGTTCGTGCGCAGGATCCTCCTCAGTATAGATAATGAGGTCGGCGTATTGGCCGGCGATGCGCGGCAGGGCTTCACGGCGCTCAATCGCCTTGTCACCGGGCGCTCCAAAGAGCGCGATGATGCGTCTGCCGGGATATTCCTTTTGCACCGATGAGAACAGCGCTTGGTACGAGAGCTCATTGTGAGCATAGTCGATGATGGCGACGACGCGCCGGTCGGCTGAAGCGACGACTTCCATACGGCCGGGAACGCGAAGCTGGGCCAAGCCTTGCCGTATGGCCTCTTCTGGCACGTCAAGGAGCTGTGCGCACGTGATGGCGGCGAGCGCGTTCTCGACGTTGAACAGTCCGGGAATGCCAAGGTCGATGTGCGACGTATGGCATGGCGCAGCGGAGTTGTCGGAAGAAACAGCGGCCATCACGCCGCGCACCACCACGTCGAACGAGCAGCCGGTGGGATTGAGCACAATATGCTGCGCCTGCACATCTGCGACGTCTTCGCCAATTGCGCTTAGCGTGAGTATGCGCCGCGCAGCGCGGGATGCCTCAAGCACGCGGTCTGCGTGTTCGGTACCCAAGTTCACCACGGCGGTTGCGCACTGGTCGAAGATCCGCAGCTTGGATGCGAAGTAGTCCTCGAAATTGGGGTGCTCGATGCTCGAGATGTGATCGCGGCCGATATTCAAGAACACGGCGATCTCGAAAGGAACCCCCAGTACGCGGTCGTACTTGAGGCCTTGGCTCGAGACCTCCATCACCATGATGGAGCGACCAGAGCGCACGGTGTTCCACAGATGGCGCCATAGCTCGGGTGCCTCGGGGGTCGTGTTGTGGCTCTCGTAATGCTCGACGCCGTCGTCCGTTTCGATCGATCCGAGAATCGAGGTATCCATGCCCGCCGCCTCGAAAATCGAACGCAGCATGTAGGCGGTGGTGGATTTTCCCTTCGTGCCGGTAATGCCCACGATGCGCAGGTCGCGTTCGGGGTGGCCATAGACTTCGGGTGCGACGAGCGCCATAGCGCGGCGGACGTCGGAAACGGCGAGGCAGGGAAGGTGCGGGGCGGCAGAGGCGAGTCCGTCATAGTCAGATTCGCTGCAAAGGTACGCTGCAGCTCCCGCCTTGGCAGCCGAGGCCAGATAGCTGGGGTTGAAGGCCGCGCCCTTGCATACGAACAGGTTGCCCGCCTCGACCTCACGCGAGTCGACGGTCATGCCGAGCACCGCGCTCGCTTCATCCCCATGGCAGGTGACGGAAACATGCGCCTGGCGCAGTGCTTCCGCCAGCTGGTGCAGGGTGATGCGGGGCAGCGGGGCACCCTCGGGAGTAAGCGATGAAGTGACGGCAGACACGATGCCTCCTCGGCTTGAATGATGAACAGTTGCCGACAGTCCTTCATTATACCGACCACGCCTGTATGCCGCGCTGTGGCTCCTTGATACAATCATTACTAAACAAGCGCGCTATCACGTGTTCGCAAACGATACGATATCGGACGTGTGTGTTACCGCGTGCCGGGGAGCTTTCGGTGCCGGCACGGTTCTTCGCGGGAGCGGAAGTGGCAGATCTGAACAGTACGTTGGAGTTGAAGGGCGCCCGAAACGTGCGCGACCTCGGCGGGTATCCATACGGCACCGAGGCAGGCGCCACAGGCAAGACGGCGTTCGGAGCGTTTCTGCGCGCGGGTTCGCTCGGCGGCCTTCGCGGTGCAGATTTCGCACGGCTTGAGCGCTACGGCCTGCGTCGCGTCATCGACGTTCGGAGTTCGTTCGAGACGCGTCATTGGCCCGATCCCTTTGCGGCGATGGGGCATCCGGGAATCGAGTACGTTCACATCCCCATGTTCGACCAGCTCAATTCGAGCGGCATGCGGGGGCAGATTCCCGCGCGCATGCTCGATGTATACCTGCGGCTTCTCGATGACGACGCGGATAGTCTCCGTCGCGTTTTCGAGGCGCTCGACCTGGGCGACGAGCAGGGTTGCGTGCTCTTTCATTGCCGTGCGGGCAAAGACAGGACGGGTGTCATCGCGATGCTGCTGCTGGGGCTCGCGGGCGTGTCGGATGAGGATATCGTGCGCGACTACGTGGCGACCGGTCATGCCATGACGCCGAGCATGTGGGCGCAACGCGCGTTCGTGACGATCATCTTGCGCAAGCGCGTCCCTCGCTCGCTGTTCGTGGCGCATGCCGAAGAGATGGAGCGCACGCTGGAGCATCTGTATGAACGGTACGGCACGGCGCGCGCGTATCTGGAAGCGTATGCCGGTGTGGCGCCGGACGTGCTCGACCGTCTTACCGCACGGTTGCGGGGTTAGGGAATGCGACCCAACGGGAGATACCCCCTAGCGGCTGTTTTGCAAAATAACCCCAGCGACTTTTTTACATCGGGCTGAAATAGATTTGGATCAATTCGTATCTTCCAGCCCGATGCAAAACAGTCGCTGGGGGTTTACGCTCCCCGCCGCGGGCTTACTTGATCTTCGTCGTACCGGGAGCGAGATTCGGATTAGTCTCGTTCGCGGCACCTTGGAGCGTCTTCGTGTACACGCTGTCACCGTGATCGAAGAGCTTGAGATACTGCATCTTGGCAAGATCTTCGCGCGCCTTCTGAGCGGCAGAGAATGCCTCGGTTGCGTGCTCGTCGGCAACGGCGCTCGAAAGGTGCCATGCGCCCGCTTGGTCCTGATACCCGATCATATTGATGGCGGGCATGCTTTCACGAAGGGCGAGCTGTGCCTTCTGGTAGTCGGAGAGCGGCGCGCCGATGAGGTTCATGACCTCCGCGGCCAGGAAGTTGGTCGAGATGTCTTCCTGCTGGCTTTGCTGCTCGTTGCCAGCGAGGTCGTAGTTCGCCCAGATGACGTAGTCGGTGCGGTACAGGCGCTCGCTGTGCGTCGCGTCGTCTTCACCCTGGAACCATGCGTCGTTGAAATCCGACGGGAAGAACGGCTGGTGATCGCCGAAGAACACAACGACTACCGGGCGGTCGAGTTCCTCGAGTTCGCCCAGGAACTCCTCGAGCGCGCGATCGGACTCTTCGATGAGCGCAAGGTACTCGTTGACCTCGGGATCGTAGGTGCCATCGATGAGGTAGTTCGTCTGCATATCGTTGGGGATGAGACCGGTGTCGTATCCCGAGTGATTCTGCATCGTGACGTCGAAGATGAACTGCGGGTCGTCATTCGTTTCGAGCATCTCGACGATCTTGTCGTAGGTCTCGGCGTCCGTCACCATACCGCGCAGGGTATCGGCTCCCTCGAAATCCTCGATGGCGAGGAACTCGTCGAATCCGAAGTCGCGGTACACGTTCTCGCGGTTCCAATTCGTTGCATGGTTGGGATGCATGGCGGTCGTGGTATAGCCAAGATCGCTAAACTGCTGCGCGAGGTTCTCGGCATGCGTGAGGTTGTAGATGGTGTAGGGGTAGACGCCGTTGCCCAGGTAGGCCATCGAGTTGCCCGTGAGGAACTCGAACTCGGTGTTGCAGGTGCCGCCGCCGTAGGCCGAGACGTAGAGGTCGCCGCGCTGCACGGCGTCGTCGATGCTGTTGAAGAACTCCGGCCCCTCGTATCCTGCATGGAGATTGTCATAATCCGAGAGATCGGAGAACGTCTCGTTCATAACGACGATGACGGAGGGCTGCACCTCCTCGAACTGCTCGACCGCTTCGGAGCGCTCGGATGTGGCCCCTGTGCCCGCGTCGTAGCTCGCTGCGTATTCATCGATAAGATCCTGCGCGTCGCTCTTGGTATACCCTTCTGGTTTGCGCGGCTGGATGGTCTGCGCGCTCGAGATGAACGACGGGATGAAGCCCTGGCGGTAGTAGCTTTCGAGCGGACGCCACGTGTATACCTGGATGTACAGGAAGTTGTAGTAGTCGATCAGCACGACGTGCCCGATGACGCCGCCGAGGCACAGCACGCCCACGAGCAGGTTGACCAGGAGCTGCTTGCGGGTGCGGGAGGTGCGATCGGGTTTGAGGAGCGCGGCGTAGGCGCTCGTAATCATGGCGAGCGCGAGCGCGACAATGCCATAGAGGCAGAACGACGTGATGCTGAAGACGTATCCGCCGCCCACGGCTGCGGCAGTGGCGATGGCGGTGAGGTCGCCGGGCTGGATGGGCTGCGATTTGAAGGTGATGACGAAATACTCCGCGATGCCGATGGCGAAGAAGACGAACGAGGCGATGGCGGACGCGGCGCCACGGCGCTGGAAGAGGTAGAAGAAACCCGCGACGACGGCCGTGACGAGGAAGATCTCCAACAGCAGGCAGAGCGGGTACATCCACAGCAGGTTGTGGTTGCTGGGGAGCTCGAGTGCGAGCGTGGCGAAGATGCCGGTCGCGACCATGGCAAGCGCGCAGGCTGCCTGCGGGTGTGGCCAGCGGCTGCCGGGCTCGAAGAGTGCGAGCAGGCGAGGACGCAGGCGTGGGCGGGCAAGCGAGAGGTAGACGCAGCCCGTGAGCACCGTGTTCATGATGACCGGGGCGATAGGCTCATCCTGCACGAGGCCGAGCGCGCCCCACACGCCGATGAACACTTGGATGGCGAGGAACGCAAGCGCCCACGCCACGCTGCTCGCACGGTAGGGAACGCGCTCCGTCTTTGCGGGGGTAGCGTCTTTCTCGGAGGACGAGGTGGCGGTGGCGTTCACGCGCCAGCCGCGAACCTCGCGTACAGCGAGGACGATGCTTGCGATGGTAGCGGCAAACGAGATGATGGCAACGAGCATGGGAGCCCTTTCGGTCTTTGTGAACAAAGCGAGCGACTAACGGCGTATTTACCAGCGCTTTGCGGAATGCTGATACAAGCAAATCCCCATGATACCCCGCGATTGTCGAGATTCTATCGACGGAGACTTGCTTTATATAAAACGTTGAAATCGCTGCTATCGAGGTGCGCAGCCGTGACGCGGGCGAACCATATGCAAAGCGAGCCGCGCAGAGGTGCCCTTCGTCACGATGCCGTGCCGCATGGTTTTGAGCGAGCGCTCGCAAGGTGGATGTATGGGTGTGACGGGGTTTGGTGGCCGCGGGCACCACGCGGCCGTTCATTCGTTTCGGTTATCAACGGTTGTTTTGCGATGGCGCGAGTAGCCGGAGTTAGCGCACGCTTTCTACCTGCGATTTCTATCATCGAAAGCGGGTGTCTACTCGGCCTCTCACAAAATAACCGTTGATAACCGAAACGAGTTGTTTGGATCCGCATAGCCTGGGCTGATTTCCCAACAAGAAAACGCCCCGACCCGCAAAGGCGCGAGTCGGGGTGCTGCATGTTAGCTAGGGCCTTGCGCACGTTGGGCGCGTTCGCCCCCCGTTACGGCCGTTCGTCTGGAGCGATGCGCGTCAGCTTGTCGAAGCTCTTGAACTTCGTGAAGAGCGGCACGTACTCCACGAAAACGCTTGAGTTCTCGAGGCCGAACCACTGAGCGGGCGAGCCGGCGAAGCTGCGGATGGCGTACTTCAGCGAGATGGCCGTGCGCTCGCGGCTGTCGATGTCGCTTTCCGGCGCGAGCGTCTTGCGCAGCATGCAGAACTGGAACGAACCGATGTTGCCCGGGCGCTTGTACACGGAGTAATCGCGGCGCTGCGGCGGCAGCTCGCCCGAAGCGGAAAGGTCCTGCACGATCTGGCGGAGGTAGGCGTTCACGCGCTGGTTGACCTTATAGCCCAAGAACAGGTGCACGCGGAAGATGTAGTCCGTGTCGAAGTTCTCGACCGAGTACGCGAAGGTATGCGGGTCGTCCATGACCTCGACGTTCACGAACCACCACGCGCGGGCGCGCTTGGGGTGCTTGTCGAAGATCGAGAAGAGAATGTCCCGGTCGAGATAATCCGTGTTCGTGCCGTTCGTGAGGTAAACGAGGTTGTCTGCCACCAGGTCGTAGGTCTGGTCGTCGCGCAGCCGTGCAAGCTGATCGAGATAGCTGCGGACGGGCAGGAGCGTTGCCTGACGGCGCTCGACGGCGGTGCCCGCGTACCAGCAGAGCATGATGCTCATGATGAGGGCGGCGAGCAAGATGGTGAAGTAGCCGCCGTGGAAGAACTTCGTGAGCGACGAACCGAAGAAGAAGCCCTCGAGCATCACGAAGAACACGACGAACACGAACGGGAAGAACTTGAGCTTGCGCACGCTGTGCAGGTAGATGAAGAGCAGCACCGTCGTGCAGAGCATGGTGATGGTGATGGCGAGGCCGTACGCCGCTTCCATATGCGCGGAGCTCTGGAACAGCAGCACGACGACGATGCAGCCCACCCACATGACCTTGTTGACGAGCGGGATATAGAGCTGGCCCTTCGTTTCGGCGGGGTAGAACACCTGGAGGTGCGGCATGAGGTCGAGGCGGCTCGCTTCGGAGACGAGCGAGAACGCGCCGGTGATGAGCGCTTGCGAGGCGATGATCGCTGCGAGCGCGGAGAGCACGACACCGAAGGGACGCATCATGTCAGGGAGCATCTGGAAGAAGGGGTTCAGATCCTCGATGGTCGCGAGGTCGGCGTTGCCCGCGTTGGCAAGGAGCCACGCGCCCTGGCCGAGGTAGCTCAAAATGAGGCATACCTTCACGAACGGCCAGGTGGCGTAAATGTTGCCCTTGCCAACGTGACCCATGTCGGAATAGAGCGCCTCGGCACCGGTCGTGGCGAGGAAGCAGCTGCCCAAGATCATGATGCCCGCATGGTTGTTGGGGCTGAACAGGAACTGGATGCCGTAGATGGGGTTGATGGCGAGGAGCACCTGCGGAGCGGCGAACATCGAGATGAGGCCGACGCCGCCCAGGAACAGGAACCAGAACGTCATCACAGGGCCGAACGCGCGGCCGATCTTCGAGGTGCCGGCGCGCTGCACCGCGAAGAGGATACAGACGATGGCGAGCGTGATGATGACCACGTTCGTTTGGTTATCGCCGATGAGCGCATGCATCTCGGGGATGGTGCGCAGACCCTCGACCGCGGTGGTGATGGTTACGGCGGGGGTGAGCACGCCGTCGGCGAGCAGCGCCGAGCCGCCGAGCATGGCGGGGATGATGAGCCACTTGCCGAAGCGGCGCACGATGCTGTAGAGCGCGAAGATGCCGCCTTCGCCGCTGTTGTCGGCCTTGAGCGAGACGAGCACGTACTTTATGGTGGTGAGCAGCGTCACCGTCCAGATGACGAGCGAGAGCGCGCCGAGCACGAACTCCTCGGTGACGCTCATGATGCCGCCGTTGCCGGCAAGGAGCGCTTTCGTGACGTACATGGGCGAGGTGCCGATATCGCCGTAGACGACGCCGATGGTGACGAGCATGGCGCCGAGGCTCACCGGGATGGTGTGCGCCTTGGGATGCGCGGCGCCCTCGATGGTCTTGGGGGGACGGACGGTTTTGCGCCCGCGTCCGCGCTTGCCGGTTTGTTCGGCTTTCTTCACGCGTTTGAGCGAGATCGATCCGGTAGAGCTCGGTGGGGCGGCGACCCCGTCGGTCTCGGCCGAGTGTTCGGATTCCGGCTGCTCGACCTTGGTCTTCTGGTCCATTTCGTTGAACTCCTTGAGAGCGTGTTTCGGCGGAATATGCCGTTCGGCCATTATAGCGATATGCGCCCATATGTGCGAGAGCGGTGGCGCTTTGTCGAGGCGGCGGCGCGGAGTGTTACATAACCCCAGGACTCGGCCTGCATAGCCAGAGCCCCGGGGATGATCTACGCCCTGCGTTTCCCGAGCCTGCGGTTGCTGCGATTATGCCCGACGCGCGAGGTAGCAATGGTGGATGCGCTTGTTGCGCTGGAAGTCCTCCGGGATGGTCGCATCGGTGATGTCCTCGAGCTCGATGTCTGCGCGCGCGAGCGCCTCAACGTCTGGTTTGAATCCGCGCAGGTTGCACGAGAAGATCGCCTCGCCGCTCGGCTCGAGCAAATCGACGACGCCGCGCAGCAGCTCTACATGATCGCGCTGGACGTCCCAGGTGCGCTCGCCCATGCGCGTCGAGTTCGAGAATGTGGGCGGGTCGCAGAAGACGAGGTCCCAGCGGTTGGCTGTGTGCCGCTGGCGTTCGACCCACGCGAGGACGTCGTCGCGTACGAAATGGTGGCCGGGACCGGTGAAGCCGTTGAGCCGCATGTTCTCTTCCGCCCAGTCGAGATAGGTGTTCGAAAGGTCGACGGTCACGGTCTCCTGGGCGCCGCCGCTCGCCGCATAGCAGCTCGCGGTGCCGGTATAGGCGAAGAGGTTGAGGAACGTGCGGGCTTTCCGGGCGTGCTCGCGCACGAGGCTGCGGGCGAGACGGTGATCGAGGAAGATGCCCGTGTCGAGCCGGTCGTTGAACTCGACGGCAAACGTGAGGCCGCCTTCTTCTATGAGGACGCGCTCGCTATCGCTCGCCGACCGCCTGCTGGCTTGCTGGGCGCGCCCGTACTGCGAGCCGCCGCGCGAGCGCATGCGCGTCTTCACGTGCACATGCTCGGCGGGAACGTCGAGTACGCGGGGTGCGATGGCGAGGATGTCGAGCATGCGCGCATGCGCGAGTTCGGGGTCGATGGTGCGGGGCGGCGCGTATTCGGCGATGACGAGCCAGCGTCCGGGTGTGGTCGCGCTGCCCTCATAGAGGTCGATGGCAGCGGAGTAATCGGGCAGGTCGGCGTCGTAGACGCGATAGCAGGTGACGCCTTCGCGCTTCGCCCAGCGGCGACGCAGGCGCGCGACCTTGATGAGGCGTCGCGCGAACTGCTCGGAGGCGGGGACGATGAGCGGGATGGGCTTCCCATCGCCCACGTCGACGGTGGCGGCAACAGCATCAGCACTGGCAACGTTGACCTTGGGATGCTTTGCGCTGGGGGAGCTGCCGGTGCCCCGCGCGGCCGCGTGGGCATCGTCTGAGCTTTTGTGCTGGCCATCACCTCCTAACGGCGTCTCGCCTGCACCGCCCAGCACGGTGAGCACGAGCTCGTCGTTTCCAAGGGAGAGCGTTTGCGTGCCGCGAGCGGATCTGCCGGGGATGTTCGGCACCTCGTTGCGCGCGAGACAGGCGATGCGCCATGAAGCGCAGGCCGGAGTGCGGGCGAGCTCGGTCGCGAGGCGCAAGGCCGCTGCCGCCGCGTTCTCGCCGACCGGGGTCGTATCGCCAACGATGGCACCCATGAGCGGGGCATTTGCACGAGCGCGCGGGAGAGCCGCAACGAGCTTGTCCGCTGCGGGCTCAACGATGCCCACGACTGCAGCGAGCCCCGCCGCCCGGACGATGCGTTCAGCTGCTTCGCGGGCGCGCTGATCGAAGTCCGTTGCTACGATGTGCCCGGTGAGCGCTGCCGCATCGCGCTCGCAACCGCGGGCTTCGGCAAGAAGTTCGCGCCAAAGTGCAGGGTCGTGCTGCGCCCACGCTTGGAATCCCCAGCGAGTGCGTGCGGCGCCTGGCGCCCGTCCGGCGAGCATCCCCGCCGCCTCCAAAAGGATGCCGCCTTCGCCACAGGCGATATCGAGTAGGTAGGGAAGGGCGCGCGGCTGCGCTTTTTCGGCATTTGCAGCGTCTGCGGCCGATGCTTCGTTCTCGGAACGTTCCGACGCGGAGGCCGGGCGCTTTGTCTCGCGGCGTGGCAGAGAGGGCTGGCAGAGCTCGCGCCATCCGCCCTCGGCAAGCACGAGCGCGGCGTAATCTGGGCGGAGGATGTCGACGCCCGTGGGCGCGCACGCAAGCGCCGCGCGCGGGATGCGCTTGAAGAGCGGTTCGCCCGAAAGGTCGAAGGCGAGGCTCGCGCGCTCCCCGCGGATCGTGAGCGAAAGGCGAGCATCGGGCGCATGCGTGTCGATGCGAGGGCGCGTGCCGGCGTCTGCGAGCATGCGGTCGGCGATGCCGTCCTTCGCGCGGAGCGAGGCATAGCGCGTGTTGTGGATCGCGTCGTTCGTTCCATGGGCGGAGATGGCGATGCTCGCACCCGGCTTGAGGATGCGCGCCCAGGGGAGTTCGTAGACGCCGCTGTAGAGGTCGTCGTCCGTGGCACAGCTAAAGCGGCCGATGACGAGGTAGACGCGGCTCGCGAGACGCGACCACAGGCAGGCGCGGTAGGCATCGCGTGCGTCCCCCTCGAAGGAGACGCGGCCCTTGAGCGGCCGGACGCGCGGGATACCGAGGGCGCGCAGCTCGTCGGCGAGGGCGTGCTCGAACGTCGCCGGGCAGCTTGCGTAGCATTCCATAGAAAGCCTTTCGATTGGGTGGCTCAATTGTACCTGCTGCGCAGCGCGGGCGCACCGCCGGACGTCGCTGCCGAACGGCGGCGCGGTGGCCCCGGTGGCGGCGCGGCTTCCCGTCTGACGTCTCGCCCGCGCAATGGGCTCGCTCCGGAGCGTTCGCGCCTTACGCCACTCTTTCGTGCTAAGAAGGCAAGCGTGGCGGAAAAGACGATGGCGCTGTACGCCCAGCAGATGGACGTGTCCAAAAAATGATATGTCGAGCGATTGCTTCGTCCAGGGCACCGTGCTTGCATTCGGGCATAATACGGGAGTTGACCCAAGAGAAAGGCCCTCGCATGAGTGAAGCTTCCTGCACGCTGTTCTTCGATGTAGATGGCACGATCATCTACCACGAGCCCGGCGGCGATGTGTCTGCGACGGTTGCCAACGCTCGGCCGAGCGCGGGCGTCGTTCGTGCCTTCCAAAGGCTCCGAGAGCGAGGGCATCGCACCTTCATCTGCACCGGGCGTCCGCTCTGCCTGATTGCCGAGTCGCTTTTGGAGTTGCATTCCACGGGCATTATCTCTTCGGCGGGGGCATGCGTTTCGGTGGAAGGCGATGTGCTCTTCGACCACGCCATCGAAATCGAGCTCATCGACCGTTTGCTAGACATATCCGAGCGGAGCTTGGTGCCCGTCTTGTTCGAGGGGACGAGGGGAGACGCCGCCTATGTTCCCCAGGGCGTCGCCTATCATAGCGGCGGCAACTTTCCCATCGTGCACTCGCGCGAGGAGATGGAGCGGCGGGCGGACATGCGATTCGCGAAGTTTGTGATCGAAAACAGCGACCTTGAGGTGTTCATGCGAGCGGATGCTGCGCTGTTCGAAAGCTGCTTCGATGGCTTCGATTTGGGGCTCGGAATTAGCGAGTTTTCCGTTAAGGGCATCGATAAGGGCTATGGTGTTCGCCGCGCGCTCGATAAGCTCGGGCTGAGCATTCACGGAACCTATGCATTCGGCGACTCGGAGAACGACCTGCCGATGGCAAGTGCCGTGGAGACGTTCGTCGCGATGGGCAACGCCATGCCCGCGGTGAAGGCACGCGCCGCCTACGTGACGGATTCCGTGCAGAATGACGGTATCGTGAGCGCTCTCGAGCACTTCGGCTTGCTGTAGAGCCGTAAGTGCCGTTCGCTCGGCTGTGGCCACGGCGTCGCTGCAGCCCTTATTTCCCGCATTTGCATATTCTGAGAGATAAGGTCTTTCTTAGGCAGGCTTACTGCCTACCTTTGCATATTTTGGGAGTTATATCATGGCTGCGGTGATGCGACGGGGCGCCGTGGTGGATGACGAGGCGCTGCGGCTCCTTCTTGGGCGCTGTTCTCGGCTCGGGAACGGCACTCGCTACCGCTAAGCGATAAGATAGTACCGTTTAGCAGAATTCTCATATTTATAGAAATACAAAACAAAATTTTATTGGATACTGCAGATAGCCAGCGCGCGGCGGATGTCATACAACTAGCCAAGCCGATTGGTCTTGGCTCTGGGTACGAAAGGGGGTACCCGTGGAAGCTATCGTTTCCGAGCATGCTCCCGCAGCCATCGGACCATATTCTCAGGGTATCGTGACGGAGAATCTGCTGTTCACCTCGGGCCAGCTGCCCATTGATCCGCGCAGCGGTGAGATGCCACAGGGGATCGCCGCCCAAGCCGAACAAAGCTGCATCAACGTGGGCAATCTGCTCGACGAAGCAGGCTCGGGTTACGAACGCGTGGTGAAGACCACGTGCTATCTCGCGGATATGAACGACTTTCCTCAGTTCAACGAGGTGTACGCCCGATATTTCACAAGCAACCCGGCGCGCAGCTGCGTTGCGGTGAAAGAGCTTCCGACTGGGGCGCTTTGTGAGATCGAATGCATTGCCGTGCGTGACGCGTGAGAGCGTCCGCCGCTCATTTCGAAAGAAGGTGTCTTTATGAGTGAGCTGTTCGCATCCGTTTTCTCAACGGGTGAAGCGATTGTCCAGCGCATTAAAGAGACGCAGCAAGACGCTATCGAGCGAGCTGCGGCGTATATGGGCGAGGCGTTCCTAAACCATACGAAACTTTTTGTGAGCGGGAGCGGCCACTCTCATACCTTTACGGAGGAGATGTACGGCCGCGCCGGCGGTCTTGCGTTCGTCGTCCCCATCCTGACATCCGAGCTCACCATGACCGACCATCCCACCAAAAGCTCCTATATCGAGCGACTCGATGGGTATGCGAGCATCCTGGGCGAGCTGTACCGCATCGGGGCGGGTGACGTGGTGGTCATCGCGAGTAATTCGGGGCGTAACGCCTACCCGGTCGAGCTCGCCCTGTATGCGCGCGAACACGGAGCGACGACGATCGCCATAACGAGCGTCGAGCACAGCTCTCAGACCTCGTCGCGGGCCGCAAGTGGGAAAAAGCTCATGGATGTCGCAGATGTGGTGATCGATACCTGTGGGCAGCTCGGGGATGCGTGTCTCGATGTTCCCGGCGTGGCGACGCGCATGATGCCGACATCCTCGATTGCGAATGCGTTCATCGCGCAGGCGCTCAGCGTGCTCACTGCTGCATATATCGCGCGGCACGGTGTGGAACCACCGGTTTTTGAGAGTCTGAACGCCGATCCGACCGTCAACCGGAACGATGAGTATTACCAGAAGTACACGCGTCTGTATTAGCGAGGTGATGAGAAAGCGGGCGCTGGGGAAGTTGATTGAACGATGCCGTTCGCATCTTGTGGCGGAGCGGCGCGTCTGGAAGGAGGCTGAAGCATGGGGATCAATGCTTTGCAGATCATCCTGCTTGTGCTGTATGCATTCATTGCGATTAACGACTCTATCCATTCCGATTTCGGTCTCAATCGTCCTCTTATCGCAGGTTGCTTCGCCGGTTTGGTGATGGGCGACCTCGCCTTTGGTCTTACTGTTGGAGCGACGCTTCAGCTCATGGTGCTCGGCGTATCCAACTTTGGCGGCTCTTCGATCCCCGATTTCATGTCTGCCTCGCTCATCGGGACGGCGCTCGGCGTGAGCTCCGGGCAGGGGGTGGAATTCGGCATCGGCCTCGCCATTCCGGCGGGCATGTTGCTCGTCCAGATCGATGTGCTCGCGCGATTCTGCAACACGTTCTTGCAGCATCGCGCCGACGCCTGCATCGAGACGGCGGATACCAAGCGCATCGAGTTCATGAATGTGCTCGGGGTGTTTATGTGGGGCCTCTCGCGTGCGATCCCCGTCGCTCTGTGTCTCGTGTTCGGCTCGACGCTCGTCAATGCGTTTGTTGGCTATTTCCCGACGTGGCTCTCGAACGGCCTGAAGGTTGCGGGCGGCCTGCTTCCGGCGGTCGGTATCTCGATTCTTTTGCGGTATCTTCCGACGCGTCAGTACCTCTGCTTCCTGCTTATCGGGTTCGCACTCGTGGCGTACCTTGGCGTTCCCATGTTGGGCGTGGGCATCTTCGGTCTCGCGTTCGCGCTGATTACCTATGCGCAGTCCGCGTCGAAGCCGACGATGGCTGCCGGAATCGTTTCTGGAGGAGCTGATGAAGATGAGTAGCGAGCGGACGCAGACGGCTGAGTACACCAAGCTTACAAAAGCAGATTTGAAGAATGTGCGCTGGCGCTGGTATTTCCTGGGGGAGGCATCCTGGAATTACGAGAAGATGCAAGGCCTGGGATACTGCTTCTCCATGATGCCGGTGTTGCGAAAGCTCTATCCAAATCAAGATGAGCTGCGCGAGGCGCTGCGCACGCACATGCAGTACTTCAACACGCATCAGGAATTCTGCGAACTCATCCTCGGTGCCGACTGCGCCATGGAGGAACAGGACGGCGTGCAGGTTCTGCCTGCAGTCGCCTCTCTCAAGGCGGGCCTCATGGGGCCGCTTGCGGGTATCGGCGATACCTTGTACGGCGTCATCGCGAACACGATCTTCTTTTCCATCGGTTCCTATCTCGCACTTGAGGGCAATCCCATTGGCGTCATCGCATATTTCATATGGGCGCTCGTGCGCACGTTCATCCGTGGGCAGTTCATCACCCTCGGGTATCAGCAGGGCACGAAGATCATCACTACGATGAGCGAGAAGCTCGGTCAGCTCACGGCCGCCGCTAGCGTGCTCGGCATCACCGTGGTGGGTGCGCTCATCGCAAGCGTTGTTTCGGCGAACGTGAGCACGGTGCTCACGATGGGCGAGGTGACCATGGAGGTGCAGGCGGTTCTTGACCAGATCATGCCCAAGCTCATCCCCGTGGTGCTCGTCGCTGTGCTGTATTGGCTGCTGGGCAAGAAGGGCATGACGTCGTTCAAGGCTATCTTGCTCGTGTTGGCGCTTGGTATCGTACTTGGCGGAACCGGTATTTTGAGTTAGCGAAAGGCGGTGGCAGGTGATGTGGTCTCCCGGTTTGGTGCACGTTCGTATCGATGATCGCATGATCCATGGGCAGGTCGCGGTGTATTGGTGTCGCTATGTGGGTGCGACACGCATCATGGTGGCAAACGACGAGATGCATTCGAACGAGATTCAAAAAGCTGCCTTGCGTATGGTGGTGCCACCCGGTTTGCGCTCATCTTTGCTCGACGTAGAGACTGCCGCCGCAAACCTCTCTTCAGGAAAGTACAACGGCCAGCGTGTCATTCTCGTCGTGCGGCGTCCCTCGGACATTCTGCGCATGCTCGATGCCGGGGTGGGCATAGAGGCGGTGAATATCGGGAACCTCCCAGCTCGCGAAGGCACCGTTACCGTTAAGAACTCAATCGACGTGACGCCTGAAGAGCTTGATGATATTCGGGCAATCGCTGCACGAGGGGTGCATCTAACCGGCAAGCAGGTGCCGGACAACTCCGACGAGGACCTCATGCAGTATATCGACCGGCTGTAGGGGGCGCACATGTTCGATTTCGATAACCCGCCGAGTCGGCTCGGCACGCACACCACGAAATGGGACCGCTATCGCGAGCGGTACGGCCTGGACGACGTGGTGCCCTTATGGGTTGCGGATATGGATTTCGCCTGCCTCGATGAGGTGCAAGAAGCCATTATCGCTCGTGCGCAACACCCAATCTATGGCTATACCGACGTTGACGCCGGTCTAGCGGAGACGGTTGCTGCATGGGAGCGTCGGCAGCACCGGAGCGAGGTCGACCCTGGCGATATCGTATGGAATACCGGCGTCATCTATGCGCTCTATCAGCTTATCGATTGGCTGCTTGCTCCCAGCGAGAAAGTTATCATCCAGACGCCTGCGTACCCGCCGTTCTTCAACACGCCGAAGGCTCTGCGGCGCGGGGTGGTATACAACCCGCTCAAGGAGGATCGAGGCGTATGGGACCTGGATATCGACCTGTTCTGTCGTCAGCTTGATGAAGATCCTTCGATTCGCATGTTCATCCTCTGTAATCCGCACAACCCAGTGGGGCGGTGCTGGTCGCTCGATCAGATGAACGAGCTCTTCATGGCGTGTGAGCAGCACGATGTGCTCATCGTCTCGGACGAAATCCATGCCGACATCGTGCGCCCTGGATGCGAGCATATCTCGGCACTGCGTTGCGACCCTCGGTTTTGGGACCGGCTGATTTTGCTGGGCGCGGCAACGAAGACGTTCAACCTCGCAGGGCTCAAGGTGTCCTACACCATCATCAAGAACCGCAGCCGGCAGCGTGATTTCGCCGCCCTCGCGAAGGCAAACGGCCTTTCGAGTTTGAACATCTTTGCTATTGAGGCGATGCGGGCCGCATATACCTACGGAGATGCATGGAAGGATGCGTGCAACGCATACATCTACGACAATCTGCGCTACGTGCAGGCGCATCTTGCCGAGCACGCACCGCGAGTTGTAATGAACGTGCCCGAAGCGACCTATCTGGGCTGGATGGATTTGCGTGCCCTTGACACGCCCGACGATCTTAACGAACGGCTCAAGTGTGAGGCAGGCGTCGAGTTCCAGGCGGGTGGAGGATTCGGCGCGGCGTACGCGCAGTTCTTGCGTGTCAATTGCGCCTGTCCGCGAGGCACGCTGCAAAAAGGCATGGAACGGTTCACAGGGTACCTGGACGAGCGAGGATATCGATGAAAGGGGATGCCATGCGAGCGTGGGAGCGGTACTTCGAGGCGATGCAGAAAGTTGTCGAGGATGTTCGGGCGACGCAGGGCGATGCGATTGAGCGCGCTGCGACGATCATGGCTGACACAACGCAGAAGGGCGGCATCATCTACGGGTTCGGCACCGGCCATTCTCATCTGGTCGCCGACGATGCCTTCTGGCGCGCCGCGACACCCGCCAACTACTGTGCGCTGCTCGAGCAGAGTGCAACCGGCAGTTTCGAAATCACGAAGAGCTACAACATTGAGAATCTGTACGGAATCGGGTCGAACATCGTAGATTACCACCGCATTACGCCCGATGATTGTCTCATTGTCATCTCCAATTCCGGGAACAATATCGCGCCCGTTGACGCTGCGCTTCGTGCGCGCGAGAAAGGGATTCCCGTCATCGCAATCACCGCCGTCGCGTATAGCGAATACCTCAAGACGAAGCACCGTGCGGGAGTGAAGCTCAAGGACGTTGCAGATGTCGTGCTCGATAACTGTTCGCTTATCGGTGATGCGACGGTTGAGATCGAGGGCTTCCCGATGAAGGTAGGTTCATCGAGCACCATTCCCAATGTGTTCCTGCACACCGCCGTGCTAACGGAGATGGTCGAAATCCTGGTCAAGCGTGGCTTCGAGCCCGATGTGTACTACAACGGCCACATGGCGTTCATGGACGAAAGCTGTGCCGAACATAACGACAAGCTGGTGGACAAGTATTTCTACCGTATACGCAACCTGTGACCCCGTATCACTGGAATCGATGACGTGGGCAACGGCCATTTTGGCGCGCCGTTGCCCGCGTCTTTACCGTGCGTCCTGCTCGCGCAGCGTGCGCAGATGGAGATAGACGGTTCCCTTCGATATGGAGAGCGCTTGGGCAACGAGCGCAACGCTCTCCTTGATTTGAAAGATGCCCTCGTCGTTTAGGATGGCGATGATCTCGCGGTTGCGGAGCGAGGGGAGGACGTGGGGATCGTTATCGACGAGGGTACGCGCATGTGCCACGAGGCGATTGACGCGATCCTCGAGCGACTCCTTGATCGGGTTTTGTTCAAAATGCTCGGAGCGCTGGTCGTTGTTGGCGGAGAGCAGCGATATGCAGTCAGAAAGCGGCGTGTTCAGGTAGAAGTTAATGCAGAGCAAGCCGATAGGCTCGCCCTCGACGCCGCGGATGATGATGGTTGTGGACTTGAGTGGATTACCCTTGCCGTTTGTGGTGAAGTAGCAGATATGATTCGTATGCCGCTGGCGCTGGATGCGCTCGAGCATGTCGAGGGCGAGGTCGGTGATGGGCGCTCCCTCAGTTCTGCCTGTATGCTCCCCGTGGATGACCTTTATGGCCGAATGGTCGAAATCCTCAAGACTATGTAGGACGATTTCATAGCCGCTGCCCAGATATTCTGCAAGGCCGTCGAGAACGGGAATGTATGAGAGCAGAATCTGCTTGTTGCGCGGCGAGAGGGGTACAGGGGTCACTTCGCTCATATGGCCTTCCCAAGCGAATGAAACGGTCGCATACATTATAGACTCAGATGAATGGTGGCATACGCCGGAGAGGGTTGTGTGCGGTGCCGGCTTGCTGTCGCAAGCGCTGTTACCCTTATCTCCTACCTTTGCATATTCTGGGAGATAAGGGGGCATTTTTCTCGCCTTATTTCCTACTTTGCATATTCTGGGACTTAGGGCGCTTCGGGGCGCACGGGGAGTGCGTGCGACCTCGTCTACGCACGTGAACGCGCCGCTTGCGGCGGAAAACCTGCCGTCGGCCGATTGGGTTTTCCACACCACCTACCTGAACGCCTATCTGCGCAGCTTATGCCCCTGTCAGATTCGTGTCAGATTCTTACAAGAATCACGCCAACTAGGCACCCCAACGCTGCGCGGCTACGCTGGAGATTCGTCGGCAAAGTAACGCGGCAAGGAGGGGCGATGGCGCGCGTACGGAAGGAATGGATCGAGGCGAGGAGGCGCTTGCGCGATGCGTTCGACAAGCACCGCTGCTATGTGCCGAGCAGCGCAAAGGAAGCGCGTCTGCTCCGTCGGCATGTGCTAGAAGACGACGTTGTCGAGCCGTTTCCTCAGCTGTTCGCGGACGCCGCGCTCTGGGAGGGTTTGCGGCGGAACGAACGCGAGCTGCAGGTCATTCGCGGGTATGCCCTCATGCATCCCAACGCTGTGTTCTGCTCGACGAGTGCGGTACTGCTGCACGGTCTCCCCGTCAGTTTCAACCAGCTCGGTATCATTCACCTCTACACGAATGTCGCATCGCCCACGGCGAGCACCGCGCGCGTTGCACGCCACGCGGTGACGAACCCTGCGTATACCACCATCGACGGCGTCAAGGTGGCCTCCATCGCGCAGGCGGCGGTGGAAAGTATGTGCGCGTCGCCGTTCGCCGACGGTCTTGCGGTGGCGGACGGTCTGCTCCGGCGGCTTGATATCGACCGGGAGCTCTTGGGGGAGATCGTGGACGAGCTCTCCGCCTGTCGCAAAGGGGTCGCCACGGCACGTAGGGTTGCGGCCTATGCGGATGCCCGCGCGGAGAGCGGCGGTGAATCCGTTGCGCGTGGCATTATGATTTGCGAGGGGCTTGTACCGACTGACCTACAACGTATGCTGCGCGATCCCGTCGATGGGCGGGGCACCTATTACGCGGACTTCGTCTTTGAGCTGCGCGACGGCAAGACGGTGATTGGGGAGTTCGACGGCAAGGCGAAATACGTTGACCCTGCGCTTCTGGGCGATAAGATAACAATCGGCACCCTACTTGACGAGCGGAAACGCGAGTCTCACATCACGTTGCTTGGCATGCCCGTCGCACGCTTCACATGGAACGACGTGCGAACGCGTGGTCGCCTGTGTCAGATTCTCGCGGCGGCAGGTGTGACGTCCGAGACGCTCGTGCCGTGCGACTACCGCTCGCGGCCGCTCGCACCTCGATGGTTGTCGCGTGCTATCTCCTAGAATATGCAGATGTAGGAAATAAGGCACAGAAAACGCCCCCTTACCTCCCAGAATATGCAAAGGTGGGAGATAAGGGGGCGAAGACGTCGTGACGGGCGCGGGTGGCGTGGCGGCTCCGGCGCGCCGGAGCCGCCTGTGATCTACTCGAGCTCGAAGGCTCCCGTGTAGAGTTGGTAGTACACGCCGCGCTTCGCGATGAGCTCGTCGTGGCTGCCGCGCTCGATGATGCGGCCGTGGTCGAGCACGATGATCGCATCGGAGTTGCGCACGGTGGAGAGACGGTGCGCGATGACGAACGTGGTGCGTCCGTTCATGAGCGCGTCCATGCCCTTCTGCACGATCGCCTCGGTGCGCGTGTCGATGGACGACGTCGCCTCGTCGAGGATCATGACGGGCGGGTCGGCCACCGCGGCACGCGAGATCGAGAGCAGCTGGCGCTGACCCTGGCTCAGATTCGAGCCGTTGTCCGTGAGCATGGTGTTGTAGCCCTCGGGCAGGCGCTCGATGAATCCGTGCGCGCCGGCGAGCTTCGCCGCAGCGATGCACTCCTCGTCCGTCGCGTCGAGACGGCCGTAGCGGATGTTGTCCATCACGGTGCCGGTGAACAGGTTCACGTCCTGCAGCACCATGCCGAGCGAACGACGCAGGTCGTCCTTCTTAATCTTGTTGATGTTGATGCCGTCGTAGCGGATCTTGCCGTCGGCGATGTCGTAGAAGCGGTTGATGAGGTTCGTGATCGTGGTCTTGCCCGCGCCGGTGGCGCCCACGAACGCGATCTTCTGGCCGGGTTCCGCCCACACGCTTACGTCGTGCAGCACCGTGTGCCCGGGCTCGTAGCCGAAGTCCACGTGGTTCAGGCGCACGTCGCCCTGAAGCGGCACGAGCTCAACGCTGCCGTCGTGATGCGGCCACTTCCATGCCCAGCGGCCGGTGCGCTTGTCGCATTCTACGAGCTCGCCGTCCTGCATGCGGGTGTTCACGAGCGTCACGTAGCCTTCATCGGCTTCGGGCTCCTCATCGAGCAGCTCGAAGAGGCGCTCGGCGCCGGCGAGGCCCATGACCACCGCGTTGATCTGCTGCGAGATCTGGCCGATCTGGCCGGCGAACTGCTTAGTCATGTTGAGGAACGGCACCGTGACCGCGATGGAGAAGGCGAGGCCGGAAATCGAGAGGTTCGGCACGCCGAGCTCGATGAACACGCCTCCCATGAGCGCCACGATGACGTACATGAGGTTGCCGAGGTTCATGAGGATGGGGCCGAGCGTGTTGGAGTACATGTTCGCTGCGCGAGCCGCCTGGAAGAGCGCCTCATTGCGCACGTCGAAGTCATCCTGCGCCGCGTCCTCGTGGCAGAAGACCTTCACGACGCGCTGGCCGTTCATGATCTCTTCCACATGGCCCTCGACGATGCCGATCTCGCGCTGCTGCGCCACGAAGTTCTTCGCAGAGCGGCCGCCGAGCTGCTTGGTCACATACGACATGAACAGCACGCCCGCCACGATGATGATGCACATCCACACGCTGTAGTACAGCATGACGCAGATCACGGAGATGCAGGTCACGATCGTGAGCGTGATGTTCGGCAGTGACTGGCCGATCATCTGGCGCAGCGCGTCGATGTCGTTGGTGTAGTGGCTCATGATGTCGCCGCGCTGATGCGTGTCGAAGAAGCGGATGGGAAGGTCCTGCATGTGGTCGAAGACCTTCTCGCGGAACTTCTCGAGCGAGCCCTGCGTGACGACGGCCATGATGCGGTTCCACGTGAAGCTGAGCGTGAGCGACACGGCGTAGATGCAGATGAGCGTGAGCACGATCGAGCGGATGGGGCCGGATGCGCTCGCCCAGTCACCCGATTCCCACGTGGCGGTCACGACCTCGAGGGCGCGCTGCATGAAGGTCGCGGGCAGCGCCGAGAGGATGGAGTTGGTCACCAAGCAGCAGAAGACGAGCGGCAGGAGCCTGGGATAGAACGAGAACAGGGTGAGCAAGAGGCGGATGAGCGTCTTGCCCTTGCCGCCCTTGGGCTTCACCGGGGCCTTGCTGCGGCCGGCGACGTTCTGGCGGTTTGCTTCGTATTGTTCACGCGCGTCGTTAGCGGCCATCGGCGGCACCTCCTTCCTGGGTTGCGACATCTTGGGCGGGCGCCTCCGCGGGCGCGGCGGGAGTGGTGTCGTCGGCCGGCGCGGCCTCCGTGCCAGCGGCAGAGCCGTTGTGCTCCACGGGCGCGGGCCCCACACCGGGTGCGATCTCTTCGCCCTCATCGCTCGTGCGGTTCTGAGAGATATACGTGTCGCGGTAGATGTCGCAGGTCTGCATGAGCTCATCGTGCGTGCCCAGGCCGGCGATGTGGCCGTTGTCGAGCACGAGGATGCGGTCGGCGTGCTCAACGGAGCTCGTGCGCTGCGCGATGATGATCTTCGTGGTCTCGGGCAGGTACTGCGCCAGACCCTCGCGGATGAGCGCGTCGGTCTTGGTGTCCACGGCGCTCGTCGAGTCGTCGAGGATGAGCACCTTCGGGTGCTTCAGCAGCGCGCGGGCGATGCACAGGCGCTGCTTCTGGCCGCCGGAGACATTCGTGCCGCCCTGCTCGATGTACGTGTCGTACTTCTTGGGGAAGCCCTGGACGAACTCATCGGCTTGCGCGAGCTCGCAGACTTCCTTGATCTCATCGTCCGTGGCGTCTTCTTTGCCCCAGCGCAGGTTCTCCTTGATGGTGCCGCTGAACAGCACGTTCTTCTGCAGCACCACGGCGACGTTGTTGCGCAGGTACTCGAGGTCGTAGTCGCGCACGTCCACGCCGCCGACCTTCACGGAGCCCTCCGTCACGTCGTACAGGCGGCTGATGAGATTCACGAGCGAGGTCTTCGCCGAACCGGTGCCGCCCATGATGCCGATGGTCTCGCCGCTCTTAATATGCAGGTCGATCTCGGCGAGCGCGCGGTGCTCGGCCTTCTCGGAATACTTGAACGTCACGTTGTCGAAGTCGATCGAGCCGTCCTTCATATAGGTGATCGGGTGCTCCGGGTTCTTGATGGTGGGTTCGGTCTCGATGACCTCCACGATGCGCTCGGCGCTCTCCTGTGCCATGGTGATCATGGCGAAGACCATCGACACCATCATGAGCGCCATGAGGATCATGAAGCCGTAGGTGGTGAGGGCGCTGAACTGGCCGACGTTCATGAGGGTGCCCTGGCTGGAGATGATGAGGTAGCTGCCGAACTGGATGACGATGACGAACACCGCGTTCACCGAGAAGTTCATCATGGGGTTGTTGAGGGCGAGGATCTTCTCGGCGCGGGTGAAGTCGGCGCACACGTCCTTCGCCGCGCGGCCGAACTTCTGCTTCTCATACTCCTGGCGCACGTAGCTCTTCACGTCGCGCATGCCGGTGACGTTCTCCTCGATGGACTCGTTGAGCGCGTCGTACTTGCGGAACACGGCGCGGAAGATGGGGTGAACGGTGCGCACGACCTTGAAGAGGCCGAAGCCCAGCAGCGGAACGATGACCACGAACACGGCGGCCAAGGGGCCGGCCATGATGAAGGCCATGACGATGCCGCAGATGAGCAGCATCGGGCAGCGCACGGCGGTGCGGATGATCATCATGTAGGCGAGCTGCACGTTCGTGACGTCCGTGGTGAGGCGCGTGACGAGCGAGGAGCTCGAGAACTGATCGATGTTGGCGAAGCTGAAGCGCTGGACCGCAGCGAACACGTCGTGGCGCAGGTTCTTCGCGAAGCCGCAGCTCGCCTGGCTGCAGGTGATGCCCGCGCCGATGCCGAACGCCAGCGACGCGAGCGCCATGCCCACGAGCACGCCGGCGTAGGGCAAGAGCTGTCCCAGCGTCGCGCCGGCCTGGATGGCGTTGATGAGCTTCGCCGTCACGAAGGGGATGGCCACCTCCATAACGACTTCGCCGAGTACGATGATCGGCGTCGCCACGGCGGCGCGCCGGTACTCGCGGATGCTTGCCATGAGCGTTTTGATCATGCAAGTTCCTCCCAACGGTTACGGATCTTTTCGAGTAGGGCGATGAGCTCGTCTTGTTCCTCATCGGTTAGGTTCGAGAATGCCTGCTCACGGAAGGCTCTGCGCGCCTCGATGGCACGCTGGGCTTCCTGCATCCCCGCTTCGGTGAGGCGGACGGTGAGGGCACGGCGATCGCGTGGGTCACGCGTGCGCTCGATGAGGCCGGCGGCTTCGATTTTCGCGAGGATCTCGGAGAGCGAGCCCGCTTTGAGTTCGAACTGGCCACCGAGTTCGAGTTGCGACATGCTGCCACCGGCGCGGTGGAGTTTGCACAGGATGGGCTCGCGACCAGAACGGCCGCCGCCGTGGAAGTGCAGGTAGTGGCCGCAGTAGCCAAGACCACGCAGGATGCGCTCCGCGCGCGACGGCCCTCCCGCTTCCGCGCCTGCGGCCGAGGCGGGATGCCCGGCGGATTCGGCGCGGCTCGCAGAATCGGGCTGCTTGGCTGTGGTGCCGCTATGCGCCCGGTCGCCCTCTTCGGCGGGCTGCTCATCAGGCAGATGATTTCCCATGGAGTTCGTAACCTCCTTCAATCGTATAGGTACCTAATTATTTATTTGCGCTTGAATAGCCTACTACTGGGCGTATAGATGTCAAGGTACCAAAGTAATTATTTCGCATTCATTTCATTCCGTGAGCTCAGCCATGCATTTCCAGCTCCTTGGCTCGCGAATCTCTACGTGCTAAAAAATGCCGAAACCGTCACGAAGGCAAATGAATTCATGTCTTCGTGACGGTTTGGGCATTTTTTAGCAACGAGGATGGTTAAAGGTTGGGAAGGAGCCCGTGATGGCGCATGGATTTGCTACGATGGCCCCAGCAAAACACGCAGACCCCAGCAAAACACGCAGGCGACAACACGGAATTGAGGAGCAGCATGATCAACGAGACGATGTACGCGCGTGGGGCGGAGAGCTCCGTCATCCGCGAGATTTTCAGCTACGCGAACGAGCGCAAGGCGCAGATTGGCGAGGAGAACGTGTTCGACTTCAGCCTCGGGAACCCGAGCGTGCCGGCACCGGACGCCGTCCGCGCAAGCATCGAGCGCTCGCTCGCCCTGCCGCCGGAGCAGCTCCATGGGTATACGCCAGCGCCCGGTCTCCCCGCGGCGCGCCAGGCGGTGGCGGATTCGCTGAACAGGCGTTTCGGCACCTCCTACGGCTCGGCAGATATCTTCATGACGGTGGGCGCCGCGGCATCGGTGTCGTGCGCGCTCCATGCGATCGCGTGCCCGGGCGAGGAGGTCATCGTCATCGCGCCGTACTTCCCGGAGTACCGCGTGTGGATCGAGACGGCCGGTGCCACCTGCGTGGAAGTGCCGGCAAGTCCGGAGACGTTCCAGATCGACGTCGCGGCGGTGCAGGCGGCCATCACACCGCGCACGGCTGCCGTCATCATCGATTCGCCGAACAATCCCACCGGCGTGGTGTATCCGCGCGAGAACCTCGAGGCGCTTGCCGCCGCGCTTGAGGCGGCCAATGCCCGGCGCGAGGAGGAGCTTGGCCATGCGCAGCCCATCGTCCTCATCTCCGACGAGCCGTACCGCGAGATCACGTACGGCGCGGAGGTGCCGTGGGTGCCGAGCCTCTATGAGCATACGATCGTATGCTATTCGTACAGCAAATCGCTGTCGCTGCCTGGCGAGCGTATCGGCTGGGTGCTCGTACCGCAGGTGAGCGAAGGCGCGCGCCGTGTCATGTGTGCCGTGGCGGGCGCTGCGCGGTGCCTGGGCTTTGTGTGCGCGCCGGCGCTGTTCCAGCGCGCGATCATCGACTGCGTGGACGAGCCTTCAGATGTCGAGGCGTACGCGCGCAACCGCGACATGCTCTGCAGCGCGCTCAAACGCTTCGGTTACACCTACGTCGAGCCGGACGGCGCCTTCTACCTGTGGGTTCGCTCGCCCGATCCGGATGCGGAGGCGTTCTGCGAACGCGCGCGCACCTACGAGCTTCTGCCCGTGCCGTCCAACAGCTTCGGCGTCACAGGGTGGCTGCGCGTGGGCTATTGCGTGGCGGCAGAGGTCATCGAGCGCTCGCTGCCTGCGTGGGAGCGTTTGGCGGAGGAATACGGGCTGCTGGAACGATAGCCGAGCAGGTGGCATGCGAGGACGGCGGGATAACGTAAACCCAGCGGCATAATGCAAGTCTAGGCCGGGGGTCGTGTTGCCTAGCGCAATCCGTGAGCCGGCCTGCGCGTGGTGAAGACGCGCGAGCGCGGGTAGTCCCGTGTTGCCTGGCGCCATCCGTGCGCCGGGCATGCCCCGATGAAGACGTGCGCGGGTAGTCCCATGGTGCCTGGCGCCATCCGTGCGCCGGGCTCCCCCCGAATAGCGCCTCATGCGGCTTCTACGAAGTATGCGTTTCAGGTCGGTTTTCCCGGAAACCCGCGGCATAATGGCATAAAGCGTGGACGCTGCGCGCGGCTGGTACGCTGTAGTTCGGCATCGTCGCGAGGGGGACGACACATGGCACTCAGCATCAAAACCGACATCCATACGCATACGCTGTTCTCGCGCCATGCGTATTCGACACTGGCAGAGAACGTTGCTGCCGCCCGTGCGGCGGGGCTTGAGCTTCTGGGCTCCTCGGATCACATGAGCACGATGCTGTTCCCGGAGCCGCACCTGCGCAACTTCCAGTTCTTCATCAATCAGATCATCTGGCCACGCACGTGGGACGGGGTCACGCTGCTTCGCGCCGCCGAGGTGGATATTGTCTCCATCGAAGGCAGGCTTTTCGGCCAGGGCGTCACATGTGCCAACAACATCACGACCGAAAGCTGCTCGCATGGCGATACGCTCTTCCACCGTATCACGCGCCAGCTCGATTATCTGGTTGCGAGCGTACACGACCGCGCATTCGCGTGCGATGCGTCGGTTGCTCAGGCGACCGAGATGTACTTGAAGGTCCTCGCCGAACCGCGGGTGTTCGTGCTCGGCCACACGGGTCGCGCGGGCGTTCCGTTCGACATCGACACGGTGCTCACGGCTGCCAAGGAGCGCCATAAGCTCATCGAGATCAACGAGCACAGCATCGAGGGCGATCGTGAGGGATCCACGTTCGACGTGTGCCGTCGCATTGCGGAGCGCTGTGCGGAGCTCGGTGTGGGCATTTCCGTTTCGAGCGATGCCCACATGGCGTATCAGATCGGGCAGTTCCCCAGCGTGAAGGCCATGCTCGAGGAGATCCACTTTCCCCAGGAGCTCATCATGAACCGCGACCGCGAAACGATGCTCGCAACGCTTGCCGCGGCGGGCGTTTGCGACCTGAGAGGTCTTGCGCCTGTGAATGCGGAAGGGCAGGCGAAGACGGCGGAACGGGAGCACCGTGCGTAGCAAGGCCACCATAGCCGCTCTGTTGCGGGCGGCGCTTGTCCGCGTGCCGGCGGCGATCGTGGTCGTGTTGACGACGACGCTTCTGGCTTCGGCCTTTGTGCTGCTGTGCCGATACGAGCAGACGCGCCGCGGCATGGGAGGCGTCGAGCCGGTCGGGAGGCCGAGGCTCGCGTATGCCAGCCCACAGGGAACTTCCGAGCGAATCGAGACCGAGGTCGCGCTGACGTTCTTCGAGACGGGCGGGCGCGAGATCGCGGTGCCCATCACGTGGGATGACGCATGGTTTGCAGAAGATCTGCGGGAATACAACCACGAGCTTGCGTGCACGTGCGCGGTGCTCTCCTCGCTCGCCTACGCGGAATCTGCTCACTACCAATCGGGGACGTCGGGGCCGGCGTACATGGAGCAAGCGCTCGAAAGCCTCGGTTTCGACGAGGTGCGCACCGGTTCCTATCGATACCGGAGTGAGGTCGTCGACCAGGTGCTCAACGTTTTCACCAGCAAGGAGGACACGGTAGCCTACGCTGTGGCGCGCAAGCGCATCGCTTCCGAGGGCGCGACGAGGTCGGTGATCGTGGTTGCTGTGCGCGGAAGCTATGGAGCGGAATGGCTGAGCAACCTGTATCTGCATGATGAACGGTCGGTCGCCGAGGGCTTGGAGGGCTACCACCAGGGGTACGTGGATGCGGCGGACGAGATCCGCGAAGCGGTGAGGCCGATGGTTCGCGAGAGCCATGCGCGCGGGGATGCCGTGACGCTTGTGGTCACAGGCCACAGCCGCGGAGGCGCCGTTGCGAATCTCGTTGCCGCGATGGCAGATGACGAGCTTGCAGGACAGTATACGGGCGAGGCGGCAGGTGCCGAGGACGGTGGGCAGATCGGTCTTTCGGCGAACGACGCGGTGTGCGCGTACACGTTTGCCTCGCCCGGATGCACGACGAGCGAGAATGCCCGCGCGGAGCGCTACGACAACATCTTCAACATCGTGAACCCGGCAGATATCATGCCCGCGCTTCCGCTTACCGCGTGGGGATACGCGCGCTACGGCGTTGACATGGAATTGCCTGCTGTTGACGACGAGGGCTTCACGACGGCATACGAGCGCTTCTGCTCATCATACGCTCAGCTCGTGGGCGAAGACGGAGAGGCCGCTGCGAGCCCGTACGACCCGGAAAACGCGCGCGTCGTTCAGGCGGTTGTAGAAGAGGTGGGCGAGCGTGTAGGGTCGGTTTCGGAGCTCACGACGCCCGGCGGCATCGCGACCGTCGCCCAAGTGCTCATAGCGCACGTCGATCCCTTGGGGATCCTCTGCGGCCACTACCAAAGCGTCTACGTTGCTTGGATGCTTGCACTGGCGTGACGCGAATGGCCCAGGGTTTCGACGGGTCGGTATGCGCAATTGCCTCGGCGACTGTTGCCCAACGGCCGTTACCCAGCGACTGTTGCCCCAGCCCCAGCGGCCATTGCCCAGCGGCTTTTGCCCAGCGACTGTTGCCCCAGCGACTGTTGCCCCAGCCCCAGCGGTCGTTACCCAGTGGCTTTTCTACACGGTCGGGGAGCGTAGCGTTTCCCTATGCGCGCTCGAGCACGGCGACGGTTTCTACGTGCTCTGTATGCGGGAACATGTCCACCGGCGAAAGCCGCAGCAAGCGATACCCGCCCGCCCCCAGGACTTCGAGGTCGCGCGCTTGCGTCGCGGGGTTGCAACTAATATATACGATGCGTCGCGGGCTTATGGCCATCGCCGCTTTGAGGAACGCGGGCGTGGAGCCGGCGCGCGGCGGATCGAGGGCGATCACGTCGTAGCGCTCGCCGTCGCGGGCGGCTTGGCGCAGAAACGCGGTGGCATCGTCTGCAGCGAAGGTTGCTTCGTGCGGGGTAAAACCGTTGAGCTCGGCGTTCGTCCGAGCATCGGCGACACCCGCCTCATTTTTCTCCACACCTTGCAGGTGCACGGCGCGCCCCGCATTCGCAGAGGCGCGGGCAGCGCACAGGCCGATGGTGCCGCTCCCGCAATATGCGTCGAAGAGCGCATCTTCCGCTTCGAGCGCCATGCCGTCGATTGCGAGTTGGTACAGCACCTCGGTTTGCTGGGGATTCGTCTGGTAAAAGGCGGTGGGCGAGATGCTGAACGTGCAGCCCAGAAGCTCGTCTTGCATGCTGGGTGCGCCGGCGAGCACCCGCGTCTCGGGGCCTAGGATCGCGTTGCCTGGACGCGGGTTCACGTTTTGCGCCACGCACGTGATGCGGGGGTCGATTTCGAGCAGCGCCTGCGCGAACTCCTCTGCATGTGGAAGGTCGCGGTTGCTCGTCACAACTGTGAGCATGCCCTCGTCCGTCCGCCAGCCCAAGCGCACGATGGCGTGGCGGAGCAGGCCGCGCTGGGCATCTTCATCGTACGCCCGTATGCCGAAAGACTCGGCCACCCGCGCGACTTCGTTCAGGATGCGGCGCGCGCCCGGAGCCTCCACGGCGCAATCTTCGGCAGCGACGATGCGGTGCGTGCCGGGCGCATAGAACCCGCAGGCAATCCTGCCGTTGGGGCGCGGCGCAAATGGCGTCGCAGCTTTGTAGCGGAACGCGCGGGGGGATGCGAGCTTGCCGGTGCTCTCGGATGTTCCGCCCATACCGCGGATGGGGTCGATTGCGAGCTGCCAGCCGAAGCGCTCGAGAAGCGGCACGAACAGCTCTTCCATCGCGCGCTGCTTGCGCACGAGTTGCTTCTTGTACGGCACGCCGAGCCACGCGCAACCACCGCAGGTGCGCATGAGGGGACAAGGGCCAGCGAGGTCCTTTTCTGTGCGAGTGCGCTTCGACATGGGCTTCCTTGCCTGAGAGGGTGAGAAAAGGGTATCGGCCACCATTTTCTCACAGCGGTATGCTGTCCGCGGCATAAGTCCCAGATTTGCATATTCCGGGAGATAAGAGCGCCCCGCGACCGCCTTACTGCCCGTATTTGCATATTTTGGGAGATAAGAGCCCTGTAGAGCGTTCTTAACGGCAGGATTTGCATTTTTTGGGAGATAAGAGCGGCCTGCGACCGCCTTGCTGCCCGGATTCGCATATTCCGGGAGATAAGGAGACGATTTGCCCGCCTTACTGCCCGGATTTGCATATTTTGGGACTTCCGCCGGCGCGGAGCGAGCGGCGGGCGAGTCGCGGCTCTCTCACCTTCGCATCCCGTGCGTGGTGCCACGCGAAATGGGTACCATAGGGCAAGCACCATCGAAGAAAGGCACCCCGTGCTCGAGCTCAAAGGCATCACCAAAGACTACGCTGCAGGCGAGAACGTCGTCCACGCGCTCAAGGGCATATCCGTCACGTTTCGCGACCGCGAGTTCGTGAGCATCCTCGGTCAGTCCGGCTGCGGCAAGACCACGTTGCTGAACATCATCGGCGGGCTCGACCAGTACACCCGCGGTGACCTTGTCATCAACGGTCGCTCCACCAAGAGCTATCGCGACCGCGACTGGGACACGTATCGCAACCATTCCGTGGGTTTCGTCTTCCAAAGCTATAACCTCATTCCGCACCAGACGGTGCTTGCGAATGTGGAGATGGCGCTGTTGCTTTCGGGCACGCCGAAGGCCGAGCGCCGGCATCGCGCGGAGGAAGCGCTTACCCGCGTTGGTCTGGGAGAACACCTGAAAAAGCGGCCTAACCAGCTTTCCGGCGGTCAGATGCAGCGCGTGGCCATCGCGCGCGCCATCGTGAACAACCCCGAGATCATCCTTGCCGACGAGCCCACCGGCGCCCTCGACACCGAAACCTCCGTTGAGGTCATGGAAATCCTGAAGGAGCTCAGCCGCGACCGCCTTGTCATCATGGTCACGCATAACCCGCAGCTCGCAGAAGAGTACTCGGATCGCATCGTGCGCATCAAAGATGGCCTCATCACGAGTGACTCTTCGCCGGTCGACCCGGCGCGCGAGGGGCTTACCCAGGAGCAGATCCAGGAGCACGCGGTTGCCGACGCCCGCAAGGGCAAGCGCTCCATGAGCTTCGCCTCGGCGCTCGCGCTCTCGTTCAACAACCTCATGACCAAAAAGGGCCGCACGTTCCTCACGGCGTTCGCAGGGTCGATCGGCATCATCGGCATCGCGCTCATCCTGTCGCTCTCGGACGGCACGCAGAACTATATTGCCGACACCGAGGAATCGACCATGGGCAGCTACCCGCTCACCATCAACGCGACCAGCATGGACATGGCGAGCATGATGACCTCGATGATGGGGACGAGCGACGATCTCAGCGCGCCGAACGAATCCGGTGCGATCGAGTCGAAAGACCTGATCACCGACATGGTCTCCGGCGTGGCGAACGGTGCGACGGAAAACGACATGGAGGCCATCAAGGCGTGGCTCGACACGAATCCGGGCGACATCCAGAGCCTCGTGACGGATATCGAATACAGCTACGCGACGCCCCTGAACGTCTACAAGTCGGACACGAGCGAGGGCGTGGTGCAGGTGAATCCCGCGACGGTGCTCGATTCGCTCGGCATCGCCATGGGCACCACGCAGACCGAGATGCTGTCGAGCATGTCGGGCGGCAGCGGCACCGCTTACGACGTGTGGACGCCGCTCTTGCCCAACCGCGAGACCTGGGAGCGCGATTACGACGTGGTTGTCGGACGCATGCCCGAGGCATGGAACGAGGTCGTGATCTACGTCGATAAGAACGACCGCATCTCGGACTACACGCTCTATGCGCTGGGGCTCATGGATCAAAGCGAGCTGCGCGGCATGATGGCGGACGTGATCGCCGGCGAGAAGGTCGAAGAGACCGAGTCGACGACCTACACCCACGACGAGCTCATGAGCCTTACGTTCAAGCTGCTGCCCGAGAGCGCGAAATATGCCGAGCAGGCCGACGGCACGTGGGCAGACATGAGCGAGGACGAGGACTACCTGCGCGATGCGGTGGACGCAGCCGATGAGGTGCGCGTGGTGGGCATCGTGCGCCCGAGCGAGGACAATGCGACCGGCAGCAACTGGGGCGCGGTGCTCTACACGCCCGAGCTCACGGAGCATCTCATCGAGCAGGTGGACGAAAGCCCCGCGGTGCAGGCTCAGGAGGAAACGCCCGGTACGGACATCTTCACCGGCCTGCCCTTCGAGGAGAACGCCGTGAGCCTCTCCATGGATGCCATCGAGCTCATGATCTCCCAGATGCCGAGCGACCAAGCCGCCGAGCTTGCCGAATACATCGATGGCCTGCGCGCCGAGGGCATGAGCGACGAGGATATCGCCGCGGCGTTCTCTGAGCAGCTTGCCTCGCAGACCGATAACGCGACCTTCGAGGGGAACCTCGAGATTCTGGGTAAGGCGAGCTTGGACAAACCGTCGAGCATCAGCATCTATCCGGTGGATTTCGAGGCGAAAGAGCAGATCGACGAGCTCATCGAGGAGTACAACGAGCAAGTTCGCGTAGACGGCGAGGGCACGGAGATTCAATACACCGATATGGTGGGCATGCTCATGTCGAGCGTGACGGACATCGTGAACGCACTCACGTATATCCTCATCGCGTTCGTGGCGATTTCGCTCGTGGTGAGCTCGATCATGATCGGCATCATTACGTATATTAGTGTGCTCGAGCGCACAAAGGAGATCGGCATCCTGCGCGCGATCGGCGCGAGCAAGAAGGACGTGAGCCGCATCTTCACGGCCGAGACGTTCATCATAGGTCTTGTGAGCGGCGTGCTTGGCATCGCGGTGACGGTGCTGCTGGATATTCCCGTCAACATGATCATCTACCAGGTCGCCGGTGTGGAGAACCTTGCGGCGGTGCCGTTGGTGCCAGGTATCGCGCTCGTGCTCATCTCGGTGGGGTTGTCGTTCATTGCGGGGCTCGCGCCGAGCCGCATGGCCGCGAAGAAAGATCCCGTTACTGCGCTGCGCACGGAGTAGCGGGCACGGGGCGGCCGGTGGGGTGCCTACCGGCTGCCGGCTGCCGGCGTGGCGCGTGGCGGAGTCGCCCTTATCTCCCAGAATATGCAAAACCAGGCAGTAAGGTGGTGGAAGGTCGCTCCTATCTCCCGGAATATGCAAAACCGGGCAGTAAGGCGGCGGCAGAGCGGAAGAGGGGGGCGGAAGCGGTGTCGCGGTCTGCGCCCGAACCGCCCTGGGCGAGCACGGCGAGCTGCGGCGGTAAGGCATCGACCGGACAGCGCACATATAGGTAAAATTGTTTTTAGGCCAGAAATTGGCAAGATACCGGCGAAAACGAATATCAAGCACCCCACACATATATAGGGGGTACCGCATAAAACCATCTGTAAACTATAGTTTACGTCACCTACAATGACCCTGTATACCGCTCGCTCGGGCGGGTACGCGTGCGCAAAAACAAGGGGGAATGGCGCACGGGGGAGTAAGGGATAGGTGTTCTTATGCCGGAAACGAAGTTCAAACGGAGCAAAAGGCCAGCCCACAGCGCTTCGCGGGTCGTCCGCAAGCGCTTGATGCAGCGGGTGGTCGCTATCGTCGGGGCGTTTGCGCTC
Organism: uncultured Collinsella sp.; assembly: GCA_900538305.1. Lineage (GTDB taxonomy): Bacteria > Actinomycetota > Coriobacteriia > Coriobacteriales > Coriobacteriaceae > Enorma. Next base: position 165,017 of record UPXY01000001.1, read on the forward strand.
GTGGTGGCGGGAATCGGTGCGTTCGCGATGTCGGCGCAGGCCGATCCGCACCCGGTTCAGAAGGATACCGTTGCCGACAATTCGACGCTTGGCAACTGGAGCGGCGAGGTGGGCTTGGAAAACACCACCGAGAACGTCGGCCGTATCTGGACGGACAAGACCGTGCAGGATGGAGACGTCGTGCTTACGGGTGATGTCGGCTCTGTCACAATCAATAAAGGCAGCTCCGACTTCCTCGTGGGGCTTTCCGCTCTCTCCTCCATGTCGAACACCATGACGACGTCCACCACTCCCCTGGACATCGTGCTCGTGCTCGACATGTCGGGTTCCATGTCCAATGAGCTGAGCAGCGAGCAGCAGTTCGTGTACAACGAGGTGAATGCGCGGAACGTTCAAGGTTCTGCTGTGGAGAACCACCGTACCATCTTTGGTCGCACGTATTACACCCAGGTAGATCCCGGCGATTACTACGTTCTGGTTGACGGTGAGTATGTGCCCGTCCTTGAGCATACGCACACGGAGCGCTACGAGAGCCGCTCTGATGGCATACAGGATTTTAATATCCATGACTATTGGTATCTTGAAGATGGCGCTCAAGTAGACCCGAGCACCACACAGTTCTACACGCGCCGTACCCAGACGGTAACAACGTCGAAGATTGACGCGCTCAAGGAAGCCGTCAATGAGTTTATCGAAACCACCGATCAGGCGAACGCGTCCTTGCCTGCAGATGGCAAGCACGAGATCTCGATCGTAAAGTTTGCGAACGACACAACAGACAATATTGGTAACGACAGATACTATCTGAATTATGAAAACCCGAATGTAAATTACAGCCAGGTCGTGACCGATTTCACCTCGGATGCAACTGCGCTTGAAAATTACGTCAACAATCTTCAGCCTGCTGGTGCTACGCGCGCCGATTTAGGTTTGGAGCAGGCGCAGCGCGTGCTGCAGGGAGACGATAGTCCGTATGGGACAAATAACGACCTTGACGGTGCGCGCGAGAACTCCAAGAAGGTTGTCATCTTCTTTACCGATGGCCAGCCCACGGAGTGGAACGAGTGGAGTGCGGACGTGGCGAATACTGCCATTCAAACTGCCAACGAGATGAAGAACGACCAGAATGACCCGGTCACCATCTACTCCATCGGCGTGTTCGAGGATGCCGATCCGTCGAATACCATGGACAATTCCTTCAACTCCTACATGCATGCCGTGTCGAGCAATTATCCTAATGCGACGGGTTATATCGGCACAGGCTATTGGGAGGGCTGGAATTGGGTCGATCCCAACATGGGCGACCGTGCGCCCGACTCCGACTATTACAAGGCGGCCACAAGCTCCGATGAGCTGAGCCAGATCTTCCAGGGCATCTCTGAAGATATCGGCTCCGGTACCGGCGCGCCTACGCAAACCGAGGGCAAGGACACCGAGACCACGTCGGGCTACATCACCATCACCGACCAGCTCGGTGATTACATGCAGTTCGACGGCATGAAGAGCGTCGTCTTCGCGGGGCAGCAGTTCACGCAGGTGAGCGGCCCCACCCAGGACACCGCCGAGGGCTATGAGGGCTGGATACGCTACACCTACCAGGGCGAAGCGAACAACGACATCTACCCCGAGGGCAACCTCAACCAGCTCATCGTTCGCGTGAAGGAGGGTGGCGACCTCAAGACGGGCGATACCGTCCAGGTGCAGATTCCCGCGAGCCTCATCCCCACACGCTATTTCGACGTGGATGCGACGGCGGGCACCATGTCCGTCACGGACGCCTATCCCATCCGCATCTTCTACGGCGTGAGCTTGAAGGGCGGCGTGGCCGATAGCATCGCGGCGGGCGCGCCCATGGGCGGACTCTCGCAGGCCGAGTACGATGAGCTCGCGACGTATGCCAGGAGCAACCAGTACACCAAGGGTGACACCGCGTACGCGAGCTTCCTCTCGAATGCGTGGAGCGGCGGCGCAGACGGTACTACCACCTCGAGCTTCGAGCCATCGAGCGGCAACGAGTTCTACTATTTCACGAAGCCAACGACCCTCTACTTTGACGAGGCTTGCGAGCGTCCGGTTACGGATCGCAGCCAGATCCGGGACGGACAAACCTACTACTACAAGAACACCTTCTGGCAGTTCACAGACGAGAACGCAGATACAGATGGTGCGCCGTATGAAGCCAAAGAAACGTTCACGCCCTTCGGGCTCACTGCTGCGCAGGCGCGCCAGCTCGCAACGGGCACAGACGGTGATGGCAACGTGTGCATCCCCGCTGGCACGCGTCACACGGCGATGATCAGCGAGCTTGTGGAGAACAAGGCCGACGGCGCCAACAAGACCTCCACGGCAACGTCTGTGATCAACCCGAATTGGGCGGGCAGCGGCGAGGACGAGACCATCGATGCCGCGCTGGGCAACAACGGCCGCCTGGGTATCGAGCTGCCCGGTACGCTTTCCGTGACGAAGAACATCGAAGTCCCGACGGGTGTGGATGCTACGCAGTTCGCGAACACCGAGTTCCCGTTCCAGATTACGATGGACGATGCCGCAAACTACACCTTCAAGGCGCAGGTCAAGAACGCCGACGGTACCATCGCGAATCCCGGAACCGACGAAGACTACTTCGACCTGGCGTTCAACAATGGCGTGTCCACAACCGTGAACCTCAAGCCCAACCAGACCCTTACGATCTACGGCTTGGGTGATGGCTGGATCTATAGCGTGGCCGAGACCGGCACGATGCCCGCAGGCTTCGCACAGACCGAGCCTGCCGATGGCGCTCCTGCCACGGGCACGATCGACCAGACGACGCCCGCCGTGGCGGAATTCACGAACACCTATAGCTTTGAAGACGACGTCACCATTCCTGGAACGACCGACCTTGCCGGCACGAAGGCGCTGACGCCGCGCGCGTGGCAGGATGGCGATCGCTTCGACTTCGAGCTCATGGTCGCAAACGGCTCGACGTATGCCGATGGCGCTCCGGTGCCGACCGAGAACCAGCCCATGCCGACGGATGGCGATAAGCAGGCTAACGGCAACGTGCGCATCTCCCTTACGAACGAGCAGGCGAAGGGCGCTGCTTCCGGCACGGCGGTGAACTTCAACTTCGGCGACATCACGTACACCGCGCCCGGCACCTATAACTACATCATCCGCGAGGTTGACTACACGAGCGGGCAGGATGGGTACGTTGCAGGCGTGACGTACGACCTCACGCGCTACTACGTGCAGGTCGTTGTGACCGATAACGGCAATGGCACGCTTGCCGCGGACGCTCAAATGTATACGACGCATTACGAGAACGGCGCCCTTGTTCCCAACTTCAATGATGATGTTACGCTCGCGACGTTTGAGAACACGTGGTCTGCGACCGATGCGACGCTGCCCGTGAGCGGCGCGAAGACCTACAGCGATAACACGACACCGGGTGAAGACCAGGTGCCGGCCAACACCTTCTTCTTCCGCATCACGGCTCAGGACAACGCTCCGCTGCCGCAGTTGCAACAAGGCGATCCCATCGCCCAGGGCGACGACTACATGGTCGTGACCGCGATGCCTGCTGGCCGCTTCCAGTTCGGCGCCGCAACGTTCACTCCTGGCATGGTGGGCAGCACCTATACCTACACCATCGAGGAGGTCATCGAGCAGGGCGGCAACTACGTGCCCGTGAGCGAGGCTATCGATCCCAACGACGACGGCGCGTACGTGCAGGACGGCATGACCTATGATGCCACCAAGTACACGCTGACCGTGACGGTGCGGGTGACGGCCGATGGCGCGCTCGAGGCGGTGCCGGAGTATAGCAACGTCACGGCTACGGTCGCGGAGCCGACGTTTACCAACAGCTACGATCCGGCCGACGCGACGCTTACGGGCGACGCCGCCATCCACGGCACCAAGACGATTACTGGCCGCGATATGACGGGTGACGAGCACTTCACCTTCACGCTCGTGGGCGCGAATACTGCCACCACGACGGCCATGACCGATGGCACCATCACGTTCGGTGGCCAGAGCGACGCAACGTACACCCAGGATGTGTCCGGTGCTGCCGAGGACACCGCCGCGGGCTTCAACTTCGGTGACATGGTCATCAACAAAGATGGCGTGTACACGTTCTATATGAGCGAGACCGCGTATGTGGACGGCGACAACACGTATACCGGCTCGCAGCTCGATAACCCGATCAACGGCATCTCGTTCGACCGTCATGTGTTCACGGTCACGGTAACGGTGACGGACGATGGCGGTCAGCTTGCCGGCAAGGTGGAGTACAGCACCGCGGACGGTGGCGCGGCCTTTACGAACACCTATACTGCAAGCGAGACTTATGGCACGGACGTTGACCTTACGGTGGGCAAGACGCTGACTGGTCGCAACATGAAGCAGGGTGAGTTCACCTTCGAGATTTCCGCGACGGGCGACAACGCCGAGGCAGCCCAGGCCAAGCTCGATGCGGCAAAGATCGCTTCGACCTTCAGGAACCCGCAGTCTGCAACCGACGGCGTCGAGTCCACGTGGCAAATCTTCGAGAACCTCGCGTTCAACCAGGACGATGCGGGCGAGACGTTCACCTACCAGGTGAAGGAGCAGATCCCCGCGGAGGGTGATCTCGCGGGCGTGACGTACGACGAAAGCGTCTACGAGGTTGCCATCCTGGTGGTGGATGATGCCGACGGCACCATGCACACTGTGACGACCGTGAAGAAGGGCGGCGAGCAGGTCGGTGATCCCTTCGATAGCTCGACGGGTACGGTTGCGCCCAAGCTTTCCTTCGAGAACAGCTATCATGGTGCGCCGGTAACGGTCGATCCGGAGACCGATACGCGCCTGCAATTCAACAAGGTTGTGGCCGGCCGCGACTGGCTCGAGCGCGACAACTTTAACTTCAGCATCACGAAGGTGTCGTTCAACGGCGCAACCGATGAAAACGCGCTTGCCGCCATGCCCGACCCCGAACAGGATACGGCGACGCTCGGAGGCGAGGCGCAAGCTGATACCAAGGCTGACGAGCGTGTGCCGTTCGACTTCGGCCAGATGATCTTCACCAAGGCGGGCACCTATGTGTACCGCGTTGATGAGACCAACACCGGCAACGATGGACGGGGTCTCACCTACGATGAGCACACCGTAGACATCGCGATTGTGATTAGTGACAACAACGCCGGCAACCTTGTGGTGGGTGCCATCTACCCGCTGGACAGCGCGAGTACGACCTTCACGAACACGTATGCCTCCAAGGTCAATTACCCCGAGGCTGCGGCTTCGCTGAGCGTTCAGAAGACGCTCAAGGGCCACGCGATGGCGGATAATCAGTTCGAGTTCACGCTCACGCCCGCCGATGAGGCCTCCGCGAAGAAGGTTGGCCTGTGGCAGGACGATGCGCCCCAGTCCGAGACCGGCTCGTGGGGTGCTGCCGAGGATGGCGCAGCCGTGACGACGCTGATCGATTGGAACCTGACGTTCACCCAGGCAGATAGCGGCAGGACCTACACCTACACGTTTGCCGAGGTCGTGCCCGAGGACGTGCCGGCTGGCTACAGCTACGACGGCACCACCTACACCGTGGCGATCACGCCTACGGACAACCAGGACGGCACCATGACCGTGACGACGGTCGTGACCACGACGCCTGCTGAGGGCGAGGCGACCGAGACGACGTATACCTACAGCGCGACCGACGCGAAGGACGACATTGTTCTCCCGTTCGTGAACATCTACGGAACGGACGCGACGACGGACGACGTGGCGGCGGATGTTGACGCCACCAAGACACTCACCGGGCGCGATATGGATGCTGACGAGTTCAGCTTCGAGATCGTGACGCGCGAGGCGGACGGCTTCGGCGGCGAGTTCACGCCCGCGACCGTGGCGACCGGCACGAACGCTGCTGCCAACAACGGCGTGGCGGGCGACGTAACCTTCACCGATGGCAACGGCGATGGCATGACCTACACGATCGCCAAGCTTGAACAGGCAGTGGCCGATGGCTACGCCACGAAGACCGTGGGCGATGACGGCAACGCCACCTGGACACTCAACTACACCGCGCAGGAGCTTACGGGCAACCTGCCGACCAACGTGACGGCCGACGACCCGACGAGCTTCAACTTCACCGTGACGGTGACGGACGATGGCGCGGGCAAGCTCACCGCCGAGGTCAACCTGCCCCAGGGCGGCATCGCGTTCAAGAACACCTACAAGCCGGACGATGTGACGGTGGGAGCGGACGGCGACGCGAAGATCACCGTGCAGAAGACCTTCACCGGTCGCGCGAACAACGCGTGGCTCGATAGCGACAGCTTCGTGTTCACCATCGCGACCCAGACCGACGGCGCGCCGATGCCCGAGAACGCCACCGTTGAGGTGACGAATAAGGACAATGCGGTTGATGGCGTGGCAGGTGCCTATACCGACATCTTCGGTGACATCACCTACACGAAGGCCGACCTCGACGGCGCTATGTCGAAGGACTTCGTCTACACCATTACCGAGACGAACCCGGCGAGTAACGGCAACGGCATCACCAAGGATACGCATACCGCGACCGTGACCGTGACCGTGACCGATAACGGCGAGGGCCAGCTCGTGGCCAAGGTCGAGTACGACAACAGCAGCGCGACCGAGGCTGACCAGGGCGTGACGGACGCTGCCGCGTTCACGAACACCTACGACGCTGGTTCCGGCACGCTCGTCGGCTCGATGTACCTCAAGGCCAGCAAGACTCTCACCGGCCGCGACTGGCAGGAGGGCGAGCAGGTCGACATCGTACTGCGCGGCGATAAGGGAACCCCGGCACCCGAGGGCACGCCCGACACGGACGATGCTCGCTGGACGTACTCCATGCACGTATCTGAGAACGGATCCTTCACCTTCCCGGACATCAAGTACACCGCTGCTGACCTGGGCGGCGAGGATTCCGCGCAGTTCACCTATGTGATCCGCGAGCTCTCCGACACGCATACCATCGTTGATGGCACCGAAGCCGACGAGGCGCAGATTAGGCAGGGCATGGATTACGCGCTCGACACGTATCGCGTCGTGGTGACGGTGCGTGATGCTCATAACGGCACGCTCGACGTGAGCGCCCAGATGTACCACGTGCGCGACCACGATGGCGACTACGTTACGGGTGACGCGACCGGGGAACTCGTGGCGGACAACACCGCTGCGTTCGAGAATAGGTTCGACGCGAGCACTGAGTCGATTGAGCTCACGGCCGACAAGGTCTATAAAGATCCCAATAATGGTAAGCCCATGACGGACGAGATGTTCTCGTTCCGCGTGACGGCTGTGGGTGATGAGGCAGCAACGGCGCCCATGGGCGGCCGCGAGCATACCGATGGCGAGGGCAACCGCTACATCGACGCCTCGGTTGACGCTGAGACCAAGGACGCCAGCTTCGGTACCGCCAGGTTCCGGTTCGACGGGCAGAACCACACCTTCTACTATGAGGTGACGGAGAACATGCCCGCCGGCGCGAACGAGGGCAACGGCTACAAGGTCGATGGCGTGACGTACGACCCTACGGTCTTCACCGTGAAGGTCGAGGTCACCTATGACGGCCAGGCCGATACGCCGACGTCGAGCGCCAAGATGACCATCTACAAGGGCAGCTACGAAGAGGTCTCCGCGGCCGACCCGGACGAGCTCGATGCCATGAAGGTCGAAGGCATCACCTTCAACAACAGCTACGGCACGGGCGGCACGACGGTCGACACCGGCGACGCCACGACCACGGCGAACTTCACCAAGGTCATCGACGGGCGCGATTGGCTCGCCAGCGATAGCTTCCAGTTCACCATTACACCGAACGGCGATGCTCCGGCGTTCGAGGGCGCGGACGACAACAGTGTGAGTACGGTCGAGGTAACCACCGCGAACGACAAGGTCGATAAGATTACTGACGCGGACGGCCCCGAGATCGAGGTCAATGGGCGCTCCTTCAACTTCGGCTCTGTGACGTTCACGGACGAGGACATGACGGGCGCGACGACCAATCCCGAGACTGGACTGCTCACCAAGACCTTCACCTACACGGTGAACGAGGTCGAGCCTGCCGATGAGGACAAGATCCCCGGCATGACCTACAGCGGCAACACCGCGATCCTCACCATCACCGTGGTCGATAACGGCGACGGCATCATGACGGCGACGTCGCAGGTGCAGAACGGCGTGTTCACCAACAGCTACGCCACGAGCGTGGATGGCGCGGCCTTCGGTGGCTTCCAGATTACCAAGACCCTCACCGGGCATGCTATGACGGCAGGCCAGTTCGAGTTCACCGTTACGCCGGTTGACGGCACGGGCACCACGGCTGCGGACGCTGCCGCGAAGCTCGGCATCACGGACGACAACAAGAAGGTGCCGTCGATCGCCGCCGATGATGGCGAGACTGTGACGGTTGGCACCTTCGACCTTGCCGATGATATGAAGTTCACGCAGGACGATGCGGGCAAGACCTTCGTTTACGAGGTCTCTGAGACCCTGGGCGGCGGCACCGGCTACAAGAATGACAAGGCGACCTATCGCGTCGAGATCGCCGTTGAGCATGACGCCGCGACCGCGACCCTTATCGTGACGACCACGGTGAAGGATGCGAGCGGCGACGTGGTGGGCGAGCCCGTCGAGGTGACGAACGCCAGCACCGAGCGCGCGACCACGAGCGTGGGCTTCAAGAACAGCTACTCGGCTTCTACGGAAACCGAGGGCGGCACCTCCGCGACGGTGAGCACCACCAAGACGCTCGAAGGACGTCCGCTCGAGGACGGCGAGTTCACCTTCCAGGTGGCCTACGCTGGCGGCGATAAGGCCGTGGTGAAGGACGGCGTTACCAACACTGCCGACGGCACGGTGGACTTCGGCTCGTTCGACTACACGACCGAGACGCTCGCCCAGATGGTCGAGGCGCGCTACGCAACCAAGACCGTGGACAAAACGACCGGTAATGCGACGTGGAAGATCCAGTACACGGCGAGCGAGGTCACCGATGGCCTGCCCGCCGAGGGAGTAACCGCCTCTAAGTCCTCTTTCGAATTCACCATCACGGTGGTCGATAATGGCAACGGCACCTTGGCAGCGACGGCATCCCTGCCCGAGGGGCACGGTTTCGAAAACACCTATTCCACGAACGACGGTAAACCCGTTTCTGTGACGCCTACGGGCAATAAGGTCTTCAACCATGCCGATGGCCTTGATCCCAACATCGAGGCGCTTGCCGGTGCATACACCTTCACGCTAGAGCCGGTGACCGAGGGCGCACCCATGCCTGAAGGCGATGGCAACGTGGCCACAAACGATGAACAGGGCAACGTGACCTTCGGTGCAATCGAGTTCACGCTCGAGGATCTTAACCAAGCGCTTGCCGCACAGGAGGGCACGAACGCCGAGGAGGGCATCGACACCCAGGAGCTAAACGGCCAGCCGCGTGAGTTCACGTTCGAGTACCAGGTGACCGAGACCGAGACCAACCCTGGAACCATCGATTACGTCACCGTGGATACTGAACCCAAGACCATTAAGTACACCGTCCACGACGACGGCCAGGGCACCCTCACCGTGACGAGCGATCCCGCGAATGCGCCGCTCTTCACCTTCACCAACACCTACACGGTGACGCCGGAGCTGTCGAGCCCGACGGGCGAGGGTCAGCTGACCATCACCAAGACGCTCATCGGCCGCGATATGGTGGCGGACGAGTTCACGTTCACGCTCACGGCGGCTGCCGACGGCACCGAGTACCCGGCTACCAACGCGGCCGCTGCCGACGGCCAGCCGGGCACGGTCGCCTTCGACCCGATCACCTTCACCGAGCCGGGTACGTACCAGTACACGCTCTCCGAGGTGCCGGGCGCCGATAACGTCGGCCTCACCTACGACACCGATACCTACACCGTGACGGCCAACGTCAAGGACAACGGTCAGGGCGGCCTTGAGGTGACGTGGAGCATCAACGGCACCCAGGACAAGACCGTGGCCTTCGAGAACACCTACGAGGCGAAACCCGCAAGCATGAGCTTCGGTGCGTCGAAGGTGCTCACCGGCCGCGACCTTGAGGACGGCGAGTTCAGCTTCCAGGTGACGGACGAGACCGGCGAGGCGCTCTACGCGAACGGCACGAACGACGCGGCGGGCACGGTGAACTTCGACCCGATCACCTTCAACCAGGCTGGCACCTACCACCTGTGGATCTCTGAGGTGCTGCCCGAGGACGACGACGCCGAGACCGAGGGCATCCAGAGCGAGAACGTCACGTACGACGAGACGCGCTACGAGCTCGTGGTGACGGTTAAGGATAACGGCGAGGGCAGGCTCGTGGTGACGGATGTCGAGGAGGTCGACGGGACGCCGGTGTTCGAGAACGTCTACACCGAGCCGGTGGAACCGGTGCTGCCGGGCGGCGACTCGCTTGAGCAGACGGGCGACTCCATGCCGCTTATGATGGGCGCTGTGGCGGTTGCCGGTGCGGCGCTCGTGGCGGGCGGCCTCGCGGTGCGCAGGAAGCGCGGCGAGTAGCATGGCTGCGACGGGCTCATCCCTTGCAGGCGTGATGACGCGCATTAACGGCCGGCACGCCTTCGTGTACGAGCGGATCTTGCTGCTCGTGGTGCGCGAGACCGAGCTTCGCGATTCGGTCACGTTCGCCAAGCAGGACCTTGCCAAGCGCATGGGCGTGTGCGTGAGGTCGGTCGATCGCGCGGTGACGAAGCTTCGTCGTGAGGGGCTTGTCACCACCGAGCCGGTCTTCGGGCCGAGCGGAGCCCAGCTGGGCAACGTGTACCGCGCGACGCCCGAGGGTATCGAGCTCGCGCGGACCTTCCGGCGCGATAAGCCGCGCGCGAAGAAGTAGCCGGCGCGGGCTGGGCGGGAGCCTGGCGGAGTAGAACCGCACGATGGCGGGGCGACGTGGGGGAGAGACCCCTGCGCCGCCCCGTTTTTGTGTGTGACAACGGTGCCAGGGGAAACTGTCACGCTGGCCGCGCGGCGGCGTGACAACGGTGCCAGGGGAAACTGTCACACTCCCGATGTCGGGGCGGGGTGAGACGAGGGGCTGAGCTCATCACGGGCGACTACACGTTCACCCTGCGGCCACAGGGCACAACCGGCGACTACTACGGCTACACGGTCACCCTCACGGTGTCGGTGACGATGCCGCAGACGGTCGACGAGCTGCGCGAGACCTACCGCCAGAAGCTCGCCGACGCGCTCGCGGTCTATACCGAGGCGGATTACCTCGCCAATGATTGGGTGGATATCGAGGCCGCCTACCAGCAGGCACTCGACGCCACCAATGCGGCGACCGACGAGACCGCCATGCAAGAAGCCGTCGCCGGGTTCCAGGCGGCAGCCACCCTCGCGCCCACCGCCGCTGAGCGCCTGGCAGCAGAGCAGGAGCGGCTCCTCGCCGAGCTCGACCAGGCGTACGCCGCCTACGACAAGGCCGATTACACCGCTGAGGGCTGGGCGGAGCTCACGGCGGCCTACGAGCAAGGTCGCCGGGGCATCGCCTCCGCGACGAGCATCGCCGATGCGCAGACTGCGCAGCAGGCCGCGCTGTCCGCCATGGCGGCGGTCGCCCAGAAGCCTGCCGACCCCGGAACCGACCCCGGAAGCGATCCTGACACGATTCCCGCGACGGGCGACCCTGCCGCCATCGCTGTGCTCATGGGGCTCGGCGGCAGCGCCATGCTGGCTGTTGGTGTTGTCGCACGGAAACGGGGATAACGCGTCGCGATTGGAACGCGGCACAGCAGATTGCCTAAAGCGGGCCGTCCGAAAGGGCGGCCCGCCTCGTTTTTGATCGATGCAAAGCCCTGGGGCGCTGTGCCGGGGCTCCCTGCGCCAAGATCGAGGGTTTCCCGAACCAGCCCCTCTAAGGATTTGTACCGACTTGCGATGCAGAGCGGGCTTCGACAAGAACGGCGTGTGGATGGGTCGCAGCTCGCGTGGCATTTTGCAGCGTGATCAGATGAAGCTCGCGGTTGGCCGTGTCGCCGCGATGCGCGAGATAGCGTAGGGCGAATTCGCTTGCGATAGTGCGGCGGGTGCGGCGTTGAGGCGCTGCGCCCGCCGTTTCTTTGCGCACTTTGGGCGTGCTGCTTTGGGGACGGCGTTTTCGTGATGGTTCCGGCGCGAAAACCACCGTCTTTCAATTAGTATCTGACGAGAGGTTGAAGCGAGACGGTATTTGAGCGCTCACGGCGCACGCAGGGCGAATATGCAGTATGCTTGCTCGGCGCCATCGTCGAGAAAGGACGCCTTTTGGAATCCTATGTGAACAACATCCGCGTCGCGGTGCTGCTGTTTCCGCTGTTTTCCGCCCTGCTCTCGCTGCCCTATGCCATCTACCAATACCGGCGCTACGGCAGCATCTCCGCATGGAAGACGTTTCTCGTCGCGTCCTTCATCTTCTACTTGATGTGTGCCTATTTCATGGTCATCCTGCCGCTGCCGGCAGACCGAACCATCTACGTGCCCGGCGCGCAGCACCCGCAGCTCGTACCGTTCCGCTTCATGCAGCAGCTCGAAGCGAGCGGCATCGAAAACATCGCCTCCGTCTCGGGGCTTCTGGCGTTTCTGCGCCTGCCCGCCGTCTATACGGTGTACTTCAACGTGCTGCTCACGGTGCCGTTCGGTGTGTATCTGCGCTATCTCTTTCATCGTCGGTGGTGGCAGGCGCTCCTGCTGGGTTTCGGCCTCACGCTTTTCTTCGAGCTCTCGCAGTTCACGGGGCTTTTCGGAATCTACGAGCATCCATATCGCCTTTTCGACGTGGACGATCTCATCACGAACACCGCCGGCGCCATGCTGGGCTTTTGGCTCTCCTTCCCGCTCTGCCGCTTCCTGCCTGATCTGCGCGATGTAGACGAGCGCTCCATCGTGCGCGGTTCCGAGCACACCTCCTTCACGCGCCGCCTGCTTGCGTTCGTGATTGATATCATCGCGTGCCGGCTCGTCTCCTTGGCGTGGCAGGGAGTTGTCATGAGGGGCATCGCCGGCAAGTACGAGGGGCTTATCGCGGCGCTCGTGGCGACGAGTGTGGTGTTCATGATCGTGCCGTGCATCACGCGCGGACAGACGATCGGGCACATGGTGCTACGCCTGCGCGTGGTGCGGCCGGACGGCTCGAGTGCTTCGAGCTGGGCGTACATCGCGCGCTACGGCCTGCTCTTCTGGGTGTTCCTGCTGCTCCCTACTTGGGTGGGAGCGCTCTTCCCGTCGAGTGGCGTGGCGCTTTCCGGCCGTGCGGATGAGTTCTTGCTGGGGCCAGGCACCGTTGAGGCGATCCTTTCGAGCGTGTACGTCGTGTGGCTGCTCTCGGTGGGGCTGCGCGCGCTGCTTTCCGCCTTCAAACGGCCGTTCGTGATGCTGAACGGCGTTATGACGAACACCCGCGTGATGTCCGAGGCGCAGATCGAGCGCCTGCGTGCCGAGCGCAACGTTCAGAGCCTCGAGGACGAGCTCGCGCAGAACGATCTTGGCGCGAACAGCCTGGAAGATGCTTTCGACGCGTCGTTCGATAGCGTGTATTCCGACGAGCTCGATGCCGATATCGACGAAGCGCGCGCAAACGACGAGTAGTGTGACACCGGTGCCAGGGGAAACTGTCACGCCGCGGCGGGAGCGTGACACCGGTGCCAGGGGAAACTGTCACACTGACTGCGCTGCGGTGTTAACAAGACGACAAGCTCGCTTCATCTGCGCGGCGAGGCGCGCGCTCCTGGGGCATAATAGGCAAGTTCCGAGCAGCGGCTTGCGATCTTTGCCGCGCGGCGCTGCGCCCACTGCGCCCCACCTGCTCGCCGGACAGCCACATTCGCCTGCGTTGATGTTAGGAGCGGTATGTTCGACCACGCCTGCTGTTCAATCGATGATTCCGCCTTCGAGCGCTCCGATGCCGATGCCCTTCACGAGGAGTGCGGGGTCTTCGGCGTATGGGCTCCGGGGCGCGATGTCGCGCGGCTCACGTATTTCGGCCTGAAGGCGTTGCAGCATCGCGGCCAGGAATCTGCCGGCATCGCTGTGGGCGACGGCGGCACGGTTATGGTGCGCAAGGACCTCGGCCTCATCGACCAGGTGTTCAGCGACGCGGATCTCTCGTCGCTCACCGGTCAGCTCGCAGTTGGCCACGTGCGCTACGGCACGGCGGGCGCCAAGAGCTGGGAGGCCGCGCAGCCGCATCTTTCGGCCATCAACGAGGTGATCATCGCGCTCGCGCACAACGGCACGCTCGTGAACACCGACGATCTGCGCCGCCAGCTCATCGACCTGGGCGTGTCGTTCCTCTCGAATTCCGATTCCGAGGTGGCGACGAAGCTCATTGGGTATTTCACCCAACGCACGCGCCATCTGCGCGAGGGCATCCGCAAGACCATGGAGCTCGTGCGCGGCGGATACGCGATGACGCTCATCAACGAGCAGGCGCTCTACGCGTTCCGCGACCCGCACGGCATTCGCCCGCTCGTGCTGGGAAAGCTCCCGGCGTCCGATGGCCCAGATGGGGGCGAGCCCGCTGCAACCCATGCGCCTGCGGCAGATGCGGCCGAAGGCCCCGCTCGGAGCTCCGCTTGCTTCGCAGCCGCCGGGTGGGTCGTGGCGTCCGAGACCTGCGCCCTCGACATCGTGGGCGCGGAGTACGTGCGCGATATCCGTCCCGGCGAGATCCTGCGCATCTCCGATGCCGGCCTTGTGTCGGAGCAGGGCGTTCCCGCCGCGCCCGAGACCGCCGAGTGCATCTTCGAGCAGGTGTACTTCGCACGCCCGGATTCCTTCATGGGCGGGAAATCTGTGTATGCCTGCCGCTACGACATGGGCAGGCAGCTTGCGCGCGAGGCGCCCGTCGAAGCGGACATGGTCATCGGGGTGCCCGACTCCGGCCTGCCGCCGGCGGAGGGCTATGCACACGAGAGCGGCATCCCCTTCGGCGAGGGTCTCATCAAGAACCGCTACGTGGCGCGCACCTTCATCCAGCCTACGCAGGAGCTTCGCGCCATGGGCGTGCGCATGAAGCTCAATCCGCTGCGCGACGCCATCGCCGGTAAGCGCCTCGTGGTGATCGACGATTCCATTGTGCGCGGCACCACCATGGTGCAGCTCGTGAGCATGTTGCGGCAGGCCGGTGCGCGCGAGGTGCATGTGCGTGTGAACAGCCCCGAGGTCGTGTGGCCGTGCTTTTACGGTATCGATACCGACGTTCAGGCGCAGCTCATCAGTGCGAACAAATCGGTCGAAGAGATCCGCTCGTTCATCGGCGCGGATTCGCTCGCGTTCCTTTCGGTCGAAGGGCTGCTTGCATGCGTGCCAGCGGTGGGGGAGGCACAGGGCGATGGCGGCGTGCGCGGTTACTGCACGGCCTGCTTCACCGGCGTGTATCCCGTGGCGATTCCTGCGAGCTTCGGCCGCGATAAGTTCATGGACGGGTTCGATCCGCTCAACTTTACGCAAGCTGAGCCCGTGACCGGGCACTGTGTGGTCGATAAGGAGCATGATCGCAGTTGGGAGCAGGCGCACGAGGCTTGCTGAAGGCCTTGGTTTGGTAATGCTTCGCCGGCGCGATGAACACGGCCTGGGACGCATCGCCTATACTGGTGAGAGCTTCTAGGAACATAGGAGGAACCATGGCCGCATATGAGGGCAAGCGATTCCGTCCGAAGCAGGACGTGACGGCGGCGGGAACGGGCGCTGCGGGGCGGGGCTCTGCTCCGCGCCATGCCGCCCCTCGCTCCGGGGCTTCCGGCGGCGCTGCTCCGCGCCATGCCGCCCCTCGCGCCGGGGCTTCCGGCGGCTCTGCGCCACGTCATGCCGCGCCGCGGCCGGCTGCCTCGGGAAACGTCGAGCCGCCGCGTACCGCGACGTCGCGTCATGCTGCGGTGCCCCCGCGGAGTTCCGCTCGGCGCGATGCCGCGTCTCCGCGCGCTGTCGGCATCTCTCCGGCGCATCCTACAAACTCCCGGTACGCCCGAAGCGGCCAGCGCGGGCGCTCGAACGCCCACAAGCGCGGCCAGCGACGCGCGACTCAATCGCACCGGAGCAGCCGCGACATTGTCTCGAAGGTGCTCATCGGGGTCGGAGCCATCTTGCTGCTCGCGGCGGCATGGATCTTCATCTCAGCACAGATCGGCTACCATAAGGCGCACGTCGCCTACGACGAGCTCTCGCAGTATGTGACGCTTGACGATTCTACGGGCGACGGCGTGCCGGTCGTGGACTGGGAGGCGCTCGCCAAGGAGAGCGAGGACATCGTTGCCTGGATCTATGTGCCGAACACAGATATCAGCTTCCCCGTGGTGCAGGGCGATACGAATGACCAGTACCTGCGCGCACTGCCGGATGGCACGTGGAACGAGAGCGGCAGCATCATGCTCGACTGCGACCAGCAAGCACCCGGCATGGTGGGGCAGCAGACGACCGTATACGGTCACCATATGAGCGACGGCTCGATGTTCGATCCCATCGAGAACACGCTCGACCAAGCGAAATTCGACGAGATGACCACGGTGTACTACCTCACGCCCGAGACCACCTACAAGCTCTCCCCGCTTTTCACCTCGCGCGTTCCCGAAACGTATGTCGAAGCGCGACAGGAGACGTTCGGCGACCACGACGCGCTCGTGGCGTATCTCGAGGACCTGCGGACGTACGCCCACGCGCAGGCGAGTGATGTCGACGGGCGTCTCGCTTCGACCGACCGCGTGCTCGCGCTCGTCACCTGCAGCGGCCTTGCTCCCGCAGATCACCGTGCTGTTATGATCTGCACGATCGTCGAGGAGACCTCCACCGCGCAGTGACGCGGGCTGCTGGTGCCGCAGGCTTGCTGGCGATGCGACCCGCTGGCGATGTACCCCGCCGGCGATGCGGCCCGCTGGCGGTGCGGCCAACCGATGCTGCGGTCCGCCGGCTGGTTTTATCATTTTGACGGTGGCGGAATAGCTTGCGCGCGCGGCTCCGGGAGCGTGGCCGGCCTGCTATGATGACAGCACGGTCATTCTCTTGGAAAGGACACGCGCATGAGCGAGATCCGCGAGCATATCACCTATGAAGACGCCGGTGTCGACACCGCCGAGGGAGGGCGCGCCGTCGACGCCATCAAGCAGATGGTCGCCGAGACGTCTCGCCCCGAGGTCATCGGTGGTATCGGTGGGTTCGGCGGCCTATTCTCTGCTGCCGCGCTCAAGGAGATGGAAGATCCCATCCTCATCTCCGGCACGGACGGTGTGGGCACGAAGCTCGTGCTCGCCCAGGTGCTCGATCGCCACGAGACCGTGGGTCAGGATCTTGTTGCCATGTGCGTGAACGACATCCTTGCGAGCGGCGCCGAACCCCTCTTCTTCTTGGACTATGTCGCCATCGGCCATATCGAGGCGGAGCACATGGCGAAGGTCGTGAAAGGCGTTGCCGATGGCTGCAAGCTCGCGGGTTGTGCGCTCGTGGGCGGCGAGATGGCCGAGCACCCAGGCGTTATGCGCCCAGACGACTACGATATGGCGGGCTTCGCCGTGGGCGTGGTCGACCGACCGAAGATGCTCGACCCTGCGAACGTTCGCCCCGGCGACGTGATCCTCGGCCTGCCCTCGACCGGCGTGCATTCCAACGGCTATTCGCTGGTGCGCAAGGTTGTTGGTGTCGACGGCATCATGCCGGGTACGCCCGAGGCCGCTGCGAAGAAGGCGGAGCTCGAGCAGCCGCTTGAGGCGCTTGGCGGTGCCTCCCTCGCCGACGCGCTGCTCGCGCCCACGCGTATCTACGTGAAGCCCGTGCTCGAGCTGTTGCGTGGAGAGGCGGGTTCGTGCGTGCACGCGCTCGCCCACATCACGGGCGGCGGCATCACCGAGAACCTCAACCGTGCGCTCGCGGCGGACGTCGACGCCGTGGTCGATCGCACCGTCACCCCTGCGGGCTATTCCATGGGCTGGGATGTGCCGCCGGTCATCACCTACATCGCGCAGGAGGCCGGCCTCACCGCAGACGAGGCGTGCAAAACCTTCAACATGGGCGTGGGGCTGTGCATCATCTGCTCCGCGGAGGACGAGGCGGCCGTGACGGAGGCGCTCGTCGCCCTCGGCGAGCAGCCGTTCCGTGTGGGCACGTGCGTTTCCGGCTCCGGCAAGGTGGTGTATTCCGATGAGCAGCGGTAACGAACGTAAAATAACCCCAGGGGTTTTTTTACATGACGAAGCAGCGGGAGACGCTGTGGACGCCGCCGCGTGCAGCCCCGCCTGCTCTGCGGGCGACACCGACCACGCCGCCGGCGACCTGCGTAAGGCCGCCGAAAAGGCCGGGCTGCCGCCCGAAGCGCTGCCGAGCGACTTTTTCTTTTCGAGCGACGTGGACAGTGAGTTGGCGCGCGCTCTCAGGGATACCTTCGACTCCATGGAGCCGGTCGAAGAGCAGCCGCACGCCATCGGCAATAACGAGATCCAGGCTCTGCGAGCCGCCGCCCGCGAGGCAGGTGAAACCGACCCGCTGAAGATCGGCGTGCTTATCTCGGGCTCCGGCACGAATCTTCAGGCGCTTATCGACGCGATCAAGATGGGTGAGCTCGATGCGGAAATCGTGCTCGTTGTGTCGAGCAGGCCGAGTGCTGCGGGACTCAAGCGCGCCGCTGCGGCGGGCATTCCCACGCTCGCGCTCTCCAAGGAGATATACTCCGACCCATGGGATGCAGATGAGGTCATAGCCACCGAGCTCAAGCGCGCGGGCGCAGAGTACATCGTCATGGCAGGCTACATGCGCAAGGTGCACGAACCTCTGCTCGCACTCTGGCCGGATCGCGTCGTGAACATTCATCCCGCGCTGCTGCCAAGCTTCCAGGGGGCGCACGGCATTCAGGACGCCTACGATCGCGGCGTGAAGGTGACGGGCGTGACTGTGCACTTCGCCAACGCCGTGTACGACCAGGGGCCGATCATCGCCCAGGAGCCGGTGCGCGTCGAGGAGGGCTGGACGGTCGAGGAACTCGAGGCGGCCATCCACGAGGTCGAGCATCGCCTCTACCCGCGCGTCGTCCAGCTGCTCGCAGACGGCCGCGTGAACGTGACCGCCGATCGCACCGTGCGCATCCTTCCCGCGTAGCCGTTCCCGGCGTCATCCCTCTCCGCGACGTCGACATTTTCCGCCACTTTTTCGTGTTCTAGGCCGAAAAGTGGCGGAAAATGTCGACGTCGCCGGAAGTATAGAAGAGGATGGAGCTGGTGGAAACCAGGGAGGGATGAGACCGGGCAAGACCGTTCGCCTTTGTCGAATCGCCGTTTGCCAGATTCTTCTGCCATGTTTATGTAGCTGGGCTGTGACTGGTCGCTCGTTTCGCACATGCTGGCGAGCCCAGTACCCGACTTTGTTGCCATAATCTCGGCCACAGCCGAGATTATGGCAAGGTCTGTGCTAGAGACGCGCAAGGTTTCTGCCAGATTGTCGCGTTAGCCTTGTTCCACGTTGGAACGACGGGGGAGGGCTTATGGCGCAGCGAACAACGGAGGAACTGATTGGCATGTTCGCGCGGGCAGAGCATGAGGGGCGATGCCTGCTCGTGCGTTCAGACACCCAAAGAAAGGCACTGCTTCGACGGCGAGATGCAGACCAGTCGGATGCCGAGAGGCTCGCACCATCCGTGTACGCGCGAATCAGCCATCTCGACAATCTTTCGCCGCGGGCGAGCGCGTTTCAACTCATTAGGGCGCTTGCGCTCAAGCATCCCGAGTGGGTGTTCTGCGGTCTCTCCGCGGCAATTCTGCATGGGCTCTATGTCTCTTATTCCGATATTCGGCCTCAAGACAAGCTTGTCGTTCACGTTATGGGAAGCAAGCGTCGAGCAGAATACGACCGTTTTATTGTGCAGCCCCATCGGCCGCCTCCGTACCAAGCACGAATCGTCCGAGTGCAGGAGGCTCAAGCGACAGACGAGCTCGCGACTGCGGTCGCCTGCGCCCGCACGCTGCCCTTTCCGAAGGCGCTGGCCATCATGGATTCGTTGCTGCGGTTTTCAAGTACGGATAGGGAACGGGCGCTGCGTGAGCTTGAGCGGGTGGGAGCGCATGCGCGCGGCGTTGCTGTCACGCAGCGCGCGATCCCGCATGCGAACGGTGCGAGCGAGAACGGGGGCGAGTCAATCGCACGCGGAATCATGATCGAGGAGGGGTTTCAGGAGCCCGAGCTTCAAGTTCCAATCTATAACGCGCTCGATGACGAGGATTACTATGTGGATTTCGTCTGGCACCTTTCGGATGGATCGATGGTGTTCGGCGAATTCGACGGCGGTGAGAAGTTCTCGAGCGAGGAGATGCGGGGCGGAAAGTCAGTTTCCGAGGTCGCGCGGGACGAGCGTCTGCGTGAATCGCGGCTGACGCTGCACGGGACGCCCGTACTCCGGTTCACTCCTTGCATGTTGAATGATCGAGCTGGATTCGTCCGCTTGCTCAAAGCCTACGGCGTTCCGCGGAACCAGTCATGAGCCTCCGCCCGTCGTTGTTCTTTGAACGCTTTCCTCTGTCCACGGCGTCGACATTTTCCGCCATTTTTCGGCTCTGAGCGCGAAAAAATGGCGGAAAATGTCGACGCTGCGAGAGTGAGCTGTGGAGAGAAGCCGGACGAAAAAGCCGGGTAGCGGGCGGCGGGAGGCGGAACAACCTGCCTCGTAGTATCATATGCCCGGATAGGAAACGATGCAGATCGGTTGAAAGGCACGTATATGGCATCGAATAAAGCGGGAAACCGCTCGCAGAAGGGATCGCGCGGCGCTGCCCGCAACGCACACGGCGCGGCGTCGGCGCGCGTTCGCAGCGCGCAGCAGGGTGCGCCCAAGACGAAAGCGGACTTCAAGCGCGAGAACAAGCAGCAGATCGGCAGGGGCGTGAAGTATGTGCTTGTGGCGATCGGCGTGCTCGCGATGGTGCTTTCGGTGACGAGCGTGGCATGTTCGGGCTTTTTGAACCAGGTGTCTTCCAATGGGGACTACCATCTTACGGGCGGTGTCGCGGCGACGGTCAACGGCACGAAGATCACCGAGGACACGATCACCGAGCAGATCATGAGCACACGCGAGTCCTATGGTTATACGGACGATGAAAGCTGGGCGGCATATCTCGAGTCTTCTGGCATGACGCCGGAGAGCTACCGCCAGAACATCATCGACAGCTATATCGACGACGTTCTCGTGAGCCAGGCGGAGCGCGATGCGAACATCCAGGTGAGCGACGAAGAGGTCGAAGAGGCCTGGCAGGAGGCCGTTGCAAGCTACAGTTCGGAGGACGAGTTCGTGGCGCTGCTCGAGCAAATTGGCTACACCGAGGAGAGCTACAAGGAATCCATTCGCCAGAGCTTGGAATCCGAGAAGTTCCGTGACGAGGTGGCTCCGGCGGAGGAGCCCACGGACGACGAGATCATCGCCTATGCAAACGAGAATCTGAGCGCGTATAACGACGCGCGCCGTTCGTCGCACATTCTCATCAAGGTTGCAGAGGATGCCGATGATGCGACGCGCGAGGAGGCCAAGGCGAAGGCGCAGGATATCCTCGATAGGATCAACGCCGGCGAGATCACGTTCGAGGATGCCGCAAAGGAGTACTCCGAGGATTCCTCGGCGGCCGACGGCGGCGATGTGGGCTGGGACAAGCTCACGACCTTCGTCGACCCCTACCAGCAGGCGCTTTCCGCCCTCGATACGGATCAGGTGAGCGGTGTCGTGGAGAGCGACTACGGCTACCACATCATCAAGTGCACCGGCCACTTCTACGTGGATGGATCGGTGAGCTCGATCGACCAGATTCCCGAGGATCTGCGCGAGACCTTCGTCGAGAGCATCAGTAACACGAACCAGGATACGGCGTATCAGGAGTGGCTCGAGAACCTGCGCGACGAGGCGGATATCCAGATCAACGAGATGCCCGCAGACGTGCCGTATAACGTGAGCACGACTACCACGAGCGACGAGGCCGGCGATACCGAGAGCGACGAAGGCGATGCCGCAGCTGAATAGCCCGAGATGACAACCGGGTGCCCGCCGCCAAGATATCACGAGGTGGGGCGGGGCATAGAGACAGGGAGATTGCTATGACGAACGAAGAGCTGCACAACCAGATGGTCGCCGCCATGAAGGCGAAAGACAAGGTGCGTCTTTCCATCATTCGCCAGGTGATGGCCGAGGTGAAGAACGTCGAGGTGAACGAGCGCCGCGACGCCACCGAGGAAGATGTGAACAGCATGATCAAGCGCCTCATCAAGCAGACGAACGAGACGCTCGAGATGTCGCGCAAGGCCGGAAACAACCAAGAGCGCACCGACACGCTCGCCGAGCAGGTCGAGATTCTAGAAAGCCTGCTGCCGGCGCAGCTTTCGGGCGAGGCGCTCGTGGAGCTCATCGAACAGACCATCGCAGAGGTTGGTGCCGCCACGCGCAAGGACATGGGCAAGGTCATGGGCGCGCTCAACAAGGCCACGGGCGGGAACTTCGACAAGGCGGCAGCCGCGAAGGAAGTTGGCAGCCGCCTGGCGTAGGCCTGTGCGCCGTCTTTGCTGCGCGCAGCGCGCGTTCAACCGATAGCGCCCTGCGGCGCCAACGCCTTACGCCGTTTTCCATGGCGCAAGCGGCACGCCCTCGACGAGGACTGGGGCGACTGGGGCAACGCCTTGCGCCGTTTTCCGTGGCGAAAACGGGAGCGGTGGCGAAAAAGTCGACGTCGCGAACGAGGGCGATTCTTGAGCGCTGCCGCCGGTTCGCGAGGTCGCTCCACGCCAAGTAAGCTGCGCGCATTGCATGAAAATGGCTAAATAGAGCAGTTTTGGGTATACTGCTTCAAACTGTTCGCAGATGTACGGTTTGTTAGCACTCGGTTTCGCGTGTATTGCAGGAAGCGAATGAGCGCCTACCGTGCATTCGGGATTCGTACAATAGTGCGCACACAATCGCATCGCACGCTCGAGCGCCCGCGCGCTCTGGATACGCATACGAAGGAGGGATTTCGCCCATGGCAGATATGATCGAGATCCGCAATCTGAACAAGTACTTCGGCGACCTGCACGTATTGAAGGACATCAACCTCACCGTCAAGGCCGGAGAAAAGCTCGTGATTATCGGGCCGTCCGGTTCGGGCAAATCCACGCTCATTCGCTGTGTCGACTGGCTCGAGGAACCCACCAGCGGCGAGGTGATCATTGACGGTACGCTCGTCACGAAAAAGAACCACCTCGAGATGGCGCGCAAGTACAGCTCCATGGTGTTCCAGCAGTTCAACCTGTATCCAAACATGACGGTGCTCGGCAACCTCACGCTCGCCCCCATCAAGCTGCAGAAGAAGAGCAAGGAGGAGGCGAACGCCGCCGCCATGGCCGCGCTCAAGCGCGTCGGCCTGGAGCAGAAGGCGGGCGAGTATCCGCAAAACCTCTCCGGCGGCCAGCAGCAGCGCGTGGCCATCGCGCGTGCGATGTGCACCAAGCAGCCGATCATTCTCTTCGATGAGCCCACCTCGGCGCTCGACCCCGAGATGATCCAGGAAGTGCTCGACGTCATGATCGAGCTCGCGCACGAGAACATCACCATGATCTGCGTGACGCACGAGATGAACTTCGCCAAGCAGGTGGCCGACCGCGTGATCTTCATGGACGACGGCCAGATCCTCGAAGAGGGCACGCCCGAGCACTTCTTCACCAACCCGCAGAACCCGCGCTGCAAGGACTTCCTCAACAAGATCCTTCACTAGCGCGTACAGGCAACAATCGTCCGGCTCGCGCGAAAGATACGGCGCGCGACCGGTGGTGATAGTTCAGAAGGCTCCGTCTCACGCCTTACGGTACCTAAGATTCGAAAGGGGTAACTATCATGTCCATCACTCGTCGTAACTTCATCAAGGTTTCCGGTGCTTCCGCGGCCGTGCTCGGCCTCGGCCTCGTGGGCTGCAGCGGCGGCTCGAACGGATCGGGCTCGGGCGACGCGGCATCCAAGCTCCAGACCATCAAAGACCGTGGCGTCCTCAACTGCGGCGTGAAGGCCGACGTGCTCGGCTATGGGTATCTCAATACCGAGACGAACGAGTACGAGGGCCTCGAGATCGATCTGTGCTACCAGATTGCGGCCGCAGTCTTCGAGGTCGAGTACGAGGAGGCGAAGGAGCAGGATATCTGCGCCTTTACCACGGTGACGCCTTCTACGCGCGGCACGCTCATCGATTCCGGCCAGCTCGACATCGTGGCTGCTACCTACACCATCACTCCCGAGCGCGAAGAGGACTGGGACTTCTCTACGCCCTATCGCACCGACTCCGTGGGCATTATGGTGCGCGCCGCCGACGGCATGACCTCCATGGAAGACCTTGACGGCAAGGTCATCGGTGTCTCCACCGGCTCCACCACGCAGGGTCTCGTTGAGCAGATGATCCAGGACGAGGGCTTCAGCTGCACGCCCTCCTTCCAGGAGTATCCCGACTACCAGACCATCAAGCAGGCGCTTTCCACCGGCAACGTGGACGCCTTCGCCATGGACCGCTCGACGCTCAACACCTATATGGACGATACCGTTGAGCTGCTGCAGCCCGAGATCGAGTTCGGCACCCAGGACTACGGCGTGGCGACCGAGAAGGGCTGCGACCTCTCGCAGGTTGTCGATGATACCGTGAACGAGCTCCTCGAGAACGGTTGGATGGAAGAAGAGATCACCACGTGGCTTGGTGAGAGCGCCTAATCAGCGCTCATAAATCGCGCTGCGCGGACGCGGCGGGGCCATGCCCCATGCGTCCGTGCAGCGCTTTGCGTGCAGGATGCATGTCCTGCAGAGACCCGCCGCTTCAACGTAGGTGCCGATGCGAGCGGGCTGTTGGCACGAAAGGACTGACATGCTCGAGAGTATCCTCGACCCCAGGCGCTGGCAGATTACCCTTGCCTCGATGGACTCGTTTTGGGACGGGTTCTTCGTAACGTTGCAGGTGGTTGTTGCCGGCTTGGTGCTGGCGCTTGCGCTCGGCACCGTGCTGGGCATCTTCTCGACCACGCGTTCGCGCATCTTGCGCGCGATCAGCCGTGTGTACGTCGAGTTCTATCAGAATACGCCCCTACCGGTACAGGTCATCTTCATGTACATGGTGGGGCCGCAGGCGCTTCAGATGATCCTGCACACGCCGAGCCCGGTGCGCATCACGCCGTTTGTCCTGGGTTTCGTGGGTGTGGGCCTTTATCATGCGGCATACGTTTCCGAGGTTATCCGCACTGGTATCGAGAGCGTGCCGCGCGGCCAGATGGAAGCGGCGCTCTCCCAGGGGTTCAGCCGTCTGCAGGCGTATATCTACATCATCTTGCCGCAGACCTTCAAGGTGATCCTGCCTCCGCTTTGCAATCAGGCGCTCAACTTGGTGAAGAATAGCTCCGTGCTCGCGATGGTGGCCGGCGGGGACCTCATGTACTATTCCAACAGCTTTGTGGGCACCTACGGTTACCTGCAGGGATACATTCTTGCCTGCGCGATGTACTTCATCATCTGCTTCCCGTTGTCGCTGCTCGTGCAGTGGCTCGAGAAGCGCAGCACGCGTCGACCCAAGGCCAAGGTCATTCCGGGCATCACGCCCGTCGAGCCCGCGAAGGAGGCGTAAGGCATGGAAATCTTCAATCAGACCAACCTCCTGTTCATCCTGCGCGGCTTTGTGACGACGATTCAGATTTCGGTGCTCGCCATCATCTTCTCGGTGATCTTCGGCACCATCCTTGCCATGGTCAAGCAGTATTGTCGTGGCAAGCTGAGTCCGCTGCGCTGGCTCGTGACAGCTTACATCGAGCTCTTCCGCTGCACGCCGAATCTCTTGTGGATCCTCTTCATCTACTTCACCATGCGCGCGTCGAACTTCGTGGTCTCGGTGGTCGCCTTTACGGTATTCACATCTGCAGTGGTGGCCGAGATCGTGCGCGGTGGCTTCAACTCCATCCCTAAGAGCCAGTTCGAAGCTGCGCAGAGCCAGGGTTTCGGGTTCTTCCAGAGCATGCGGCTCATCATCTTGCCGCAGACCTTCAAAACCATCATCCCGGCGCTCTTCAGCCAGTGCACGACGGTAATCAAGGACTCGTCGTACCTCGCACAGATCAGCGTGGCGGAGCTGCTGTTCAATGCGCGTGTGGTGATGGCCTCTACCTCGAATGTTGTGGCGATGCTGCTCATGTACGGCCTCGTCTTCTTGCTATACTTCGTGTTGAATTTCGGCATCTCGCTCATCGTGCGTGCGTACCAGCGCCGCAGGGTGGCAGCGTAAGGCTGGTCGGTCGCTTGTTGGTAATCCCGGTGCACAGGTCGCACGGGTGAGGGGAGTGCAGCTCATGCCTAAGAAGGATAAAGAGAAGGCCGACGTCTCGAAGCTCATGGCTCGCGACATGTATGCCAACGATGCTCTGGGCGCCCCGACCGAGGATGTCGATCCCGACGCCCCGGTGGTGATTTCGATCGCGCGCCAGTACGGCACGGACGCGCACGAGATCGGTATCGCGCTGCAGGAGCGCCTGGGGATTCCGCTCTACGATAACGAGCTGCTCATTCGCGCCGCGAAGCGCGCCGATACTGTGGTGGAGAAGGTCGCGCCCTACGACGAGGTCGTCGCCGCCGAGATGATGGCGTTCCTACCGGATCGCTTCGACGCGCGCACCGTAGCGGACAAGCTCTTCGAGAACCTGCGCCAGGTAATTCTCGACGTGGGGTCGAGCGAGTCGTGCATCATTATCGGACGCCTTTCCGACTACATCCTGCGCGACAACCCGAACCTCATCAGCGTGTATATCACCGCGCCGCTCGAGGAGCGTGTAGAGATCGTCATGAAGCGCCGCGGGCTTTCCGAGCGCAAGGCACTCAAGCGCATCAAGCATATGCAGCGCAACCGCGAGCTGTTCTACAAGCGCTACTCCGCCGGCAAGACGAAGCTGCGCCTGGACAAGGATATCACGCTCAACCGTGCGCTCTTCGGTGTCGAAGGGTGCTGCGAGATCATCGCGCGCGCCTACGAGATCAAGATGAGGGAACTCGGCCGCCTCTAGCGCCATGAGCTGCCCAAAACGTCTGAGAAGTGTTGCGCGATACTTGATTTATACATATCTGCAAAATTTCTCTTGCGCGCGGTGCATGCTCTTGGTACACTTGCTACCGCAGCATTTGCTGAGGGGAGTTAGCTCAGTTTGGTTAGAGCGCCGGCCTGTCACGTCGGAGGTCGCGGGTTCGAGCCCCGTACTTCCCGCCATTGCTTGT
The DNA here is from genome assembly GCA_900538305.1 of uncultured Collinsella sp. Lineage (GTDB taxonomy): Bacteria > Actinomycetota > Coriobacteriia > Coriobacteriales > Coriobacteriaceae > Enorma. The sequence goes on from UPXY01000001.1 coordinate 192,219, forward strand.
AAGAGCCCCGCCACGAGCGGGGCTTTTGCTTAAGCAGCACTTTGGCGACACTTTGGGAACGGGTTCAAAAGTGTCGCGTCCGTCGCTAAGGCGTCAACATGGTGCCGTTGCCAGGGTTTCTGGGTAGACTAGGATACGATCCTCAAGATACTTTTATAGGCGCAACCGGTTTGCCGTGATGTATAGATAGGCTGTCCACCAAAGCCCGAGACGATAGAGGTGAAGCCATGGACATTTCAAGAAAGACCGATTATGCCCTGCGTATCCTCTCGATGCTCGTGGAGAGCGGTGACGAATTGCTTTCGGTTCGCGTTGCGGCTGAGCAGGTCGACGTGCCGTATTCGTTTGCCAGATCCATTCAGCACGGACTTGTTCAGGCGGGCATTATTGAGAGCCTGCGTGGCGTGCGCGGCGGCATGCGCCTCAAGGCCGATCCTGAAGAGCTGACCATCTACGATATCGTTCGAGCCGTGCAGGGGCCGTTCGTCATCAACGAATGCACTGCGGCGGGCAGCGAGTGCCCGCGGATGGAAACCTGCTGCTTCCATCCGCTTTGGATGGGGGTCGAGGCGCTCCTGAACGATTATCTGAGCTCTGTTACCTTGGCAGATGTGGTGGAAGGGCGTAGATTCCCCGCGGTCGACGCGAAGTTCGCAGATCGCGGCGCGTTCGCTGAGTATGCGCATTGTGCCGCGCTTAAGAACGTGGAACAGGCGTGACGAGTACGTTCGGCAAGTCGGGCGACGCTGGCAAGCGCGCAGACGAGGCATCTGGGGAATCGCAGGCGAATGCACGGGCATGTGCGTCCGTGCCCGCCGGCATGGACGGCTTTCGGGAGCTGGTGCGTTCCGAGGGTGCGCGCCTGTATCGCGACCTGCCATGGCGGCGCACGCGCGACCCGTATATCGTGTGGCTTTCTGAGGTCATGTTGCAGCAGACGCAGGTAGCGCGCGTCGAGACGCGTATGCCGGCGTGGCTCGAGCGGTTTCCGAACATCGAGGCTCTAGCCGAGGCGCCGACGGCGGATGTGCTCGCGGCCTGGCAGGGCATGGGATACAACCGTCGCGCGTTGGCGTTGCAGCGCGCCGCGCGCGAGATCGTCGAACAGCACGGCGGGGTGTTTCCTCGAGAGGCGCGTGCGCTCGAGGCGCTGCCCGGCATCGGTCCCGCCACGGCGCAGGGCATCCGCTCGTTCGCGTTCGATCTGCCTGGCGTGTATCTCGAGACCAACGTGCGGACGGTCTTCCTACATCATTTCTTCCCCGACGTTCCCGGTGTCCCAGACCGGGAGCTTGTGCCGCTCGTGCGTGCTGCGTGCCCGGCCGCGCGCGCGGCGGGCGAGGCTGACGGGGAGTGCATGGAGGGGCATGCGATGCCGTTTGACGCCGAGGATACCCCGCGCTCGTGGTATTACGCGCTGCTGGACTACGGTGCGCACCTGAAGAAAGAGGTGCCGAACCCCTCGCGCCGTTCTGCAACGTATGCGCGCCAGTCGCGTTTCGAGGGCTCGCGGAGGCAGAAGCGTGCCGAGGTGGTGCGCATTCTGCTTGACGCAAAGGCGGTGGGTGAAGATGACATGGGCACCGCTGCGGTGCATGCGGCGCTCGATACCGTTGAGCGTGCGGCGGGAAGACCGATGGTCGACGAGGCGCTTGTCGCAAGCATCTTGCACGATCTTGAACGCGAGGGATTCTGCACGCGTAGCTGCTGTGCGGACGAAGGCGCCGGTAACGAGGACTGCTGGGCGATTGCCTAATGGAGCGCCGGGCACCGTGAGCAGATCGGCGTACGGCGTTTAATGTGGGCGTGTCTTGGTGTGCGGCACTGAGTGATGGGGTTCTTCTCCTTATTAGAAATTATTCCTAATAAGGATGGTTACTGTTTCACGGGCTGGGTATAATCGACATACAGGTGCCGAGGGCGCCAGTCAACCCGTGTCATTCGCACGAAGAGAAGGGATACGACCATGGATTTCGAGAACTCCCAGACTAAGAAGAACCTTGAGACCGCGTTTGCCGGCGAGTCGCAGGCGCACACCAAGTATCGTTACTATGCGTCGAAGGCCAAGAAGGACGGCTACGTTCAGATTTCCAACATCTTCATGGAGACCGCGCTCAACGAGTCCGAGCATGCCAAGCTCTGGTTCAAGTACCTGCATGACGGCGCGGTGCCCGATACCCTGACCAACTTGAAGGATGCCGCCGCGGGCGAGAACTACGAGTGGACCACCATGTACGACGAGTTCGCCAAGACCGCCGAGGAGGAGGGCTTCAAGGAGATCGCGGCTAAGTTCCGCGGCGTGGGCGCTGTTGAGAAGGCTCACGAGGAGCGCTATCTCAAGCTCGCCGAGCGCGTCGAGAAGGGCGAGGTCTTCACTCGCGAGGGCGTGAAGGTTTGGAAGTGCGGCAACTGCGGCCACCTGCACGTGGGTCCCACTGCGCCGGAGCTCTGCCCCGTCTGCAACCATCCGCAGAGCTACTTCGAGGAGCATGTCGTCAACTATTAAGCACTGACGCGTCGCCCCTAGGGGGCTGGCGAAGCGCGATGTTGAGCCGGGTCTCGTTTGAGGCCCGGTTTTTTCATGCGAAGATGGCGAGAACTACCGTTTACCGGCCTCAGCATTAAGGTCATAGCCCTTACTCGAAAAAACCTTGCAGAAAATTGGCTCGCGCCGTGCCTGGTGCCACACTGGAGTTCCCTTCAATACGTGAGGCCAGGGAGACGCATCATGGACTTGTTCATCGAGACGCCGGAGCGAGCTGCAGAGCGCTTGGAGCGCGAGCGGCGCCTGCAGGAGGCGTGGATGGCCTCTTTGCAGCAGGGGGAAGCCGGCGCGCGCCGAATGCAACTTGATGGGGTGCCCGAGGTTCGGAGTGCCTCAGAGGCGGGGCGTCGTGCAGCTGAGGCGGGCTACAGCGCGTCTGCCGAGCGCGAGCAGCAACGGGAGGGGGAGCGTCGCCCGGGCGGCGAGCGGAAACAGGAGGAGCGTCGCCCAAGCGGCGAGCGGCCGCGGAAGGCTCGAGGCTTCGGGAGAAGACGGCGACGCGGGAATGATGCGCGCGCCGAGGCGGGATCCTATTCCGTGGCGCAGGAGGCGTATCGCGAGGAGCTTGCCTACGATAAGCGTCGCGCCCGAAGACGAAAGCTATTTGCCGTGGTGCGCGCAGTATGCTTGCTAGTTGGAATCCCGTTGCTTCTTGTCGCAGTGTTCGTGGGATCGTATGTATTCACCTGCATCTTCAATGGGGCGACGCCGGGGGAGGTGGTCGAGCTGCTCTCCGAAATGGCAACTCGATGCGTGTCGTTCTTCGCGCAGATTGGATGGGGTTCGTAGCTCGGGGTGATTGGTGTAACGCCGTGCGACTTTCGGGGTGAAGCAAGAAAAGAAAATGCTTTTCGGGCGGTGACGATACCGGAAGAAGAGAGGGGATATGACGCTGCCGTGTCCGACCCGCCGGTTGCTTGAGCTATGGGGGTGCGCGCAAACAGGTGGCGTTGAAATCGTCGATGCTAAGCGCGGGGGAATCGGGGAACCCTTGCGACGCAGGCGTGGTGCCATAACAGGCATCGTCGGATTGGGGCTAGCGCTCTTCCGCCGCACGTATCTCGCCGGCGAGCGTCGCCGGTGTCGTCGAGGTGGGACTAACTCTCCTCTGCCGCACGCGTCTCGCCGACGAGCATCGCCGGTATCGTCGGATTAGGATGGGGCTAACTCAGCTTCGCGCTGGGGCAGATGTCGGCGAGCGGGCATTCGCCGCAAAGCGGTTTACGTGCATCACAGATCTCGCGGCCGAGCATGATCCACTGATGATTCACATCGTTCCAGTATTCACGCGGCAGAATCTTCAACAGGTCTTGCTCGGTTTTGAGCGGCTCCTTCGCATGGGTCTTGGGTGAGAGCATGAGCCGGTGCGCGATGCGGTTCACATGCGTATCGACCGCGATGCCCTCCACGATGCCGAAGCCCACGTTGAGCACGATGTTCGCGGTCTTGCGGCCGACGCCGGGAAGCTTCACGAGTTCGTCCATGCTCGCGGGTACCTCGCCACCGTAATCGGCGACGATCATTTGCGCGCATTCGACGGCATGCTTAGCCTTCATCTTGTAAAACCCGAGCGACTTGATGACCTCGGCGACTTCGGCGGGCGTAGCGCTCGCCATGGCCTCGGGCGTGGGCCAGCGACGGAAAAGCTCAGGGGTGACTTTGTTCACCTGGGCGTCCGTCGTCTGAGCGGAGAGCAGCACGGAGATCACGAGGCGGAATGGGTTTTTGTGGTCGAGGAAGCATTCGACCGGACCGTAGCGCTCATTGAGGCGACGGCACACCTCGATGGCGCGCTCTCGCTTCGCGGCGTTGGTTTCGCGTGGCATGGCATGCCTTTCTCTAGCTGATACTCGCAGCAATTCTAACAGCAGTGGCAGATGCTTCGAAGGGACGCGTCGCGATGTTGTCTCGGCAGCGCTATCTCCCGTTTTTGCATATTCCTGCCAACAAGACGCCCCTACGGCAACGTTATCTCCTGTTTTTGCATATTCTTGCCGTTAAGGTGCCTCCGCAGCGGCCTTATCTCCTGGTTTTGCATATTCCTGCCGATAAGGCGGGTCGGCGAGAGGGTTATTGGCGGGAATCGCATTATTTGGGAGTGCGCGTTAACGACGTGCAGCCCAAGGATCGCGACATCGCCATGGTGTTCCAGAACTACGCGCTGTATCCGCACATGACGGTGTACCGCAACATGGCTTACGCGCTCGAGCTGCGCCGCACTCCCAAGGACGAGATTCGTCGCAAGGTCGAGGAGGCGGCGAAGATCCTGGAGCTCACGAAGTTCCTCGACCGCAAGCCCAAGGAGCTCTCGGGCGGCCAGCGCCAGCGCGTGGCACTCGGCCGCGCCATGGTGCGCGACCCAGCGGTGTTCTTGCTCGACGAGCCGCTCTCGAACCTCGACGCGAAGCTGCGCACGGAGATGCGCGCCCAGATCTCTGCCCTGCATCGCCGTCTTGAGACCACGTTCGTCTACGTGACGCACGACCAGACCGAGGCCATGACCATGGGCGATCGCATCGTCGTCATGCGCGACGGCGAGATCTTCCAGGTCGACACCCCGCAGAACCTCTTCGAACGCCCGGAAAACATCTTCGTCGCCGGGTTCATCGGCTCGCCGCAGATGAACTTCATGGATGCCGTGGTGGAACGCGCGAGCGACGGCTTCGAGGTCGTGGGTGCGATGGGCAAGATCCCCCTGCCGAACCCCGAGCTCGCAGACTACGTGGGCAAGGAGGTCGTCGTGGGCATCCGCCCGGAGGATTTCTACGAAGAGAAGGAGTACCTCGATGCTGCACCGAGTGCCGTCATCGAGGCGCAGGTCGAGCTCGCCGAGCTCATGGGTAGCGAGGTTTACGTGTACTTCACCGTGGGCGAGCGCCGGCTCATCGCGCGCATCTCTTCGCGCCTCGATATCCACGCGGGCGACACGGTGCGCATCGCGCCCGAGCTCGACCATGTGCATGTCTTCGATAAGGAGACCGAGAAGGCCATCTGCCATGGAGCGGCCAAGTAGCTGCGAGTACACACCGCGCGGCGGCGTACCGTACGCGCGGCTTGTCTTGCGGCGTTCGCGCTGCCTAGCTTCGGCATATTGCCTGTTTTTACATATTCTGGGAGGTAAGGCGGTTTTTAGGCCGTCTTATCTCCCAGTTTTGCATATTTTGGGAGATTGCCAGCAGGGTGGGGACGATGCGGCAGGGTTGAGGGTGATGCAGCGGTAGCGGGGATGCGCTACCATGAGGTGCACGAACGACCGCTGGGAGTCGCATGCTCATTCATCGTATTGCCGCACAACTCTTTACTGCCGAAGCGCCGCGCGTCATTGAAGGGGCGCTCGACGCCGACAAGGACGCTACGCTCGCGATATCGCAGTCCGGCCGTGTGCTCATGCTCGCGGCGCAGTTCGCACGTCGCCCGCGCCCCGTGGTGTATATCGTCTCGGGTGAGGACGCGGCCGAGCGTGCCGCGCGCGGGCTCGCTGCCTACGTGGGTATCGAACATGTCGCGCGCTTTCCCGAGCGCGAGGACTACCCATGGGTGGATAAGCAGCCGGACGATGCCGTGGTGGCTATGCGCTGCGCGGCGCTCGAGCGCTTGGCGCGAGGCGAGGCATGCATCGTCGTCGCCTCGGCGCGGTCGCTTCTGCGATGCGTGCCGCCGGCGGAGAGCCGCTACTGGGAGAGCGTAACGTTTGCCGTGGGGGAAGAGCATCCGTTCGAGGATGTGCCGCAGCGTTTGGTGGGCATGGGCTACACGCGTGCAGAGGAAGCCGCGGCACCGGGGCTCTTCCGCGTACACGGCGATGCGATCGACGTGTTTCCTGCGCAGGGCTCGGCGCCCGTGCGCATTGAGTTTTTCGGCGACGAGATCGACCGTATCCGGCGCATGGTGACTTCGACCGGGCAGACGATTGGCGACGACGAGCGTGTGCAGATCTATCCATGCCGCGAGCTCGCCTTGACCGACGATGCAGTGCATCGCCTGCATGTGGCGTTCTACCAGCCCGCCCAGAGCGACCCGGAGCTTGCGGCGCAGCTTGAGCTTGCCGATGCGCGCGTGGTGACACCCGAGCTCGATCGTTACCTGCCGTTCATGTACGAGCGTACCGAGAGCCCGCTTGCGCACGTGAGCGCTGGCGCGCTCGTGGTGCTTTCCGAGCCGCGGTCTCTGTTCGATGATTGCATGCGTGCATATGAGGATATCGAGCGCCGCGCCGGTGAGGCGGGGGTCGCGCATCTCGACGGGTTGTACCTGCGTCCGCAGGAGCTGGATTTCGGCGGACAGCAGCGGCTGAACTTCGTCTCGATCATCCGCGCCGGCGGTGCGGTGACGGCCGAGCTCAAGATCGAGCAGCCTGCGATCGCGGGTTCCGATACGCGCTTCATCTCGCGTGTACGCGAGCTTACGTCGAACCGCTTTGCTTGCGTATTCGCTGCGCCCGACCGCGGCGCGCGCGAGTCGCTCGAGCTTTCCCTGGGCGACGAGGGGATCGCGTTCGAGGAATCGCTGCAGACGGCACCCGAGAACACGGGAGCTCTGAGCGAACATGTGCACGTGACGTTGCTCAAGCGCGACGCCGACCCGCTCAACGCCCGCCCCCTGGACTCGCCAAAAGGGGCAGTTCCTTTTGGCGGGAATGAGGCGCCGGTGCACACCGTTCCCACGATTACGCGCGGACGCGTGACGTTTGTCGACCTGCCGCTGCCTGCGGGCGTCGTGGTTCCGGAGGCGCAGCTCGCGGTGCTTTCCATCGCAGATTTGAACGCTCGCATGGACGCGCGGCGCGGACGCAAGACGCGGCGTCGCGTGGACGTGACCGAGGTCACGTTCCCCTTCAAACCAGGCGACTACGTTGTGCATTCGACGCACGGCATCGCGCACTTCACGGCCATCGTGCGCCAGGAAGTCGCTGGCCGCGAGCGCGATTACTTCCTGCTGGAATATGCCGACGGCGACAAGCTGTACGTTCCGCTCGAGCAGGTGGACCGTATCACGCGCTACGTAGGGCCGGACGGCCAGAACCCGCGCCTCACGCGCCTCAACACGGCGGATTGGAGCCGCGCCACCACGCGCGCCCGAAAAAGTGCCAAAAAGCTCGCGTTCGACCTCGTCGACCTCTATACGCGCCGCTCGTCGATCACGGGTATCGCCTGTCCGCCCGATACGCCCGAGCAGATCGAGATGGAGGAGAGCTTCCCCTACGAGCCCACGCACGACCAGCTCGACGCCATCGCGGACATCAAGGCAGATATGGAGGCACCGAAACCCATGGATCGCCTGCTTTGCGGCGACGTGGGCTTCGGCAAGACCGAGGTAGCGCTTCGTGCGGCGTTCAAATGCGTGGACAGCGGCCGGCAGGTCATGGTGCTCTGCCCCACGACGATCCTCGCGGAGCAGCACTACCAGACGTTCTTCGAGCGCTTCGCGCCCTTTGGCGTGGAGGTCGAGGTGCTCAGCCGTTTCCGTACGCCGGCGCAGCAAAAGCGCGCGCTCACCGCGTTCGCCGAGGGAAAGATCGACGTGCTCGTGGGCACGCATCGCCTGCTTTCGAGCGACGTGAACCCGGCGAACCTGGGGCTCGTGATCATCGACGAGGAGCAGCGCTTCGGCGTGCAGCACAAGGAACAGCTGAAAAACCTGCGCGAGCAGATCGACGTGCTCACGCTTTCCGCGACGCCTATCCCGCGGACCATGCAGATGGCCATTTCCGGCGTGCGCGACATGAGCCTCATTACCACGCCGCCCACGGGCCGCCGCCCGGTCATCGTGCACGTGGGCGAATACGACCCCGATGTGGTGAGTGCGGCGATTCGCCTGGAGCTCGGTCGCGGCGGCCAGGTGTATTACGTGAGCAACCGCGTGAAGACCATCGATGATGCGGTCGACCGCGTGCACGAGGCGGCGCCCGAGGCGCGCGTGGGCGTGGCGCACGGCAAGATGAGCCCGCGCGAGGTCGAGGACGTCATGATCGATTTCGCTATGGGTCGCATCGACGTACTCGTAGCGACGACGATCATCGAGAGCGGTATCGACAACCCGCATACGAACACGCTCATCATCGAAGACTCCCAGCGACTGGGCTTGGCGCAGCTCTACCAGCTCAAGGGGCGCGTTGGCCGCTCTGCCACGCAGGCGTACGCGTACTTCATGTTCCCCGGCGAGCTTCCGCTTACGGAAGAAGCCACGGAGCGCCTGACCGCGCTCTCCGAGTTCCAGGAGCTCGGCAGCGGCATGCGCATCGCGATGCGTGACTTGGAGATTCGCGGTGCCGGTTCTCTTGTGGGGGCGGAGCAACACGGCAATCTCTCGAGCGTGGGCTTCGACCTCTTCACGCAGATGCTGGGACAGGCGGTTGCCGAGGCGCGCGGCGAGGTCGCGGGGGATGTCGAGGCGGCTGGCGTTGCGATCAACTTGCCTGCAGATTATTACTTGGACGAGGAATACATCCCCGAGGTTGACCGGCGCGTGCTCGTGTACCGAAAGCTGGCGGCGGCGGACGAACTCGCCGCGATCGATGAGATTCAGCATGAATGCGGGGAGCGCTTCGGCGAGGTTCCGCTTGCCGCGCTGAACTTGTTCGACCGCGCTCGCCTGCGCATCCGCGCGGATCGCTTGGGGGTCGAGAGCATCTCGCTCACGAGCGGACGCTTGGTGTTCCAAGGGGTCGATGTGCCCAAGACGGCCGCATTCGAACTGCGCACCAGCTTGGGGGCGACGAATTTCCCCAAGAGCCGCAAGCTCTCCGTGCCATGTCGGCCGGGCGCCGGTGCGGGAAGCGGTGTGGGCCGCGGACTCGACGCGGGCGAGAACAACTCCGGCGTGGTGGCTGCGGCGCTTCGCGTGCTCGAACAGCTCGGCGAGAGCGGAGACGAAGACTAAGCCGGAGCGTGAGTTTTCGGCTCAGGGCTCGGGTTCCCACTGCGGGGTTCTGGGGCTGGCGAGCCGAGTTCTTGGCGTTCGGTTCCCTCCTGGCGGTGCCCCGGTTCCCAAATCGCGCCAGATGAACAGTTTTCGCGCCATCTCCGAAGCGACCGGGCGATCTCGTGAAGGAAATGGCAGGTACGGGGCTTGGGCGCGTTCGCGCTATCTCGATGCTGCGCCGGAAACTGTTCACTTAGCGCGATTTGGGTTTTCGGTTCGCCGAAACGGCTTCCGGTGGGCGCTCGGCGGGCGCGCCCCTCCTCAATCGGGGCGCAGAGCTGGCCAACTAGCGGCCGTCGTCCTGCATAAGGGTGCTGCGGCGGCGCTTGGCGGCCTCGCGCGCGGGGCGCTTCGAAGGATCCGGAACGGCAGTGGGCACCGGTTCGTCCACATGGCCATGCCACCAGCCGCCGATGAAATTGTCGGTGCGGAACACGTTGATCACGGCACCGGGATCGACCTCGCGCACCAGGCGCACGATGTCCTCGCTCTCGTAGGTCGAGACCACGGTGTGTAGCAGGTACATGCGCTCGCGGCTATATCCACCGATCACCTCAGCGCAGCTGATGCCGTGCTGGAAGCTCGCGATGTAGGCATCCATGACCTCGTCGGCGAGCTTTGTGGTGATCTGCAGCGTTACGCGGTCGTAGCGATGGTAGAAGCTGTCGATGGTTTTCGTCGAAATGAATTGGAACACGATGGAGTACGCGGCGCTCTCCCAGCCGAAGATGGCGCCGAACACGAGGATGAGCGCGCAGTTGCCGGCGAAGATGAAGCCCCAGATGGTCTTACCGGTGCTGTTCGCAACCAGCAGCGAGATGAAGTCCGTGCCGCCCGTGGACGCGCCCGCCTTGAGCGCGATGGCGATCGAGATGCCGGAGATGAACCCGCCGAACACCACAAGCATGATCTGGTCGTCGAGCAACGGCTGGAAATCGCAGAATCTCAGGAAGGCGGCCGAAAGCGCAACCTGCAGCATCGAGAAGATCACGAAGCGCTTGGAGATGCGGCTCCAGCAGATGAGCGCGAGCGGGATGTTCAGCGCGAGCATGCCGAGGTCTGTGGAGATGCGCACGCCCCAAAGCGAGGTTATGCGGTCGATGAGCACGGCGACGCCGGTGAAGCCGCTGGGCAGCAGGTTCGCGGGATTCACGAAGGCTTGGATGAGGAATGCCTGCACGAACGCGGAGACAACAACGGCGGCGGCCGTGATGATGCGGCGTATGACGGCGAGGCGCGCGAGTTCGAGCGCGCGTTCGGTGATGGTATCGGCTGCGCTTGCCACAGGTCCTCCTCTGTGCGTGCTCTGCGTCCGTGCGCTGATTCTATCACGCGTGTAGCGCCGCGTGCTATGCTCGAAGGCACTGATGAGTAGATGGTGACGGGTGAGCGGCGGGCACCGGATTCGACAGGCGGCATACCTCGAAGCCAGTGCTCGAAAATGCCGGCTCCGAGCGTCGCGGAAGGACGATGGTGGCAGATCTTCTGCAGAAATATCCCCAGGCATTCGAGACGCTCAAGCGCTATTTCGGCTACGACTCGTTCCGCACGGGGCAGGAGGAGCTCATCGAGGCGGTGCTCGACGGGCGCGATGCGTTCGGCGTGATGCCTACGGGTGCGGGCAAATCCATCTGCTACCAGGTGCCCGCCCTCATGTTGCCGGGCATCACGCTTGTGGTGAGCCCACTCGTCTCCCTCATGGCGGACCAGGTGTTCGCGCTCAAGGCTGCGGGTGCGCGCCCGGCGTACCTCAACTCCACTCTCACGCAGGGACAGCAGAATACCGTGCTCAAACGGGCGAGCGAGGGCTGGTACCAGATCATGTATGTTGCTCCCGAACGGCTGAGCAGCCCGCAGTTCCTGGCGTTTGCGCGGACTGCCGCCACGCGCGGGGGTGTGGGAATCCCATTCGTGGCGGTGGACGAGGCGCACTGCGTTTCCCAATGGGGGCAGGATTTTCGCCCCTCGTATCTCGAGATCGCACGCTTCGTGGATTCGCTGCCGAATCGGCCGGTACTTGCGGCTTACACCGCGACGGCGACTGAGCGCGTGCGTGCCGATGTCGTCGAGATGCTCGGTCTGCGCGCGCCCGAGCTGCAGGTGACGGGGTTCGACCGGCCGAACCTTTACTACGATGTGCGCGAGCTGGGGGAGAAGGCCAAGCGCGCGTGGATTGCGTCCTATGTTCGGGAGCACGCGCACGAAAGCGGCATCATCTACTGTGCGACGCGCCGCGGCGTGGATGAGCTGGCGTGCGATTTGCAGCTCCAGCTCATGCCCGAGGGCGTGCGCGTGGGTCGCTACCACGGCAGTCATTCCGCATCGGAGCGTCGCGAGAACCAAGAGGGCTTCATCCAGGACTCGATTCCGGTCATGGTGGCAACGAACGCCTTCGGTATGGGCATCGATAAGCCAAACGTGCGCTACGTGATTCATATGAACGTGCCGGAGAGCATCGAGGCGTACTACCAGGAGGCTGGGCGAGCCGGGCGAGACGGGGACCCCGCGAGCTGTATTCTGCTGTGGAACGGCAACGACTTTCGCTTGCGGCGCTTTCTGATCGACCAAGGAGATGTGTCCGAGGAATCGCTGAGCGTGGAGGCGCGCGAGCGCTCGCGGCAGAACCGCTACCGGCTCTTGGGGCAGATGGAGGGCTACTGCCAGACGACCGGGTGCCTGCGTGAATACATCCTGCGGTATTTCGGAGACCGGGGCGCGTTGGGTGCGGTGGGCGAACTGCGTGCGCATGGCTGCGGGAATTGCTCGAACTGCCGTACCGAGTTCGAGACAGAGGATGTGACGGAAGCGGCGTACGCCATCGTTCGGTTCGTCGCCCCGCGGTCGCGCCGCTTCGGCAAGACCGTCCTCGCCGAGGCGCTCCATGGTGCGAACAACGAGAAGCTGCGAAAGTTCCGCTTAATGGAAGCTCCCGGATACGGATCGCTTGCGAACATGAAGCTCGGGCGGATAAAAGACGTGATCGATCAGCTTGCCGGCAGGGGTTATCTCGAGGTGTCGCAAGGGCAGTACCCGGTGATCGGCTTGGGCGAGCGAGCTCGTGAGGTGCTTGGCGAGGAAACCGTGCGCGATGTGGAAGACGCGCCGCCTCCGGGCTTCACGTTCACCATAAAGCGGCCGGCGTCGAAGCGTGCGAAGGAGCGCTCGCGGAAGGTTGCCGACCTGCTGCGCGACGAGGGGGCTGCGCCTATGCGCGGGGCGGGAGGCGACGCCTTCGGGTATGCTGCGGCGGCGAGCGAGATGGTGCCCGAGCGGCCGCGCCCCGGCGACGATGCTGAGCTTTTCGAGCGCTTGCGCATGCTGCGCCGTGACCTTGCTCAGGAGCGTGGGGTTCCGCCGTATATCGTTTGCAGTGATAAGACGCTGCGCGGTATATGCCGCCTGCGTCCATCGTCGCGCGAGGAGCTGCTCGACGTTCCCGGCATCGGCGAGGCGAAGCTGCAGGAATACGGCGAGGCTCTGCTGGGCGCGGTCGCGGCGTTTGAGGCCGAGGCCGGTGAGACGGTCGAATGACGTGCCTGGACATGGCGGCCTAATGCCAAAACGGGCTTACACCGTCCTTGACGCTCTGGGCGTCGCGTGAAAAGATGGTAACGCGCCGGTCATTCTGCGGTTTGTTTGCAGTCGCCGGTATGCTAGAAGAGGAGATCGCATGCCTATTCGTATTCCCGACGCGTTGCCCGCAACGACTGCGCTCGAGCGCGAGAATATCTTCGTCATGACCGAGTATCGCGCCCTTCACCAGGACATTCGTCCGCTGCGCGTGCTCATCTTGAACCTCATGCCTACGAAAATCGCCACCGAGACGCAGATTATGCGCAAGCTCTCCAATACGCCGCTCCAGATCGAGGTCGAGCTGCTTCGCACGCGTACGCACGACGCAAAAAACGTATCGGAAGATCACCTCGAGACGTTCTACCGTACGTTCGAAGAGGTCGAGCACGAGCATTTCGACGGCCTGATCATCACAGGTGCGCCGGTTGAGCAGCTTGATTTCGAGGATGTGGACTATTGGCCGGAGCTCCAGCGCATCATGGATTGGTCGCTCGAGAACGTGCACTCCACGCTGCATATTTGCTGGGGCGCGCAGGCGGGGCTCTACCACCATTACGGCATTGGCAAGCGAGAGCTCCCGGCGAAGCTCTCCGGCGTCTACGAGCATAGGCTTGTGAAGCGTTCCTCGCCGCTCGTGCGCGGGTTCGACGACCGGTTCTTTGCCGTGCATTCGCGGTATACCGAGTCGTGCCGCGAGGTGATCGAGGCCTGCTCCGACCTCGAGGTCGTGGCCGAATCCGACGAGGCCGGCCTCTACATTGTGAAGAGCACGGACAGCCGTCAGTTCTTTGTGTTCGGACACCCCGAGTACGATGCCGATACGCTGCGGCTTGAGTACGAGCGCGACCTGGGGCGCGGAATCAACCCCGATGTCCCGGCGCATTACTTCCCGGACGACGATCCCTCGCGCGAGCCGTTCAACGTGTGGTGCAGCCAGGCTCAGCTGCTCTACACGAACTGGCTGAACTACTACGTCTACCAGACCACGCCGTACGACATCCGCCTGGCCGGCCGTTTGGCACGCCGCCGCGCAGGACTCGTGTAGGGCGGCGCCCCCGCAATCGAGCCGCGCCGTCCGGACCACGCGTAACCGTCGCCGCTCCCGGTCCGCTGCGCCGGCTGAATCACGCGTAACCGTCGCCGCTCCCGGTTCGCCGTCGCCCGCTGAATCGCCGCTCCCGCCGCGTCGGCTGAATCGCCTAATCTCGACAGAATTTCCTACATCGAGCTCGATTCCGTCGAAAATAGGCGATTCAGCCGGGAGCGGCGACGGCGGGAGCAGCGAGTTGGGCCGGGAGCGGGCGTTGCGGGCCGGGAGTGGCGGGAGCGGCGGGTCGGGGGCGGCGAGTTGGGCTGACACGGCATGCCGGCGCGGCCGAGCGCGGCGGGCCGGGAGCTTAGCCTAGCAGGTCGATGACGTTCCAGCCGGCGTCGCTCGCCTCGATGATGTCGCGTCCGCCAAAGACGCAAACGGGCGCCTCCGCTGCCACGCGGGTCACGGCGTCGCCTAGCATGCGCAGGCGTTCGGGCGTGGTGGCGAGCATCTCGGCGCGCGTCACGGCGCGGAAATCTGCCGGACGGCCGGAGAAGAATGCGCCATCTTGGCGTTTTGCGAGTCCGTAGGGCTTCACGGGGGCATCGAGTCCGGAAACCGTGCTCACGATAAAGCCTTCGAACGTGTCGTGATCGACATCGAGTTCGCTCAACCAGCCGCCGGCCTGCGCGATGCGCGCGAGCGAGGGGTCGACCGCAGGGTCGCGGTAGGTGTAGAACGCCACGCGCCTGCCGGGGACGCTCTGGAAACCGCAGCCGTACGCGCCGCCCTTCACGCGGATCTCGTTCCACAGGTACCCATAGGAGAGCGCGTTCGCCGCCACGCTCCAACTGCCATCGACTGCAAGGCCAAGGGCGCGCGGATCGGCAGCTTTGCCAAGGTAGCACACGTCGCTGGGGATGATGAAGGCCTCGTGCTTGTCTTCGGGTGCCGGCACGAAGAGCTCTTTGGCCGGTGCGGTGCGCGCCTCGAGGCCGAGCGTTCCGGCGCACGCCCAGTAGCGCGCGTAGTCTTCGTCCGAACCGGTGAAGCTTGCGATGGTGCCCGTGCTGGTGAAGATGCGGCGCTGCAGGTCGCGCAGGGTATCGCACAGATTGTCGACGCGGTCGTCGAAGTTGTCGAGCAGATCACGCAGGAAGCGGTAGAACTCCACGCCGGCAAGCTGGTCGGAAACCACTGCAGCGGGCGAGACGTACGTGAGCGCGCGTCCAAGCGCTGCCTGGTGCCCGGCATTCAAAAATGCCTGCTCCATGCCGATGCGCATCTGCGTGAGCACATCACGGATGCGACCGGTATCTTCGAACAGCGTCTCCGCCCATACCTCGCGTGGGATGCTCGCGAGCGCGTCGATCTTCTCCGAGAGCGCGCCAGCAGAGACGAGCAGCAGCGGACGCGCAAGGCGCCAGTTGTCCTCTTGCAGGTACACCTCGGTGGTAAACGAGAGGAAGCCGAGGTTGGAGCCAATATAGCTATCGAGCTCTGCTGCCGTGCGCTGTGCCGTGGAGAGCTGCTGCATGAGGCGGCAGAGGATCTTCGCATAGGGAAGTTCGGCGAAGCTCAGGTGGCTGAGGTCGAAGTACGTGAGCGCATAGGCAAGCCGGTGCGTGGCGATGTGGTGGTGCAGGCACGGCAGGGGCGTCGTCTCGTCCAGCTCGAAGCGCGGCTCGGGGCGGGCATCGCCAATGTCTGCAACGTGCAGGCGCGGCAGCTTGGCGCGATCTTCGGGCGCATCTTCGGCCTCTTGCTGGCGGCGCAGCTCGGCGACCTGGTCGACGACGCTCTGCAGATCGGCCTCGGTCATCGCGGCCTTGCGCGCCTGGAGCTCTGCCGCCTCGCCGGGGTCGCTATCGGCTGTGCGTTCCTCGACCGGCACGAGCTCCACGAGCGCCCAATGCTCGCTGTTCAAGACGAGCTCTTGCAGCAGGTTTTCGAAGAAATCTCCCTCGAGGGCACAGCGCAGCTCCGCATAGACGGGGCCGAGCTTGAGGGCATCGGTGGCGGCATCGTCGTCGTAGAGCCAGGTCGAGAGGGCATCGCACGCGAGCGCCACGCCGTCTGCGACACCGTAGTCGCGCTGGCGCAGCGAGTACTCGTTGTTCGAGATCACGGCCTCTAAGCGGTCGCGCGGAACACCGTGCTCCACAAGGTCGCGACAGGTTTCCTCGATCACACGGCGCAGCTCGCGCGCGGCGTCGGGCTTGGCATTCTGCAGCATGATCATCTCGTAGGGCTGCTGGCAGGCGTTCGAGGTGTAGCTCGTCACGTTGCCGCCGAGGCCGGCCTCGATGATCGCCTTCTTGACCGGCGCCTCGTTGGAGCCCAAGATCGCTTCAAACAGCACGTCAGCCGCGACGGTGCGGAACACGTCGAGCGCCTGCCCGATCACATATGCCATGCCAGCGAGCGCGTTCTCGGGCGTGGTCTCCATCTCGATGCGCCGGTAGTCGCAGACGACGGGCTGCTGCATGGGCAGGTGATTGGGTGCAAGCGCGGGCTCCTCGGCACCCTCCTCGCGCTTGGCCGCGATGCGCGCACTTGCGGCGTTCGCGCGCGAGAGGTAGCGCTCGTCCAGGAACGCGAGCTCGCGGCGCACATCGGCAAAATCGCCGTAGAGCACGATATAGCTGTTCGCAAGGTTGTAATGGCGTGCGTGCGTGTCGAGGAACTCGTCGTAGGTGAGTTGCGGGATGCAACGCGGGTCGCCGCCAGATTCGAACGCATAGGGCGTGTTCGGGAAAAGCGCGGCGTTCATGGCATCGTCGAGCACGCTCATGGGGTCGGAGAGCGCGCCTTTCATCTCGTTGAACACGACGCCGTTGTAGCGAAGCTCGCCGTCGCACAGGCTGGCGCCCTCGGGAACGTCGAGCTCGTAGTGCCAGCCTTCTTGCTGGAAGATGGTCGGCTTGGTGTAGATCATGGGGTTGAGCACGGCGTCCATGTAGACGTCCATGAGGTTCAGCAGGTCTTGCTCGTTCGTGGACGCAACGGGATAGATGGTCTTGTCGGGGTAGGTCATGGCGTTCAAGAACGTCTGCATCGAGCTTTTTATGAGGTCGACGAACGGCTCCTTCACCGGGAACTTCGCCGATCCGCAGAGAACCGAGTGCTCGAGGATGTGGAAGACGCCGGTGCTGTTGGCGGGCGGTGTCTTGAAGGCGATGGCGAAGGCCTTGTTTTCATCGTCGCATGCGAGGTAGAGCAGACGCGCGCCTGATTCCTCGTGGCGCAGCACGTAGGCGTCGGCGTCGAGTTCGTCGATGGTTTCCGTGCGTTCGACAGTGAAGCCGCAGCTCGTGGTGCCAGGGGTAAGCACCTCGCGCGGTGACATGCGGACGGCAGAAGCGTCGGCTGCGCTGGAGGCAGGCGAGGCGGCGGTGGTGTTCGTGGACGCGGTGCTCATACGACTCCTTTTTCACTGGATGTTCGGCAACGTGCGCATGAATCTTGTTATACCCCCTTGCCCGAACAACACAAGCGGGAACGGAGATTTGAGGTTGAACGCCGCGTGAGAATCTGAGCCCAGGGCGGAAAGTGCCACGTTGCGTTGTGTGACGAAAATATGCAGTGCAGGGCGGAGTTCGAGCAGTGCGGTATGCGGGCGCGCCGTTTGCCGAGCGCATGCTCCGGCGAGGTAAAGCATGCGGCAAGCATGACGCAAAGATTGAGAAAAATGGGTTCTAAGCTGCTGGTTTATGCGGTAAGGTTTGAGCTTGACCGTGTGGTATTCGCGGGAGCGAAATGCATGAGGAGGCGACGGTGGCGCTCGAGGCAGACCAGATTCTTAACCGGGAACTTGCGGACCCGGTGTTCGGCACCGATGCCGCGTCGCGCGCCCTGCGTCGGCGGAAGCGCGAGCGCTCGAACGCCGCGGGCGAACGCCGCGCAGCATCTGGTGTGCTCGCCACGTTGTTCGGCGGCCTTTTCTGGGGCTTCTCCGGCACCTGCGCGGACTTCCTCTTCGAGAACTACGCGGTCGACACGCTCTGGCTTGCCTGCATGCGACAGCTGGTTTCGGGAGGCATCTTCCTTGTCGTCATCCTCCTTACCCAGCGGGATAAGCTCTTCGCGCTGCTGCGCAACAAGCGCGATATGGGCATCCTTGCTGTGTTCGCCGCCTCGGGCGTTCTTCTCAACCAGCTTGGCTACCTCATGACGATCCGCCTCACCAATGCGGGCACGGCAACGGTGCTGCAATGCCTGCAGTTGATTATCATCATGGTGTACGCGTGCCTTACCACGCATCGTGCGCCGCGCAAGCGCGAGCTCGCGGGCGTGGTGCTTGCGCTCGTGGGCACGTATCTGCTTGCGACGGGCGGCAATCCGTCGAACCTCGCCATCCCGTTTGAAGGCTTGGTCGTCGGCCTGCTCGCTGCTGTTGGCGCGGCGTGCATGTCCATCATCCCCGCACGCCTTCTGCGCGAGTACGGCGCGTCGGTCGTAACCGGTATGGGCATGCTGCTTTCGGGTATTGTCACCAGCGCATTTGTTCAGCCCTGGGCGGATATGCCCACGCTCGACGGCATCGGCTGGGCAGCGTTCATCGTGCTCGCGGCGGTGGGGTCGTGCTTGGCGTACTCGCTCTACATGCAGGGCGTGAAGGACATCGGCTCCATGCGCGCGAGCCTCATCGGCACCATCGAGCCGGTTTCCGCCGCTGTGACGAGCGCCCTTGTGCTGGGCACGGTCTTTACGGGTACGGATATCGTCGGCTTCGCCGCGATCATCGCGATGGTGTTCCTTACCGTATAGGATGTAAATCTACCCCAGGGGCTTCCATTAGCAGAGACAAGAAAACCACCCCGGGAGCTACCTCGCTGAGCGAAGAGGCTTCCGGGGTGGTCTTGTGCTGAAAGCACCTGGGGATGTTAAAAACCCCTGGGGTTATTTAACGTTATACAGCGCGCTGAACTTCCGCTGCAGGTAGTCGCAGTAGAACGCGGCGTCGAAGGGCGCGCCGCAGGCTTCTTGCAGCAGCTCGACGCCGTCTTTGCCCGCGCCCCAGCGCCAGATCTTCGCGCGCAGCCAGTCGCGTACCGGCGCGAGCTCGCCGGAGCCACACGAGCCGGCAAGGTCGACGCCGGCCGCCTCTATGGAGGGCACCAGCTGCGCCCCGTATGCGCTGCCGAGTGCGTAGCTGGGGAAGTAGCCGAAATCTCCACCAGACCAATGCGTGTCCTGCAGGCACCCGAGCGTGTCGTTCGGCACGTCGATGCCCAGGTATTCGTGCATGTATTTCTGCCACAGCGCGGGGATGTCGCGCGCGGTTGCCTCGCCCGAGAACAGCTGACGCTCAATGTCGTAGCGAACCATGATGTGAAGCGGGTAGGTGAGCTCGTCGGCCTCGGTGCGGATGAGCGAGGGCGTGGCGATGTTGACGGCGCGGTAGAGCTCATCTTCCGTTACGTTGCCGTAGACCTCGGGTGCGTGGCGGCGCAGCACCTCGAGCAGCGGCGTCATGAAGGCGCGCGAACGGCCGACGATATTCTCGAAGAAGCGCGACTGGCTCTCGTGGATGCCCATGGTGGAACCGGTGCCCAGGCAGGTATAGGCGTAGGTCGGGTCGATGTTCTGCTCGTATATGGCGTGGCCGGCCTCGTGGATGACCGAGTACACGTTGGAGATGAGGTTGTTCTCGTAGATGTGCGTGGTGATGCGCACGTCGCCTGCGGCCATGCCGTTCGTGAAGGGGTGCTCCACACAGGAGAGGACGGTTGCCTCGGGGTCGAGGCCGACGATCCCCATGAGGTCGCGCGCGATGGCGAGCTGTGTGGGCGTGTCGATGTAAGCGGAGAGGAAGGAAGCCTCGGGCTGCGGACGCTGGGAAACCTCGTGCACGAGGGGCACGACCGTCTTGCGCACCTGGTCAAAGAACGCGTCGTAAGAGGCAGCATCCATGCCGCGCTCGTACTGGCCGAGCCACACGTCGTATGCGTCGCGGTCGGGATACATGTAGGCAGCGTGGCGCTTGAGCGTCTCCACGATGCGATCTACGTACGGCTCGAAGCTCGCCCAGTCGTTTGCGAGCTTCGCCTTGTGCCACACGGC
Organism: uncultured Collinsella sp.; assembly: GCA_900538305.1. Lineage (GTDB taxonomy): Bacteria > Actinomycetota > Coriobacteriia > Coriobacteriales > Coriobacteriaceae > Enorma. The sequence continues at coordinate 212,357 of UPXY01000001.1, forward strand.
GTTTGCCTCGCTCGTGAGCTGGGCGAACGCAGCCGCCTCCTCTGTGGGGATCGCCATGGCCTCGAACTGCTCGCGTTCGAGCGTGCGGAGTTCCAGGTAGAGCCGCTGATCGTCTGTTTCCATCACCTGGTCTTGCAGATCCAAGACGAGTTCGCGCGCCGCAGGATCGACGAGCAGCTTGTGGTACTCGCCCGCAAGCGCGCCCATGGCCTCTGCGCGGGCAGGAGCACCCTTGGGCGGTGCGACGGTCTCACCATCGAACCCGAGGATTCCCATGAGGTACGTGCGCATCCATAGCTCGCGTTCTAGCTGGCGAAAGCGGGTGATGGCTTCGGGTGTGGCGGGCATAGGCAGCTCCAATCCGGGTGATTGTTCGATGCTGGGTATCAGATTATCACTTCACGGCGGGCGCCGATTCGAGCCTCAGCCCAAGCTCGCCCCACTGCACGATTGCGGAAGTCGCTAATGCATGATTGTGGGATATCCTAATGTATGATTTCGGAAGTTTCTAATGCAAGATTTTGGAGCAATCTAATGTATGATTATGGAAAACTGGCGCAGCGAACGCGAGGAGGAGCCATGATACAGCGGGCGCTCACCGATAGGCTCAAGGAGCTTGCTGGATGGTTCCCGGTAGTCTCTTTGACCGGTCCTCGACAAAGCGGTAAATCTACATTGGTTAAGAGCGCGTTCCCCGAGTTTGCGTACATCAATCTCGAGCAGCCGGATTATCGGGAGGCCGCGCTAACCGATCCGGTGGGTTTTCTAAAGTCGCAGCCCGATCACCTTATCATCGACGAGGCGCAATATGTTCCCGAACTTTTCAGCATGATTCAGGTGCTTTCGGATGCTCGTGGTAGCGTTGGCCAATATGTTCTCACAGGCTCGCAGAACTTTTTGCTTACGAAAGCGATTCAGCAGTCGCTCGCTGGCAGGGTGGGGCGGTTGACGCTTCTGCCGTTCTCGTATCCTGAGGCGCACGGCATATGCGACGGAATAGATTCGTTCATGTTGGCGGGGGGTTACCCTCGTATGTACGACGCCGGCATGCCGCGAGATGTGTTTATGCGAAGCTATCTTGATACCTATGTCGAGCGCGACGTCGGTGGGTTGCTTAACGTGAGGAACCTCGCTGAGTTCCGCAGGATGCTTGGCATACTGGCTCATTCGGTGGGCGGCATCGTGAACTATACGTCAATTGCGTCGGATAGCGGCGTCGACACGCGGACCGTAAAATCGTGGATGTCCCTCCTGCAGGCGAGCTACATCATCTTTTTGCTGCCACCGTACTATGCGAATGGAAGGAAGCGCCTAACGAAATCCCCCAAACTCTACTTCTACGACACGGGCTTGCTCTGCAGCTTGCTCCAGATTGAGGATGTGCGCACGTTTGCGCTGCACCCAAAGCGCGGCGAGGTGTTCGAGAATCTCGTGATTTCCGAACGTATCAAGCATCATCTCAATGCCGGGGACGAGCCGGTGCTGTACTTCTATCGTGACGATGCGAAGCGTGAGGTTGACCTGCTTGATTGCACGCATGCAGCGGAGCCTCAAGCGGTTGAGATAAAGGCCGGCGAGACGTATCGGCACCAGTTTGCGCGCCACCTTACCGCCGTGTCGGACGAGCTGGGGATAGCCGAAGACCGGCGATGCGTGGTGTATCGGGGAGAGATGAACTATCGAGCCGATGGCGTGCAGGTTGCCTCGGCTCGAGACTTCCTGCTACAGCGTTGAGGCGCGGTGCCTCATGGGGGGTTTGTCGACCAAGGGGCGCTTAAAATCCACGCGACTTGGGGCATAACGGCACTACAGGAAGTCGCAAAGGATGCTTTGTATATATTCCCTGTTGAGCCAGAAGCTTTGCGTGGTCATCCAGCGACCGTCGGGGAGCTCGTTTGCGTTTTTGTCCGGACTTCCAACCTCGGTTCCATCTAAGAAACGGTAGGCAGCCTGACTTGCATGCGGTCGGACATGGGAGATGGGATTCCGCGACTCGCCGGGTAGATTGTTCATGTAGCGAACCCCGGTACCCCGCGTTTCTGGCAGAATCTCGACGCCGCTTCTAATCGTTGACTGGGCTTCTGCCCAGCACCTCTTGAGGTCGCCCTCTATATCGCTTACCGGCATATTCCAGAACACGCTTCCTGCCAGTTGGTATTTGCCGTCGCACTTTTTGAAAGCAACAAAGAAGAAGCGCGTTTCTTCGAAATACTCTCGAAGTCGTGAAGTTTCCCATGTCTCTTGGGCGAGTTCTTTGAACTTGAATGGAGGCAGGGAAACGTTTTCCTTGATGCGGCCGTTCTCTTCAATGCGAACGGTTTTAACCGTGATGCCTGCCTTTACGAATTCCTCGGCTTGGTTTCCTTTAATTCCAAGAATGCGGAATACGAGTTGATTCCACTGTGCTTTGTTGCCCGTATACGGCATGTTGAAATGCGCAGCGAGCTCTTGATCGGACATGCCAACAAAGCTATTGATGAGGTTGGTGATATGCTGCTCGAACGACTCGTGCTCAAGCGAGCCGGGCGCGAGAATCTTCTCAAGTTCGGAAGCCTCCCCGAGAACGTAGCGATGCAGGACATAGTCCATGTACTGGCGCTTGAAAGAAAACGCGCGCTTTTTAGCCTGGCGATGAACCACCTTGCCGTTTTCATCGATGAACGGGTAGTACTGTGGCACCCAAGAGCTGGCGGCTGTTGCTCCCTTTGTTGCAGCTCCAAGGTAGGTTGTAAGTCCCTCGCTTAACTCATCGGCACGTCCTGATTGAATATAGGAGACAATCGTGTTGTAGTCTTCAGCGATGATTCGAAGGTCCTCTTTCGGGGGCGTAAACATCTTGACATGTGTGATTTGCTGGTCATACGACCCAACGTTCTTGTCGCGGTTGTAAAACACGAGCAGAATGAGCTTGCATTTCTTCCAAAGGTGCGACTCAAAGAAGTCCCCCGCGATGGGCCTGTCGTAGGGAATCATCGTGAGAACGAGACGCTCGCCCGCAGAGGGGTCGCCGTTCTTTTTCATGTCGATGGGCGTTGCCTTGAGCTCTACGCCCGCTTCTTTGAAGTCTGGCTCTTCGTCGCTGTTGGCCGCATACCCAAAATAACGCTCTTCGATGAGGTTTCCCATGCCGCCCTTGTATTGCTTATCGCCATAGTTTTTGGGGTTGTAGTTCTCTGGTTCGATGCCCAAGGCGAGTACATCCTCGAATGTCATCCCCTCGAGGTGCGCCGCATAGCGCTCGATGCTCTTTGCATCGGACATATCTAATTCATCATGGAGCTTCTTGATAATAAGATGGCTGGAGAGGGGTGACATGGCTCCTCGCTTTCTTCGGCTTTTGTTTCATTTTAGGTGAGTGCGTGGACAAATTACGTTGAGGGGCGCGAGTGCTTCTTGATCATTTGTCCGGACGCCAGTACAATATGGACTACGTACGAGAAAGCACAGCAGCAAAGGAGAAACGTGTCTTCTCAGATTACTGTAGCCGAGCTCTTTGCAGGGGTCGGCGGTTTTAGGCTGGGCCTCGACGGCTATCATGACCCGGAGTATCCGGAATTTGATATGCCTTCAGCAGGCAATTTCAAAACGATTTGGGCGAATCAATGGGAGCCTGGTACCGACAAGCGTCAGTTTGCTGCGCGTTGTTACGCCGAGCGATTTCACGAGGGTGAGTTCGTCAACGAAGACATTCACAAGGTTCTTGGCGAGTACGAGGCCGGCGAGCGCAATATTCCCGATGTGGACATGGTGGTTGGCGGCTTTCCCTGTCAGGATTACTCCGTAGCGCGTACGCTCTCCCAGGCAGATGGTATTGAGGGAAAGAAAGGCGTGCTTTGGTGGGATATTTACCGGTTCCTTCAACTTAAGCCGAAAACTAAGTATTGCCTGTTTGAGAACGTTGACCGCTTGCTCAAGAGCCCTGCTTCCCAGCGCGGTCGCGACTTTGCCATTATTCTGTCATGCTTGGCTTCGCTTGGCTATGCAGTTGAGTGGCGCGTGATCAACAGTGCTGAATACGGTTATCCGCAGCGCAGGAAGCGTGTGTATATCTATGCCGAAAAGACGGACGAGCGGTGGGATTTAGCTACGCGGTTGAACGACGGCGTTATGGCGGATGCGTTCCCCATTGAGCACGTTGATACCGCAGATGAATTCAATTTGCTTGCGACGCCCGCAGACAATTCAGAGCAGTTTGGCGTGGGATGTAAGATCTCGCAGTTCAAAGCTGCTGGTGCTATGCAGAATGGGCATGTTGTAACCGCCAATACCGTGGCCGTTTATTCCGGTGCGAGGCGTACGCTCGGCGACGTTTTGGTTGATGCATGCGACGTGCCCGATGAGTTCTATGTTGCCGAGGATAAGCTGAAAGATTGGGAGTACCTCAAGGGGTCGAAATCAATCGAGCGCGTGAGTAAGAGCGGTCACAAGTATCACTATTCGGAAGGCCAGATGGCATTCCCTGATGCGACTGACGCTCCCTCGCGTACAATCCTCACCGGAGAAGGCGGCGTGACGCCGTCGCGCTTCAAGCACATCATCAAATGCCCCGACGGCAGATTCCGTCGCCTTGTTCCCGACGAGCTCGACCAGCTGCAGTGCTTTCCCAAAGGCTGGACCAACGTTGGCATGACCGATGGCCAGCGGGCGTTCTGCATGGGGAATGCACTGGTAACGGGCATTCCACATCGAATCGGTCAAGCTATGATGCAGCGGCTTTGCTGAATGCGATGGAAGCTCTGTCGAGTCGGCCACCGCGCGTTTGCTACGGTTTCAACGCGGAGAGGGGCAGGATATACACGTCGTTCTCATGATCGTAGCGCGCGAATGGGGAGTTCGCGGTAAGCATCGCCATGAACACCGGCCGGGGATTTCGCGCTCCCGGATTTGATTCGACGCGTCTTCTCAAACGGGAAAGACTTCGAATGCCATCGGGTACCTTGTCCTCACCGAGCTTGATCTCTATACCCGCCCATGCCCCATCGGGCAGCTCAATGATGCAATCTACCTCAAGGCCGTCGGAATCGTGGTAGTAGCTAAGCTTCGCGCCGCCTGGCACATCCAATGCTGCTGCATAGATGCGGAGGTCATGAATACAAAGAGATTCGAAGAGCAGACCCATGAGTTGACCGTCTTGGAGCAAGCGATCGGGGCCGATTCCCAGGAGGCTCGCGGCAAGCGAAGGGTCCGCGAAATACCGTTTGGGCTTCGTGCGCACCCTTGACGGGGAGCGAACGGGCGCGTCCCATCCGGAAAGCTCTTCGATGAGATATAGCTGTTTGAAGAGGTCGAGATAGAAGCTTACGGTAGAGTCGGCAGGGGCTTTTTCACTACTCTCGCCCGAGTACCCGTATAGAGCGTCGGCTGCGAGGGTCTTATATGTGGCGGATGCGGCGACGTTGCGTGCAAGCGAGCGAGCCAGGCGGCGGGCAGTTGAAGGCTGGCCACCTTTTTTGGGAACGCTAACCTCGAAGAATGCTTCTAGATACTGGGTGACAATTTCGGAAGCTTGGCGGTATTCGATTTCAGATAGCGCGGGCCATCCTCCGGAGCAGATGATGTTCGCATATGCGGAGAGGCCGAGCTCTTCGGTTGCGCAGGCGCTGAAGGAATGGTCGAAGAGCTTGCCGAGTGAGACGCGCCCGCTTGAAATGCCTCGCTCCCAAAGGGAGAGCGTGCTCATATCAACACGTGCGATTCTACCTGCGCCGCTGTGATGGACTTTATCTTTTTGCGGCGTGGATGATCCGGTGAGTATGAAGAGCCCGCGTTCGCTACCGGCGTTATCGATTTCATGGCGAACAACATCCCATATAGCCGGAACCTCCTGCCATTCGTCGATAACGTGCGGGCGCGCGCCCTCTAAAGCCAGCCTGGGATCAGCTTCGATGAGTGTTGTGGTGCCGGGCAAATCGACATGAGTGACGCTTTCCCCAGCGGCAAGCGCGCTCCACGTCTTGCCACACCACTTAGTGCCACGGATTTCTACGGCGCCGAATATAGTGAGTAGCTGGTGGATGCGTGCATCTGCTATACGTGGACGATAGCCTTTTGGCATCGTAGAGACATGAGCGCTGAACAGGGAACTGTCTTGCATGATATTCTCCATACTCGATTCTCACGGAATATCATACTCGATTCTCACGAGTCTTCAGACTTGATTTTCACGGGTTTCCAAACTCGATTTTCACGGAACTACGGACTCGATTCTCACGAGTCTTCAGACTTGATTTTCACGGGTTTCCAAACTCGATTTTCACGGAACTACGGACTCGATTCTCACGCAGCCCTTCATTTCAAGTGCAACGGCCCGGAGCAGGGACGACCCACGGCACCCTGATGCGATGGCGCTTGCGACGACAACATCACCAGGGGACAACCGTGGGTCGAAAAGCTAGGCGCTTTGATGAGCCGTCTTCGTATTCGTGGCCGAGCTAGCTACACTCCTGCGAGCCCCAGCTCGTCTACGCCCTTTTGTGTGAGCTTGTAGATAGGGGGACGTTGGGACACGCGCTCCATCAAGCCGTGCTCGTCACAGAGCGCCGCAAGTGTTTTCCGCGCCGTGGGCTTGGAAACTTCAAGATAGCGCGACAGGTCATCGAGCTTGGTTTCTTGAAACGAGTTGTAGAGTTGCATTTGGGTAGCGTAATAGAGTGTTGAGCATTCGCGTTGCGACAGCTTCCCTTCAAGCGCGTTGAGGCGCTCGTTGAGGGTATCGAGTGCAGAGCGCTTTCCCTCGAGGTCGGCGATTAAGTTTTCTTGTGCCAAGCCAATGAGATTGAGCAACTCCAGTACAAAATGCGTTCCCTCGGCATGGTTGAGTTTACGCTCCGTCGTGTCAAAGGCTTTGTAATACGCGGCCTTGTTTTCTGCAATGACGCGCGAGAGCGAGAGTGCGGTCGGCTGCGAAAGAGGACTGCTTAAGTGCAATGCCAGCAGGTACCTTCCCGTTCTTCCGTTTCCATCATAAAAGGGATGGATGTATCCAAACAGGAAATGACACATAAGAGCGCTGTACAGTTCGGGTATCTCTTCATCACGCGAGAGCGCAAGCCACTGCGTCATCATTCGTTCGATTTCAGACTCGGGTGAGACTCCCCGGTGAATGACCTTGCCCCGCTCATTTTCCACGACAACTTGACCAGAACGGAACAGGGCATCGCCCGGCAGGTCTTTCGGATCGATGGCATCGGCGACAACTGAGTCGTAGATTGCGCGAATGTCTTCGAGCGAGCATGGCATCGAGGGCGCCTTAGTAAGCGTGAGATAGAGGCGTGCCAGTTCTACAAAGGGCGTATGTTCAAGTCGGCCGTTCTCCTGCGCTCCTTGCGCTGCCGCTTGGACGTGATCGAGGGCGATTTCGATTTCTCGCCGCGTGCTGTGAACCCCCTCCATCTCATTGCTGTATACAACCTCATCAAGGATGAGGGAGCGGATGTAAGCGCCAAGGGCAACGGGAGGAAGGGCACGCCATAAGGCGGAGACGCGACGCTCGCGACGAAGGGCATGCTCTGTTTCACGCGAGAGCTCGCGGGGAACTGCCAAGAAGAGCTCTCCGTATTCGAGTTGAATGCCCGTGCGGAATGTCGATTCGTTAGATAGCCGCGATTGAAGAAGGCTCTCGTGGTTGGTAAAGCGATTTGAGGTGGTGTCGGCGTAGAACAACTTTTCGAGTGTGGGGTAGGGCATGCCTTCCTCCGAAAACGATACGGCATAGGTTTTTCGATGGCTTGTATTTTACCTATACAAAAGAAAAAATCGGCCAATTTTTTCCTATAGATAGAAATTCGTGATATTAAAAGAAAAAATTCGTGACTTTTTTCCGATACGAAAGCTTGTTGGATGACCAACGGAAAGAACGCGCGAATTTGACGGATCCAATCTCATCACTAGATAGGAAAAGGCCCCGATCGCCCTCCGCCTTTCCGACTATTCGTAGTTTGACGAAAATATAGAAAACGTCAGCAGCCATGATGATTCGTGTTAGCATGGTGCGCCGCTGCGGGGTGCTTCGGCATCTTGCATCAGAACGCGAATCGAATCCAGGGGGGTCTACATGGCAGAAGATATCAAGCGCGAGGACGCTGCGAGCGAGCAGCCCGCCGGTACTCAACCTTCCGCTTCCACCGAGCCCGGTGCGCCCAAGCGGCGTGGCGGCGCGAAGAAGATTGTCGTCCGCGTGCTCATTGCGCTCGTGGCGCTCGTCGTGCTCGCGGTGGGCGGCATCGTCTTCATGTTCCGCGGCGAGATCGCGACCATCGCGTCCATCAAGAAGGTGAACGATTATCCGTTCTACACCATGACGTATGCGGGCGACTACGGTATCGACGAGTTCTTGGAGCAGGGCGGCGCCTCGAACGATGCCGAGCTCATCGAGTTCGTGATTCAGCACCTCATGAAGGGGCTGCCCATTACCATCGAGCTGCCGGACCTTGCGTGCTCCACGTTCAACGCGGTCACGCCCGAGGGCGACGACATCTTTGGCCGCAACTTCGACCTGAGCTATTCGCCTAGCATGCTCGTGCGCACCGACCCCGAGAACGGCTACGCGAGCATTTCCATGGTGAACCTTGGCTTCCTTGGCTATGGCGAGGACAAGCTGCCCGATTCACCCACTTCGAGCATCACCGCGCTCGCCGCTCCCTATGCCCCGCTCGACGGCATGAACGAGGCCGGCCTTGCCGTGGGCGTGCTGCTCATCGACACCGACCCCACGAACCAGCAGACAGACCGGGTGGACATCACCACCACGACGGCCATCCGCCTCATGCTGGACAAGTGCGCCACGGTTGACGAGGCTATCGCCCTGCTCGAGCAGTACGACATGCATTCGAGCGCGAACAGCTGCTACCACTTCCAGATTGCCGACGCGAGCGGCCGCACCGTGGTTGTTGAGTACATCGACGACGAGCTTTCCGTGCTCGAGGCGAACGACGCGACCACGGCGGGCGCGGCTGTTGAGGGCCGTACGTACATGGCTGCCACGAACTTCCTCCTTACGCCGGGTGACTACGATTTCGGCGGCGGCCAGGATCGCTATGAGATCGTGATGAGCGGTCTTACGGCGGCCGATGGCGTGGTGAGCGAGGGCGAGGCCATGGATCTGCTCGCTGCCTGCGCTCAGGAGACGCACCTGAACAGCCGCGGCGAGGAGAGCGCGACCCAGTGGTCGGTGGTCTACAACCTGGACGACCTTACCGCGACCATCGCTACCGGCATGGATTACGAGAACACCTACACGGTGAGTCTGCTCGAGTAAACCAGCCATTAGGAACCAGCCATTAGGGACGGGGGTTATTGGCTGGTTCAGGGGTTGAAACGAGCCGGGGTTGGTTGGGGACGTGTTCCAGCCAACCCGTTTTTAATGGGTTGAAACGAACCCGTCCCCAACCAACCCCTCCATGTCGAGTATATTCGACAATAATTAGAGTATACTGTTCAGTATACTCGACACATGGAGGCGACAATGAACCGAGAAGTGCTCAAACAGGTTATCTTCGATCAGCACGAAGTTATTCGCCATGCGAAGATCGTTCCACGTCGCTATCATCTTGACCCGCAGGGCAATTACATCATCACCGGTTTGAGGCGTGCGGGTAAGTCTACGCTGCTCTACTCGATTGCTCGCGATCTTGTCGAGCAGGGTGTCGCGTGGGAGCGCATCATCTACCTGAACCTCGAAGATGAGCGTTTGGCGGAGTTTTCGCTCGCAGATTTTCAGGATATCGTGCAGGTGCAAAGCGAGCTCAGCGATGAGCGCGGTTACTACTTCTTTGATGAGATTCAAAATGTTCCGGGCTGGGAGAAGTTCGCTCGCCGTATGGCAGACGCGGGCGAGCGCGTGTACATCACCGGCAGCAACGCGACCATGTTAAGCAGCCAGATGGCATCGACGTTGGGTGGGCGCTATCTTGTTCGTCAGGTCGGCACATATCGCTTCGATGAGTATCTCGATGCTCGTGGCCAGGCTCATGATATGCGCGCACTGTATACGACGCGCGAGGCCGGCGCTATCATGCGCCTGTTCGATCGTTATTACCGCTTTGGAGGTTTCCCCGAGGCCATTAGATTCGAGCAGCCTCGTGAGTATGTTGAGAATGTCTATCAGAAGGTTCTTCTTGGCGACATCGCTGCTCGTAATAACGTGCGGAATCCCGCAGCCCTGCGCGTGCTCATGAAGAAGGTGGCAGAGACCGTTCGTAGCGATATAAGTTACAGCTCGCTTTATAACACGCTTAAGAGCGTTGGTTTTTCTATCGCAAAGGAAACGGTTATCTCGTATCTAGGTTACGCGCACGATGCATACCTGCTGTTTTCGCTCAGCAATGCGGTGAGCAGGTTTGTTGATCAAGAAAGCAAGCCAAAATACTACTTCTCGGATAACGGGCTCCTGAACCTCTTTCTCTATAACAGAGATACCGCCTTGCTTGAGAACCAGGTTGCCATTGCACTGCGGGATGCCTATGGAGAGGGCCTGCACTACCTCAAGTCGCCCAAGCACGGCATCGATATAGACTTCTATGTCCCCGATGCGGGGATGGCGGTACAGGTGGCGTATTCAATCGAGGGAGATGCGCGCGCACGGGAGGTCGGAAACCTTGTTAAGTTGCATCATGTTGATGCTTCGGTCACGTCGTTTGTCATTGTTACCAAGGACGAGACGGAGACTATAGAGATCGATGGGATTGTTATTCGAGTAGTCCCCGCATGGCGCTATTTGCTGGAGCTTGCCGGAGCGTAATACTACATTGGGGCGAAACGAACCCGTCCACAACCGACCCACCCAACCGACCCCCAAGATGGGTTGGATTGACCCCGTCCCCAACCAACCCGGCCCGAAATGGGTTGGAAGGAACACGTCCCCAACCAACCCATCAGCCATGCCGGTGGTAAGATGAAGGAGCCAAACGGACAGCACGGGCTGGGGCGACGGTTTTCGACCGGCGTGAAGTTGGGGCTCGGCGACCCCGTGCACCGTTTGCTCCTTATCCGCCAGCGAGCCCTTTGAGCGACGGATCAAGGAGGCTTCCATGGCACAAAAGCTCAAAATTACCCTTGGTGGCGAGACATATCTCGCCGATCTGCTCTGGCAGGAGGCACCGCGCACGTGCGAGGCGTTCATTGCCGTGTGCCCGTTCGAGTCGCGCATCTTCTCGGCGAAGATCTGCGATGCGGAGGTCACGTATCCGGTGCCCGGCGAGATCGCCGACCTCGACCTTATGGAGAATCCCAAGTTCGAGGAGCCTGCAGGAGCCGTTGTGTGGTATGGCGCGTGGTCGTCCATCTGCATCTTCTTCGACATTTGCGAGCCGTATGGCACCTGCAACATGTTTGCGCGCATCTGCGAGGGCGATCGCGAGCGCTTCGCCGCTGCGTGCCGCGCCGTGTGGGACGATCAAGGTGCGCTCATACGCAACGAGATCGTCGACGTCGAGGATGAGGAGGCGTGAGCCATGGCAACGATTGAGCGTCTTTCGAGCTTGACGGCGAGCGAGCTGGCTGCGGCGCTGCGCGACCTCGCGGACGATATGGTTTGCAACGAGCCCCAGGACATCGAGCGCCTGTGCGCGCGAAAGCTCGACACCGGTCGCGAGTTCGCGGTGTGGGAATACGTCATGGGGTACTGTATGAACTTTTCCGACCAGATCTGCGTGCTGCGCACCCAGGCGGAGGCGGCCGAGCGCGGCGAGGAGCCGGGCGATGCGGCGACGCTCGCGCGGAGCATGCAGCGCCTGTGCGTTTGGTACTCCGGCCAGTTCGACACGACGGCAAAGATGGACGATGCCGTGGCGATCCTCGCCCGCGCGGGGGAGTGTTTCGGCGACGTTTGCGACCTCGCGACGTTCCGCGACCTGGCCCGCGGCCTCGAGCGGTACCTTGTCCAGCTCATGTTCTGGGTGGATCGCCAGATTCCCTGGAGCGCGGTAAGCGATTTGGTGCACGGGTACAGGCTGCGCACGGCGAAGTAGCGCCAAGCGAGCTGAGGGGTTGGTCGGGGACGTGTTCCAGCCAATCCCTTTTGCGTCAAATGAACCCGACTCAATGACTCATAAGGCGCGCGGTGCTCAACCGGGCGCCTTTTGCAAGTTTCGACTATTTTTGCAAGTTTCGACTTTCCCCATCTAGCTGCGAAAACTACCTCTCTTGCATACAGCTATTGGCGCTGTTATGCTATACGCATGCAAAACGCATGCGAAGGAGGCCAACATGCCAGCGTTACAAGTGCGCGATCTTCCGCCGCAGGTATATGAAGACTTAAAAACGTGCGCGGAAGAGGAACACCGCAGCATCGCGCAGCAGGCGCTCGTTGCAATTGAGGACTACCTGGCGCGCCGCAAGCGCGAAAAGGAGGTGCAAGCAGTGGTCGATGCGGGAATTCCTCCCGTCCCCAAGCCGTGGGAGCCAGGGTATCGCGACTGGCAACGGAGCCGGGCGGCGGCTCAAGCGCGGCTCGAGCGCCGGCGCGAGGTGTTTGCACGGATCGATGCACTTCCGATTGCCAAAGATCCCGAGGGCTTCCCGAGCGTCGCTGAGTTGATCAGAGAGGACAGGGATTCTCGATGAAGTTCGTTTTGGACTGCAGCGCGGGAATCGGTATGGCGCGGCACCTCGACGAAGCCCTGCCCTGTAGATATGCGTTAGCGGAAGGTCCACGGGAGGTGCTTGCGCCCACGTTGCTCTATGCCGAAGCGGGGAGCACCATGGCTAAGTATGTGAAGGCTGGCGTGTACGACCAGGAAACAGCGGGACGGTTTGTGGACGCGGTCGTTTCGGTTCCCGATACCTTCGTTGAGATGGAGGACCTATATGAAGAGGCGTTCTTCGAAGCTCTTCACCTTAACCACTCCATCTACGACATGTTTTACTTCGTGCTTGCTCGACGAAACGCGGCGACGTTGCTCACGCTCGACAAGCGCCTGAATGCGCTGTGCGAGCGCGAGGGCGTGGGCTGCATTCATGAGGTGCACGTCCCCTCGCTGGAAGAAGAACCGTCGCAGGACGCGTAGGGCGATGCGGATGCCGCAGGGCGAAGACGTGCGCCATCTCCCCTTCAACCTGTGCTATCATGTCGACCAACGCGTTGACGGAGAGGGTTGCGCCCGCCGCGTCGCCGCACAGAGAGGGAGGGTCACCGGCTGAAAGCCTTCCTGCGGAGGCAAGGACGCAGCGTTCACTCCCGAGCAGCGACTTGAACGGCAGCGTGCCTACCGGGTTTTAGGCAGCACGCGCAGCTGAGTAGGGAAGCCGTGTGCCCAAACGAGAGCGGGCAAAAGAGGGCATGTCGGGCAGACATCCGGCAGTCAATCAAGGTGGTACCGCGGTAACTATGCCGTCCTTGGGTTCGTCCCAAGGACGGTTTTTCGTTTTTTGGGACAGCGTCCGGCGGTGATAATTTCAGTACCTGGTACTGAAATTATCACTTCAGGATATGGACACGGTAACAATCGCCGGGCGTTCGGCGTTCGGCGCGGCGAAGAAAGGGAAGCATATGGGATTGGTCGAAGAGCTCGATGCGCTTGAGGCGCGCGCGAAGGAGCTGATCGCCTCCGCGACCGACAGCGAGAAGCTCGAGGCGGCGCGCGTGGCACTGCTCGGCAAAAAGGGCGAGATCACGCAGGTCATGCACATGATGGGCAAGGTTGCACCCGAAGAGCGTCCGGTGCTCGGCAAGCGTGCGAACGAGCTGCGCCGCATGGCGGAAGGGCTCATCGAGCGCGCTCAGGGCGACCTCAAGCGCGAGGCCATGGCGAACCTCATGGCCACCGAGGCCGTCGACGTGACGCTGCCCGGCGCGCGCCCCACGATCGGCCATGCGCATCTCATCAACCAGATCAAGGAAGAGATCGAGGACGTGTTCTGCGGTATCGGTTATACCGTGGAATCTGGCCCCGAGGTCGAGACCTCCTGGTACAACTTCACGGCGCTGAACGCCCCCATGGATCATCCCAGCCGCTCCGCGCGCGACACGTTCTACGTGGTGGACAACGCCCCGGGCAGCGTGCCGCACCCGGAGGAGCATGCCCATGGCGAGAGCGACGTGCTGCTGCGCACGCAGACCTCGGGTGTGCAGATTCACATCATGGAGCACCAGAAGCCGCCCATCTATGCCATCGTCCCGGGCACGGTTTATCGTCCCGACACGGCCGACGCCTGCCATCTGCCGCAGTTCAACCAGGTCGAAGGCTTGGTCGTGGATGAAGGCATCACGTTCGGCGACCTCAAGGGCACGCTCGACTACTTCGCAAAGGCCATGTTCGGCCCGGATCGCAAGACGCGTTACCGCCCGCACTTCTTCCCCTTCACCGAGCCCAGCTGCGAGCTCGACGTTTCGTGCCACGTATGTGGCGGCAAGGGTTGCAGCTTCTGCAAGCACAGCGGCTGGATCGAGATCCTGGGCTGCGGCATGATCGACCCCAACGTGCTCGTAAACTGCGGCGTCGATCCGGAGCGCTACACCGGTTTCGCGTTCGGCATTGGCGTGGAGCGCGTTGCGGCGCTTCGCTACGACCTGCCCGACCTGCGCACGCTTATGACGGGAGATATGCGCTTCTTGAACCAGTTCTAGTCCCGGCGGCTTCCTCAAGCACCCGACCTTGGCGTTCAATCGTCGGTCGCGGCCCTTAGGCCAGCTTCCTCCTCTTTCACGCCAATCTCGGGCACTTGAGAAAGCCGTCCCCGTCGTAGATTTAAGAACATGTAGAAAAACCCCTGGGGTAATTTGACATATCGAGAAGGATGAAGAGATGAAAGTATCTTATAACTGGCTGAAGACGCTGGTAGATGTGCCGGAATCGCCAGAGGAGCTTGCGGCGGAGTTCATCCGCACCGGCACGGAGGTCGAGTCGATCGATACGGTGGGCGAGGCGTTCGACCATGTGGTCACGGCGCAGGTGGTTTCGAAGGAGCCGCACCCGGATTCCGACCACATGTGGGTGTGCCGGGTGGACGTAGGCCGCTTCAACCTGGGCGAGGACGGCGAGCCCGAGCCGCTCCAGATTGTCTGCGGCGCGCAGAACTTCGAGCAGGGCGATCATATCGTTACAGCACTCGTGGGCGCGGAGCTGCCCGGCGGCATCAAGATCAAGAAGAGCAAGCTGCGTGGTGTGGTGAGCTGCGGCATGAATTGCTCTGCCCGCGAGCTGGGGCTTTCGGGTGACCATTCCGGCATCATGATTCTGCCGAAAGACGCGCCCGTGGGCGTGCCGTTCGCTGAGTACCACGGCTCATCCGACACCGTGCTCGACTGCGAGATCACGCCGAACCGCCCGGACTGCCTTTCCATGGTGGGTATCGCACGCGAGGTGGGCGCGATCTTCGACCGCGACACGCACATCGAGCTGCCTGCCATCAAACACGAGGATACTTCGATGCATGTGGACGACCTCGTTGACGTGCGCATCGACGACCCCGAGCTCTGCAGCCGCTATACCGCACGCGTGGTGCGCGGGGTGAAGATCGGCCCTTCGCCCGAGTGGCTCGCCGAGCGCGTCACGGCGGCGGGCATGCGCCCCATCAACAACGTCGTGGACGTCACGAACTACGTCATGATGCTCACTGGCCAGCCACTCCATGCCTTCGACCTCGGCAAGCTCACCGAGCGCGATGGCCGTCGGCATGTGGTGGTGCGCGCCGCGCACGATGGCGAGAAGATCGTGACCCTCGACGAGCAGGAGCGCGAGCTCACGCACGACATGTGCGTCATCACCGATGACGGCGCGCGTCCGGTGTGCCTCGCCGGTGTGATGGGCAGCTTCGATTCCGAGATCGATGAGACCACGCACGACGTGCTGCTCGAGGCGGCTTGCTTCGACTCGAGTCACATCTCGCGCACGAGCCGCGACCTCGCGTTCATCTCCGAGGCGTCCATCCGCTACGAGCGCCAGGTCGACCGCACGCGCTGCGACCAGGTCTCGGCCATCGCGGCGGCGCTCTTCGAGGAGTGCTGCGGCGCGACCGTGGTTTCCGGCGCAATCGACGTGTACCCGGTGCCCGTTGAGCGCGAAGAGCTTACGCTTCGCCAGAGCCGTGTGGAGCTTATCTGCGGCGCGGCGATCGAGCCGGAGTTCGTGGAGCGCTCGCTTGTGCGTCTGGGCTGCACCGTTGAGCGCGCAGCGTCCGACGGCGAGCCCGTCTTCCGTGTGGTACCGCCCACGTTCCGCCCCGATCTCGAGCGCGAGATTGACCTCATCGAGGAAGTGCTGCGCCTGTGGGGCATGGGCCGCGTCGAGGCGACGATTCCCGCTGCGAAGAACCACATCGGTGGGCTTACGCACGACCAGCGACTCCTTCGCCGCATCGGCACCATCATGCGTTCCTGTGGCCTGAACGAGACCACGACGTATTCCTTCGCCGCCCCCGGCGACCTCGAGAAGACGCAGATGAGCGCCGAAGGCCGCGGCCTGCCCGTGGTGCTCATGAACCCGCTCGTCGCCGAGCAAACCGAGATGCGCCGTTCGCTTCTGCCCGGGCTGCTGCAGTCTGTGGCCTATAACAACGCGCATGGCACGGCGAACGTTCATCTGTACGAGATGGGCACGCTCTTCTGCGGCCGCGAGAACGCGAGCTTGCCCAAGGAGCGTCGCTCGATCGCCGGCGTGCTTTCGGGTGCCTGGGGTGATATGACCTGGAACCAGAAGTACCGGCCGCTACGCTTCTTCGACGGCAAGGGCATCGTGGAGGAGCTGCTGGCACAGCTGCGCGTCGAGAAGGCGCGTTTCCGTTCCGCTGAGGGCGAGGGCTACGCGTTTTTGCAGCCCGGCCGCGGGGCCGAGGTGCTCGCCGGCGGCGTGGAGCTTGGTTGGGTGGGCGAGATCCATCCTGCCGTGCGCGACGCCTACGATATCGGCCTGCCGGTGGTGGCGTTCGAGCTCTCCCTCGACGCGCTTATGAAGTGCGCGCGCGATCAGCAGGCGTACCAGGACTTTTCGATGTTCCCGTCGGTCGACGTCGACCTGGCTATCGTGGTCGACGAGGGCGTGACCTGCGAAGACCTCGAGCGTCGCCTGCGCTCCGCCGGCGGCAAGCTCCTTCGCGACGTGCGCCTCTTCGACGTGTACCGCGACGAGGCACGCGTGGGTGCGGGCAAGAAATCCATGGCGTTCGCGCTGACCTATCGCGCCGACGACCATACGCTCACCTCGGACGAGGTTGAGCGCGTGCACGGCAAGCTCGTCGCCAAGGTCACGAAGGCCGTGGGTGGCGAGGTGCGCGGCTAGATATTCACTGAGTGAGAATCTGCGTCAAGGACGTAGATCCTCGCAGGACGCAGATTCTCACTCTGAAAGGATTGTTCGTGCCCAGCTGGAACATTCATATCGCGCATGCCGAGCGGCTGTTCTCGCGCGGGGGCGCCATGGCGCGCACGGTTGCCGACCGCAACGCGTTCCTGTTCGGTAGCCTTGTGCCCGATATCCCTGTGGGCTATATGACGCCGGGCATAGAAAGCCCCATCGCATACCGCATCACGCATTTCGCCAAGCCGGCGTTCATCCCCAAGCCGCGCGAGCGCGAGTTTTGGGATGCCTACGTCGTGCGTGCCGCGCAGGATGCGGCGTACGCCGGCAGCGATGTGCTGCAAGCGGATTCGAAGGATGCGGGTACTGCGAGGCCCACCGTCGCGAGCCGTCTCGGTGCGCCGCTCATCGCCGCCTCGTCCCTAAAGCTCGAGGCCGACCGCGTGAGCCGTGTCCACTATCCGCAACGCTACGAGGGCGTCGGCGTTCCGCCGCAAGAAGGCAGCAAGCTCGATGAGGCGGTGTCACCTGCGGACATCGCGCGCTCGCTATTCGATTTCGAGCTCGGTGTTTGGGTGCATCTGCTGGCAGATTGCATATGGAATACGCGCGTTAACGAGTTCCTCGACCGCGAGGGCATTGCGCCTAGCGAGGAATTCCGCGTTAAGAAGCAGGGGGACTTCGACGCGTTCGGGAAGACGCTCTCCATCGATCTCGTGCCGCGTGCTACGCCACGTCTCATTGCAACCGCGGCGGCGTTTCCGCAGTATTCAATTGACGAGCGTGCCGTTCTCATGACGGTGGGGGTTGCTCACGAGACCGTGCGCGGGAATACATTTCCCTCTGGTCCGGTGCGTTATCGGCTGCTCACCAGCGAATTCTTCGACTCGGTGTTCGAAGAAGTCGCAGAGCGCGCCGACGCGCTTTTGGAAGGGCGGCTGCAGGACGCATGTCTTGTTGAGACGTCCTGAGCCGCCTGTGACGCATTCATTTCGGATATCAACGGTTGTTTCGGGAAGGGCCGAGTAGCCAGGAAATGGGCAACACGTTTACCTGCGAGTTCAATGAAGAGAAACGCCTGTCTACTCGGAGCTTGTGAAAAAAACCGTTGATAACCGTCGCGAGTTGTATTTTGCGCCCGAAAAGTCGATGCAATCCTTGCTCGTCTTCGGGGTTTGTGCGCCTCGTGCGTAGCCGCTCACGAACCAAGCGTCTCCCAATCGATGAAAAGCTCTTCACAGAGTGCCCGCTCCTTCTGCATAAGCGCTTCGGTTTTAGGCCGAGGCCGAAGCCCTGCACAACGGGCGATGTGATCGATGGCAGCATGCCGGCGTTCCTCGTCGATAAGCTGTTCATAGGTGAGAAAGATGACGTCGATACCCATGCTCTGGAGGGCAAGGGTGCGATTGGCGTCAAGGCCGCCTTGTTCAGCTGAATCATGGACGAGGTGTCCATGGCATTCGACGTCAAGTGTTCGTCCGCCCTTGCGGCCGGGAAAGAAGAGGTCGCAGTAGCAATGTTGCCTTCCCGCGAGCCGGCGCGCTTCACGGCCGAAGCGAACCAGATGGTTGTTCTCGAAAGGCGTAAGCCCTGCGCCGCCGAGCCGTCGGGATGCTCCCAGCAGCATGGAAGCTTGCACTTCGAGTGGCGAGGCGGTCTGTCCGGTTACCATTTGCGCTGCCTGGCGGAATTGCTTACTGCCGCGTAGACCGTTGATGCGCTCGGTATAGCGCTGAAGCTCATGCACAGTGATGAGTGGAGGGCGCTTCCAGAGGGAGGTGCCGTTGCCGTGCGCATCTCGAACTTGTTGCCACAGGTCGCGTGAGAGCCTGGTGTTTCTGATCGTGTCGAGGTGGGTTTGAATCTCGGGTGCTGGGCGGTAAACGGAAAATGAGCCGCAGAGTTCGTACATCGCCATTGCAAGATGCGTAACCGAAACATGCGGCGCCATGGTGAGCAGGGTAAAGAGCGGCGAGCTGAGTGTGATTTCCAGCTCGTTTTCGATGAATGAGTCGAGGGGAAGCTCTTGCGACCAGAGGTGCATTTTGACGGAACTTGAGTATCGGAGATGCTCGCGCTGTGTAACAAGGACGTGGATGGGTGCGCCCAGACCGCCGAGGGTATCGGTGTTGCGAGCTATCGCGAGTTTCCCAATTCGTGTTGAGATGTCGGGGAGCGGCGGATAGAGCGCGAGAACCTGCGGCGGGGTTCTGAGCAGCCGGAAAGCCGAAACTCCGCAGATGAACTCATGCATGCGTGCCTCCCCTCCACGTGTGATGTGCTGTTATGATACCAGCCTGCGACGTTCGCCGGAGTAATTATGTGGGGGGACAGCACTGTTGAGAAAAACTTCCGGATATCAACGGTTGTTTTGTAAAAGTCCGAGTAGCCAAGATATGGGCAACTCATCTACCTGCGTGTTTTATGAAGAGAAAGCCTCATCTACTCGGCGCTTGCGGAAATAACCGTTGATATCCGGAAGTTTTGCCGTAGGAGCGCTTGAAGAAAAGAAAACCGCCCTCGCGTGGGAGGGCGGTTCGATGCAAACATGCTGCAGAGCGCTTCTATTTGGCTAACAACGCGCCAGCTTAGCGCACCTGAGCGACGTAGACCACGTTCGTGGAGCTGCGCTTGCCGTCTCCGAGCGTGGACTCGACGGCGGTCTTGGGGTCGCCCACGGTCACGACGGCGACATCGCCCGGCTCCACATAACCGCGCTCCTTGGCAGATTCGATTGCCGTGGCGACGGTATCGTCGACGCTGTCGCGGGTGATGGCGGCGAGGTGCGGCTCGATGCCCCAGTACATGAGCATCTTCTGCACGGCCCACTGGTGGCGGGAGAACGCCACGACCGGCACCGCAGGACGGAAATGCGAGATGAGGCGCGCCGTGCGGCCGGTGGTGGTGGGGCAGATGATGCACTTCGCGCCCACGGTGGTGGCCATGTTCACGGCCGAAAGGCCCACGACGTTGTTGATGACGCGCGTGCTCTGGCTGCCCTCGGGCACCTTGAGCTCGGCGTGCAGGCCCAGGTACTGCTCGGTCTCGTGCGCGATGCTCGCCTGCATGCGCACGGCCTCGACCGGGTACTTGCCGGCCGCGGACTCGCCGGAGAGCATCACGGCGTCGGTGCCGTCATAGATGGCGTTGGCGACGTCGGCGACCTCGGCGCGCGTGGGGCGCGGATTGCGGATCATGGAGTCGAGCATCTGCGTGGCGGTGATGACCGGCTTGTACGCGGCGTTGCACTTCTTGATCATCTTCTTCTGCAGGTGCGGCACGAGCTCGGGCGCGATCTCGATGCCAAGGTCGCCGCGGGCGACCATGATGCCGTCGGACGCCTTGAGGATCTCGTCGAAGTTCTGGACGCCCAGCGCGCACTCGATCTTGGGGAAGATGCCCACATGCTCGCCGCCGTTCTCACGGCAGAGCTCGCGGATCTCGCGCACGGCGGCACCGTTGCGAATGAAGGAAGCGGCGATGTAGTCGATGCCCTCCTTCAGGCCGAAGAGGATGTCCTGACGGTCGCGCTCGGTGATGGCGGGCAGGCCGATCTCGACGTTGGGCAGGTTCACGCCCTTGCGCTCGCCGATCTCGCCGTCGTTCTTGACGATGCAGTGCATGTCCTGGCCGTCGACGCTCTCCACGACGAGCTCGACGATGCCGTCGTCGATGAGGATGCGCGAGCCGGCCTCGACCTCGCTGGGGAGGTTGAGATAATCGAGGGAGATGTGGCCGGCGTTGCCCAGGAAGTCGTCGGACGTGGGGCGCGCGGTGACGATGATCTTGTCGCCGGTCTTGACGGAGACCTTCTTGTGGTCCTCGAGCAGGCCGGTGCGGACCTCGGGACCCTTGGTGTCGAGCAGGATGCCGATCGTCATGTCGAGCTCGGCGGCGATGCGGCGGACGCGCTCGATGCGCTCGTGGTGCTCGGCGTAGTCGCCGTGGGAGAAGTTGAAGCGAGCGATATTCATACCCGCCTTCATCATCTCTCGCAGGGTCTCGTCGTTGTCGCAGGCAGGTCCCATCGTGCAGACTATTTTCGTGCGTTTATACATGCAGTCCTCCCGGTGTTTTCTCCACTTGTTCCACCTGTGTTCAGGCGAGCATTATAGGAGAATTCAGCGGCAAAGTAACCGTTTATCGGAAAAAAGAAGCCGATTACCGATTTCTTTACGAAGATTTTGCGCAGGTACGAGCTGCAGAGAATGGGAAATGTGGAGAGTGCGGTGCTTGAAGTGCGTTGGGCACGATGCGTCGAGCAAGAGAAGGGGTTTCGTTTTGAAACACCGCGAGATTGGTGGGCTTCAAGATATGCGAGAGCAGCGAGGTTACCTTATGTAAAACGAAACTGTGTTACGGGCGCTAAATGTCCGGCAAGATGGGTGTGGTTGATGTAGCTCGCCACATGATGAATAACCTGGGGTAATTCGGCATGTATTGGTCGATAGAACATCCAATATTGGCCGAATTCCTGCGCGGATAAGTGCAAATTTCAGCTAGTATGTAAGTTTACGTGGCAAGCCCTTGCCTTCCTGGAATTATGATCGGGAGCCATGGTCGTATCGGGGTGCTTCGACACCCGTCGTTCCTATGTATCGGGAGGGATACATTTGAAGGAATACCTTGCCTCCGCTGAGGACGTGCTCTCCGAGCAGTCCACGAACGCGGAAACCGGCCTAACCTCTGCCGAGGCGCAGGCGCGCGCGGCGAAGTTCGGCCCCAACAAGCTCAAGGAGGAAGAGAAGACCCCGCTGTGGATTCGCTTCTTCCAGCAGATGGCCGACCCCATGGTCATCATGCTCATCGTCGCGGCCGTCATCTCGGCCGTAACCGGCATGATCCAGGGCGAGTCCGAGTGGGCCGACGTGATTATCATCATGGCGGTCGTGATCATCAACTCCGCCCTCGGCGTGATCCAGGAGGCCAAGAGCGAAGAGGCGCTCGCCGCTCTTCAGGAGATGAGTGCCGCCCAGTCCAAGGTCATCCGCGATGGCAAGCAGATCTCGCTGCACTCCAGCGAGCTCGTGCCCGGCGACATCGTGCTGCTCGAGGCCGGCGACGCGGTTCCCGCCGACTGCCGCGTGCTCGAGAGCGCTTCCATGAAGATCGAGGAGGCCGCCCTTACCGGCGAGTCCGTCCCGGTAGAGAAGCACACCGACCCGATCGCGCTCGACGGCGCCGACGACGTACCGCTCGGCGACCGCAAGAACATGTGCTACATGGGTTCCACCGTGGTGTATGGCCGCGGCCGCGCCGTGGTGTGCGGTACCGGCATGGACACCGAGATGGGCAAGATCGCCGGCGCGCTCAACGATGCCAAGGAAGAGCTCACGCCGCTGCAGGTGAAGCTCGCTGAGCTCTCTAAGATTCTCACCGTCTTGGTGATCGTCATCTGCGTGGTCGTCTTCGCTGTCGACGTGCTGCGCGCCGGTATCGGCACCGTCGCCGCCGAGCCGCACATGCTGCTCGATACCTTCATGGTTGCTGTGTCGCTCGCCGTCGCCGCGATTCCCGAGGGCCTTGTCGCCGTCGTGACGATCGTGCTCTCCATGGGCGTGACCAAGATGGCTAAGCGCCAGGCGATCATCCGCAATCTCAGTGCGGTTGAGACCCTTGGCTGCACGCAGGTTATCTGCTCCGATAAGACGGGCACGCTCACCCAGAACAAGATGACGGTCGTTAAACACGAGCTTGCCGCTCCCGAGGAGAAGCTCCTCGCGGGCATGGCGCTGTGCTCCGATGCCAAGTGGGACGAAGATGCCGGCGAGGCCGTGGGCGAGCCCACCGAGTGCGCGCTCGTGAACGACGCCGCCAAGATGGGCATGAAGGGTCTGGACGAGGAGCACCGGCGCGTGGGCGAGGCTCCGTTCGACTCCGGCCGCAAAATGATGTCCGTCGTGGTCGAGGAAGCCGATGGCAACTTCGAGCAGTACACCAAGGGTGCGCCCGACGTGGTCGTGGGGCTCTGCACGCAGGTGTATGACGGCGATAAGATCGTTCCCATGACCGACGAACGTCGCGAGCAGATTCTGGCCGCCAACAAGGCCATGGCCGACGAGGCGCTGCGCGTGCTCGCGCTCGCCAGCCGCACCTACACCGAGAAGCCTGTAGACTTCGCTGCCGAAGCCCTCGAGAACAACCTTGTGTTCTGCGGTCTCTCTGGCATGATCGACCCCGAGCGCCCCGAGGTGGCTCCCGCCATCGCCGAGGCCCAGGGCGCCGGTATCCGCACCGTTATGATCACGGGCGACCACATCGACACCGCCGTGGCTATCGCCAAGAACCTCGGTATCGTCGAGGATCGCAGCCAGGCCATCACCGGTGCCGAGATCGACAAGATGTCTGAGGAAGAGCTCGATCAGAACATCGAGAAGTACGGCGTGTACGCTCGCGTTCAGCCCGAGCACAAGACCCGCATCGTCGAGGCGTGGAAGTCAAAGAACAAGATCGTTGCCATGACGGGCGACGGCGTGAACGATGCGCCCTCCATCAAGCACGCGAACATCGGCATCGGTATGGGCATCACCGGCACCGACGTCACCAAGAACGTTGCCGACATGGTGCTTGCCGACGATAACTTCGCGACCATCATCGGTGCGTGCGAAGAAGGCCGCCGCATCTACGACAACATCCGTAAGGTTATCCAGTTCCTGCTCTCTGCGAACCTCGCCGAGGTCTTCTCGGTCTTCGCGGCGACGCTCATGGGCTTCACCCTGTTCCAGCCCATTCAGCTGCTGTGGGTGAACCTCGTCACCGACTGCTTCCCCGCGCTCGCGCTCGGTATGGAAGAGGCCGAGGGCGACGTCATGAAGCGCAAGCCGCGTAACGCCACCGACGGCGTGTTCGCCGGCAACATGGGTCTCGATACCGTGGTCCAGGGCCTCATCATCACCGTGCTCGTGCTCGCCAGCTTCTTCTGCGGCGTGTACTTCGACCTGGGTGTCATCGACCTTTCCAAGCTGGCCACCTCCATGGCCGACGAAGAGGGCGTCATGATGGCGTTCATCACGCTCAACATGGTCGAGATCTTCCACTGCTTCAACATGCGCAGCCGCCGTGCTTCGATTTTCCACATGAAGAAGCAGAACAAGTGGCTGTGGGGCGCCGCGTTCCTCGCACTCGTTCTCACGCTTATCGTGGTCGAGGTCGACGCGCTCTCGATGATCTTCTTCGGTGTGGAGCATCTCGAGCCCAAGGGCATGGTCACGGCGCTTGCGCTCGGCTTCCTGATCATCCCGCTCGTGGAAATCTACAAGGCCATCATGCGTGCGGTGGAGAAGGAGAAGTAAGCCTCGCCGCTTGATATCGTCCTGTCGACCCTCCCGGATTTCCCCTTCGCTTGTCCTCGGCGCTTCGCGCCTGCGGAATCGCTCAGAGGGAGATCCGGGAGGGTCTTCTGTTAACGCGCTCGCGGCGGCACGTATCCTCTTGTCCGCACGCATGATGGCCAGCGGTGGTAGGACAGTATATAGAGTGCGTGGGGCATGTGGGATGTTTAGGGCGTCTACCTGTTGCGGGGACAATCGGTGTGTCCGTCTGTATCCAAATTTCCGTTCATGCGTGCAAACGAGGCGCTTCGTGAGACAATAGGCGCAATGGTTCGCTTGATAGGGCGCGGAATTTGATCGTCGCGCCCGCGCATGGGAGGCGGGTTGCCAATGGAGGATATTCAGGCTCTCGGGCAGCAGACGGGCGAGATCGAGGGGGCGTTGGCGGCGGTGAATGCCGACATCGCCGAGGTGACGAGCCAGATCGAGCAGAACAAGGCGGTGATCGAGCAGGCGCAGGCTACGATCGAGCAGAACAAGGCGGTGATCGAGCAGGCACAGGCGGCGGTTACGCAGCTTGAGGCGGAGGTCGAGGCAAAGCATCAGGCGGCTGCGGAGTACGAGGCGAAGCTTGCCGAGGTGCGAGCTCAACTCGAAGAAGCCCGCGCGCGCGAGGCGGCTGCCGCGGCTGCTGCGGCGGAGGCTGCGGAGGCCGAGGCTGCGGCGATGGCGGAGCAGTCGGTTGCGGAAGAGCCTGTGGTCGATGCTCCCGAACCCGAGCAGCAGGCTCGCATCTGCCCGGTATGTGGCGCTGTTATCGAGGCTCACTTCAACTTCTGCCCCGGTTGCGCGCATCCGGTGGCGGAGCTTTTTCCGGTCGAGCCGGCAGAGGTGCACAAGCGCTGCCCGCAGTGCGGCAAGATCTGGGATGACGATATGAACTTCTGCGCGGACTGCGGCGTGCCGCTTGTGGTTGGCTAAGGCATCCGCATGGCAAAACGGCCGCAGGGCAAGGCGCGGCGCACGGGGAAGCGGCGTGCTGCGACAACAGACGAAAGCGGCGTCATCGCCGCACTTCCCAAGATCGATGCCCTGCACGATGTCCCGGCATTTCAAGATCTTCGGCTCGACGATGCTCAGCGCGCGTCCTTCGACGCCTTTTGTTCGGATGCTGAAGATGCTGAGCAGATGCAGATAGGGTGCGTCGTTCGGCTCGACCGAGGGTTTCCCTTGGTGGCGACCGAGACCGAAACGCTTCGTGCTGAGCATGCGGTCGGTTTTGCCAAGCAACGCAAAGATGAAGCGTCGCTGCTTCCTGCCGTGGGCGATTGGGTGGCGCTGCGCCGTGCGCCCGGGCACGACATGGGCGTGATCGAGTGCGTGCTGCCTCGACGGACGGTCTTCGAGCGCTGGCGCGGCAAGAACCGTGGCGAGCGCCAGGTGCTCTGTGCGAATGTCGATACGATTCTTGTGGTGCAGCCGCTCGGCGCTGGCGAGGTGCTTCTGGGGCGCATCGCCCGTTCGCTCGTGCTCGCGGCGGATTGCGGAGCTCGTGCCGTCGTGGTGCTCACCAAAGCGGATCGCTGCACCTCCGAAGAGCTCGATCGAGAGCTTGGGCGCGTGAGGCGCCTGGTGGGCGAGAATGTCCGCGTGATCGTGTCCTCGTCTGCTACAGGCGAGGGTCTTGATGAGGTTCGAGCCTGCGTGCCATCTCAGACCTGCGCGATGATCCTTGGAGAATCGGGCGCGGGCAAGTCGACCATGTTGAATGCTCTGTTGGGACACGAGGCGCTGGAAACGGGTGCGGTGCGCGAACGCGACGATGCCGGCCGTCATACCACGGTGGCGCGTGTAATGGTGAAGCTTCCCGGTCCGTGCGGCGTGATCGCGGATGCCCCGGGGCTGCGCAGCCTACCGCTCGTAGGGCACGAGCGCGGACTCGCACGGATGTTTCCCGAGGTTGTCGAGGCGTCGCGCGGATGTCGATTCAACGATTGCACGCATACGCACGAACCCGGGTGCATGGTGCGCGCGGCGGTCGCGTCGGGCGAGATCGACGAGCTCCGGCTCGAGGTGTTCCAGGGTCTGGCCGAAGAGATGCGCGTGAGCGCCCAGAGCCTCGATCCGGATATCCATCTGTAGCGGGCTCGCGGGGTTCGCGACGGGCGAACGACTTCTTGCTGCAGCTGGATGGGCTAGATGCCCGTAGCATGGTGCCCCACGAGCGCATACACCTGCCTAAAACCTGAATTGACCGCTTCTTCTCCCTGCTGGGTGTTTGTGTGAAGCGCTTCAAAATACCTTGCTGCATATCCTGGTGAACCTTGCGCGCATCTGGCACAGCGAGACAGATTGCGACAAGGGTTCTGCAAGGTCGCGAGGGACTTTCTTATATTTCCAGCCGGCCTGTGCGCCGTCCTTTTCACAATTGAATCGAACACGCAGGCCACGAGGCGGGGGGTGCGAGATGAAGCGCGGGGTTCGGCTAGCGATAAGCGTTGCTTCGGGCATCTTGGCGTTTGCCCTGGCATCGTGGTATGGCGCGTCTATTCGGGCGGAGGCGGCGCACGAGCGGCAAGAGCTCCTTGCCGCGTACGGGGGCGACGTGGTGAGCGTCTGCGTCGCGACGCGCGATGTCGATGCGGGCGAGCTGATCGATGAGGGAGATATCGAGCTTACGGAGTGGGTCGCGGGGCTTTTGCCAGCCGATTCCGCAACGTCGATAGACGAGGTCGTTGGCAAGCGAGTCACATCGAACATACCCGCGCGAGCCGTGCTCTGCCCGGCGTACTTTCAGGAACGTGGCGGCACGCTCGAAGTTCCCGAGGGGAAGGTCGCCGTCTCGGTGCCGGTGGATTCCGCGCATGCGGTGGGTGGCACGCTCGCATGCGGAGACACGGTCGACGTGTACCTGGCGGGAACCGGTATCGCCGATCGCGTCTGTCGTGCACAGGTCATCGCGACGAGTGCGGACGAAACCGGTGGAACATCGGCCGATTTGAGCTGGGTGACGGTTGCGGTCGCGCCCGATCGTGTCTCGGAGCTCCTGGCGGCCACGGCGAAAGGGTCGGTAAGCCTGGTCGTCCCAGGGTCTGATGTCGAAGGCTTGGACGAAGAAGTGTCGTCTGATGCGGACGAAGGGCGCGAAGCGGAACGGTCAGAGACGGCGAGGGGTGCCGCAAGCGACGGCGAAGCCGCGGCGCAGGAGGCAAGGTCTGTTGGGAGCACGAACGCTGCGCCCGGTGGGGATGCTGCGAATAACGGTGGCGCCGCGGGCACGGAAGCAGAATTTGGAGGAGATGCAGAATGAGACAGCTATGGTTTGCCTATTGCTCGAGCGATGACTACGCCGTCGTTCAGCGGGAGATCGAACAGCGAGAGCGCGGGGCATGTGTGCTGCGCATAGATGATCTAGCGCTTCTCGAGCGACTTGCGATGTCATTTGCGGGTAAGGTGTCGGGCACGATGGTACTTGCACGGGGTTTGGGCATCGAGGCGCATGCAACCCTTGTCGAGCGCATGGCGCGGGTCGAAGGGGCGGGACGCGTGGTCGTGCTTGTCGAGGACATTGATCCCGCGCGTATCGCGCCGCTCTTCTATGCGGGCGCCGTCGAGGTGATTCCCCTCGAGGAGGTGCGAGTGCGCCGGGGAGCTGTGGCGGCGCAGCAGGGCGAGCGTGAGACGATGCCATCGGCACCGGGGCTTTCACCCGAAGACACCAGCGATCTTCGGATGGCGAGCGCGCCTCTGCGCAGTTCGGGCGGGCAGCGGGTAGCGGCAGCGCGTAGCGATCGTGACGCGTGTACGGGGGATGCCTCGGCTCAGGTGGCACCCATGCGAGCCGAGGGGTTGGAGATCGTAGAAGCGGAAGATCTCGACGAGCCGGAACCGGAGCCGCCACTCGCGGCACGAGCTGCAAAGCAGCATGTGGAGACGAGCAAAGGAAGACGGGCTCCCGTGGTATGCGTCGCCTCTGGCCGCGGGGGTTCGGGCAAAACGACGATTGCGACGGCGATGGCATGCTTCGCGGCTCGTTCGGGATTGCGAACCGCTCTGCTCGATCTTGATCTTATGTTCGGAAACGCCTACACGATGCTCGGTGTGGAGGAACCGCGCGATATAGGCTCCATTCTCGAGCCTTCGGTGCCGGGTGAGCTTTCTGAGGCGGACATCGTGAGGGCATCGATGCGCGTTGCGCCGGGATTGACGCTGTGGGGACCTCTCGGTGTACCGGAGCGCGCTGAGCTTTTGGGCAAGCCGCTTGAGCTCTTGCTCGGCGTGCTGCGCGCCGAGGCGGATGTGGTGATCGTCGATACCTCCACCACGTGGACGGACGCCGTAGCGGCGATGGTCTCTTCGTGCGACCGTTGCCTGGTGGTGGGCGATGGCGCCGTGGGCAGCGCAGAGTCCATGCAACGGATTATCGCGATGATAGGGAGGTTCGGGATTCCGCGTACGCGCATGACCTGCGTGGTGAACCGCGTCGGCCAGCGCGGATGCTCCGGAGATACCGCGCTGCGCATCGAGATGAAGGTTGCTCTAAGCTCCAAGGCGCGCGTTGCCGATGGCGGAAGCAACCTCTCCGCACTTGCAGAAATCGGTCGCATGGACGAAGCGACGCGTTCACAGACGCCGTTCGGCCAGAGCATCCGAAGGTTGACCTCGCAGCTCTTGCGTGAGCTGGGGTGTCCCGTTTCGGAGGAACCCGGTCGAGAAGACGCGCATGGCGAGACGCCTGCGCGCCCTCGCTTGCATCTTCCTTGGAAGAACGTCGGTGAAGCGGCATGAGTGTCCTCGAGCGTGCGAAGCGCGTGCGAAAAAGCGGTCGCGCGACACGTGGATCCGGCGCACGCTCTGCAGAGCATAGAGAGACTCTTCGATCGGTGAAGCGCGCCGCCATGGAGCGGGTGGGGTTTGCCGAGGTTGCGCATCTCGCTGCGGAGCCGGACACGAAACGCGCCCGTGCCGAGTTGAGGCCGGCGATCGAGGCGGTTCTCAACGCACAGGGACACGAGGACATGGAGGATGAAGAGCGCGAACGCATCGTTGCCGAAGCGCTCGACGACGTGGTTGGCTTGGGTCCCTTGCAGGAACTCATCGAGGACGAAGCGGTGAGCGAGATCATGGTGAACGGCTGCGCCTCCACGTATATCGAGCGGAAGGGCACGCTGCATCCACTGGGCGCGCTCTTCGACGATGACGAGCAGATCAGGATTCTCATCGACCGGATTCTGTCGCCGTTGGGTCGCCGCGTGGACGAGCGGAGCCCCATCGTGAACGCGCGCTTGCAAAGCGGCTACCGCGTGAACGCAGTGGTGCCGCCGGTGGCAATCGACGGCACGGCGCTCACGATCAGGAAGTTCTCCAATCGGATCAGCTCGCTTACGGAGCTAGTCGGCCTTGGGTCGTTGCCCGATTGGTATGCGCGGCTACTCTCGTATGCCGTCGTCTTGCGGCAGGATCTTGCCGTCGCCGGTGGGACAGGGTCGGGCAAGACGACGCTGCTCAACGCGCTGTCGTGCGAGATTCCGGTAGGTGAGCGCATCGTGACGATCGAGGATTCCGCGGAACTCAAGTTCGCTCGGCACCCACACGTGGTTCGGCTTGAAGCGCGTGCGGCTTCAATCGAGGGGGAGGGGGAGGTGAGCATTCGCGATCTGGTGACGAACGCGCTTCGCATGCGGCCGGACCGCATCGTTGTGGGCGAGGTGCGCGGTGCCGAATGCATCGATATGCTCCAGGCGATGAATACCGGTCACGATGGGTCGCTTACCACGCTTCATGCGGGAACCGAGGAAGAGGCGATCGTACGCCTCGTGCTGCTTGCGCGCTACGGCATCAACCTTCCCTCGGAGCTTATCGAGGAACAGGTTGCGATGGCGCTCGACGGCATCGTCATGTCCGAGCGCAGGGCAGATGGCAGGCGCTTCGTGTCTTCGTATTCGGGGGTTCGTCGCGGTGCACACGGTGGCGTGGAACTTGAGCGCTACGTCTCGTTCGATAGCGCGGAAGCTGCGTGGGAGCTGGTGTGCGAGCCGCCGTTCATCGAAGAGGCTCTGCATGCAGGGAGGCTTTTGCAGGAGGAGGTGGATGCATGGCGGACTATGTGCCCATGATGATCGCGGCAGCCGTTGCGGGAGGCGTTTTCACCATAACGGGATGCCTTCCCCGAAATGGGGAGGGGATCTGGATAGGAGGCACGCTCCAGGGCGGGGTTCGTGGAGGCGGCGCGCAAGAAGCCATCGTTGTCCTGCTTTGCCGAGCGGGCGCGTCGGTGCCCGTCGCGGTTCGCGATGCCGCGGCCGTGAGGACCTGCCGGGGCGAGCTTCGACAGACACAATTGTTCGCTCGGGTTATCAAGGTGCTGCTCGGCGCATCATCGTCTGAAGCTATCCCCGCGGCGCGCGTTCCTGTGCGTGATTTCGAGATGGGCGTACTTGTCGCCGCGGTGCTGGCTGGCGGACTCGCGGGATCGATTGGTCTAGGGACGGTGCTGGGCGTTGTAGTGGGTGCTGCGGCGGTCGTTGCATATCTGCGCCTTCGCGCGGCGCGCCGTACGCACGAAGAACGCCGCCGTGTCGCATCGGCGATGCCGGAGGCATTCGCAGCGCTTTCCATCGCGCTTGGTTCCGGGCATACGCTTGCGCAGGGGATGCGTTTCGTGGGCAGCCATGCCGAAGAACCCGTGCGGGGCGAGTTCCTGCGCGTCGCTTGTGCCATCGAATGCGGTATTCCTGCGTCCGAAGCCCTCGACGATCTGCTCATTCGGCTTCCCGCGCCCGGTCTTGGCTTGGTGTCGCTCGCGCTCAAGATCTCGCAGCGCACGGGCGCCCCGCTTCGCGAGCTCCTTGCTGAAGCCGCCGATATGGCCAACGAGCGCATCGCACTTGCGCGCCAGCTCGAGGTCAAGACGTCGCAAGCGAGGATGTCCGCGCGCCTTGTCGCATGGATGCCTGTTGCTATGGCATGTGCGCTGGCAGTTGTTTCCGCAGATTATCGTCGCGGTATCGCCATGCCCGTTGGGGCGGGAAGCGCTGCGGTCGCGTTCGCACTGGATTTCTGCGCATGGATGATCATCCGAAGGATCATGAGGATCGATGTGGGGTGATGGCTGTGGATGCGCTGCCTATCGGTGCGGCCGTGATGGCTGCAGTCTGGATGATGACAAGCTGGAGGGGAGAGGACAAGGCGTGGCTTCGGGGGCTGATCGCGCGCGGTGTTGACGAGGCGAAACGAGAAGGATCGCAGATGCTCACTGCGATTCGTTTGCTCGCCGGGCGCTTCGCAGGCGGGAGTCGCGAAGAGGTCGCTCTGGGGGATATCGCCGAGATGGTCGATGTGGTGCGCCTCGGGCTCTCTGCAGGGCTTTCATTCGATGCTGCACTCGAGCTGTACTGCACGCATCGAACCGGCGTACTGCCGGACCGCATGATGCGGGCAAGGTTGTCCTGGCGGATGGGGATAGCTGCGCGCAGGGAGGAACTCGAACGCGCAGCGCGCGACGTCGGGGAGCGCTCGCTGGAATCGTTTGGCATTGCGGTCGATCAAGCATTGAAGCTTGGCTCGCCGCTTTCCGAAACGCTGGCTGCGCAAAGTCGGGAGATTCGTTCCGCGCATCGCGCGCAGATAGAACGGGATATCGAACGGGCGCCGGTCAAGCTGCTCATACCTACCGGAACGCTCATATTGCCGGCGCTCTTGCTTTCAATCGTAGGGCCGCTGCTCGCTGCGAGTGGCATGTTGTAAGGAGGTTGTTATGGGAAAGCAGATTCTCGAAGGGTTCATCTCGAAGGCGCCCGTTGCATCGTTCGATGCTTTTCGCAAGGTGCGCAGCCTTGCTGTCGAGGAATCCGGTCAGGGCACGACGGAATACGCAATCCTTGTGGGAGTGCTCGTCGTCATCGCAATCCTGGCCATCGTGGCGTTTCGCGGTAAGGTGACGGAGCTCTGGGATGCCATCGCCAACGGTATCAACAGCCTGTAGCAAGGCATGCGCTGATGCAAAGAAAGGACGCGGATCGACGTTCGCGCATGGCGGGGCCGCGCAAGGCGCTGCGGCTGCGTTGGCTGGCGCCGGCGCTCTGCCTGATCTGCACAGCCTGCGCACTTTGGCTGGGAGCCGCGTTGCCTTCCAAAACAACGTCGGAATCCACTCTTGCTCAACAAACGGGGTCAAGCGCTGTTCGGGGCGATCGCGCACCTGGTGAAGAGTCCGAAAACTCGGAGTGGGATTCGTGGGGGGACGAGGGCACTGTGCCGGTGGAAGAAGGTGTGATCGATACGGGCTCGTTTCTGGCTGAGCTCGACCGTGACGCATCGACGCAAGCGGACGGCGAAGCGTCGTGTGTATGGACTTCTGCGCAGCCCATCAACGAGCTCGCCGCCGATGTGCTTCGAGTGTACCAGGGAGTTTCCGGCGCTCAGCTCATGACGAGCGGATACCTCGATCTCAAGGGAAACGCATGGGGTGCCATCGTGCTCGACGAGTGCGGGTGGGTGGATATCGTCACGGTGGTGGCGGAGGAGGGCAATGAAGCATCAACCGCCCGGGTGACGCGGATATCGAGCAGCGCTCGGTCGAGTGAATAGGAGGCAGTATGCGCCTGCATGACAGCTGGACGGAGGATATGATGTGCCGCCGTGGGCGTCGCCTTGCAAGGATGCGGGAAGCGGCTTTCGATGATCGCGCGCAAGCAACGCTCGAGTACGCCCTGACCGTTGCAGCGCTCATGGCGGTCGTCGCCGCGCTCGCGTTGCTGTGGCGCGCGGGTGAGACGGGCGTGCTGGCGCGACTGGTCGAAGATGCCTGTTCGCACGTGCTCGACGGAATGGGTCTGCTCGATATCGCACTGTACTAGCACGAGAGACGAACAGGGAGTGGAAGCGATGGGCATTCGCGAAGACACGGCGCAGGCGACGGTCGAGGCTGCCCTGCTCCTTCCGACGTTTCTTACGTTGCTGTTGTTGGCGCTGCAACCACTCTGCATGCTGTATACGCGTTCGGTCATGGAGACGGCGGCGAGTGAGACGGCACGACTTATGGTCACGACGGACGACGAGGCGATGGAATCCTGCGAAGCGTTCGCCCTTCGTAGGCTCGCCGCCGTTCCCGACCTCTCGATCTTTCACGCGGGCGGCTCGCTCGCATGGGATATCGAGCTCGTACGCGCCGAAGACGAGGAGGGAACGGTGACGGTTGCGATTACGGGTGCGGTGACGCCGCTTCCGGTACTCGGCGCGTTTGCCGGGGTGTTGGGGGCGACGAATGGGCAGGGCGATGTCGAGATGCGCGTGGAGGTGAGCTATGCGGGAAGGCCGAGCTGGCTCGAAGGGAGCTATGAGACATGGGTTCGCCGGTGGAATTGAGCTCTTTATCGAGGATGGTGCGTATACGAACCTTGCGGCAGCTGTTTCGATCCTTGTGACGCTTTCGCTTCTATTCGCCGTCGCGAGCGGCATCTGGAGCATGTCACGTTCGGGCGATGTGCAGGTTGCGGCAGATGCGACGGCGCTTGCCGGCGCGAACGTCGTCTCTTCGTATCACACGACGGCTACGGTGCTCGATGCCGCAGTGCTCAGCATGGGGCTTGCCGGACTCTGCGTTACCGGCGTAGGGCTCGTGGGGCTGCTCATACCCGGCGTGAACGCATTTGCCGGGCAAACGATCGACGCGGGGATTAGAATGCTCAACGCACGGAACAGCCTTGCCGTCTCTGCATCGCGCGGGCTCAAGACGTTGGAATCTGCCTTGCCGTTTCTCATAGCGGCGAATGGCACACGTACCTGTGCGGCGCAATCGGGGGATGCGGTGTCGTATACAGGAACCGCCCTCGCCGTGCCGCGCACATCCGCGTCCGAGTTTCCCGCACTCGAGGGTGATGAGGTCTCTACCAGTGAGATCGAGGACACGGCGGGCGAGCTAGACGCTGCGGCAGACGAGCTCGTCGAAGCGCAAGAGAAGACCGCGCAGGCGAAGGAGGCTGCATGGCTTGCCGACTGCGGGAGAGAAGGACGGAATATGCAGGAGCGTGCCGCGCGACTCTCGGGTCTTTCCGCTGCGCAGAATCCAGATTATGCATCGAGCCTCACGTGGGATCCCAATGTTGCGCTCGATCGCACGCGCGCATATTACCGATGGCGTGTGGAAAACGATGTGCCAGAGGGATCCAGTGTCGAGGCGGCAGCGGATTCCGCTGCACGCAGGGCATTTTACGCATTTGCCGCAGAAGAGTTCGCCTCTGCCGCGGTGATTGAAACAGATACCGGCGTGACGGTCTCTGTTCCGCTGCTTCCGAGGAACACGAGCGAGGCGCGCACGACGGCGCTATACACCGATGCTTTATGGCCTACGACGCAAGAGGATGCCGGCAGAACGCTCCACTATGGCATGGAGTGCCCCGGAGCCCAAGGAGCCTCCGGCGGCATGGCTGCGCTGGAGGATATCGATGCGGGGCGCACGCGAGAGTGCTCAGTGTGCAAATTCAGTATCGGGGACGTAGGGAAGGTTCCCGCAGCCTCAACATCCATCGATAACGGCTACGAATACCATCTTCGCGAATTCACGTTGGCGCTCGACGAATACGAGGCGTGTCGGGAGCACGAGATTGAGCTCGAGCAGAGGGCGCGCGGTGCTTCCGAAGATGCAGGCGACGCATTCGACGCCGCGCTCGATGCGCTCGCGGCTCGCCGTCCGCGCATCGCGCCGCCCGGGAGGTACGGTGCGGTTGCGGTGGTGGTATCGAGCGAGGCGCAAGTCCCCGGGGAGCTTTCGACGACCTTTGCCGCCCGGCCAGACAGCGGGGTGCGGGGAGCAATTTCCGCTGCCGCGCTCGCGCCGGATGCCGCGACCGACGAGAGCAACGTGCTCGCATCGTTCTTCTCGTCGCTGTCCTCGCGTACGGATGGAGCTGGCGCGGTGGGGCTCATCGATGACGTGATGGGCCTGTGGGGCAAGGTGCTCATCGCGTATGGAGACATGAGCGAGGGATTGTCCGAGCTCATGGACGATCTGCTCGGGGGCCTCACGTCGTTCGGGATGGGGCCTTTGGCAACATGGTTGAGCGATCGTGTCGACGGCGCCGTCCGGGCGCTTGGATTCGAGCCGGTTGATTTGAGCTCACTCAAACCCGTGCTCACGGATAGCAGCAACGTGCTCGCGCACGCCGATGTCCCGGCGCTCTCCAACGCCCAGGAACTGCTGCGCTCGCTACCGATCGGCTCGACCGATCCCGCGGACGTCTTGCAAGCAATCGGCTACGAGACCGAAGAGCAGATGCTCGATGCCACCATCACCATCGCGGAGATTCCGCTGCCGGGTGGCACTACGATTCCGCTCACGATTCGCGTGCGGGACGTGCTGGGCGTCGTGGGCGGAGGGGGTTCAGGATGAATGGGCGCGCGAGGCGTGAACGGTGCACAAGAGCGGTCGTGCCGAGGTTTATCCATGAGGTGTATCGGCTGCAGCCGTCACGCGCGGAACCCCTTCATCGTGAGGCGCGCGCGCAGGCCACCGTCGAGATGGCGGTGGTGGCGCCGGTGCTTATCGTGCTGGCGCTCATCGTCTACAACATCATGATGTTTCTTTCCGCGACGGCGCGGTTCGATCGGGTGGCGCCCGATATCGTGCTCGCCCACGCCGTCTCCCCGGTTGGCGTTGACGAGCAGGGAGGGTCGGTTGCGGGTACGGTCGCGGCGGAGCTTTCGGAGGCGATGGGTTCATACGGTGTGGAGATCGAGGTCACATGCGCGGAAGAGGAGAGCTCGGGCGCTAGTTCCATATTTTCGCTCGTTGGAGGGCAGAGGACATACCGCTGCGTTATGAAGTATGTTCCTTGGCCGGGAAATATCGTGCTCGCCGGCGTGGATATGGGCGCGCCTGTCGTACTCGAACATGTTCGCGAAGTGACGGTCGACCCGTGGCGCCCTGGGGTGGTGATGTAGGATGTGCGGCCGTTTGGCATATGGGAATCAACGGACAACGGGCGCGCTCGATCCATATGGGTTCAGGCGCGCCATGACTCGCCTCGGTTGGGAGCCGGCGCATCTTGTGGTGGCAGAACGCCCCTGGGCGAGGCTGCTCGGCATGATCCCTTGCTCATATGGTGTTCGCTCATATGGTGTTCGGAATGTGTGTTCCCCAACAATCGTCATGGGATTCCCGCGGTGCGGATCGATTCACACCTGCTTCATGAGGCGGGCGCTCGATGTGGCGTTTCTGTCTCGGACGGGTGAGGTTCTCGCGGTATGTCGCGAGGTCGCGCCGTGGCGTGTGCTCTCGTGCCGCGAGGCGGCATCGGTGATTGAGAGAATTGCGCTATAAGGCTATGCACAGATTCAAGAGCATAATTGGTTTGATTCGAGCGAGGACATGGCAGGGCGCTTTGGTTTTGACGCTGCCGAGCGTCGAATCGTTCAAGCAGCCGAACGTCGATGCTCCGGTTCGAATTCGAGAAGCTTGATGTGGAGGCGTAATACAAAAGTAGACGGCTCGCCAATGACAAGCCGTCTACCTACGATTTCTATGGTGGTCAGAGAGGGAGTCGAACCCCCGACACGAGGATTTTCAGTCCTCTGCTCTACCAACTGAGCTATCTGACCGGGCTGCTAGCAACAGCTCGATTACTATACCAAATTGTTCGCGTCCGTCAAGTCAAAATCTCCGATTACCCAACAAAGCAGAGAAGAGACGGTATACTTTTAGGCCAAACGAGCGCCGAGCGGCGATGAAAAGCGTGAGCTTGGTGGGGAGAGAGGGAATGATGGATAGGATCCACGGTGTCAATCTTTCGGGCTGGTTCATCCCCGAGCCATGGGTGACACCTTCGCTGTTTGCCGCGACCGGAGCAACGAACGAGACCGAGCTCCAGACCGTGATGGGCTCCGTCGCATACAACGAACGAATTCGCCAGCACTACGAAACATTCATCACCGAGGACGATTTTCGGCGTATGGCGGCGATCGGCCTTAATGCCGTCCGCCTTCCCGTGCCGTGGTATGCCTTCGGCTCGCAAGGGGAATCCGAGGTCTACATCTCCGCCGTCGACTACATCGACCGCACCTTCGAATGGGCGCGGAAGTTCGGCATGCGGGTGCTGCTCGACCTGGCAACGGTTCCCGGCGGTCAGGGCGATTCAAACAATTCGAAGAGTACGCCTGAGTCCGTTGCGGATTGGCACTCCTCGACGAATGGCAGGCACATCGCGCTCTCGACGCTCGACCAGCTCGCCTCCCGGTACGGCATGCATTCCGAACTTATGGGCATCGAGCTTCTGGACTCGCCCATCATGAGCGTCCGCACCGGGCTGCTCCGCACCTCGAACGGCATTCCCAGCCATTATCTGCGCAATTTCTACCGCGATGCCTACGAGATCGTTCGTCTGCACATGCCGGAGACGAAGATGGTCGTCTTCTCGGCGTCGGGCCATCCTGCTGCGTGGAAGCGGTTTATGAGCGGCGGTAAGTACAAGAACGTCTGCATGGACATCCACCTGTACCATTATCGCGACGATATGGCGCTCGACATCACCACGCCGCGCGGGCTTTCGTCTGCCATCGCGCGCAATCGCCGTCTCATCGACGAGGCCGCCTCCG
This sequence comes from uncultured Collinsella sp., assembly GCA_900538305.1. Lineage (GTDB taxonomy): Bacteria > Actinomycetota > Coriobacteriia > Coriobacteriales > Coriobacteriaceae > Enorma. The sequence continues at coordinate 250,449 of UPXY01000001.1, forward strand.
CAGGATTCCCCGCGATCGTGGGCGAATGGTCCGGCGCGGCGGTGTTCACGAATGCCTCGATCACGCCCGAGGGGCGCTCGGCGTTCGAACGCGTCTTCATCTCGAGTCAGATGGCATCCTTCACGAAGGCGCGCGGCTGGTTCTTCCAAACCTGGAAGACCGAGAAACGCATCGCGGCGTGGGATGCTCGCGTCGCGTTGGGAACGCTCGAGCGCGCCATGCTCGAGTAGCTGATGGACGATGCGATGGCTATGCGTGAGGTTGCGATGACGGGTCGGGCAGAATTCCGCCAAGGCCGCCTGCTGGTGGTCGGTACCCCCATCGGAAATCTTGGGGACCTGAGCCCGCGCGCGGCGGAGGCGTTTCGCCGTGCCGATGCGATCTGTTGCGAAGATACACGTGTCACCTCGAAGTTACTTGCGCATCTCGGCGTGGAGCGCCCGCTCATGCGCTGCGACGAGAACGTCATCGCTTCGCGTGCGCCCGGTTTGGTAGAGCGAATGGTCGACGGCGACGTGCTCGCTTACGCTTCCGATGCCGGCATGCCGGGCATCTCCGACCCCGGACAGGTGCTCGTTGAGTCGGCACGTGCGGAAGGCGTGCCGGTTGAGGTTGTTCCCGGCCCCGTCGCCTGCGCAACGGCGCTCGTGGCATCGGGCATTCCGTGTGAGCATTTCTTCTTTGAGGGGTTTCTTCCGCGAAAAGCCGGTGAGCGCGAGCGGCGGCTCCGCCAGCTCGCAACGGTTCCCGGAGCATTGCTCTTCTACGAATCTCCGCACCGTGTCGTCGCCACGCTTGAGTCGATCGCCAAGGTGTTCCCCACGCGCGAGGCGGCGCTCTGCCGCGAGCTCACGAAGCTCCACGAAGAGGTCGTGCGTTGCTCGACTCCTGCATTGCATGAGGAGATGGCTGCTCGCGAGCAGATCAAGGGCGAGATCGTTATTGTGGTCGCACCTCCGTCAGAAGAAGAGTCTGCGACGTGCGGCGCGGACGCCGCGTGGGACGCTGCGGCTGCCGATGCAATCGATCCCGATGCCGCCATCCGCGCGGATATCAAAGCGGCGCTCGAGGCGGGCGAGCCTGCGTCTGCCATCGCGAAGCGCCTCTCCCAGCGCTATTCCCGCCGCCGCCGTGAAGTCTATGCCCTTGTCCTCGAGCTTCAGCAGTAAGAATTCCCGTTCTGGACTCAGATTCTCATGCGTCGACGTCGACATATTCCGCCACTTTTCCCGCTTGAAGGCTGAAATGTGGCGGAAAAGGTCGACACCGTGTTCCGTGATGCGGGCGATATTCTCAGTCCCGGACTCATATTCTCACGGCGCTCGGCGCACGCGCTGCACATGCGCTAAAATGGCAGATTGTATGCATCAACCACCGGAGGAGTCCGCCACCATGGAGCACACGAAGCCCTCGTATTACATCACGACGCCCATCTACTACGTGAACGCCAAGCCGCATCTCGGCACGGCGTACTGCACGATTCTCGCCGATGTGCAGGCGCGCTTCCGTCGCGCGTGCGGGTACGATGTCAAGTTCCTCACCGGCATGGACGAGCATGGCGAGAAGGTGGCGGAGGCGGCCGAGAAGAACGGCTTCGATACGCCGCAGGCGTGGTGCGACTCCATGGAGCCAGCGTTTCGCGACTTGTGGGAGACGCTCGAGATCTCGAACGACGACTTCATCCGAACCACGCAGCCGCGCCATATCGCGGGCGTCCAGAAGTTTCTGAAGACGCTGCTCGATAACGGCTACATCTACAAGGACGCCTACGACGGCTGGTACTGCCGTCCCGACGAGACGTATTTCACCGAGACCCAGGTGCGCCACCACGAGGAGGAGCGCGTCGCCGCCGGCGAGGCCCCGGCGGATCCCGAGCACCCGCTCTGCCCGGACTGCGACCGTCCGCTCGAGCGCATCAAGGAGGAGAGCTGGTTTTTCAAGCTTTCGGCCTTCGAGCAGCCGCTGCTCGACTTCTTCGAGGATCATCCCGATTTCATCCAGCCTGAGACGCGCCGAAACGAGGTCATCAGCTTCGTGAAGGGTGGTCTCAAGGACCTCTCCATCAGCCGCTCCACGTTCGACTGGGGCGTGCCGTTCCCGTTTGACGAGAAGCACGTGGCCTACGTGTGGGTCGACGCCCTCATCAACTACCTTTCGGCTGTGGGCTACGGCGCGGACGGGCAGGAAGCAGCCGATACCCTCGCGCTGCGCTGGCCGGCGCAGTACCACGTCGTAGGCAAGGACATCATTCGCTTCCACTGCGTCATCTGGCCGGCGCTGCTCATGGCGGCCGGGCTGCCCCTGCCGGAGAAGGTCTTCGTCCACGGCTTCCTCACCGTGCGCAACGAGGAGACCGGCAAGATCGAGAAGATGAGCAAGAGCCGCGGCAACGCCATTGCGCCGGAGGAGGTCATCGACCTTCTGGGTGTCGAGGCGTACCGGTATTACTTCATGAGCGACGTGACGCACGGCGCGGACTCGCCCATCAGCTGGGGTCGCATGCGCCAGGTCTACAACGCCGACCTCGCCAACAGCTGGGGTAACCTCGTCTCGCGCACGCTCAACATGAGCATGAAGTATTTCGACGGCTGCGCGCCCGCGCGTCCCGCGAACTTCGACGATCCGAGCCCGTTGCACGATGCGTGCAATGGCATCTTCGAGCGCTACGCCGCGTGCATGGAGGCCATCGATTACAGCGGCGCCGCGGCCGAGGTGCTCAAGATCGTGTCCGCTGCGAACCACTATATCGAAGACATGGCGCCGTGGGCGCTCGCGAAGGATCCCGAGAAGGCGGATGAGCTCGCGAGCGTGATCTGGAACCTGCTCGAGGTCATCCGTATCGCAAGCGAGCTCTACGACCCGTTCATGCCGCGCATCTCGGCCGAGGTGCGCCGTCGCCTCTCGCTCGAGCCCGCACCGACGAGCGGCCTCGCCGCCGCGTGCGCGTGGGGCGGTCTTGTTGGTGGCGCCCCCGTTGAGAAGGGCGAGCCGCTCTTCCCGCGCCTGGTGGACTAGACGGCCGGCATTCGAATACACGGCTTTTCGCATTCGCGCTCTTCGCGTGAAAACTTGCCATATTTCGGCATGAAAGTCGCCCATCGCAGGTCTTTGTGCCCAAAACCGGCAAGTATATGAATGAAGACACGTTCGCGTTTCGCCACGGTAGAGCTCGCCACAGCAGGGTTCGCCATAGCAGGGAGTCTCATGACCATATCGCCACTAGCTAACTATTCCGCGACGCGCGAACTGCTCGACGAGTTCGGGCTGGCCACCAAGCACAAGTTCGGCCAGAACTTCCTCGTCGACAACCATGTGATCGAGCGCATCTGCGAGCTTGCCGAGCTTACGGGCACGGAGTGCGTGCTCGAGGTGGGGCCGGGCATCGGTACGCTCACGCTCGCGCTCGTGCAGGAGGCGGCGCGCGTCGTCTCCATCGAGATGGATACCGCGCTCGAGCCGGTGCTGTTCGCCCACGCTGCCGACCACGCCAACTTCACCTATATCATGGGCGATGCGCTTCGCGTGCCGAACGAGCGCATCGAGGAGGCTGTGGGTGCCGCGCCCACGAATTTCATCTCCAATCTGCCGTATAACGTGGCGGCGACCATCATCCTCGACTTCTTCGAGCGCATGCCAGCGCTCAAGCGCGCCGTCGTGATGGTGCAGAAAGAGGTCGCCGACCGTATCGCCGCGCAACCGGGCACGAAGGACTATGGCGCGTACACGGTGAAGCTCTCGCTGTACGCGCGCGTCACCGGGCGCTTCGAGGTGCCGCCGCGCTGCTTCATGCCCGCGCCGCACGTCGACTCCGCCGTCATCCGCCTCGACCGCCTGACCATGGAGGCAGTCTCCAATGTCGGCGGGGCGGGAGTGCCAGACGACCAGCCAAAAGGGACTGTCCCCTTTGGCGGGGATGGTGGCGTTGGCATCGCTGCGGTGTGCCGTGTGGTCGACGCGGCGTTTGCGCAGCGCCGTAAGACCATCCGCAACTCCATGAGCGCGAACGGCTTCGATAAGCAGGCGCTCGACGCCGCATTCGAGGCGTGCGGCATCGCGCCGACCTCCCGTGCGGAGACGCTTTCCGTGAGCGACTTCGTGTGTCTGGCGGAGGCGCTTGCCGCAGTGGAGGCGGATAGCCGATGAGCGCAGAAACGGCTACGCCCCTCGTCTTCACCAAGCATACGAAACGCGGGGATAAGGAGCACCTCGCTCCAGAACCCCTCGCCCCGCTCTTCGATACGCACGCGCACCTTACCTGCTTTTGGACGAAAGACCCGGTAGACGTATTGGTGCGCGCAGGCCGCGCCGGCGTGAGCCGGATCGTGGTGCCCTACGATCCCATCGCCGACCGCATGGCCCCTGTGACATTCCGCGTGCAGTTGCAGGCATGGCTTGCCGCGGCTCAGGAGCACGTCGTTCGGGTTGATGCGTCTGATCAGTCCGTCCTCCCGGACGTGCGCTACCTTGTAGGCGTGCACCCGTACGGCGCTTTGGAATACGGGGATGAAATCCATGCGCAGCTCATCGAAGCGCTTGAGGATCCACGTTGCCTGGGTGTCGGCGAGATTGGACTCGATTACCACTTCGATGCGGACGACCAGATTGAAGCGGCGCCCCACGACGTGCAGATCGCGTGCTTCGAGCGGCAGCTCTCGCTTGCCATAGAGCGAAACGTGCCCGTTGAATTGCATATTCGAAATGACGCTGCCGACGCCGCCCGCACGGCGCACGAAGACGCGCACCGCATCCTGCGCACGCTCGGCACTCCCTCGGCAGGGTGCGTGCTGCATTGCTTCACCGAGGATCGCCCGACCATGGAGCGTTTCGTGGAGCTCGGCTGCTACATCGCATTCGGTGGCGCTGCGACGTTCAGGCGAAACGAAGGGTTGCGCGAAGCTTTTGCCGCGTGCCCGCTCGATCGAATCCTCTTCGAGACGGATTGTCCCTACATGGCACCAGATCCGCTGCGCGGCGTTGAGTGCGAGCCGGCGATGATCGCGTTCACGGTCGACGCACTCGCGCGGGATCGAGCAGGGCGTACGGGAGAAGATCCCGTTGCGCTCGCACGCGCCGCATGGGAAAACGCGCGCAGGCTCTTCGCGCGCGCATAGCGCTTGCGAAGCCGGCGCGATTCCTGCAATCTTCAGATGATTGCGCCATAAGCCTGCGTTCAGCGGGTACCATGTGGGCAATCGCATGCGATAGGGAGGTGCCCCGTGGGTAAGCCGGAAGAGAAGAAGCGCCGTTCTGGGCAAAAGAGAGCGGACAAGCCCAGTAAGGCTGCCAAGCGTGAGAAGGCGAAGGAAAAGCAGGCGCGGAAGGCTGCCAAGCGCGCACTCAAGAAAGAGGCCGACGAGCAGGCGAAGGCTGGGCGTGCTATCCGGAAGGCAACCGACCGCGCCATCAAGGATCTTGCGCTCCAGAGCGCGAGCGAAGCAACGGGCGCTGCGGCGCGGACCGCGGTGCGTACGGCGCAGCAGGCGGTGCGTCGCCTCTCGCCGCGCTACGAGGATCCGAGGCCTGCGGAGAGCAGGTCGGTTCTCGGCTCGTGGGACCTCCATATGCATTCCGTCTTCTCAGACGGCTCATGCACCGTCGACGAGCTCATCACCGAGGCGCAAGCCGCTGGCATCACGCGCATCGCCATCACCGACCACGACTCGCTTTCCCAGCTGGCAGCTATTCGCGAGCGGGCGCGCGAGCTGAGTTTTCCCGTGCTCGCCGGTGCCGAAATCTCTGCGTGCGATCCGGCGACCGGGCGTAAGGTGCACGTGCTCGGCTTTGGCTTGAGCGCGACGCCGGACGGGTCCTCCCCGGTGGAGCAGCTAGTCGCGCCCACGCTTGCGGCGCGGACGGCGAATACGCTTTGGCAGGCATGGGTGCTTCGGCGGCAGGGCGTTGAGTTTTCCGGGCGTCATGTCTCGCTCGACGAGGTAGCCGCGGTTGCCGGTGCGAGCACGGGCGTCTACAAACAGCACATCATGGAGACGCTTACCCGCAGGGATCGCCGTGACCCCGATTACCAGTTCTGCTACTCTTGCTGGTTTGGCGAGAGCGGTCCCGCGCGTCGCGAGATTTCCTATCCTGCGGCAGTCGATGCGGTGCGTGCCATCCGCGAACAGGGAGGTGTGCCCGTGCTCGCGCACCCCGGGCAATCGGACGCGTGGGCGCTTATCCCCGAGCTTGTGGGTGCCGGGCTGCTGGGCATCGAGGCATACCATCCCGACCACACGGCGCATGACGAAGAGCTCGCGTTCGAATACGCTCGTCGCTACGGCCTGTTCGTAACGGGAGGCAGCGATTATCACGGTGCATATGGCGAGGCGCCGAGTGTGGGAACCTGCTTTGTGTGTCCCGAGGAGGCGGGTGCCCGGGTCGAGGGGCTCTTCGCAACCGAGGCCTCGCTGCATTAGCATTCTGGGGGCTTGGCCGGGACATGTAAAATCACCCCAGGGGTTTTTCGACATCGTCCGGCGGTACCG
>UPXY01000002.1 GCA_900538305.1 uncultured Collinsella sp.
ACCTACGACCTCCGGGTTATGAGCCCGGCGAGCTACCAGACTGCTCCACCCCGCACTATCTGGTTGCGCCTTTGCGCAACCAAGTACTCTACGACTTTCACCTCGTATATGCAAGGGGTTGCGGCAAGATTGTGTCGGCGTCTCCATAATTGCGCAGGCTAGCCTACTAATGTGCCGGAACACGTGGTCTCGGGCGATACTCTGGCATCATAAAGTGCATACCAGCTCACCATATGCCATGCATAACCGCTTGATAGAATGCTGCCCATGCGGCTGTTTGGTGGCACCTCGTGCACGGCTGCGATATTCGCGCACGACCCGACCCCGCTGCCGCACCACGAATAGACTTTTGCGAAAGGATGCGCCCATGTGCGGAATCGTTGGATATACCGGTAGCGAGCAGGCGAAAGACATCCTCATCGGAGGCCTCAAACGCCTCGAGTACCGCGGCTACGACTCCGCGGGCGTCGCGCTCGAACAGGCTGGCGGCGACGGCATCGACGTATTCCGCCGCGTGGGCAAAGTCTCCGGACTCGAGTCCGAGCTCGCGCATCTCGATCATACTTCGGCCTGCGGTATCGGTCATACGCGCTGGGCGACGCACGGCCGCCCCTCCGTGGCGAACGCGCATCCGCACTCGAGCTGCGACGGTCGCATTTCCATCGTGCACAACGGCATCATCGAGAACTTCGCCGAACTTCGTGAAGAGCTCGAGGCGCGCGGCCATCACTTCGGGAGCGACACCGACACCGAGGTCTTTGCCCACCTCATCGAAGAGGCGTACGAGGGCGGTAACGGCAAGCCTGGCACGCACGATCTGCTCGCTGCCGTGCGCGAGGCGTGCACGCACGTGATCGGCGCCTACGGGCTTGCCGCGATCTGCGCTGACGAGCCTGGCGTGATCGCCGTCGCCCGCAAGGACAGCCCCATCATCATCGGCAAGGGCGAGACCGGCAGCTACGTAGCCTCCGACGTCATCGCGGTGATCGACGCGACGCGCGATGTCGTGGTGCTCGAAGACGGCCAGTTCGCCCGCCTCACGCCGGAGGGCATCTCCTACACCGACGCCGACGGCAACGCCATCGAGCCCGCCGTCACGCATATCGACTGGGATATCGATATGGCAGAGAAAGGCGGCTACCCCGACTTCATGCTCAAGGAGATCTTCGAGCAGCCGCGCGTGGTGCGCGACACGCTTGTCGGGCGCCTTTCCGGTGCCGGCGAGCTCGACATTGACGAGCTCGGCCTTACCTATGAGGAGCTCGACCTCATCGATCGCGTGTACGTGATCGCGTGCGGCACGAGCTTCCACGCTGGCCTCATCGCCAAGAACCTCATCGAGTCCTGGGCGCGCATCCCCTGCGAGGTCGAGGCGGCGAGCGAGTTCCGCTACCGCAATCCCATCATCACGCCCACGACGCTCGTGGTCGCTGTGTCGCAGTCCGGCGAGACGGCCGACACCCTTGCGGCGATTCGCGATGCGCGCATCAAGGGCGCGAAGGTGTTCGGCATCACGAACGTGGTGGGCTCGCCCGTCGCGCGTGAGAGCGATGGCGTCATCTACACGAAGGCGAACAAGGAGATCGCCGTCGCCTCCACGAAGAGCTTCATTGGGCAGGTGGTCTCGCTCACGCTACTCGCGCTCCTGCTTGCGCAGGTCAAGGGCAAGCTGAATACCCGCCAGGTGAAGCTGCTCTTCCGTGAGCTCGGTGATACGGCAGAGCAGATTCAGTGGATCCTCGATACGCAGCAAAAAGCCATCCACGAGGCGGCGCTCGCCTGCAAGGATGCGCATTCGGCGCTGTTCGTGGGGCGCGGCATGGGCGCCGCCATTAGCAACGAGGGGGCTCTCAAGCTCAAAGAGATCAGCTACCTGCATGCGGAGGCATACGCCGCGGGCGAGATGAAGCACGGTCCCATCGCGCTCATCGATCCTGGCTTCCCGGTCATCGCGGTGACCACGAAGAGCCCCGTCTACGACAAGGTAGTCTCGAACCTCAAGGAATGCGAGGCACGCGGGGCGAAGATCATCGTCGTGGCAACGGAGGGCGACGAGGACATCAAGCAGATCGCCGACCACGTGATCTACATCCCCGAGGTGCGCGATGCGTTCACGCCCATCACAGCGACGGTTCCGTTGCAGCTGCTGGCACGCGAAGTCGCCCTTATGCGCGGATGCGATGTCGACCAGCCGCGCAACCTCGCGAAGAGCGTGACGGTGGAATAGCCGGATGTTCCATGAAGGGGCAGGCACAGGTGGGACATTTTTGAGGTGTGGAGAATCTGCAGCCTGGGAAGCGTTTTCCTGGCGATTTGCCCGCCCACCCGTCCCACTGTACCGCCCACCTAATTGAGTGAATGGCGCGCGCGTATCCCGGGTTTACTAAAACCAGACGGATTATTGGCCCGGCGCTTACCATTCGGTGCGCCTGACGTAAGGGAGGACATCATGGGGCTCAAAGCCGAGGAGGCGTTCGAGACAGATTTCGAAGGGTTCCTGGGGTACCTGCGCTCCAAGACGCGCGTATTCATGGATGTGGATGATGGCCAGTACTACATCACCCACACCGATGGGTACTGGAGGGTGCAGGATTGCTCCAAGCTGAACGAAAAGGGGCGCTTCACGGATTGCTCCGAGTTGGTGCCCACGATGTCCGAGCTCGTTGAGCTTCCGTGGCATGATGGCAAGAGCATTCACGACCTGTTCTCGGGCGCGAAGTTCTATGAGTCCATCCAAGAGGGCTGGTCGCTCTAATCTGGCTGTGTAAACGCAATGCCTGCGGCGGGTGTCGGGATTCGACGCCCGCCGTTTTTGCATTCCGGTGCGCCGAGTTGTTTACGACCTGTTTCCATGGCGCGTTTCCGGTCCAAGGCCGTCTTTCGATTCCTTCCCTCACGAAGAATTTCCAGCTTTAGGCGGTTTGCATTTTCGGTCTTACAGGGTGTTCTGCGGTACGCGCCCCTTGTTGCGCGGCGGATTGCCGCGCGCGGGAGGGGTGTATTTCCCAAATCGCGCTAAATAAACAGTTTCTCCGGGGGTGCAAGGGTACAGCGGTGTTTCGAAGAGTAAAAAGCGCAGGTGAGAAAGGCTTGCCATCTGCGCCTACTCTACAGGTGCCTCTAAAACTATTTACTTAACGCAATCTGGGAAAAGGCGGCGCGAAATATGTTGACGATAATCCGAAATCGGACTAACATGTCGAAGCGACGCTTCCTGGGAAGGAAGCGCGTGAAACGAGTGCGCGACAAGGGATGTGGAACGTGGCGTTGATCAGCGGGGTAGACGGGGCGTCTGGTGCCGAGGAGCTCCATGGTGCGCCGATGGAGCTCGACTTGCTTTACAACGAGATCGACAAGCTCTATCACGCGTACGCACGCGGCTGCGGCCTTTCCGATTGCGCATACTGGATGCTGTACGACCTCGTGCTCGCAGGAGGGGAGTTGCCGCTTACGCGACTCACGGCGTCGTGGTCGTATAGCAAGCAGACGATCAATTCCGCACTCAAGAGCTTGCAAGCACGAGGGTATGTTGAGCTTTCATTTGTGGAAGGCAGCAGAAAAAGCAAGCTCGCACGGCTCACGAGCGCCGGTCGTGCGTTCTCGGAGGAGCATATCGAGCCTGCGATCCTGGCGGAGCGGCGTGCGTTCGAGACGCTCGATCTTGAGGAGAAGCGGGTACTCGTCCGTTTGGTGAGGCGCTACGCCGATGCGCTCGAGGCGCAGATCACCGCGTGCGGCGCGAATGCGCCGAACACCTAGCCGCGAAGCAGTTCTGTTGCCGCGCAGTCCGTCCCGACATGGGATGTTACCGCGAAGGTGACGTTTCGTATCCATCCCAACATGCGACTGAATGAGGCATTGCATGAGAATCCTGATGCGCTTTCTCAAGCCATATAAGCTGCAGACGTTCGCCGTGCTCGCGGCACTCGCCGTGAACCTGCTCGGCGTGCTGCTCGTGCCCACGATCTTGGCAAACATGATCAACATCGGGGTGGGCTCACGCGATTTCGACTACATCATCGAGCAGGCGCTCTTCATGCTCACGGCCGCGATCCTCTCGGGCGCGGGCGCGTTCGTATCGAACTACTTCTGCGCGGATCTCGCCACCAAGGTGGGGCGCGACATTCGCAACGCCGTCTACGAGGCGTCGCTTTCGTTCTCGGGCGGCGACTTCGAGCAGTTCGGCACCGGCTCTATGATCACGCGAACCTTGGGTGATGTGAACGTGATCCAGATGGCCATCACCATGACGATCCAGATGATGCTGCCCGTGCCGTTCGCCGCGGTGATCGGCGTCGCGCTCGCGTGGTCGATCGATCGGCAGATGGGCATTATGCTCGCGGGCTTCATCATCGTGGTCGCCATCATCGCGGTTGTTACGGTCAAAAAGGCTGCCGTCATCTTCCAGAAGCTCCAGCGCTTCATCGACCGCATGAACGTGCGTCTGCGTGAGAGCATCACCGGCGTGCGCGTCATCCGCGCGTTCGGCAAGGAGCGGGTGGAGCAGGATAGCCTCGACGAGGCGTTTTCTGCATACGCCGATAGCGCCATCAAGGTGAACTGGCTCTTCGCGACGTTCGACTGCTCGTCGTTTTTCATCATGAACCTCGCCGAGGTCTCGGTCATCTGGCTCGGCGGCAACCGCGTGGGCGCGCACGCCATGCAGATCGCATCGATCTCTGCGTGCGTCGAATACGCCATGCTCATCCTGTTCTTCCTCATGATGGCGCAGATCTGCGCGCTCACCCTGCCGCGCGCCCTCGTGTGCCTCGAGCGCTGCCGTCAGGTGATCGATTGCGTGCCGAGCATCACGGACGGCGCGGCGCATTCGCTGCCGAAAAACGGCGTCGAGGGCGATGCGCTTGCCGAGAGCGCGACGACGGGCAAGCCTCGAGGGATCGTGGCGCACTTCGGCAATGCATCTTTCAAGTTTGCCGATGCGAGCGAGGATACGCTCCACCACATCAACTTCTTCTGCCGCCGCGGCACCACGACGGCGATCATCGGTCCTACCGGTTCGGGCAAGTCGACCATCGCGAAGCTTTTGCTGCGCTTCCACGATGTGAGCGACGGCTCGGTCGAGGTGTGCGGCGTCGACGTGCGCAGCATCACCCAGCAGGCGCTGCGCGACCGCATCTCGTATGTGCCGCAGAAAGCCTGGCTCTTCAGCGGGACGATCGCCGAGAACCTGCGGTACGGCGACGCGGACGCTTCCGATGAGGAGCTTTGGCATGCGCTCGACGTGGCGCAGTCCGGCTTCGTCCGCGAGCTTCCCGACGGCTTGGACACGCGCGTCGCGCAGGGCGGCACGAACTTCTCCGGTGGCCAGCGCCAGCGCCTCTCGATCGCGCGCGCCTTGGTGAAGAAGGCCGACCTCTACATCTTCGACGATTCGTTCAGTGCGCTCGACTTCAAGACCGACGCGGCGCTTCGCCAGGCGCTTGCCAAGGAGGTCGCGGACGCCGCTGTGCTCATCATCGCGCAGCGCATCAACACCATCGTGAACGCCGACCAGATCATCGTGCTCAAGGACGGTTGCATCCAGGGGCTGGGCACGCATCGCGAACTCATGCGCACCTGCGCCGCGTACCAGGAGATCGCCCGTTCGCAGCTGCGCGCCGAAGAGCTCGAAGAGCTCATGGGCGCGGGCGTGAACGGGGGCGCAAGCTCGGGCGGTGGCGTTGCGGACGAGACGGCCGGTGTTCAGGCGGCGGCCCCGGAAGCCCGCGCTGTGAAGGGAGGTGAGTAGCATGTCGCGCGAGAATGAAGCCATCCGTTCAGAGGAACTCGAGGCGCAAGAACTTGCAGAGCAGGCATCGGGCCAGTTTGAAGATGTGAGCGCAGAGCAAGACGCCGAGGTGCCGCGCGATGCGCTTGCCGTGGTGCGGCGCCTGTGGAAGGCGTCGGGCGGGGAGCACTGGCGCTTCGCCGTGGTGCTCGTGAGCATCGTGTGCTACACGGTGTCGCAGATCGCCGCGCCGGCATACAGCGCCCACCTCATCGACCTGTTGTGGGCGAACATCCAGGAGGCGTTCGCCGCGGGCGAGCCGTTCAGCATCGGCTGGGATACCGGCGGGCGAGAGTGCCTCATCTTCCTGGGCATCTGGACGGTTGCATGGGCGTTCTACACGCTTCAGGCGTTCACCATGGCGAGCTTTGCAGAACGCCTCAACCTTAAGCTTCGCCACGCTATCGCGCAGAAGCTCAATGTGCTCCCGCTCAAGTATTTCGACGCCAACAAACCCGGCGACATCATGAGCCGCGCGACGAACGACCTCGACAAGGTGTCCGAGGTGTTGCAGCGCGGTCTGCTCTCCATGCTCATGGCGGTTGGCTCGGTCATCGGCGCTGTCCTCATGATGCTTCGCTATAACGTGGTGCTCACGGCGGTGTTCCTGGTCTTCGCGGCGGTAGCCATGGTCATGACGCGCCTTGTCGCGAAGCGCACGCTCGTGCTCGCCGCGCGCCAGCAGCGGGCGGTGGGTATCCTGAACGGACATGTTGAAGAGGCGTATTCCGGGCGCATCGTGATTCGCGCATTCAACCAGGAAGAGGCGAGCTCGAGGCGCATCCGTGAGGCGACGCAGACCCTCGCCGACACCATGCGCAGCACGGACTTCATGACAAACGTCGTGGGTCCCATGGTGCGTTGCCTGGTGCGCTTCTCGCAGGTGGCGCTCGCGCTCCTGGGCACGAGCTTTCTCATCGCAGGGCAGCTCACCATCGGTACGCTGCAGGCGTTCTTCCAATACGTGAACACCGCGGCCGAGCCGCTCACGCAGTTTTCGCTCACCATGAATCAGCTGCAGAGCGCGCTTGCCGCCGTAGAGCGCGTGTTCGACATCCTCGACGAGCCCGAGGTCGAGCCGGATCCGGTGGAGCCCGCCGAGGTAGAACGCCCCGTGCGCGGCCGCGTGGCCTTCGAGCACGTACGCTTTGGCTACGATCCCGAGCGCCCGCTCATGCACGACGTGAGCTTCGTGGCGGAGCCGGGGCAGAAGGTGGCGATCGTGGGCGCGACGGGAGCCGGCAAGACGACGCTCATCAACCTGCTCATGCGCTTCTACGAGATCGATGGCGGCCGCATCACGCTCGACGGGGTGGACACACATGCCATGACGCGCGCTGATCTGCGTCGGAACTTCGGCATGGTGCTGCAGGATGCATGGTTGCGTGAGGGAACGATTGCCGAGAACATCGCGTACGGCTGCGACGGCGCGACGCGCGAGGAGATCGTGCAGGCGGCGAAGACGGCGCAGGTCGACTTCTTCGTGCGCACCATGCCGCACGGTTATGACACCGAGCTCGCGAACGACGCCGAGAACATCAGCCAAGGCCAGCGCCAGCTTTTGACGATTGCACGCGTGCTGCTCGCGAACCCGTCGATTCTTATTCTGGATGAGGCGACATCGAGCGTAGACACGCGTACCGAGAAGGCCATCGTCGCCGCGATGGAGGCGCTCACGAGCGGACGTACGAGCTTCGTGATCGCGCACCGCCTTTCGACGATCGTGGACTCCGATCTCATCCTCGTGATGGATCACGGTACGATCATCGAGCAAGGCACGCACGAAGAGCTGCTTGCCGCCGGCGGTGCCTACGCGGAGCTCTACAACTCGCAGTTCGCGTAACCGCAGGGAGGGGTTGGTTGGGGACGCATCCCTTCCAACCCCTTTCCGCTTCTAGTGAGTTGGCCGGAGCGTGCCTCCGATCAACCCGTTCAAGTCCTATTAGCCGAGATTGTCTGGATTTTCGCCCGTCATGGGGATGGCTTTGTCCGGTGCCCGCAGGCTCGTGAGCGCCGAGTAGTCGCCGCCGGCTGTGGTGGGTTTCATCTCGCCTGGCGCGTACCAGTCGAGCGCGCAGTCGATCCAGGCATTCCAGAACGGCCATTCGTGCCCGCCGATTTCGGGCTCCCAATAGGTCACATCGAAGTCGTTGGCGCGCAGCAACTCGGAAAAGTCGCGGTTGCTCTGGCAGAGATTGTCGCTCTCGCCGCATGCGATATAGAACCGCGGCTTCGGCAGCTCGGGGTTCGCGCTGAACCTCTCGGCTAGCGCAACGTAGTCCTTCTCCGAGCCTATCACCGTGTCGAGGTCGCCGAAGAACCGCTCGTAATACTTACGCTTGCGCGGCGAATGCGAGTCGACGGCCTCGAGGATGCGATCGCGCATGAACGTGCCGGAGAGCGCGATGATGCTGCCGAAGCGGTCGGGGCGCAACAGGCCGTTGATGACGGCGGTGTACGCGCCGATGGAGATGCCGGCGAGCGCGGTGTCCTCGCGCTTGCTCGAGAGCGGGAACAGATGCCGTGTGACCTCGATGAGCTCCTCGCTGATGAACTTGCCGTGCCATTCATCGATTTCGGGCTTGTTGAGGTAGAGGCCGTCCTCGCCAGAGGGCATGATGAGCGCGATATCGCGCGCCTCGGCCGTCTCGACCACGTGTGTACGATCGATCCAGTCCACGTCGCGACCGAAGAGGCCGTGCAGCAAGTAGACGGTGCGGTACGGGCCGCGCCTGCCTTTCGCGCGCTTCTCGCCCTCCATCTTATCGACGGGAATCACGGCGGTGAGCATGACGTTGCGCTTGAGGTAGTTTGAGTAGAAGTCGGCGCGGAGCAGAGCCATGATTTCTCCTCCTTGGGTTGAGGGTCTGGTTAGGGACGTGATCCAACCAATCTATGAGCGCGGAAGCCAGTCGAGCGCTTGCGGCAGTGCGACGTTCCAGAAATCCCAGTCGTGCCCGCCCTCCATCTCGCGGGCTTCGACATCGATCCCTGTATCGCGAAGGCGCGTGGCGAGTTCCCGGTTGGGCGGAGCGAGCGGATCGCTCGACCCCCACGCCATGAATACGCGCGGTCGCGGGCGGTCGCAATAGACCACATCGGCTGCCAGTCGGCGCGGATCCTTATCGCTGTTCACGGCCGCATCGAGATCGCCGAAGACGGATTCGAGGAACGGGCGGCTCAGGAAGAAGAGGTCGTCCGAGACCACGCTGTCGAAGTCGTTCATGAGCATGGCCGAGGAGAGCGCGACGATGCAACCGAAGTTTTCGGCATATTTGAACCCGTTGCGCAGCGCCCCGTAGGCGCCCATGGAGATGCCACCGATGAAGGTGTCCTCGCGCCGGCGCGAGAGCGGGAACATCCGTCGCGCGAACTCGACGAGTTCAAGGCCCACGAAGCGGCCGTAATAGTTGTGCGCGTCCGGCTGGTCGAGGTAGAACGCGTTGTAGCCCGACGGCATAATCACGGCGAGCTGGCGCTGCTCCGCCCAGGTGCGGATGCGCGTCTCAGAGATAAAGTCGCGGTGGTTGCCCGATATGCCGTGGAGCAAGAACAGCGTTTTGAACGGTGGCTGCTCCGGGGGGCAGGGCGTGCGCTCCCAGGCGGCGGGGTCGTTGCGGCGCAGGGCGTCGAGGCCGAGCGCGGCACCGTGGTCGTCGATGGGCAGGATCACGTCGAGCGTGGTCGTGCGCATAAGGGATGGTGAGTAGTAGTCGACGCTTAGGCGTGCCATGAAAACTCCTCTGCGTGGTCGAACGCTCTCGGCCGCTCGTGGGGCACCGGCTGACGAGTGAACTCTATGTCTTCAGTATACTGCGTGTGTCGGGGTTGGATAGGTTGGTTGGGACATGTTCCGTCCAGCCATCAGGAGGGATTGCCTGGGGAGGTGGCTCGCTCTAACTGCGCGCCTGTCCATCTCTCACCCTAAGCGACAATCTGAAACGTGGTGGCAGAGCACCATTTGCTTTTCTGTCGCTTAGAAAATCTTATATAGAGAGACTTAGATTTATGTATAGAGTGGCGGCGCGGCGGAAACAATAGCCTCGATAGAACAAGGACCGCCCCGCAGGGTGGTCGCACCCCAAGAGAGGTGATTCTCATGAGAATCGACAAACTAGCAATGACCTCGAAAGAGGCGCTGCAGGCAGCCATCGGTATTGCAAGTGACGCCGAGGCCGGCGCCGTCGAGCCGGTGCATCTACTCGCCGCGTTGCTCGGGGCGGGCGAGCGCAACATTTCCGTCGTCATCGAGCGCATCGGCGCGGATCCGGCGCAGCTCGGCCGCGCGGCGCAGGACGTCATCGAGCGCGCGCCGAAGGTGACGGGCGGTGTCACGCAGATGGGGCTTTCGAACGACCTCGTGCGCGTGCTCGATCGCGCGGAAAAGCTGGCCTCCAAGATGGAGGACAATTTCGTGGTGACCGAGCATCTGCTTATGGCGCTTGCCGAAGATAAGGGCGACGCCGGTCGTCTGCTCAGGGATGCGGGTGTCACGCGCGAGCGCATCGAAGAGGTCTATCAGGAGCTGCGCGGAGACGACCGCGTGACCACGGAAGACGGTAAGATGCAGTTCGAAGCGCTCGAGCAGTACGGCCGCAACGTGTGCGACCTGGCTCGCGCCGGCAAGCTCGATCCGGTGATCGGGCGCAGCGAAGAGATCCGTCGCACCATCCAGGTGCTCAGCCGCCGCACCAAGAATAACCCCGTGCTCATCGGCGAGCCCGGCGTGGGAAAGACCGCCATCGTAGAGGGCATCGCCCAGCGCATCGTGGCGGGCGATGTGCCGAGCACCCTGCGTGACAAGGACCTCATCGAGCTCGACATGAGCGCGCTCGTGGCGGGCGCGAAGTACCGCGGCGAGTTCGAGGATCGTCTAAAGGCGGTGCTCAAGGAAGTCGAGAAGTCCGAGGGCCGTGTGATCCTCTTCATCGATGAGCTGCACACCATCGTGGGTGCGGGCGCGACCGAGGGCTCCATGGACGCCGGCAACATCTTGAAGCCGGCGCTCGCCCGCGGCGACCTGCATGCTATCGGCGCCACCACGCTAGACGAGTACCGTAAGTACATCGAGAAGGACGCTGCGCTCGCCCGTCGTTTCCAGACGGTTATCGTGAGCGAGCCCAGTGTGGAGGACACCATCTCGATCCTGCGCGGACTCAAGGAGAAGTACGAGATCTTCCATGGCGTGCACATTACGGACGGCGCGCTCGTTGCGGCAGCGGATCTCTCCGACCGCTACATCGCCGACCGCTTCCTGCCCGATAAAGCCATCGACCTGGTAGATGAGGCTGCGTCTCGCCTGCGCATGGAGCTCGACTCCATGCCGGCAGAGATCGACGCCACGGAGCGCCAGCTCACGCAGATGCAGATCGAAGAACAGGCGCTCATGAAGGAATCGGACGACGCCTCGAAGGAGCGCCTGGAGAATCTGCGCCAGGAGATCGCGAAGGTGCAGGAAGAACTCGACGTGCAGAAGGCCGGCTGGCTCAACCAGAAGGGCGCCATCGATCGCGTGCAGGAGCTCAAGGGCAAGCTCGACGAAGCACGCAGCGAGGAGGAGCGCGCGACACGCGACGGTGACCTCGCTCGTGCGAGCGAGCTGCGGTACTCGGTGATTCCCGGGCTCGAGCGCGATAAGTTGGCGGCTGAGAAGGAGGTCGAAGCGCAGAAGGACAAGGGCGGCGGCTTGAACGAGCAGGTCACATCGGACGAGATCGCCGAGGTTGTGAGCGCGTGGACGGGCGTGCCCGTGGCGAAGATGATGCAGGGCGAGCTCGAGAAGCTGCAGGGGCTCGAAGAGGAGCTGCATAAGCGTGTTATCGGCCAGGATGAAGCCGTGCGTGCGGTGGCAGCTGCCGTGCGCCGTAGCCGTGCGGGCCTTTCCGACCCCGACCAGCCCATCGGCAGCTTCTTCTTCCTGGGGCCAACCGGCGTGGGCAAGACGGAGCTCGCCAAGGCGCTCGCCGAGTGCCTGTTCGACGACGAGCGCGCGCTCGTGCGCATCGACATGTCCGAGTATATGGAGAAGTTCAGCGTGCAGCGCCTCATCGGTGCTCCTCCGGGATACGTGGGCTACGACGAGGGCGGCCAGCTCACCGAGGCAGTGCGCCGGCGTCCCTACAGCGTGATTCTCCTCGATGAGATGGAGAAGGCGCATCCGGATGTCTTCAACGTTCTGTTGCAGGTGCTCGATGATGGTCGCCTCACCGACGGCCAGGGCAGGCAGGTGAGCTTCAAGAACACGATTATCATCATGACGTCGAACGTGGGCTCGCAAGCGATTGCCGAATACGCTGGTAAGGACGAGCGGCGCCTCAAGGAAGCGGTCGACGATGCGATGCACCAGACGTTCCGTCCGGAGTTTCTGAACCGCATCGACGATATCGTGGTGTTCCATCCGCTTGGTATGGAGCAGATCGAGCAGATCGTCGACATCCAGCTCGCGCACGTGCGCGAGCGTCTCACGAAGCAGCGCATGACGCTCGAGATCACCCCAGGCGCGAAGCAGATGCTCGCCGTGGGCGGCCTCGACCCGGTGTATGGCGCGCGTCCGTTGAAGCGCCTCATCCAGAACGAGGTCGTGGATTGCATTGCCCGCGCGATCATCGACGGTCGCGTCCACGAGGGCGACGACGTGACGATTGACGTGGACATGGACGGTACCTTCTTCGTTGCGTAACGCCTCATGAGCGCTTTGGCGCGCAACGCATTATTTATTGCACTGGGGGATTGGCTTGACGTTTTGGGGCGGCTCGGTACGCAACCGGCCGCCCCGTGGCCATTTTTGAAAGCTTGGTGACAGCGATCCTGCGGAAAGAGGGGTGCGCTTCGTTCACCGTGCTGGTAGCACGCCCGGTTATCCCAGCTATGAGAGAACCGCACCCACCTTTTCGCAGGATCGCTGTCACCAAGCTTTCAAAAATGGCCACAAAGCCGAAATTCCTATCGCGGGAAGGAACAGGACGGGCTCACTTCAAGCTTTTGGCGGTGAGGCCCGTCCTGTTCCATCATGCAGGCGCGCGATGTTGGCTCTGCGGGGTTGTCGGCTCTTGCGAGGTGCCGCTGAAAAGCGAATCGGGTCAGCTCGCTACGCTTCCTCCTCCACGGTAAGGTCGGCGCGCGCCATAGCCTTCTCGAAATCGCGTGTGCCGCGGAAAACCTCCTGCTTATAGGGGTTTACACCGAGCTTTTTCGCGCGATAGATGATGTAGGCGAGCGCTGCCACGTTCGCTGCGAGCGCGAGCGCTGACACCACGAGGTTCACGGTGGGATCGTTTACGGAGTTCGTAGAGAAGACGCTGTAGTCTTGGAACATGGGGAACACCTGGGCGAACATGCACCACAGCGCAAGCGTGTTCGCGCGGTTCTGAATCCAGCCACCCTTGTTCCAAAAGAAGTTCGCCACGGTTGGAGCGAGCAGCAGCGCCAAACCACAGTACCAGGCATGCGTGGGCAGGCAGTTATAGGTGTAGCAGAAGTTCCACAGGTCGTAGGCGATGATGAACACCCAGGTCATATCCGGCCAGAGCATGTCGTCACGCTTCTTTGACACGTAGATGCCCCACCAGCCGGTCATGCAGAGGATGTTCAGGATGCCTGCGACGCCGTTGAACACGTTGTGCCAGCCGCCCATGAGCGTTACGCCCTCGCTCGACACCCAGGTGGTGTTCCATGCGCGCACGGCGCTCTCGAAATCGCTCACCACGGCGATGAGGATGTTGATGGCAACGATTACGAACGGATACGCCTTGAACCAATGGCTCTTGCCGATCGAACCCCAGCGGTACTTGAGCACCATGAAGCCGATGCACCCGGCCGTGGCGGCATAGAGCTTGGCGTAGTGGAACCAGCTGTTCATATACACGTAAGTGGGGTTGTTGAGCGCCCACTCCATACCCATCCCAGCACAGAGGTAGATGGCGGCGAAGTAGACGGTAAGCGCCGCCGGTAGGATGAGGAAGCAGAAGATGCCGCCCGCTTTAGAGCGGCGTGCGACCTCGTTTGCTAGGATGAGGCAGACGAAGACCGCCACCCATCCGATCCACTGATACATGGCGGTTGCACCATAGACATCGAACAGCATGGGTCCTCCGATCTCGGAAGGAAAATAGAAACGATAACGTAAGTTTTGTAGAATGTTGACGGTTCGTCAATATCTTAGTTGACGAACCGTCAACAGATGAAGGGCGAACGGTCGCCGAACGCATCACATACGACGCTGTGCCGTATGGTATGTTCTGGTGACTCATTTGGGACGGGTTTGGGTGAGTCATTTCGCACGCGCACGGTGTTGAGGGATTGAGGTCGCCTGAACCGATCCCGATATCTCGAAAGGAGAGCGACGTATGGCCGACGTGCGCATCATCGAGGTCAAGGAGAGCGTCTTTGCCGACAACGACCGTAAAGCGGCAGAGCTGCGTGCGCGCAACAAAGAGCGCGGTACGTTCTTGCTGAACCTGATGTCGAGTCCCGGCTCCGGTAAGACCACGACCTTGAAACGCACCATCGAGGCGCTCGACGGACGCCTGAGCATCGCGGTGATGGAAGCTGATATCGACTCGGATGTCGATGCGCGCGCCATCGCTCAGACGGGCGTCACATCGGTGCAGGTGCACACGGGGGGCATGTGCCACCTCGACGCATACATGACCGCGGAAGGGCTTGAGGCGCTCGAGAACGAGGCTGGAGCTCCCATCGACCTCGCCATTCTTGAGAACGTGGGCAACCTGGTATGCCCGGCGGAGTTTGACACAGGCGCTTCGGCGAACGTCATGATCCTCTCTGTACCGGAGGGCGATGACAAGCCGCTGAAGTACCCGCTCATGTTCTCGATCTGCGACGTGGTGCTCATCAACAAGATCGACGCGCTGCCGGCGTTCGACGACTTCTCGCTCGAGCGCGCGGTCGAGAACATCCATATGCGCAACCCCGAAGCGCTTGTCATCCCCATAAGCGCCAAGACGGGTGAGGGAATCGATGCGTGGGCGGCGTGGCTGCACGACGCCGTTGCCGCGTGGAAGAGCGGCGCATAGCTGCAGGCAAGAGGGGGTTGAACGGAGGCGGGTTCATCTCGAGCCTTTCAGCCAATTTCCACCGCGTGGAACATGAGTTGAAGCGAGCGCGTCCCCAGCCAGCCGTTCTCAGCCAGCCCATTCGGCTCGTAGTTAGGAAAAGGAGTACCTATGGACATCAACGGCCCCGGCCTCTCGTACAGCGAGCCCGATATCGGTGCGGAGTTCGTCCCGCCGCTGCCAGAGCATCCGCGCGAGAAGATTGTGGAACTGTGTCGGCACCTCACCAACCGCACGCTCGGCAAAGGCAACCTGCTTGCCTACGAATACTGGGCGTTCGAGGGCGTCACCACCGACGAGATGGCCGACGTGCTCTTGAAGCTCAAGGTGCGCAAACCCTATACGTTCGAGGAAGCGCAGAAGGCGACCGGCCTGCCGCCCGAGCAGCTCCAGCCCCTGCTCGACGAGATGTCGATGATCGGCCTTTTGGAATACAACTGGGAGAATCCCACACGCACGAAACAATGGGTGAGCCCCATTCTCGTGCCCGGTTCGGCCGAGTTTCTCAACATGCGCTGGACGCAGATGAACGAGCATCCGGCCACGGCCAAGTTCTTCGAGCAGGCGTCGAAGGGCCCCTTGTCGCGCATCACGCCGATGGTTCCGCCTGGCGGCGCGGGGATCGGCATGCATGTGATCCCTGTGGAACGCGCAATCGAGATGGAGAACCAGTCCGTTTCAATCGAGCACATCAGCCACTGGCTCGACAAATACGACGGCAAGTTCGCCGCGAGCCCGTGCAGCTGCCGTATGAGCCGCTCCGTGTTGGGCGAAGCCTGCGGCGACGACCCCGCGGATTGGTGCATAGCCGTGGGCGACATGGCAGACTACGTGGTGGAGACCGATAAGGGCGGCCGCTATATCACGCGCGAGGAGGCGCTCGAGATTCTCCAACGCGCCGAGGACAACGGCTTCGTGCATCAGATCACCAACATCGACGGCGAGAACAAGATTTTCGCTATCTGCAACTGCAACGTGAACGTGTGCTATGCGCTGCGCACCTCGCAACTGTTCAACACGCCGAACCTGTCGCGTTCGGCCTACGTGGCTCGCATCGAGGCAGATAAGTGCGTAGCCTGCGGCCGCTGTGTGGAGGTGTGCCCGGCGGGCGCCGTCAAGCTGGGGCAGAAGCTTTGCCTGGCCGATGGCAGCGTGGTCGAATATCCCAAGCAGGAGCTGCCCGATGCCGTGAGCTGGGGGCCGGAGAAGTGGTCGCCCGATTACCGCAATAAGAACCGCATCGAAACGTACGACACGGGCACCGCGCCCTGCAAGACGGCGTGTCCGGCGCATATCGCGGTGCAGGGCTACCTAAAGCTCGCCTCGCAAGGGCGCTACACCGATGCGCTCGCGCTCATCAAGCGAGAGAACCCGCTACCCGCGGTGTGCGGACGCATTTGTAATCGGCGCTGCGAGGATGCGTGCACGCGCGGGCGCGTGGACGCTGCGGTGGCGATCGACGAGGTGAAGAAGTTCATCGCTGATCGGGATCTCGACGCGTCGACGCGTTACATCCCGCCTGCGGTGGTGCCACGCGTCCAGGGCGGCTTCGACGAGAAGATTGCGATCATCGGAGCCGGGCCCGCGGGCCTTTCCTGTGCGTTCTATCTGGCCGAGAAGGGTTACAAACCCGTGGTGTTCGAGCGCCACGAGCGTCCGGGCGGCATGCTCACCTACGGCGTGCCCTCGTACAAGCTCTCGCGTGAGGTTATCCAGGCAGAGGTCGACGTGATCGAGGCGATGGGTGCCGAGTTCCGCTACGGTGTGGAGGTCGGGCGCGATGTGACTATCGCCCAGCTGCGCGAACAGGGTTTCAAGGCGTTCTATGTGGCGATCGGGTGCCAGGATGGGCGCCTGCCCGGCATTCCCGGAGAGAAGCTGCCCGGTGCGGAGACCGCCGTCTCGTTCTTGGAGCGCGTGTCGTGCGAGGTCGCCGCGGGCGAGTTTGAGCAGCTCGATGGGCGCACCGTGGTGGTGGGCGGCGGCAACGTCGCCATCGATGCCGCGCGCACGGCGGCGCGCCTGGGCTCGCCGCATGTCGAAATGCTCTGTCTCGAGCAGGAAGACGAGATGCCTGCGACCGCGGAAGAGGTGCGCGAGGCCATTGAGGACGGCGTGCATATCAGCCACGGCTGGGGCCCGGTGGAGGTGCGTGCGGGCGAGGACGGCCGCGTGCACGAGGTCGTGTTCAAGCGCTGCACGCGCGTGTACGATGACGAGGGCCGTTTCGCCCCCGTGTATGACGAGGAAGATACGTGCGCCATCGCTGCCAATCGCGTGGTGTTTTCCATCGGTCAAGCCGTGCGCTGGGGTGGCTTGCTCGAGGGAACCGCCGTGGAGCTCGGACGCGGCCAGGGTGCCGTCGCCGATCCCAAGACGTATCAGACCGCTGAACCCGACATCTTCGTGGGCGGCGATGTCTACACCGGTCCCAAGTTCGCCATCGATGCCATTGCAGCTGGTCACGAGGCCGCCATTTCGCTGCATCGTTACGTGCAGCATGCGACGCTTACCATCGGACGCAACCCGCGCGCGTACCAGCAGCTCGATCGCGACAACATCGACCCGGGCAGTTACGATACGACGGCGCGTCAGGAGCCTGCAGTGGCCGAAGCGCTCGGTCGCACGTCGGGGCCGTTCAAAGAGTATGTCGCGACCTTCAGCGAGGAACAGGTGCGTGCCGAGACCGCGCGTTGCCTGGGATGCGGTGCGAGCATCGTGGACGAGAACAAGTGCATCGGTTGCGGCCTGTGCACCACGAAATGCGTGTTCGATGCAATTCACCTGCATCGCGAGCATCCTGAGGCGAGCACGATGATCAAGTACGAGGACAAGCTACCCGCGATCGGCAAATACGCACTCAAACGCGCTATCAAGATCAAATTCGGCGGGAAGAAGAAGTAAACCAAGGCGGGGTGGATGGCGGGCTTGCCCCATCCACCCCCTGCCCGTTGGGGCGGCGGCGCGACCACCTGCGCGAGCTGAGGAAGGAATGTCGTGCACGAGTTAGGAATCGTGTTCTATATCATCCGCGACGTAGAGGAAGCGGTACGTGGTGCCGAGGTGAGCGCGGTGCAAAGCGTGACGCTCGAGCTCGGCGAGGTCTCGGGTGTGGTGCCGAGTTACCTGCAACATGCGTGGCGCTGGGCAGCCGACAAACACGACCTGCTGCGCGGCTCCGAGCTTGTCATCGAGGATATTCCTGCGGTGACGCGCTGCAATGGGTGCGGTGCGCGCTATGGCACGGTGGAACATGGCCGCATATGCCCTGCGTGCGGAAGTGAGAATACGGTGCTTGAGCAGGGGCAGGAGGTCATGATCAAAGAGGTCGCGGTGGTTTGAGCCCGTTGTGGGACCGCTCGCGCCGGCGAATCGGGTACCATCGAAATGCGGATAGTCGGAAGGGGCGTTTTTATGGTCGAAGAGCAAGAGTTGCGCAAGCAGCAGCGGACTTCTCAGAAGGTTCAGCACGACAAGCCTACCGATCCCTTCCTACGCGCGGAAAACGAGGATGATGACGGTTACGATCCCTATTCCGATCGTCGTCCGGAACCTGAACCGCTTTTCGAGCGCGATCCATGGGACTAGGACGTGCTGCGCCCTGTAATCAACGACATGCTCGCGTTTGTCGGCCGGGCAATCGGGCGCGTTGTGGTCAATTTTGAAAGCTTGGTGACACCAATCCTGCGAAAACGGGGGTGCCTTGCCGCCACCGCCCAGGTAGCGGCCATGGTTATCCCAGCTACGGGGAATCCGCACGGGTCTTTCCGCTGGATTGATGTCACCAACCTGTTATTTTTTGGCCACTGGAGCCTGAATTGTTATCTCGCCGGCTTGCGGTCTTTGTATTTCTCGGTATAACCCTCGATGTGCAGCGTGCAGGCGATGATTTCCTTGATGACCTCGACCGGCACGTCCTGGTGCGAGCGGATATACAGGATGAGGCCGCTGATGAGTACGTAGAAGGTCTCGAAGACGTTGTCGATTAAGACCTCATGGTGCTTCGCGAAGTCTACGACGGTCGACTCGCACATATAACGCGCGCAGCGCTCTGCCACGCGGTTGACGAACGCGGTGTAGAGCACGGCATCCCCGCCGACCGAGATCGACCCGGAAATGCCGGGCATCTCGAGCACAAGGGTCTTGAGCAGCTCGGAGATGCTGTCGAGTGCGCCCTCGATGTCACCGAACACGCGGCTCTCGTTCCAGTTGCGCAGGCGTGCGATGAACGCATCGATGGTGTAGTCGAGTGCCGCGGAGAGCGCGTCTTCCTTGTTGGGAAAGTAGTGATAGAAGAGCGAGCGCGTGCAACCTACGCGTTCCGAGACGCGCGAGACGGAAAGCTTGCCGATTCCCTCCGTCGAGCACACGTCGATGACTGCTTGGAGAATCTCCTCACGGCGAGCGTCGTATGCGTGGCGACTGCTCCGGTGCGAATCGTAGTGTGTGGACATGGCGTCTCCTCTCCTGTAGTGGAGTAGCATCAGTGTACTTGGTATTGACGCTGTGTCAGCACAGATTGACAAATATTCTTAGGTTGTTAGCGTGTGCGGGTGGATGAGCGCGGTAACCAGAAACGGCGCCGCTCGCGCGACGCCGCATTTTTGCCTGGTGCCCCCGGGCGGATTCGAACCGTCGACACCCGCTTTAGGAGAGCGGTGCTCTATCCCCTGAGCTACGGAGGCAAGTATCTAGATTCTAGCAGAACGGCGAGCGCTCGCCATGCTGATTGCCGTCCCGCCTTGCAGCACGGGTTTCGTACACATTGAAGAGCAGATTTCCGGGGAATTGCCTTGCTGCGAAAGAGGGCGACGGCACATGCGTGCACATCGCCCTCTTGGTACATGGATCGTTTGGGGGCGTTACAGCCCGGGTGCCCATTCTTCTTCGGAATTCCCGGAATCGGTATCGGGGTCGGTTGCCGGCTCTGGATCGGTTGCCGGATCCGGGTCGGTTTCGGGTTTCGGCTCGGGACCCTCAGACACATAGATCGTGACGGTGCTACCCGGTTCTGCCTGTCCCGTAGGATCTTGGCTCATCACGACGCCTGCGTTATAGCGGTTGCTATATCCACCGGATTGTCTGTTCACTGAGAAACCAGCCTCAGAAAGGATGTTAATCGCTTCTGCCTCGCTGTAGCCAACTACGCCGGGCACGTTCTCGGAATCCGGGCCGCTGGAGACCTTGTACGTCACCGTGGAACCCTCATCGACTTCCTCGCCTGCTTTGGGGTTTTGCTCGAAAACGGTTCCCTGTTCGGCGTCGTTCTCCTCCATGACGGGGTGTCCGGTGAGTCCGGCTTCCTCAAGGAGCTGCTCGGCTTCTTCCTGGGTTCTTCCCACAAGGTTGGGTACTTTGGTGGTCTTCGTTTCCGGTCCCTGCACGATGGTGATGTCGATCTTGTCGCCCGCATGCACCGAACGTCCCTCACGCGGTGTCTGATCCATGATCTCGCCCTCGGCGTACTCATCGCTGTATCCGGGGTCGACGTTACCCAGTTCCAGATCGTATTTCGCGAGCTCCGCCTCCGCTTCCTCCTGCGTCATGCCGAGGAGGTTGGGTGCGGGGAACTCCTGGTTTCCACCGCCGAGCAGTGTCATGGCGGCGAACGCGATGGCGCCGATCGCCACGATCGCGCCGATGACGATACCCACGATCTTGCCCGTGTTGTTGCGCTTGGGCTTGGGGTCGTAAGAGCCCTGTCCGCCGGATGCGCTTGCCTGGCCATTTGCGCCGCCACGCACGGCCGTGGAGCCTATGCCGGCAGGGCGTGCCATGGCCTGGGTTTTCTCGGTCATGACGCGGGTCTCGGTGGTGCCTGCGCCGCCCATGCCGGCGATGGCGCCGCCAGCGAGGACGCGCGTGGGCTCCGGCACGTCGACCTGGCGGCCGGCTAGGTAGGCGTTGAGTGCGAGGCGCAGCTCATCGGCCGACTGGAAGCGGTTCGCGGCATCTTTCTCCATGCAGCGCAGGATGATGCGTTCGAGGTTGGGGTCGAGGTTGGGATTGAGCTGCGAGGGGGGAACGGGCAGCTCGTTCATCTGCTTCACCGCGACGGAGATGGCATCCTCGCCATCGAAGGGTACCTGGCCGGTGGCGCATTCGTACATCACCACGCCGAGCGAGTAGATGTCGGAGGTGGGGCCGAGCTCCTGCCCGCGCGCCTGCTCGGGCGACACGTAGTGCGCGGTGCCCAGCACGTTGTTGTCCTGTGTGAGGTGGCTGTTTTTAGCGCGTGCGATGCCGAAGTCCATGACCTTGATGTTGCCGTCGGGCAGCACCATGATGTTTTGCGGCTTGATGTCGCGGTGGATGATCTCGTGCTTATGGGCGACGGAGAGCGCGCCGCAGATCTGGCTGCCAATCTGCGCGACCTTCTTGGGATCGAGCGCGCCATGGCTGCGGATGCCGCTTTTCAGATCGGTGCCGCGCAGGTACTCCATGACGATGTAGTAGGTGTCGCCGTCTTTGCCCCAGTCGTAGATGCCCACGATATACGGGCTCTGAAGGCCGGCCGCTGCCTGGGCCTCCTGCTTGAAGCGGGCGGCGAACGTAGCATCTGCCGCGTACTGCGGAAGCATGATCTTGATCGCCACCGTGCGGTCGAGCACCTGGTCTTGCGCGCGGTAGACGGTCGCCATGCCGCCAGAACCGACCCTGTCCTTGATGAGGTACCTTCCCCCGAGGACCTGCTGCTGCATCGTTACTCCTCACAAACCTTACTTCGTACGTGCCAGAGCGCGTAAACCCATCATTTGCCTCATGCGTCACGACCCCTGGGCCGCAAGCGCCGCCGCCAGCACCGTTCCGGCGACCGCTGCCGCCGAGGTGCCGTCACTCGAATAATCCTCGATCACCACCGAGATGGCGACCGTCGGGGTGTCGTAGGGGGCAAAGCCCACGAATGTGGAGTTCACCTGGGATGAGGTGGCCTCGGCCGTGCCCGTCTTGCCAGCGACCTGCACGCCGGAGACCTGCGTCGCGCTGCCGGTGCCGTCCTCGACGACGCCGAGCATCGCCTCGGCAACCTGTGACGCGGTATCGGCGCTGACCGCCTGGCCGAGCGAGCGCGCCTGCGTGGTGTTGACAACGGTGCCGTCGGGTGCGAGCACCTGCGAGACCACGTAGGGGTTCATGACGATACCATCGTTGGCGATCGCGGCAGCCATCACGGCGTTCTGCATGCAGGTGGTCTGCGGGCCGGGGGTATGACCCTGGCCGACGGGCTGACCAGCGCCCGCCCACGCGGTCTCCCACTCCGTCATCTCGGCGGGATCGGGCATGACGGAGGCGGTGGTGGAGAAGTCCTGGCCGAGCGATTGCCCGTAGCCGAACGCGCGTGCATATTGCACGAGGTTATCGGCTCCCATCTCGGTCGCAACCTGGCCGAACGCGGTGTTCGCGGAAACCTCAAACGCGCGGTTGAGGTTGATGGTGCCCCAGTCCGTGTGGCCGATGTTCGTGACGTTTGCGTTGCCGATCTCGAGCTCGCCGGGCGAATCGTACTCGGTATCGAGCGTGGCCGAGCCGCTTTCGAGCGCTGCGGCGAGCGTGATCACCTTGAACGTGGAGCCGGGGGTGTAGAGCGCCTGGGTCGCGCGGTTGTACTCGCCGGTCCCCTCGCTGCCGGATTCGCGTACGGAGTCGATGTCGGTGTTGTCATAGCTCGGCGAGCTTGCCATGGCGAGTACGGCGCCGGTGCGCGGGTCGAGCACCACGATGGCGCCGGTGCGCCCTTGAAGCGCCCGCTCTGCTGCCGACTGGATACGCGAGTCGATGGTGAGCACCACCGAGTTACCCGGCTGTGCGACGCCGGCGAGCGAGAGCACGGCATTCTCCCAGCTCGAATAGTCCTTCGAGCCGGTAAGCGTGTCGTTCATGGTGCTCTCGACGCCCGAGCTGCCGAAGCGCGTGGAGTAGTAGCCCACCGTGTGCGCGGCCATGTTGCCGTTGGGATAGGAGCGCACGTAGGTGCCGTCGTCCTGGCGCACGGACTCGGCGAGCGTGAGCCCGTCCGAGGTGATGATCGACCCGCGCTGGATGTACGCCTGGCGCATGATCGTGTGGTTGTTGGACGGCATGCTCTGGTATTCGTCGGCCTTGATGACCTGAATATAGGTGAGATTGCCGATGAGCACCGCAAAGAGTGCGGTGAAGAGGAACACCGTGCGGGTGAGGCGCTTGGCGAGGGCGACGCGGCCGAGTACGCCGGATTCGGGCGTATCGAGCAGACGCCTCCGCAGTCGCGAACCCGGGTGCGCATGTGAGCCGCCGAGGCTGCCCGAGGTGGAAGTGCCGGCGAATCTGCTGCCGGTAGAGCGTCCGCCGGTGTTGCCGTTGGCGCTGCGCGACCCGGTGAAGAAACGTGTGCCCACGCTGCTGAGCTTGCCTTCGGCCACAGCCGCTGCGTTGGCGGAGCCAGCCGGGATGGCCGCCATGATGCCCGTGCCGGTGAGTTCCGTCTCGCGCCCGGTGGCCTCGTCGCCCGCGCGCATGAGCAAACCGACGATGATGAAGCTCGCCAGAAGCGACGAGCCGCCCTGGCTCATGAAGGGCAGCGTTACGCCGGTGAGCGGGATAAGCTTGGTCACGCCGCCGACGATGAGGAATGCCTGGAACGAGATGGCGGCAGTGAGGCCGGTGGCCGAGAACGCCGCAAGGTCGCTCTTGGCGCGCGCCGCGGTGGTGAGGCCGCGTACCGCGAAGAGCATGAAGAGCAAGATCACGCCCGTGGCACCTAGAAGCCCCATTTCCTCGCCGATGGCCGAGAAGATGAAGTCCGAGGCTACGACGGGGATGTAGTCGGGCATGCCGCGGCCGATTCCCGTGCCCACGAGGCCGCCATCGGCGAGCGAGTAGAGCGACTGCACGAGCTGGTAGCCGCCGCCCTGGGCGTCGGCGAAGGGGTCGAGCCAAATGGCGAAACGCGTGCGCACGTGCCCCATGAGCTGGTACATGCCAAAACCGCCCACGAACAGGAGCACGATCCCGATGACGACGTAGGAGATGCGCCCCGTGGCAACGTAGAGCATGATGAGGAAGAGCGTGTAGAACAAAAGCGCCGATCCCAGGTCGCGCTCGAAGGCCACCACGGCCAGGCACACGCCCCACACCGCGAAAAGCGGTGCGAGCAGGCGCAGGCGCGGCACCTTGAAACCCAGGATGTTGTGGTTGGCGATAGAGAGCAGCTCGCGGTTCTCCGAGAGGTAGCCTGCGAGGAAGAGCACGATGGCGACCTTGGCGAACTCACCGGGTTGGATGGTGAAGGAACCGATCTCGATCCAGAGCTTGGAGCCGTAGCGGTCCGTGCCGATGAAGATGGGCAGCAGCAGCAGCACGATGCCCGCGATGCCGAGCGTGTACTTGTAGCGCTTCACCACGTCGAGGTTCTTCACGAGGGCGAGCGTGCCGATCATGAGCGCGATGCCTACGAAGAGGTAGATGACTTGGTTTATGGCCGATGACGGTGCGAGGCGGGTGACGAACGTGATGCCCACGCCCGAGAGCACGAAGACGATGGGTAGGATCGCCGGATCTGCGCCGGGAGCGAAAAAGCGCACACCGATATGCGCCGCGGCGAACGCGGCGAAGAGGCCGAGCGGCACGGCGAGCGTGCCAAACGAGAGCGCGGCACCTGTAGTGACCACGTAGAGCGCATAGAGCAAGATGACGGGGAAGGCCGAGCCTATGAGCAACATGAGCTCGGTGTTGCGGCGGCTACCCATCAGGCATCCCCTCCCTCGGCGTTCGGCGCGGCATCTTGTGCCTGCGGCTCATCGGTGTCGTTGGCCGTGTCGGCTGTGCTGCCTTCGATGGCGGCGGCGTTTTCCTCCGCGCGGGTACGGTCTGCGGCGATTTGCTCGCGGTAACTCGAGAGCGTGGCACGTGCCTCGTCCATGCTGCTCTGGCCGATGCCCTCTTGCAGGCGGTTCTGCGTATCTGCGGGAAGATCCCCGATCGAGATCGCCGTCTCGTCGTACAGGCGGTAGAGGTCGATGCCCAGGAAGGATTCGGGGATGCCGGTGTAGATGGCCACGCGGCCATCGTATACGCCCAGGAACAGCGAGTTCATGATGATGAAGGCGCCGATGCAGCATGCCGCGGCGAGCGCGACGACGATGCCCGCGAGTCCGATGAGGAGGTTCCTGCGGCGCCGGCGCACGAGATCGCGCATGCGCCCGTCGTCGACCACGTCCACGACCACGACGGTCACGTTGTCGCCGCCGCCCGCGGCGAGTGCGGCGTCGACGAGGTTGTCGGTGCACAGCTGTGCAGTGGGGGATTGCGTGGCGACCGCTTCGATCTCGGCGTCCGGAATCATGCTCGAGAGGCCGTCCGAGCACAAGATGAGCCGGTCGCCCTCCTCGATGTTGAGCTGGAAGTGGTCCGCGTACATGGCAGGATCGGAGCCGAGCGCGCGGGTGATGACGGAACGGTTGGGGTGGATGCGCGCTTCGTCTGCCGTGATCTCGCCGGCATCGACGAGCTCCTCAACATAGGAATGGTCATGCGTGACGCGGATGAGCGTGCCCTCGTGCAGCAGGTAGGCGCGCGAGTCGCCCACATGCGCGATGGCGAGCGATGTGCCCTCGATGTAGGCGACCGTCGCCGTGCAGCCCATACCGGGCTTGCCGAGGCCGTTGTCCGCGGCTTCGATGACAGCTGCGTTCGCCGCTTCGACGGCGGCGGCAAGGCGTGCGGGGTCTGCTTCCTGCGGCGCGAGCTTCGCGATGGTCTCCACCGCGATGGATGAGGCCACCTCGCCTGCGGCATGGCCACCCATGCCGTCGCATACGCAGAAGAGAGGCGACTGCACGAGGTAGGAATCTTCGTTGTGCGTACGAACGCAGCCCACGTCGGAGCGGGCACCCCACATGAGCGACGTGCTCGTGCCGGCGTCGTAGGTCGACTCGGTGTCGATGCGCTCGGGGGTGATCGCGGGGAAGCTCTGCGTCGAGCCGGGGTCGGAGAGCTTCTGCTCCACCGCGGTGACGTCGATTTCCGCCGTGGTGTCGGGGCGCGCGACAGCGCCCGGCGCCGCCGGGGCGTCGTGCGGAATGGGATCTGGTCCCGTGGCGAAGATGTGCTCTTCAGACGTCATCGACGGTTCACTTTCATCACGACATCACCGATCTGCACCTCGTCGCCCTCGCGCAGCGTCGCGGGTTCCAGGAGCTGGCGGCCGTTCACGAGCGTGCCGTTGAGGGAGTTGAGGTCTTCGATGACGAGCGCAGGTCCCTGCAGCGAGAAGCGCGCGTGCGAGGCGGAGACGAACGGCTCATTGATGCAGATATCGGAGCTAGGCGAGCGGCCGACGATTACAGGACCCAGCATGTCCACGTGGATGCCGCGGATGCCGCGCGGGCCTTTGTCGACGTCGATCGTCCAGATGGCAGAATCTCGACGCTGCCCGCGCACGAGCCCCACACCGGTCTTCATGACGGCGAAGAGGAAGATGTAGAGCAGGACGACGAGGACGATGCGTCCTATGAAGAGGATGACATCGATCATTGCCTAGCTCCTGAACTCGAACGTGCTGAGGCCGAAGGTGATGACGTCGCCGTTGCGCAGCGGGCAGCGGGTGATGCGGCGGTTGTTCACGAGCGTGCCGTTCGTGGAGTTGAGATCCTCGATAGACCACTCCGTGCCGGCGAGCGTGACCTGCGCGTGCCGGCGGGACACATTGGGGTCGCGCAGCACGATGCTCGCGGCGGCGCGCTCGCGACCGATGATGCAGGTGGGCGCCGTGATCTGGCGCGCTTCGCCGGTGACGACGTCGATGAGCTGGGCTGTGACCGTCTGGGGGGCGGGGACGTTCTGCCTCGCCGCGCCTGCGACGCCTCCGGTCGCGGCGGCGCCGCCCATGCCGGCGAGCGCCTCGCGCGTGACCGTTCGGGGCACGGGGATGGGCGTATCCGGCAGGCTGGACGCATTCGGGATGGGGGAAGGGGAGCTGGCCGCTGCGCCTCGGACACCTGCTACGGCAGCTGCCCCCGCAGCGCCTGCGACGGCGCCGGCCGCCATGCCCGCAGCCATGCCGTTCGCAGCGCTCACGCCCGGCGCGGCGGTAAAGCCGCGGTTGGACGCGAGTTGCGGCGTCTGCATGGGACGCTGTTGGCGAGCGGGGTCTTCGGCAGCTGCCGCCTGGGGTTGGGAGACTTGCTGACGGGGTATGGGTGCCTGCTGGCTGCGACCGGCAGCGGCGGACGGGAAGTTCTGCGCAAGACTCTGCTGATAGGCACGCTCTTCCTCATAGAGGCGCCCCAAGGTCGCCGCGTCGACGTTCTCGGCGAAGACGGAGAACTTGCCGGGCTTGAGCTCGGGGTCGATCATGAAACGCACGAGCGGCTCACCCACGAAGGCATAGTGCTTCTTCTCTGCTTGAGCCTTCACGAGGTCGCTCACCTCGCGTGCGAGCTGCGGGTAGTAGGGAGCCATGAACGCGTCGTCGTCGGCGGAAATGAGGATCGTGTAGAGCGCGGGCGCGGTGTTCGCGCCGTTCACCACAAGCGTCTGATCTTCCATCTCGTGCGCAGCTTGCTTGGCAAGCTTCTTGAACGAGAACGGTGCGCGCGCGGCGCCGAAGATCGTGGAGACGCGGTCCTCGAATATGTTCAGGAAGTTCACGGTCGATCACCTTCTGGCATATCTCTACGGTATCCCAATGTATAGACGCATATAAACATAATTATAGAGGATAGGGCACCCGAGCCGAGAGCTATGGCCATGCTATAGGTATCCATGAGCGGATTTTCCATAGGGTTTGCAAGCCAGAGCAGCAAAACAACCATAATTCCGGGCAGGACGCCGCCTGCTATGAGCATGGCGTTTCCCCGCGATGATTGCATGTTGCGTTCGTGGCGTGCGAGCGCGAGCGCGGCGAGTGCGGCGGCGAGCGCGATGACCACGGTTCCCGCGAGCGTCTCGGGGTTGGCGAGCGCGCGCAGGGCCGCGGTACCGCTGAGCACGCCGCCCGCGCGCGTGGCGCAGATGAGGAGCTGCGCGAAGGGTATGCCCAGGGCGCAGGCTGCCGCCGCAGGGACGGGCGGGAGGAAGTAGCCGGCGAGTGCCGCTGCCACGCCGGCGAGCACAAGCGGGTCTCCTGCTGCGGTGCCAAGTGCCAGGCAGGTGGAGAGCACGGTCGAGGCGGGCGCGTAGGTGCGGCCCCACACGTACCACCAACCGATGAAGAGCGCGCTCACGGGGATAACCACGGGAAGCGCTGCGATGAGGTCCGTCGCGTTCAAAACCATGGTGATGAAGCCCGCCGCGATGAGTGCCGAACCGATTTGCGGAGCAATGCCGCCGGCGATTCCCATGGCCACGGCGGCCGCGGCAATCGCGCCCGGTTCGAGCCTCATGGCCGCAAGGATCGAGGCGGTGCTCGCGGCGACCGAAAGGCCGCTCACCACACCCGAGACGGCGGCGCGGGCGCGGGGCGTCCTGCTACCGAGGTATCCTTCCGCGGGATCGAGCTCCCACACCCGGCGTTCGCGCACGCTTTCCGCATCTTCGGCATCTGCTGCTTCGTCCGAGGTGAGCTGTGCGATGATGCGCGCGAGGCTCTTTTTGCCCTCACGCGAGCTGCCAAGACCGGGTAGGAGCCAGTCGCCGAGCTCCTGTACGCTCGCCGGGCGCTGCGCCGGATCGGGGTCGAGGGCGGCGAGCAGCGCCTCCTCGGTGTTCTGGGGGATGTCCGCCAGGAGGCTCGAGGGGTAGATGACGCCTTTCTCGATGCGCTTGAGCGAATCTGCTGGGGTGCCCGCGCGGAACGGTGCCGTGGCACAGAGGGATTCATAGAGCACGGCGGCAAGCGAGAAGATGTCGCTTCGTTCGTCGACGACCTCCCCGCGCAGCTGCTCGGGTGCCATATAGCCGATGGTGCCACCTCGCGCTCCGCCGAAGCCCGCGGCGCTCGTGAGCGTCGCCATACCGAAGTCTGTGAGCTTCACGTGCCCGTTGTGGTCGATGAGGACGTTGCCGGGCTTGATATCGAGGTGGAGCACGCCGTTTTCGTGCGCGAACGCGAGCGCCTGCACGAGCGCGTCGGCGATGGCGGCGCATTCGTCGTAGGTGAGAGAGCTGCCCTCTACAGTGGCGAGGAACTCTTCGAGCGACATGCCATCGATGTATTCCATAACGAGGTAGGCATATTCGGCATCGTAGGAGAAGTCGATAACCGAGACGATGTTTGGATGTTGGAGCATGCTCGCGGTGCGTGCCTCGGCGAGCGCGGCGGCCCGCGTGCTCTCCGGCGTGACGCTCAAGGGAGAGGCGAGCGGGATGCGCTTGATGGCGACGCGGCGCTGCAGGCGGGTGTCCATGCAGACCTCGACGGATCCGAAGCCACCCGTGGCTCGCGTTTCGAGCGGGCGGTAGCGCTTGAGCAGCGTCGACGCCATGGCACCGGGGGCGGGTGGCGCGACGGGCATGTGCCGCGTGGCGGGCGCCGCGAGCCTTGCCGACGCGGGTGCGTTGGCGCGTGCGGGGGAATTGTGACGCGAGAACAGCGGCATGGTGATCCTTGGTGCGTTTGTGGTACGTGTTCGTATGCTTTCTATCTATTCTAGCACGCGTTCTTACTATGTTCGGTTTGTTCGTCTTCGCATAGGTCCTTTTGTCTGTGCGAGAGGGTATCATGGGTACACGTGCGGATCGGCGGAAGGAGTGCCCATGGCTTATGCAAGAGATGTCGAAAAACTTGCAGCGTATGATGCCTTTGCTGTCGATGTTCGCTCTGAACTCGAGGACGTTACGACCCGCATGGCCGAGCTCAAAGGTGCCGGCCGTGTGAAGACGGCAACGTATCGCCAACTGTTCGCTACCCGCATCACGCTCAAGGATATCGACCGGCGCTTGAGCGAGCGCGGATTGTAGCATGTAAAATTACCCCAGCGACTTTTTTACATCGCTCAGGATGAGGGCGTGAGCCGCGCGGATCACTCAGCGATGTAAAAAAACCGCTGGGGAATTTTACGTACGCCAGAGGGAGCAAGGAGAGGTTCGATGGAGTCGCTCTATAGGAAATACCGTCCGCTCACGTTCGAAAGCGTCGTGGGGCAGCAGCATATCGTGTCCACGCTCGAGCACGCCGTGACCGAGGGGCGCCTCTCCCATGCGTATCTCTTCTGCGGCCCGCGCGGCACGGGCAAGACCACCATGGCACGCATCCTGGCGAAGTCGCTCCTGTGCCAGGGCGCCGACGCCGCGCGCGCGCAAGGCGCTGCTGGATGCTTGCCCGACGGTAGCTGTCCCGAGTGTGCCGCCATCGCCGAGGGCACGCATCCGGACGTCTACGAGCTCGACGCCGCGAGCCGCACCGGTGTGGACAACGTGCGCGAGGAGATTATCGGTTCGGTGAACTTCGCCCCGGTGCGTGGCGCGTACAAGATATATATCATCGACGAGGTGCACATGCTCACCACAGCGGCGTTCAATGCGTTGCTCAAGACCCTCGAGGAGCCGCCCGCGCATGTGGTCTTCGTGCTGTGCACCACCGATCCCCAGAAGATCCCCGAGACGATTCTCTCGCGTTGCCAGCGCTTCGACTTCCATCGCATCGGCAACGAGGATATCGTGGGGCGTCTGCGCTACATCTGCGAGCAGGAGGGATTCTCGTTCGACGACGATGCCCTTGAGGTCGTAGCCAAGCACGCGCGCGGCGGCATGCGCGACGCGCTTTCCACGTTGGAACAGCTTTCGGTGTTCGGCAACGGTTCGGTGCGCGCGGCGGATGCGCGGGCGCTGCTGGGCGAGGTTTCGGGTACGGTGCTCTCGCGCTTCAGCCATGCGCTCGCTTCGCGCGACGTCTCTACGCTCTTCGCGCTCGTAAAAGAACAGGTCGACGCCGGCGAGGACTTGATGGAGCTCACGCGCGACCTCGTGGCGCACGTCCGCGACGTGTACATGGCTCATGTCGCCGGCGCACGCCCCGAGCTCATCGAGGGCACGCCGGAAGAGATTGCCGCGCTTGCCGAGGAGGCTGCATTGTTCGAGAGCGGCGATCGGCTGTCGCGCGTGCTCGTGGTGCTCGATGACGCGGCGCTCGAGATGCGCTCAGCTGCCGATATGCGGCTGGTGTTGGAGATCGCGCTCACGCGCCTGGCACGTCCGGAGGCGGATCTTACCCTCGAGGCGCTTGCCGAGCGTCTCGAGCGGCTTGAGGCGCAGATTGCAAAGGGGATTCCTTCGGCTCCGCTCGCCGCAGCCGACATGGCGGCGCTCGTGGGAGCGAAGATACCGAAAGAGCGTGCTGCCGGCTTTGCTGAGCCCCGTTCCGCTTCGGCGCCCGCTGCTTCGCCCGTAGAACCAGTGGCTTCTGCAGCGCCGAAGGCCGCCTCATCCGCGCGCGCTGCCGACGCGGCATCAGACGCTTCAGCGGATGCTCGCCTCGCCGTGAGCGCATCGGACCACGCGTCCACTCGTGTTGCTTCCGTCGAGCCCGCAGCTCCCGCCGATCGCGTGGAGGCTACTGTACCCGCGGCTTCCATGCCTGCAGCGGAGAAACCTGTTGAGGCTGTCCCTGCGGTTGTGGAGCCCCAAACCCCCTCACCCATCTCGACTGCTTCTCAGGCCGCGGCAACGCAGGCTGAGCCCGTCCGTGCGTCCACCGCGCCTGCCGCGGCTGCGCCCACGGCTGCTCCCGCTGCCGCCCCCGCCGCGCCTGCAGTGGAGTCTTCTGCAGCTGCGGCCGTGTGCGACCCTGGTGAGCTGCAGCGCAAATGGGATGAGGTTGTGCGTCTTGTGACAGCGACGCAGCCTTCGCGCGGATCGCTTCTGTTGAGTTCCCGCGCCGTGGCGGACGATGGCGAAGCGCTCACGGTCTCGTTCCCCGCAGGCTCGAACTTCGCGATTACGATGCTCGGTCGCCCCGATACGCAAAGCATTGTGCAGCCGCAGGTCGCCGCCGTTTTCGGCGTGCGCATGCTGAACTATGTGATGGCTGAGGCGCAGCCCGCCGCGCGCTCGATGTCTACATCGGCCGCTCCGGCGTCGCAGCCCGCGCCCGCAGCGTTCGCGGCGTCGGGCATCCCTGCGCCCGTCGCTTTTGAGGTACCTGCGGCGACCGCCCCGTCCGCGTCTGAACCTGCCGCTCCGGTAGCAGCCGCGCCCGAGCACGCTTCAGCGGCGGCGAGTGGTTTCGTCCAGACGGCTCCTGTCGATGACCAGGTTCCCTACGATGATGCTACTGCATTCGACTACGCCGAAGATGACCTTCCACCGTTTGATATGCCCGTCGGCGCTTCTTCTGCGCAGACATCTTCCATGGGCAGCGCTGTGCCCACAGACCTTGCATCCACGCCCGCTGCAGCTGCTCAAGCCTCTATTCCTCCCGCGAATCCGGCACCCGCTGCGATGCCGAGCCCAACGCAGGTTCCATCTTCTGCATCCGCATCTTCGGTCACACCGGCACCTGACTCGTTGACAGCGAAGCAGCCCGCGCCGGCTTTCGGTGCCCCTGCTGCCGCGCCGGCGAGCTCGGGATCCGGCGCAGCCGACGACATCAAGGACATTCTGGGAAACATCTTCGGCGACGGCGTCGTGTTCACCAAACTCGACTCCTAGCCGTGCGCCCCGCTGCCTATGCCTAGCCCGTTCGCCTCGCATCGAACGTCAGCAATGGAGGCAATGGATCAATGAACTTGAAGCTGCCGCCGGTGCCTAGTTCTTCCACCTTGCATCGAACTCCATTGAAATAGTCATTACGACTTAAAATCACCGTCCTAACGGCTATTTCGATGGAGCCCGACGGGATATTGGCTATGAATCTTGTACGAGGTGGGCGTGGGGCTGGGTGCGTGAGAAGCTCGGCTTCGAACCTCTTGAAGGGAGGTATGCCATGCGGAGAGTTCGAGTTCGCATTCCCGCGATGCGAGGTATCGCAAGGTGACCGCTTTGGCACCCAAGAGAGATGTCGCACTGTGGCCATCCTGATATGATAGGATGCGTACCCGATATAGCGTCTGCGATGGGGTGAGCGGGCTATCTGCGCCGCTGCTCCACTTTGGCAAGGAGTTTCCATGGCTCAGATGAATATGCAGCAAATGATGAAGCAGGCTCGCAAGATGCAGGAGCAGCTTGCTGCCGCACAGGAGAACATCGCGCAGTCGACGGTGGACGCGTCTGCCGGCGGCGGCATGGTCAAGGTCACGGTGAACGGCGAGATGCAGATCACCTCGCTTAAGATTGACCCCGAGGCGCTCGATCCCGAGGATGTCGAGATGCTCGAAGATATGGTCACGGCCGCCGTGAACGAGGCGCTGCGCGGCGTGGGCGACCTCGCGAACCGCCAGATGGGCGCCATCACCGGCGGCCTCAACATCCCCGGAATGCCGTTCTAAGTTCACTCGATTCGGAAATCAACGGTTGTTTTTGGACTTGTCGAGTAGCGCGAACCGGCATAAGCGTTCTACCTGCGAATTCTTTTGCAAAAGATGCCCCTCTACTCGGCTCATTGCGAAATAACCGTTGATATCCGTCGCGAGTGCGTTTGTGCACGGCGTTTGTGACCCCGTGAACACCGAATGCCACTCGTGGAAGCTGATGAGGAAGGACGCCATGGCGAGCAACCAAGATTTGCAGCGCCTGCTCGATGAGCTGGGGCGTTTGCCGGGCATCGGCCCCAAGTCTGCCCAGCGCATCGCCTACCACCTGCTCGAAGCCGACGCCGAGGAAGCGCGCCGCCTCGCGCAGGCGATCCTCGACGTGAAGGAGCACGTGCACTTTTGCAGCCGGTGCTTCAACTACGCCACGGCAGACGAATGCCCTATCTGCATGGACGGTATGCGCGACCGCACGCGCATCTGTGTGGTCGGCGAGCCGCGTGATGTGCAGGCAATCGAGAGAACAGGCAGCTACCGAGGGCTATATCACGTGCTTGGCGGCGTGATCAGCCCAATGGAGAAGATCGGTCCTGAGCAGCTGCATGTTCGCGAGCTCCTTGCGCGCCTGGCCGAGGAGGATATCCAAGAGGTCATCATCGCGACGAACCCCAACATCGAGGGTGAGACCACGGCGAGCTACCTCGCGCGCACCATCAAACCGCTCGGCGTCACCGTAAGTCGGTTGGCGAGCGGCCTTCCCGTGGGCGGCGACCTCGAGTATGCCGACGAACTTACCCTCGGCCGCGCGATCGAAGCACGCCGCACGCTGTAGGGCGTATGCTGCGTGCTGTAGGCGCGAATACACTTCAACATTACATACCGTTGCAGTGGGTGATGTTGCCAGCTGCAACGGTATTTCTACATCAGGCGTGGTTGCAAAGTCCCAGCTACGCGCGCATCTCTTCGGTATCCTCGGCGATGTCGCGGACGATGGCGTGGAGCTGGCGGTCGTGCTCCAAGGCATCGGCGGTGTGCTTCGGCAGGTAGACGGAGAGGCGCCCGCCGAGCGTGCGGAACGTCGCCCAACCCTCGGCGTCCACCACGGCGTCGTCTTGCTCGCCGATGACGCAGCTCCAGGTCTCTTCGGCGTGGCCGGCGCCCACGAACATGCGCTTCTCACCGCCGTCGCGGTCGGTGAGGACCACGGCCACGCCGCTGCCCTCGTGCTCGTCGTCGCCCTCGCGCGTCCAGCCGATCACGTCCGGCGCGTCCAGGAAGTCGTGCTGCGTGCCGTAGGCAAAGCGGCGACGGATCTCCATCAGCAGCGGCAGCTCGCGCACGGCGGGGATGTTGCCGTCGTTGGGCATGCCGTAGAGGTCTCCGTAGAAGACGCAGGGGTAGCCGGCCTCGCGCAGGAGGATCAGCGCGTAGGCGGACGGCTTGAACCACGTCTGGACGAAGGACTGCAGCGCCTGGCCGGGCTGCGTGTCGTGGTTCTCGGCAAAGGTCACGGCGTGCACGGGGTCGCGCTCCACGAGCGTGCCTGAGAAGATCTTGGAGAGGTCCACGTTGCCGTTGGAGCAGCTCGCGTTGTAGAGGTTGTAGTGCAGCGGCACGTCGAAGAGCGACATCGTGCGCTCCTCGCCGAGATAGGCCGTGAGTTCGTCGGCTGTGCGGCCCCAGTACTCGCCCACACAGAAGAGCTCCTTGTCGGCGTGCTTCCGCACGGCGTCGAGCCAGCGCAAGTAGAAGCCGCGGTCGATGTGCTTGAGCGCATCCAGGCGGAAGCCATCCAGCCCGCAGGCGTCCACGTACCAGCAGCCCCAGCGCACGAGCTCGTCAAAGACGCGCGGGTCGTTCACGTCCACGTCCGCGCCCATGAGGTAGTCGTAGTTGGCGTTCTCGGTGCGGTCGACGGCGCTGTCCCAGTGCTTGCCGTCAAAGAGGAAGATCGCCTTGCGCTTGGCCTTGTCGTCCCAGTCCACGCCGTGGAAGCAGGTCCAGTCCCAGGTGAAGTCCGAGTAGGCGCCCGCACGACCGGGGAAGTCGAAGCGCGTCCACGCGGAGATGGTCTGGACGTCGCCGAGCACTGCTTCGCGGTTGTTGGACTGCACCTCGCGCGCGACCACGTCCTCGGCGCCGTCCGCGCCGAGGCGCTGGTTGAGCACGATGTCCGCGAGGGCCTGGATACCGTTTGCCTGCAGCGCGCGCACCGCAGCCTCGTATTCCGCGCGCGTGCCGTACTTGGTGCGCACGGTTCCCTTCTGGTTGAATTCGCCGAGGTCATACGTGTCGTAGACGCCGTAGCCCACGTCCTCGGCGCCTTTTTCGGCCTTGTAGGCGGGCGGCAGCCACACGGCCGTGATACCCTGGTAGGCGAAGTCGGGCGCCTGCTCGGCGATGCGGCGCCAGTGCGAGCCGTCGGCAGGCAGGTACCAGGAGAAGCCTTGCAGGATAGTTCCGTTCATGAGCCTCCTTATGGTGGCGGGTCCAACAAATGAGAGCAGCAGACCCAACGAATGCGAATCGAAGCGATTATACGCGCTCTGCCTTCGCTTTTCCTCCCACCGTGCCGCAGCGTTTGTTGCATAATAATGCAGAGATGGGCATAGCACACACGATTTGGCGCGCCTTGTGCCCAGAATATGCGGAAGCGGGCGTCGGCCGCGTGCTACGGACATGACGCCTCCCGGTACATGCGGCGGGATCTTCGGCCTGTGGGCATGAAGATGGCTCGCGACTCACTGCCCGCAGCAGAGGACTGCACCCCCCAACGGTCGGTTTCGGTCGGTGAACGCGTGGGCTGAACGACTTTCCCGTATCACAGCTGCAAGCCTTGTTATTTCGCGTTTTGCTATTCCTACCTAGGCTGTTCAGTAAAGGGAGGAAGACGCCATGATGCTCAGGTCACGACAAGTCGCGTTGCTCGCGCGCCTCGTGCAGAACGGTCTCGCATTCGAGACCACGAAGCACCTGGCTGAATACCTGGCGGTGTCGCAGCGCACCGTCGGCAGCGACCTCGAGGTCGTCTCGCGCCTGCTCGACGAACTCGGAATCGGGTTCGAACGTGTCCGGGGGAAGGGCGTGCGCCTCGCGCCAACCTCCCCGGAGCGCATGCATCGGCTCGTCACGCGTCTCAAGCAAAACATCGCAAGCACGAGTCCCAAGGCGCGTCGCGAGGAGATCCTCGAGCGGCTCGTCACACGTTCCGAGGAACCCGTCTCGATTCAGCGCCTCGCGGACAGCTACTTCGTGAGCAAGACGAGCATCGCCTCCGACCTCCGCACCGTCGAGAAGACCCTTGCGGACTACGGCTTGCGCCTGCGGCGTGGCCCCGCGGGGACCACGGTGGAGGGGCGCGAGACGGACTTGCGCCGTGCGCTCGCCGATATCCTGGGCATACGCTCGCGTCGGCAAGCGCCGTTCGCCCCGAGCTCCCCGCCGAGCGGCAACCGCTTGAACGACCGCAGTCGCGAGAGCCTGCTCGAACTCTTTGACGAGGAATCGGTCGACTTCGTCCAAAGCCTCATCGACGACCTCGAGCGCTCTACTAAGACGCTCATCGGCGACCCCTACTACGTGAATCTGCTCACGCACCTGCTCATCTGCATCGACCGCGTGAAGAAGGGGAAGAGCGTGAGCGCCGACGCCGCCGACGCCCGCTCGGTCGACCCGGAGCACCTCGACCTCTACCTTCATGCAATCGACCTACGCACCTCCATCGAGGGGCGCTTCGACATCAAGCTCAACGCGCGCGAGACGGATTACATCTTCGGCTACCTCGTCTCGTTCGGAATCGGTCGCAACGCGAGCGAGGGCTGCCAGGGCGAGGGCGACAACCAGGTGCTCATCGACTTGCTCGTGCGCGTGGTGTCGCACTTTACTGGTCAGGTCGTCGCGCCCTCCGAGACTCTCCGTAGCGAGCTCGCTCTCCATATCAACGCG
The DNA here is from genome assembly GCA_900538305.1 of uncultured Collinsella sp. Classification (GTDB taxonomy): domain Bacteria; phylum Actinomycetota; class Coriobacteriia; order Coriobacteriales; family Coriobacteriaceae; genus Enorma. The sequence continues at coordinate 37,128 of UPXY01000002.1, forward strand.
ATGCTCGACCGCGTGCGCTACGGCGTGCGCATCACGAACGACTATCTCGAACAGTTCGCCGGTCTCCATCCGCGGCTGCTCACGCTCATCGAGTTCGCATGCTGGGGCTTTACCATGGACGTCTCGTATCCGAGTATCGGTGTAGACGAGGCGGCCTACCTTGCCATGTATTGCCAAACCATTGTGGAGGGCACGCATGCCTCGTCGCGCGTGGCGCTCGTGTGCCAGAGCGGCTACGGCACGTCGCAGTTCCTTAAGTCGCGCATCCGGGCGCTCCTTCCGGACATCGTGGTCATCGACGCGCTCTCGGTCGAGGAGCTCGCTCAGACGGCGGCCGGGATGTACGACTTCGCAATCTCGACGGTACGCATCGAGCACGCCCCCGTTCCTGTGGTGCTCGTCTCCGCGTTGCTCGATCGCGACGACATCGAGCGCATCCGCTTTTCCGGTCTGCTCAGGGACAAGGTCGCCCAGCCGGTGAGACCACTGCTGGGCAGCCAGGACATTGAGGTCTCTATTGCTGGAGCCGCCCAGGGCGTGGGCGGTGGAGCTCCGGAGCGCGCCGCGTGCGAGTTGCGCCTCGTCGACGCGGACATGCGCGAGGGAATCACCTGCGCCATCGACCCACGCCAACGGACGCCACGTGCGCGCATCGTCGACGCGACCGATACCAATCTCGTCCGCGAGGTGCGGATCATCGCCGCAAACGGCAGGGAGGTCGCCTGCGCCTGCGCGGATTGGATGAAGCTTTCGGCAGAAGGATCCACCTCGTGGCGCAACGACGCTGCGGCGGACGCAGAGCCGCGGGCGTTTCGCCTCGTCGCCGTCGCCCATGCACCTCAGCACACACAGGGAGAGCTCCTCGCGTCTCTTGCCGAGCGTCTCGAGTGCATCGGTGCCATCGACGATATCCCGCAGTTTTTGGTCGATGTTGCTGCCCGCGATGAACTCGGCTCGACGAATCTGGGCGGCGGCCTCGTGCTCCCGCACGGCATTTCGCGTTCCGTACGCCACCCCGCCATCGCCTTCGCCACGCTGGCGCAGGCAATCGAGTGGACGAGCTGCGGCGCCGTGTTCGAGGTGCGGCTCGTTGCCCTTGCCGCCATGCCGCGCGAGCGGTCGGGGAATGCTTACATAGAGCTTCTCGCCGCTCTTGCTGACGTCGCGGACGACGCGCAGGTCATCGAGGAGCTGCTTGCCCTGGACGACGCCGCGGAGCTTGAGGCGAGCCTGCGCGAGCTGCTGTTCGGCGTGACGGACCGCGACGGCGCAAGTGCGAGCGTCTCCGGCGCTCTCGCCCCCAACGGAAAGGTCGGGTGAGCCCCCATGATCCACGTCACCATAGCTATGCACGGCATGCTTGCCCAGAGCCTCATCGAGAGCATCGAGATGCTCGTAGGCGACCAGCAGGGCGTGAGCGCCTTCACGCTCTGCCCGGAGGATGACGCGGCGGTGTTTCGCGCAGAGATCGCGGCTGATATCGTCGCCGCGCGCGACCGGGGTGAGGAGATCATCGCGCTTACGGACATCCTCGCAGGCACGCCCTTCAACAGCGTCTGCGCGGTCGAAGGTTGCGCTGAATTCATCCATGTCACGGGCGTCAACCTGCCCGTCGCGCTCGGCATCGTTGCCAATCGCGAAGGGCGTCGTGCCCGCGAGCTCGTCGACGAGGCGCTCGAGGACGCCCCGTCCTCATTGCTCGACGTAACCGGTTTTGGACAGCGGGCGCGCAGCTCCCCGCGGGAGGGGAGTGATGACGACGAGTGAGGGGACGCGCGAGTCCTAAGGCACGCATGCAACTGTGCCCGTGACAGACGGAATGCACGCAGAGAACCAGGAATAGGAAGCGGATTGAACCAGGAGGTTTCGGTATGGCAGAGATGATGAAGGCAGTTACGATCGTCGATGTGGGCAAGGCGGAGCTCCGCGAGTACCCCAAGCCGGTTCCCGGCAAGCACGAGGTGCTCGTGCACATGAAGGCCTGTGCCCTGTGCACGGTCGACCAGCGCGCATTTCTCGGCGTGACCAAGAATCACCTTCCCTCGGTACAGGGGCACGAAGGCTCCGGCATCGTCGAAGCGGTGGGTGAGGACGTCCACTTCATCCATGTGGGCGACCATGTAGTGCTCGAGCGCGAGTTTTGCGGCGTGTGTCACTACTGCAAGGAGAACATCAACCAGTGCACCGGCCGTGCCGAGCGCCGCAAGGAGTTCGAGGCGGCGTGGAAGCCCGGCGAGCTCGCCAAGCCCATTGGCGGCTTTGAGTCTCAGATGGCTCAGTACCTCACCATCCAGGAGAACAAGCTCACTGTGGTCGACCCTGCGATTCCCTTCGAGCGGGCGGCCGTCACCGAGCCGGTCTCGTGCGTGATTCACGGCGTCAACCGTTCACGGCTCGCCACCGGTGAAGTCGCCGTGATTATCGGCGCGGGCATCATGGGCCTTCTGCACGTGCAGATCGCCAAGCTCAAGGGTGCGACGGTCATCATGTCCGAGCCCGATGCGGCGCGTCGCGAGAAGGCGCTCGCCGCCGGTGCGGATTTCGTGGTCGACCCCACGGCCGAGGACCTGAAGACGTTCGTCGAGGCTCACTCCTATGGGCGCGGCGGCGCGGACGTGGTGTTCAGCACCGTGCCGCACAGCTCGCTCTTCGAGCAGGGCATGGGCGTGCTTGCGCGCGCTGGCCGTATCGTGGCCTACAGCTCGCAGCACCCGGACGTCCCCGTGAGTGTGAGCATCGGCCAGATCCACAGCCGCGAGATTGAAATTATCGGCACCATGGGCTCGAACCGCGAGGAGACGTACCTCGCTACGCAGCTCATCGCCCGCGGCTACATCAACACGGACCTGGTGATCGACCATGTGCTCCCGGCCGAGCGCTGCCAGGAGGCATTCGAGAAGGCGACCACGCCCGGCACCTACCGCGTGGTCATGCAGATGGAGTAAACGACCAACAAGGAGGAGGTGGCTTTCATGACGCAGGTGCTCGTGCTCACGCACGGCGACTTCGCCGCCGGCATCAAGAGCAGCGTCGATCTGCTATTGGGCGAGACGGATGATATCGGCATCGTTGCGCTCCATGAGGGTGACGACATCGTGGAATTTAAGAGCAAGGTCGAGCAGAAGCTCGAGGGGATCGACGACGAGGAAGGGGCGTTCGTGCTCGTCGACATCTGCGGCGGGAGCCCCTATAACACCATTGCCCAATGCCTGCAGGGCCGCAACATCGAGTGCCTTGCCGGCGTGAACCTGCCCATGCTCATCGAGGCTGTCATGGGCGCGCGCAGCGGCAAGTCTCCGCAGGAGCTCGCGCTGTTGTGCCGTACCAGCGGCGAAGAGGGCATTGTGGACGTCCGCAAGCGTTTGAATATCGCATGAGGGGAGGTGAACGAAGATGGCAGAAATCGCATTGTGCCGCGTGGATACACGCCTGCTGCACGGGCAGATCGTGACTCGCTGGAAGCAGCAGCTCAATCTCACGAAGTGCATCATCGTCGATAACGAGCTGCCCAAGAACGACCTCTTGTCGCAGATTTACGTGTCGGCCGCGCCGGCGGACATGAAGGTGAAGATCTACGACGAGGCCAAGGCAATTCGTATCTGGAACAAGAACCAGTTCGCCGAGGGTCGCGTGCTGTTGCTCCTCAACAACATCGAGGGATGCCTCACGCTCGCCGAAGGCGGCGTGGACATCAAGGCCGTGCAGCTCGGCGGGCTTCCCGGAGCCCCCGGCCGGGTCATGGTGGCGAAGTCCGTCCAGGTGAACAAGGAGGAGCTCGAGGTTCTGCGCAAACTCCGCGATCGGGGCATCGAGGTATATGCCCAGATGACGCCGGAGAACGAGCGCGTTGGCTTTGACGCGATCGAGCGCAAGGTCACACAGTCTTAGGAAAAGGGAGGAAACATGAACATAGGCGTCGCTTTGTTCTCGGGTCTGTATTGCGCCATCGCAACATCAGGCACGGGATACACCATCCAGAAGTGCCTCAAGCAACCGGTTGTCATGGCCATCTTCTACGGCATCATCATGGGCGACATGTATACCGCCATGGTCATCGGCGCGACGATCGAGCTCGTGTACGTGGGTCTCATGGCGCCGGGCGGCTCCATGCCCGCCGACGAGTGCGTCGCCGGCGGCATCGCGATCCCCCTGGCCATGGCATCGGGCGTCGAGCCTAACGCCGCCGTCCTGCTTGCGGCACCCATTGCCGTGGTCTCGGCGCTGTTCGACACGCTGCGCAAGACGTTTAACTCGCGTACCGCCATCGCCGCCGACAAGTGCGCCGAAGATGGCAACGTGAGCAAGCTGCGGTTCATCGCGTGGGGATACGGCCTCGCCATTAACTTCATCATCGTGTTCCCCGTGGTGTTCATCGCGAATCTCCTCGGTCAGCAGGTCATCCAGCCGTTCTTCGACGCACTCCCCGCGTGGGCGCTCAACGGCATGAGCGTTGCGGGCGGCATCCTGCCCGTCGTTGGCTTCGCGATGATCCTCTACACCATCGGAAAGCCGAGCATCTTCGCATTCTTTTTCATCGGCTTCTTCGCGTGTGAGATTCTCGGCCTGAGCGTGCTCACCGCCGCGTATTTCGGCATTCCGCTCGCTGTGATCGTGCTGCTCATGGACGTCGATACGGAAAAAACCATCCTCGCCAAGGTCAAGGGCTTGCTCCCAACATCCGATGACGACGATGACGATGAGGAATAGAGGAGGGCATCATGGCTGAAAAGGTAGAGATCACCAAGAAGGATCTTCGCAAGGCCTGGAACCGCTACTGGTGGGTTGCCGAGACGGGCAGCTCCTTCGACCGCCGCCAGGCCGTCGGGTTCTGCTATGGCATGTCCGGTTGCCTCGCGAAGTTGTACCCCGACAAGGAGCAGCGCGCCGAGGCGATGAAGCGCCACCTGCTGTTCTTCAACACCATGGCGACGTGGGGCGGTGCCATCCTCGGTCTGTCGATTAGTATGGAGCAGGAGAAGTCCGAGGGTGCCGACATCCCCGAGGAGGCGATCGTCAGCCTTAAGACCGGCCTCATGGGTCCTTTGGCGGGTATCGGCGACTCAATCAACCTCGCCACGTTCCGCGTGCTCTCGTTCTCGCTCGCTGCTTCGCTCGGCCTCGCCGGGAATCCGATCGCTGCGTTCATCCCGTTCATCTATTCAATCATCGACTGGGGTTTCGGCCTGTATATGACGAGCTTCGGCTACATGCTCGGCATCAAGTCGATCACCTCGATGATTCAGTCCGGCGTGATCAGCAAGGTCATCAAGGCCGCTGGCATCCTCGGCGTGTTCATGGTGGGTGCCCTCACGGCGAAGAACGCCTCGTTCGCGCTTGCGCCCACGTTCATGCTCGGCGGCAACGAGTCCGGCCTCCAGGCGATTCTCGACAGCATTTGCCCGGGTCTCATCCAGATGCTTGCGGTGTGGGCATGCTTCTTCTTCTATAAGAAGATCGGCCTCAAGTTCGGCCGCCTGATTCTCATCATCTTGGGCGTCTGCCTTGTGCTTTCGCTCGTAGGGCTCGTGTAGCGGTACGTCTCGGAATCGAAAGGAGGGAGGGCGACCTTGAAGCAGTTCACGAATTTCACGTTCTCCATGAAGTCGGAGATCGTGTTTGGCAAGGGTGTCGTCGCTCAGACGGCAGAGCTCGTGCGCAAGTACGGCGGTACGAAGGTGCTTTTCGTGTACGAGGGAGAGCTCACCCGCAAGATTGGTCTGTACGACACGGTGGTCGCCGCGCTCGAAGCGGGAGGCATCCCCTTCGTGGAGATCAGTGGGATCCAGCCGAATCCCCGTCGTTCGCTCGTCGAGAAGGGTGTCGCCTTGGCTTTGGAGGAGCAGGCGGACTTCGTTCTCGCGGTTGGCGGGGCAAGCACGATTGACACGGGAAAGGCCATCGCACTCGGTATCGCCAACGATGGAGACTTCTGGCAGTTCTTCAACTGGACCCCGGATCCCATTGTGCCTCAAAAGATTGCTCCTGTGGGCGCGATTCCCACAATTGCTGCGGCGGGGAGCGAGACGAGCTTCTCGATTGTCATTTTGGACGACATCGACCTGCACAAGAAGTTCAACTCGAACTACACGCAGAACCGTCCAACATTCGCGATCATGGATCCCGAACTCACCTACAGCGTGCCGCGCTACCAGACGGCGCTCGGCTCGGTGGACATCATGGCGCACACGTTCGACTCGTATTTCCAGAGTGCGTTCAGCGGGCTCGGCGACCGGTTTGGCGTGGGCGTCATGCGCAACGTGGTGAAGTACGGCCCCATCGCCGTGGAGCACCCCGACGACTACGAGGCGCGCTCCGAGCTGCTCCTGTGCTCATCGATGAGCCATAACGACGTGACGCGCATCGGGCGCAAGAGCCCGGGCGGCGCTGTTCACAGTCTCGAGGCGCAGATCAGCGGCACGTACGACACGCCGCACGGCGCGGGCATCGGCGTGATGATGCACGCCTACCTCGAGTACCTCGCAACGAAGGGTGAGCCTATCCACGTTGCGCGCGCGGCGCAGTTCGCCGTTGACGTGTTCGAGGCCGAGCCCGACATGAATGACGTGCAGAGCACGGCGCTCGAAGGCGTGCGCAGGTTGCGTGCGTGGATCAAGTCCATGGGGCTACCGCTTACGCTCAAGGAGCTCGGTGTGCCCGATCCCGTGGGCGATTTCGAGGATATCGTTGCTCGCCGTCGGTGCAGCCCGGACGGGATCATTTACGGCTTCATCGACCTTGACGAGGCGGCGTCGCGCGAGATCTACGCGTCCGTGCTCGAGTAGGTGACGGGGGAGGACCGATTGTCCTCCCCGGTTTGTTGGTTCGTTTCCGCGCTCCGCACCCCTGCGGCGCACCTCGCCCGGCGCGGCGCGCGGATTACAGAGGAGGTTGCATCTATGCTCGTGACCATGAAAGAGATTCTCGACCGCGCGAGCGCCGAGAACTACGCCGTCGCTGCGCCGAATGTGCATACGGAACTCAACGCTCGCTCGTTCGTCGAGGCGGCAGAGGAGATGAATGCCCCGCTCATCATCGACTTCAATTTCAAGTGCAATCCCGACATCGACCTCATGGGTAAGATCCTGTGCGATATCGCCGAGAAGGCGAGCGTACCCGTGGCGGTGAACCTCGACCACGGTGCCGAGTACTGGAAAATCGTCTCCGCCATTCGCGCGGGTTTCACGTCGGTCATGGTCGACCGCTCGTCCGAGCCGTTCGAGAAGAACGTAGAGGAGACGGCCGAGATCGTTAAGATCGCCCATGCCGTGGGCGTCTCCGTCGAGGCCGAACTCGGGCACGTGGGGCAGGCTGATCAGTATGCAACCGACCGCGACGCTGCGCTCACGTCCGTAAAGGACGCCATGAGCTTTATTGAGCAAACGGGCGTTGATTGCCTGGCCATCGCCATCGGCACGGCGCACGGCGCGTACCCCAAGGGATATAAGCCGTACCTCGACTTTGACCGCCTGAAGGAAATCAAGGACGCGACCGGGGGCTTCCCGCTCGTACTCCATGGTTCGTCCGGCACGGCGGAGGAGGATCTCTATCGCGTGTGCCGCATGGGCATCAACAAGGTGAACGTCGCCTACGACATGTGCCGCGCGTGCTGCGACACCATCCTCGAGGCGGACTGGAGCGGCTCGAACGCGTATAAGTTCTGGGACACGCTCCGCGAGGCACCGAAGGCTACGCTCAAGCACCTCATCGAGGTGTATGGCTCCGACAACAAGGCGTGGGTGCCCGAGCACGGTTCGCTGCGAAAGCTCAGCGAGCAGGATCGCGTGGGCACGGAGTAGGACGAACGTTTGGTGGCGCGGCGAGCGCCGTGCGCTTAGCGGGTGCTGAGCGCCTCGCCTCGTGCACGCTGCTCGCGTGAGCCGTGTACCACGGACATGGCGCTGATATCATTGGATACGGGTACTGACGGATCTGGATGGGCGGTTTGAGCGGACGGCTCGGCCGCCCATCTCCTCTACAGGGAGGCGCTATGGGAACAGACGGCTCTTGCTTCGCCACGGTCACAGTCCGGCTCCCCGACGGCCTGCATGTCGCACTCGCCTACGAGCTCGCGGCGCTCATTAAGACCTTCGACGCGAAGGTTTCTATGAGGAGCTGGCGCCGAGAGCAGGCGATTCGCAATGGCAACGACCTGCTCAAGCTTGCGCTGCGCGACGGCGATTCCGTCGATGTTTCGTGCTCCGGCTCGGATGCCCAAGCCCTCCTCGACGCCGTGAAGGGGTTCCTCTCCGGTAGCTGATTCCCCGCGCTTGCCCACCGCTCTTTTTGCGACGTTCACCATTTCTTCGTCTCACGTTCTTTCGACAAGCACATGATTCAGACCGTTGTGTATGCCCTATTCTGATATCCTTTCATATAGTTCTACATTGAACTATATGAAAGGATTGCATATGCCTGCCGTTATCCCTGTTTCTGAACTTCAACGTAATATGGGAGCTGTTGCCGAGCAGTGCCATAGAACCAAGCAGCCTATCTATCTGACCAAAAACGGCAAGGCCTCCTTGGTAGTCATGGATGCGGCGGAATTCGATGAGCGGTTTGCGGCGCTTGACGGTCTCCGCGAGCATGAAGAGCGAGTACGGCGTGCGGTTTCTCGCGGATACGATGATCTCGTCAATGGTCGCGTGCGGTCGCTCGTGCAGGCACGCCGGGACGTCGAGCGCATCCGGGCGGCGCGCGATGGGGAGTAGTGCGCAGGATGAACGCGTCCCCTTTGAGGTGCAGCTGACAGATGAAGCTGTGTATGGACTCGCGGATGTATCTCCTGAAAGCGTGTATCGTCGTGTGAACGACGCGCTCGATGTTCTTGCTGCGTTTCCTTGGTATGGTAGCGTCTATGACCCGTATTACGAGGCAGCTCGTCCGCCTGTGCCATGCAGGGTGCTTTTTATCGGGCGCTATGGGCTCTATTACGTTATTGACGAGGAGAAGCAAACAGTGACGGTGCTCGCGATCGAGGATGAGCGACGAGACCCGTTGGGCAGGTTTGGCGAACGGGGCTAGGTTTACTCGCGGCGTCAGCGTCTCGCCTGCTCCCAGTCCCGCAAAGAGGAAACAGCACAAACACATTCATTCGACGCACTTTTGCCCCCGCGCGTGCGCGATACGCGTTACAATAATGTCGCATGTGGATTTCCGCTGCCAGATTCGTTTCGCCGCGTTCGCCGAATCGTGCTTGACATGCGGGAATGCCATAAGCGCCGTGGAATAACCGGTACGCACGGGCTACCGGGGACTGTATACCTACACGAGAGGAGAGGGGTATATGGCGCGTTCGTTCAAGTCCATGGACGGCAACGAGGCTGCCGCATACGTATCGTATGCGTTCACCGAGGTTGCGGGTATCTACCCGATCACGCCGTCCAGCCCTATGGCCGACCATGTCGACCAGTGGGCAGCTCAGGGCAAGAAGAACATCTTTGGCACGAAGGTGAACGTCATCGAGATGGAGTCCGAGGCCGGCGCCGCGGGCACCGTCCATGGCTCGCTCGTCGCGGGTGCGTTGACCACCACCTACACCGCGTCCCAGGGTCTTCTGCTCATGATCCCGAACATGTACAAGATCGCAGGCGAGCATCTGCCGGGCGTGTTCCACGTGTCCGCGCGCACCGTTGCCAGCCATGCGCTCAACATTTTCGGTGACCATTCCGACGTCATGGCCTGCCGTCAGACTGGCTTCGCCATGCTCGCCGAGACCAACGTCCAGGAGGTCATGGATCTCTCCGCGGTGGCTCACCTTTCCGCCATCAAGGGCAAGGTTCCGTTCCTGAACTTCTTCGACGGCTTCCGCACCTCGCACGAGATTCAGAAGGTCGCCGTGTGGGATTACGCGGACCTCGCCGAGATGTGCGACATGGATGCCGTCCAGGCGTTCCGTGATCACGCGCTCAATCCCGAGCATCCGCACAACCGCGGTACGCACGAGGACGGCGACGTCTTCTTCCAGCACCGTGAGGCCTGCAACACCGCGTACAACAACCTGCCCGCGGTCGTCGAGGACTACATGAACCAGGTGAACGAGAAGCTCGGCACGAGCTATCACTTGTTCGATTACTACGGTGCCGAGGACGCCGATCGCGTCGTCGTCTGCATGGGCTCTTTCTGCGACACCCTCGAAGAGGTCATCGACTACCTCAACGCCCATGGCGAGAAGGTCGGCCTCGTGAAGGTTCGCCTGTATCGTCCGTGGTCCGTGGAGCACTTCATCGCCGCGCTCCCCGAGTCCGTCAAGAAGATCGCCGTGCTCGACCGCACCAAGGAGGCCGGCTCCATCGGCGAGCCCCTCTACGAAGATGTCGTCGCTGCCCTCTATGAGGCTGGCAAGACCGGCATCAAGGTCGTCGGCGGCCGTTACGGCCTCGGTTCGAAGGACGAGCCGCCCGCGGCTGCGTTCTCCGTCTACGAGGAGCTCAAGGCCGACGAGCCCAAGCGCGAGTTCACGCTCGGCATTGTCGACGATGTGACCAACCTCTCGCTCCCCATGGATCCCGACGCTCCCAACACGGCTGCCGAGGGCACCATCGAGTGCAAGTTCTGGGGTCTCGGTGGCGACGGTACCGTCGGTGCCAACAAGAACTCGATCAAGATCATCGGCGACCACACGGACAAGTACGTCCAGGCCTACTTCCAGTACGACTCCAAGAAGACGGGCGGCGTGACCATCTCGCACCTGCGCTTCGGCGACAACCCCATCAAGAGCCCGTACTACATCAATAAGGCCGACTTTGTTGCGTGCCACAACCCGAGCTACATCGTCAAGGGCTTCAAGATGGTCCGCGACGTCAAGCCCGGCGGCACCTTCCTGGTGAACTGCCAGTGGAACGACGAGGAGTTCTCCAAGCACCTCGGCGCCGACGCCAAGCGCTATATCGCCAAGAACAACATTAACGTCTACCTGATCGACGCCATCGACCTGGCCGAGAAGGTTGGCATGGGCAAGCGCACCAACACGGTGCTGCAGTCCGCGTTCTTCGCGCTCGCGCAGGTTCTCCCCGCGGCAGACGCCATCGAGTACATGAAGGCCGCCGCCGAGAAGTCCTACGCCAAGAAGGGCCAGGCCATCGTCGAGGCCAACTGGAAGGCCATCGACGCCGGCGCCACCGCGTTCCGCAAGTTCGAGGTGCCCGCCGACTGGGCAACTGCCGAGGATGAGGTCGTCGAGCATGAGCTCAAGGGTCGTCCCGAGCTCGTCGCCCAGGTCAAGAACATCATGGAGCCCATCAACCGCATGGAGGGCGACGCGCTTCCCGTGTCTGCCTTCATTGGCCACGAGGACGGTCAGTTCGAGCAGGGCGCTTCCGCCTACGAGAAGCGCGGCGTCGCCGTCATGGTTCCGCATTGGGACGCCGACAAGTGCATCCAGTGCAACCAGTGCTCCTTCGTGTGCCCGCACGCGACCATCCGTCCGTTCGGCCTCACCGAGGACGAGGTCGCGAACGCGCCCGAGGGTATGCGCACGCTCGATATCAAGATGCCGAAGGACACCGGCCTGAAGTTCACCATGGCCATCAGCCCGCTCGACTGCATGGGTTGCACCAACTGCGCGAAGGTCTGCCCGAAGGGCGCCCTCACCATGGTGCCGCAGGAGCAGGAGCTCGAGGAGCAGAAGACCTTCGACTACTGCGTCGAGAACGTCTCGCCGAAGCCCGTGCTCGAGGCCGCCAACGTCAAGGGCAGCCAGTTCAAGCAGCCGCTGCTTGAGTTCTCCGGCTCCTGCGCTGGTTGCGCCGAGACCGCGTATGCGCGCCTCGTCACCCAGGTCTGCGGCGACCGCATGTTCATCTCCAACGCCACCGGCTGCTCCTCCATTTGGGGCAACCCGGCCGCCCGTTCGCCCTACACGGTCAACGCCGAGGGTCACGGTCCGGCGTGGAACAACTCCCTCTTCGAGGACAACGCCGAGCACGGTCTTGGTATGGCCCTTGGTTACGAGGCCGTCCAGAACAAGCTCGTGGCCGAGACCGAGGCGCTCATCGCTGCCGACGGCACGCCCGAGGCTGTGAAGACCGCCGGTCAGGCCTGGCTCGATGCCAAGAACGACACCGAGGTCAGCAAGACCGCTGCCGCCGCGTACGTCGAGGCGCTCGAGGCCTGCGGCTGTGATGCCGCTAAGGCGATCCTCGCCGACAAGTCCTACCTCACCAAGAAGTCCTTCTGGATCTTCGGCGGCGACGGTTGGGCCTACGACATCGGCTTCGGTGGCCTGGATCACGTTCTCGCCTCGAACCACAACGTCAACGTCTTCGTGTTCGACACCGAGGTCTACTCCAACACCGGTGGTCAGGCTTCCAAGGCTTCGAACATCGGCCAGGTTGCCCAGTTCGCCGCTGCCGGCAAGCTCACCAAGAAGAAGAGCCTCGCCGAGATCGCGATGAGCTACGGCTACGTGTACGTGGCGCAGGTCGCCATGGGCGCGAACCCGGCTCAGACGCTCAAGGCCATCCAGGAGGCCGAGGCCTACGACGGCCCGTCCCTGATCATTGGCTACGCGCCCTGCGAGATGCACTCCATCAAGAAGGGCGGCATGCAGAACTGCCAGGCCGAGATGAAGAAGGCCGTGGACTGCGGCTACTGGAACCTCTTCCGCTTCAACCCGGCAGCCGAGGTGGGCAAGAAGTTCACGCTCGACTCTAAGGAGCCGAAGGGTGGCTACCAGGAGTTCCTGCTCAACGAGGCTCGTTACGCGTCGCTGAGCCGCGTGCTGCCGCAGGAGCAGGTCGACGAGCTCTTCCGCGAGAACGAGGAAGCTGCCATGGCCCGCTACGAGCACCTCACGAAGCTCAAGGATCTCTACGCGGAGGTCTAAGGCTTAGCCAAGGCGCTCATGCTGGATAGATAACCGGCAAAGAGGAGGCTCCCAGGAGAAATCCTGGGAGCCTCTTTTTGTTATGTCAAAACCCGGCAAGGCTGGCACTACCGTTCTGGAAGAAGTGGCCGAGGAGTCGCGTGGCAGGATATATGGAAAGCGCGCGAATAGGTAGAGGGGGTATATAACATTGCGGCTGCTCGACCTGCGACGTCGTATGACCTCGTGTAATGGTGAATGAAGAGCGCAGCTTTTACCCTTGCGGGGGGGGGGCGCTCGTTTGATAGCCTGCGGTTTGCGTATATACCAAAATATGAGTAGGAAACCTGGGCTGCTTATGAGGCTTTCAACAAGAAAAATCGTGCGGGCATGTACGACTCTTTCCATTGGCGCGACGTTGCTGGTGATGGCGCCGGCGGTTGCCCTCGCTGCCATTTCCCACAATGGCCAGGAGGTCTCTGCTGGCGATAGCTATACGGTGAACGAGCTCGGCACATGCCAGGGCCACGTCTTCTCTGGTATCTCTGAGGACAACTGGTATAACCTGCCTGGCGGTCAGCACATCACTGTCTCCGGTGGAACACACACCATCACGCTTGATGGCCTTACGATTGACGACCCCGGTGCGGGCTCGTCTGCGATCAATATCCGGGACGGAGCTAATGTGACGCTCGTTCTCAAGGGCGAGAATTATCTCGAGGCCTCTGGCAACCACCCGGGAATCTGGGTTGAGGAGGGCTCCTCGCTCACGATTGAGGGCGATGGATCGCTGGTGGTATACGCCGGCAACACTACTGCTGGCCTTGGCGCGGCCGGGATTGGTGGAGGATACAACGAGAGCGCGTTCGGCAACATCACCATCAACAGCGGTTCCGTCGAGGCGCACGGTAGAGCCGGCGGTGCTGGTATCGGTGGTGGCTACAAGATCGGCAGCGGCACGCAGACGGGTGACGTCACCATAACCGGGGGCTTCGTCCAGGCGTATGGCGGTAGCGTGATCGGCTCTTCTGGCGCGGGCATCGGCGCAGGCGAGAATGCTGACTATGACGGTACCATCACCATCAGCGGTGGCGTGGTCCGTGCGATGGGCGGTAACGAGAACAAGTCCTCCATCGGCGGCGGTGGCAGTCTGCTGGGCTCCACCGACAACGGTACATTTACCACCGGCACGAACGGCAATGCCGTCATCGCCGCGCCGTGGGGCATTGGCGACACCTCGGATGTTGCCAACTGGGACTGCATCCTGCTCGAGCCTACGCGCGAGTCCACCTCGGAGATCCAGTTCGTGAACTACGACGCCACCACGAACACCATCACCTTCGAGGGTGGCACGCCGCGCGTGTACGGTGACGTCGAGGCGGACTATAACATTACGATCAACTCTCCCGCGTCACTGCGCGTGGACACCGAGATTGACCTCGACGGCGACCCGTCAACGCCCAACAATGCCCCCTCCACGCTCACCATGAAGTCGGGCACGACGCTTACGAACAACAACAAGTCTTCTGACCCCGGTATTGCCGGCATTGCGCTCATGCCCGGCTCGACGCTCGTGCTCGAGGACGGTACGTCGCAGTGCCAGGGGAGCGGTACGATGATTGCGACGTCTACAGAAGGTACCGGCCTCGTGCGCGGCAAGGTTCAGCTGCCGCTTTCCGACGACATGGTGTCGGTCAACCCGACGAGCTACGTGTACGATGGTACCGAGAAGGAGCCGGCCGTAACGGTGCAGTTCCCCAAGTGGAACTTTACACAGACGTTTGAGCAGGGCACGGAGTATACGGTCGCCTATGAGCACAACGTCAACGTAGGCATGGCGAAGGCCATTGCCACGTCCGCTGGAGGCAACCTGCTCAACACCGTCGACGGTAACGCGTCGACCGGCACTGCAGGGTTTGAGATTACCCAAGGCGACTTCACGGTGAGCACCGTTGCCCGTCGCTACATCCAGGTGGGTGAGGAACACCTGCTCTCGAAGTTGCCAACCAAGCCGACCTTCGGTGCAAATAACCCGCCTAATGTTGACGGCGGCACGTTTTCATGGTACTCCGATGAGGCATGCACCACGCCGCTGACCGACACGTTCGTCCAGAACGAGCCAGAAGGCGCACAGATCACGGTCTACTGGAAGTACACTCAGACCGGCAATCCGAATGTCGTTCCTACCAAGACCGGCAAGACCGTGCTCGTCATGACGAACGAGAAGCCGCCAGCGGTCCAGGTCGATGGCAAGACGGACGATACCTCTATTCACGCCACCTATGGCGATCCGTCCTACACCCCCGATATCAAGATCAGCCTCGACGGCGGGCAGAGCTGGATTGCGCTGCTGAGCGATGTTACCTACAGCGTTGACTCTCAGACGCCCGCGGGCAACGGCGGCGTGGTGACAGTCGATGAGAAGACCGGCGAGATCCAGTTCGTCGGCGCTGGAACCGCTACGGTCATTGCCGAGATCGATGCCTACACCGACCCCGATGCAACCGCGGACGACAAGGGCGATTCCTATGGCGCTGCGTACATCACCATCGAAGTTAAGGTCGACCCGAAGCAGGTGACGGTCGACGAGTCGTCCGTCCAGGCAGTCGATCGCGCGTACAATGGTACGCGCAAGGTCGAGGTTACCGCCGAGCTCACCGCAGCCGAAACGGTCGGCACCGACCTCGCTGACGATGCGATCGGCGTTGCGGCGACGGGTGAAGCTGCACAGCCTGCGGTCGGAACGGATATCTCCGTTACGGTGACCTACACACTCACCGGTGATAAGGCGGACGACTACGTTCTGACGAACGACCCCGGCGCGACCGTGACCATCAGCAAGGCGCAGGCCGGTGATGACACGCTTCAAGGCAAGACCGGCGAGCTTACCATCTCGAATTGTGCTGCCGCGACGTACGTGTTCGATCTCAATGAGCTCGTCCCCGATAGCAAGCAGGTCGAGGGAGGCGCCCTCTATCCTGGCTGGATTGAGTTTGAGAATCCCGTAGTGAATATCTCGGACGATCGCTACTTCACGGTGGACGATATCCGTATCGACAATGCCACCCACACGCTGTATCTCACGGTCAACGACGTCGAATCGCAGGACGTAGATGAGCTCGGTACCATCACGCTCGATATGGTGTCACCCAACTTCGAGGGCATGACAGGTATCATCACCATCAAGCGCGAGAATCTCGACATCTACACCATTACGGCGAGCGCCGGCGAGGGCGGCACGATTTCGCCTGAGGGCGCGGTCGAGGTTGTGACCGGGCATAGCCAGGACTTCGCGATCAGTGCCGACGAGGGCTATGAGATTGCCGATGTCGTGGTTGACGGCGTGAGCCAGGGCGCCCTTTCGACGTATCGCTTTGAGGATGTCACGGCCAACCACACCATCGAGGTCACGTTCAAGAGCGTGGACGAATCGACGGAGCCGTCGGATGGCGACGATGCGCCTGGATCCGATGCAGGTTCCGATGACGATGCGCTGCTTGGCACGGGAGATTCCTCCCTGCTGATGGTTGCTGGAACGATGTGTGTCGGAGCGGCTTCGGTTGCCGGTGGCCTTGTTCTCGCGCGGAAGCGCCGGTAGATGCCATGAGTGATGCCCTTTCGCTTGAAGGCGTCAAGACGCGCATCCGGGGGAGGCATGCGTTCATCCACGAGCGCGTGCTCGAGCTGATCGTTCGCGAGAGCGCAGAAAACGGTTCAGTGCGCTTCAGCAAAGCTGAGCTCGCGTGTGAGCTGGGGTGCTGTATTCGCACGCTCGACCGTGCAGTCATGCGCTTGAGACAGGGCGGCTACAT
Organism: uncultured Collinsella sp.; assembly: GCA_900538305.1. Classification (GTDB taxonomy): domain Bacteria; phylum Actinomycetota; class Coriobacteriia; order Coriobacteriales; family Coriobacteriaceae; genus Enorma. Next base: position 53,742 of record UPXY01000002.1, read on the forward strand.
CAAATCCAAGCCGGTCTTTCAGAGCAACGGCGCGCAGCTGGGGAACGAGTATCGTGCAACGGCGAAGGGCGCCGCACTTGCAGCAACGTTCAAAACGGAGCGCGAGCCGCGCAGGCGCTAGTCGTTGGCTGGCAGTTCGATAGATTGCAAAGGCTCTCGGGATTTTTCCGGGAGCCTTTTGCTTTGCCGCGTGCTCGGCTCGCATGGCGCCTGGGCACGATGGGTATAAGGCACGTGTTGACGGGATGCAAGGAGGATGCCATGGATGAACGCGACGAGGTCGTTGAGGAAGCGAGTGTAAAGGTCGGGGAAGCCGAGGAAACGGGACTCGTGCTCGGCGACGACGATGAGCGCGACGCAGACCTGCATGAGCAGGTGCTGAGCTCCGAGACCGCATGGAGCGGCAAGATCTTCGATGTCGAATGCCTCGAGGTGAAGCTGCCGAACGGACGTGTGTCGCGGCGCGATGTGGTGCGTCATCATGGCGCGGTTGCTATCGTGGCGCTTACGGAATCCGGCAAGATCGCGCTTGTGCGTCAGTACCGCACGGCGCTCGACCGCGTGACGGTAGAAATTCCCGCAGGAAAGCTCGAGCCGGGCGAGGATCCGCTCGACTGCGCGAAGCGAGAGCTCAAGGAAGAGACCGGCTTCGTTGCGGGGCGCATCGCCTACCTCACGACGATTGCAAGTTCCTGCGGGTTCTCGGACGAGCTCATCCATCTGTACCTTGCGACGCAGCTTTCGTTTGAAGGCGCCACACCCGACGAAGACGAGTTCTTGAACGTCGACCTCGTGGACGTGCAGGAGCTGGTCGATGCCGTGCTCGATGGCAAGATTGAAGACGCGAAGACCGTGGTGGGCGCACTCGCCTGCGATGTCATGGCGCATCGGCTGGCCGCGGAGTAGATGGCTCGCAGTATGTAAAATAACCCCAGCGACTTTTTTACATTGCCCGGCAAAAGTGTTTTCGATTCGCTGGGCATATCGGGTAATGTAAAAAAGTCGCTGGGGTTATTTTATATACCTCTAGCACACACCCATACGGTGGGCGATCTCGGCGATGCCCTTAAGGGTGAGCTGCTGATCGATGATGTCGAACACGTCTGTCGCATCGGCTACCATGCCAGCGAGGCCGCCGGTAGCGATAACGCGTGCGTCGGGTGACCCGAGTTCGTGCTTGATGCGCGCGACCAGACCTTCGACCATGGCCGCGGTGCCCAGGATCGCCCCGCTCTGCACCGCCTCCGTGGTGGTGCGGCCGATGGCATGCTCGGGCACCTCGAGCGGGATGCTTGCGATGCGCGCTGCGCGGGCAACGAGCGCGTCCATCGAGATGCGAAGTCCCGGAGCGATGGCGCCGCCGATATAGAAACCATCTGCATCAACGACGTCGATATTGGTCGCGGTTCCGAAGTCGACGACGACAGACGGTGCGCCGTAGTACTTCTCCGCGGCAACGGCATTCGCGATGCGGTCGGCGCCCACCTCGCTGGGATTGGGCGCGTGCAGTTTTGTTACCGAGGCGGTTTCCGCGCCTACAGCAATCGCACGCAGGGCGATGCGCTCGGCGGCCATCCGCCATTCACGCGAGAGCTGGGGCACGACGCCCGCGAACGCGACGGCGTCGATGCAATCGATAGGCAGGCCGTACATCTGCAGGTAGCTGAGAAGGCGAACGTGCAGCTCGTCGGCGGTAAACGAGCGATCCGTGGGCATGCGCCACGAGCGGACGAGCGCATCCCTGTCAAACAATCCGAGTGCGGTCTGCGTATTGCCCATATCGATGGCGAGGAGCATGGTTCTCCTAACGAACGGCGGCAGAAACAGTGCCATTGTATACCAGCGGCTTTGACATGCTGTTCGTCAAGCACCGTATGCCGGGATACTTCAACATGAAACGCTTCAATTACTTGCTATACTATCGCAAGGTAACGAGGTGAAAGAATCTCCAAGGCTCTTGCCATATTCAACTGCAGGAAAGGCGGGCTGCCATGAGCAGGGTACGGATCGTTGATGTTGCGCGCGAGGCGGGCGTTTCGCTTGGAACGGTGTCGAACGCGCTCAATCATCCGGAACGCGTGCGCCCCGATACGCGGAAGCTCATCGAAGAGACGATCGACCGTTTGGGATACCTGCCCAATCAAAGTGCGCGCCTGCTCGCGGGCGGTACGAACAAGGTGCTCGGCCTCGTGCTGCCGTGCCTCACGCACGGATGCAGCGTGCAGATCGTAAACGGCGCGCGCAACGAGGCGCTGCGCCACGGGTACGACCTCATCGTGCTCTGCGCGAACGAGGACGCTGAATATGAGGCTCGGTACCTGCGCTTTCTAGCGGGTATGCAGGTAGCGGGCGCGCTCGTGCAGCCTGTCGGCGATGTGGAGCGCTATGAGGAGCTCGGCCTCCCGGTACATACGGTCTATCTGGGCGTACGCGACGTGCCGAACGACGCCCTCTCGGTCACACCGGATTTCGAGGCTCAGGGCAGCGTGGTGGCCGAGCATGTGCTTTCGCACGGAGCGCAGCATGTTGCGGTGATTGGCGAGCCCGATGTTCCCATGCGCGCCCAGCGCCTCGAAGGAGTTCGCTCGGCGCTTGCGGTCTATGAGCCCGAGCGCGTCGAGCTGATTCTCGAGGGCAGGAGCCATGGCAGTATCGATGGCGTCTGCCTGGGGTCTATGCTCGCGCGTCGCGACCCCGCCGAGCGCCCCGATGCGATCATCGCCCTTTCCGATGTTCTGGCAACCGGCGCCATAGCCGGCGTGCAGGCGGCGGGGTGTTCCGTGCCGGACGACATCATGGTCGCAGGGTGCGATGGCAACCCACTTGCCTGGACGGGCGCCGTGCAGCTCACTACCTGCTCTCCTGCGGGATACGAGCTGGGGCGCAAAGGCGTTCAGCTGCTCATCCGCACGATTGAGGAGGCCGAGGAAGAGCGCGCCGTTCTGCATGTCCGCTCGCAGGGCGCGCTGGCGATGCAGGCGGGACACCGAGGCCGCCCGGCAGCGCACGAGGTCATTCGCCCGTTTTTGCTTGAACGGGCAAGCACGGGTGCCACGCCTCTCACCGGAGAGGATTTCGAAGGCTTCCCCACGGGCATTCCGGAATACGATGTGGGATCGTTCCTCTAGCGCTTCACCTTGTCCGACACGTTGCGACCCTTCGGGGACGGGTACGCTTGCATCGAATTCAATACGTTTGAACCCGTCTCCGAAGTGTTGCGCTGAAGGCTATTGTGCTGCCTCGGTGTTCAACTGCGCAATCGAGGCGGGAAGCTCGTGAAGGCTCCCGAGCTGTCTCGTGCACAGGCTCTGGATCTCCGGCGTGGGCGAGACGAGGTCGGGTATGAGGAAGACCCTCATACCGGCGGCATGCCCCGCACGCACGCCGTTGAAGGAATCCTCGACGACGGCGCACTCGCTAGGCGCGACGCCGAGCTTTTCGGCCGTAACAAGGTAGATGTCGGGCTGGGGCTTGCTCGCCGGCGCCTCGGTTCCGCATGTGCTCGCGCTGAAAAGCTCCATGAGTCCGAACGGTTCGAGCTCGCGCGTGGCGATATCGCGTGCGGACGAGGTTGCCAACCCAAGCTTGAATCCCTGGGCGGAGAGCGTGCGAAGCGCTTCCTCGGCACCGGGCATGAGGCGAAGCTCGGTTTTCGCAAGTTCGAACTTGTACTCGTAGTGCATCTCGAATGCTTCATCCGCACGGTCGGGACCGCCGAGCTTGTTAGCATAGCGCTCAATGATCACGGGCCGGGTGAGGCCGATGAAGCTGTAGATGGTCTCGTCGTCGATGGTGAACCCCATGGCGTCGGCGGTGAGGTACCAGGCCTTCGCGCTGAGCGATTCGGTATCGACGATCGTTCCATCGAGGTCGAAGAGTACAGCTTTGATCATCGGAATCTCCAAACGTGGTGGTTCGAGGCGCGCTTTCGCTGCACGCCCTATTCGCATCGGCATGTGGCCGCGGCCATCAAGTATTGTGCCAGAGACCGGTCGGCATGGGTACAAGAATCGAGGTGCAGGGAATCAATTTACGTGGCCGGGGAGGTGCTGCGTTGGCGACGCATTCGGACGGGGGAGACCTCGAGAACAAGTTGGCGCGGCTCGAAGAGCTGCTGCAGTCCTTGGGGTCGGTTGCCGTGGGGTTCTCCGGCGGCGTTGACAGCACGTTTCTCGCGGCGGTCTGCGCCCGGGTAATTCCTGGCTCGACGCTCCTGGTGCGACTCGATACGCCGTTCGCTTCGACGCCGGAGCGTGAGTCGTCTTGCGAGTTGACGGTGTTGCCGAATACCCCGTTTGAGAGTTTGTCGGTCGTGACGATTCCCTTTGATCCGCTTGAGGACGAGCGTGTTGTGCGCAATTATGCCGACCGGTGCTATTGGTGCAAGCGTGCGGGCTTTTCGCGCATCATCGAGGCGGCGCATGCGCGCGGCATCGAGGTTATCGCAGACGGCAGCAATGCCGACGATGAGTATGATGATAGGCCTGGCATGCGCGCCCTGCATGAGCTGGGCGTTCGTTCTCTGCTTATGGAGACGGGATGGCATAAGGCCGAAGAGCGCGCGCTGCTGCGCGCATGGGGCTTCGCACGGTGGGATATGCCCGCCGGTGCGTGCTTGGCGACGCGCGTGCGGACGGGCGAGGGCATCACGGGAGCGAAGCTCTCGGTGGTTCGGGCGTGCGAGGACTATCTTCACGAACAGGGGTTTCGGCAAGTTCGCGCGCGGTTGAGCGCGAGCGGGATGAAGATTGAGCTTGCTAAGAGAGAGCTTGCGCGAACAGGTGGGGAACTCCCCGCAGATATGCGCGCGGAGCTCGAGAGGCGCGCTGGCTGTTCCGTCGACTCGCACCTGTACTGCTATCCCAGGTGATATATTCCGTTCTGGGCTCAGATGCTCGCTCAGCCCCCCACGGTCCAAGGTTTTGCGCCGCATACACAAGTATGAAAAAACCGAGCTACCCAAGAGATAGCTCGGTTCATATACGTGGCTGGGGCAGAGGGATTCGAACCCCCGTAACCGGCACCAAAAACCGGGGTCCTGCCGCTGGACGATGCCCCATCGACAAACGCCGTCGCGCTCCGCAGCACTTCGGCGCAACAAGTGTACCTAATCGCTCAACGCATCGCAAACGCCGTCGAGCAACAGGATGGCGAGGGCTTGCGAATCGCTCGATGTGAAGGAGCCATAGTGCGTGATGCCCGTGAGCTCGAAGCGCAGCAGCGCCGGCGTATCGGTGGCAGCTGCGAGCGCGGTGCGAATGCGCTGCGAGACGTTCGGTGCGTCTGCCAGCACGATCGTGGCGCGTGGGGTGGCGTCGCCGGAAAGGGGCGAGCTCGCGATCTCGAACACGACATCGACGTCTTCGGGAGGTTCGGTATCGCAGAGCACCATGCCGCTACGGTCGGTGGTGGCGGTCGCGATATTCCACATGCGCGACGCCACGTTGCGAGCGATGGGATCCTCGCCAATCACCGCAATGCGCGTGTGCTCGAGCACGCTTGCAGCGCGCGCGAAACCCGTGCGGTTCTCGGTGTCGCTCACCGTAGGTTTGCCCTCCCAGATGTGGTGCAGGCGGTTGATGTAGCTATAGGTGTCTTGGAACGCCATGCCATCGGCGAAGAGTCCCACGTTCTCTTGGAATTGCTGAAGCGCCGCCTCGGTATGCGGCCCGAAGACGCCGTCTGCCTTACCGCAGGAAAAGCCCAGGATGTTGAGGGCGTGCTGCAGCTCCATGACATCGGCGCCGTGGAAGTTGGGCAGGCGCAGGTAGAGCGTCCGATCGCCGAGCTTATACGAGGCGTCTACCAGACGGCCCCAGCACTCGCCGTCCACATGGGAGCCCGCCTCGAGCGATTCGTTGCGGCGGAATTCCGCAACCGCCGCGGAGGTGGCGGGGCCGAACTGTTTGGCGTCGAGCTCAGTGGCATCGATGGAGTAGCCAAGGCCGAGCAGGCGTGCCTGGACGTCCTCGACGGCTGGTCCCTGCATTCCGGAGACGATAGGTTCCATGCTGCCTCTTTCTAGCGCGTACATTTACCCCTATAGTCTAGCAACTCCCGGCCGTCGTAGCTCGCAGGCAGCTTGTAAACAAGAAATGACTGGACATGACGCCCAAGGTGCCGAAGTGGCGTAGATGAAAACTCGACAACTTGCTGTCACCATATGGTTGAGAGCGAAGGGAGAGGGCTATGACGAACGGTCGAGATGCGAAGCGCTTGCTCATCGTGGATGATGAGCCTGCGATCATTCAGATGCTCGATAGCTATTTCCGCATGCAGGGATACGATACGGTGTGCGCGCACGCGGCACGGGAGGCGCTTGCAGCCGTGAACGAGGCCGTCGCGCACGGCAGGAGCATCGACCTCGCGCTGCTCGATGTGAATATGCCCGGTATGGATGGGTTTGAACTATGCCGTCGGCTTCGCGAGGCGCTCAGCTGCCCCATCATCTTTCTCACGGCGCGCATCGAGGATACCGACCAGCTCGACGGCTTCGCTGCCGGTGCGGATGATTACGTGCTCAAGCCGTTCTCACTCGACGTGCTCGGCGGGCGCGTGCGGGCGCACCTGGCGCGCGAGGAGCGGCGTGGCGCAGAGGTGCGCGAGCGTAGCACACGTGTGTTCTCGACCATCACGATAGATTTTGCTAAGCGATCGGTTACGGTCGCGTCGACTACGGCGGCTGCGTCGGACATATCTGGGTCGATGGGGAAGCGGGAGTTAGCATCTTCGCCCACGGTGCTCGACCTTACGCGCACGGAGTTCGACATCATAGCCCTACTGAGCAAGAATCCAGGCCGGGTGTACGACCGGACGCAGATCTACGAGCAGGTCTGGAATTGGGATGCGACGGGTGACCCGGCGATCGTGCGCGAGCACGTGCGGCGCATTCGCAATAAGTTCGCTGCGGCAGGTGCGAGCGGCGACGTGATTGAAACCGTTTGGGGCGTGGGCTATAGGTGGGTAGCGCGATGAGCATGGGAACGCGTGGCGGCAAGAGGAAAACCAATGTCGAGGAGCAAGGCGACGGGACGGCGACAGGTCGGGTGGGGATCGGTGCCCGCGTTCGTGCGTGGTGGAAGAACCCGAGCATCATGCGCGCATTCTTCGGATACACAATCGCGTGGCTCGTGGTGGCGAGCGTGCTTTGCCTCGTGGCGATCGATGGCATTATGGAGGTGTACTACCGGGTATCGGAGGAGCACCGCGCAGAGCATGTCGAGGTCAATGCCGGACCGTATATCTACGACGCAGCGACTGACGAGCTCGTTCCGGCGACGCCCGTGTACCTCGACGATTTCTACGACCAGGTGGTGTTCGTGGCATTCGCCACGGCGGCGGAGAACTATTCGCAGGGAGCCATCGTCGCGGGCGGGTGGAATCGCGACATGCAGGTGGTGAACGCCAGCATGGAGTTGCTAAGAAGCGATCCTGTCTATCGCGTGACGGATTGGGGTGGCAACTACACGGAGGCGGATTACATCGCGACGGACGGCAGCCCCTATGACCCAGATGCCGAAGTCTCGGTTAGCGATCTGCCTGCGTACGATGCCCGGGAGCGGGCCGAGCGAGCGCAAACGACCGGCGCGCTCACGAGGGAGGAAGTCGGTGGCGACGTGCTTTGCTCGAATGTGGCTTACTACGTGGCGCTCGACGAGTCCGCCTATCTCACGCCGCTCGATTGGGGGCTGCGCATCGCTGCGGGCATCGTTGCGCCCGTTGTGATATTCGGTGGCGGTGCGCTGCTGTTCTTTCGCCGATTCTACCGGCGCTATATCGCCGAGCCCCTTGCGAGCTTGGGTGCCGCGGCGGATCGCATCGCAGCGCAAGATCTCGATTTCGAGGTCGCGCCGGTGCGCGGACGCGAACTCGGTCGGCTTTCGGGTGTGGTGGAGCGCATGCGGGCGGCGCTCTTCGATGCATATCGCGAGCTCTGGCGCACGGCAGAAGACCGGCGCCGGCTGAACGCTGCGTTCGCCCACGACCTGCGCACCCCCCTTACCGTGCTCAAAGGCACGGTCGAGATGGCGCAGGCGCGGGAACGGGCGGCGGCACCGCGCTTGGGCGATGCCGTTGACGCCGGGCAGGATGATACCCGCGATGAGGCTGCTTCCGCGCGCGATGAGTCGCTCGTCGTGATTGCCGAGCAAGTCGAGCGGCTCGAGCGCTATGCAGCGGCGATGGCGCAGGCAACCAAGCTCGAGGATCGTACGGTCGCGCTCGAGGCGGTCTCTGCGCGCGCGGCGGCGGAAGCGCTTGAGCGGCAGGCGGGCAGCTATGTAGCATCGTGCGGAAAGCACCGTGAACTCGTATTCCTCGCAGGTGACGGGTTGCGCACACGGTTTACCACAGAGGAGGGCGAGGATTCGGATAGGCACTCGGACGCCTTTATGCTCGACCTGCAGGTCGTGGAGGAAGCGGTCGGCAACGTGCTGTCCAACGCCTGCGCTCATGCGGCGAATCGCATTGGGCTCACCGTTGATGTGAATGCGGCGGGATCTCTTGTTGTGATCGTGGAAGACGACGGCCCCGGTTTTTCTTCCGAAGCGCTTCGCCATGGTTGCGACGCGTTCTATAGCGAGCAGAAATCTGCCGAGCACTTCGGGTTGGGGCTCAACGTGGCAAGCGTGCTCGCACGGCTGCACGGCGGGGACATCGTGCTTGCGAACGCGCCCGGTGGAGGTGCGCTCGTGACGATGACATTTGCCGCACACCGTGCTGAAAGCTGACACAGCGCTTGCGCACGGCGAATATGTGCTGGCTACCATGGGGGTTCGTATGGCGAGACGATGGGAGAGAGACATGAGGGATGAGGGCGTTCCCGGCGCGGCGGCCGAGACGTTGCCGTTCGCGGGGACGAGCATAGCATCGGCGCACGACTCCTGCCCAGGGCGTTCAGCATCTCGCTGCCACGGTAGCCAAGCTTCGGTATCACGCGTTGCTGTTGTCGCGATCGCGGTGATTGCCGCCGTTGTAGCGGTAATCGCGTGCTGGAAGTATCTGCCCGGTGCCTATGCGTGGCTCGCGAATCCCGACGCGGTCCGTGCATTCGTCGCCGAGCATGCGGTTTTGAGCAGGCTTGTGCTTGTGGGCATCAACGTAATGCAGGTGCTGCTCGCCTTCCTGCCGGGAGAGCCGGTCGAGCTTGCGAGCGGTTATGCGTTCGGCCTCGTTGAGGGAACGGTGCTTTGCCTTGCTGCGGCGGCTGTAGCCTCTTCGCTCATCTATTGGGGTGTGCGCCGATGGGGTTGGCGGCTTGTGGAGAAGTTCTTCGATCGCTCGATGATCGACCGGTACGAGTGGCTGCGGAATACGCGCAAGCTCGAGCTCATCATGCTCATCGTGTTTCTCATCCCCGGTACCCCGAAGGATTTCCTCACGTATTTCGCCGGACTCACGCGCCTGCGTTTTCCCGTCGTGCTTGCGATCGCAACATTTGGCCGCCTGCCCTCCATCGTGACATCGACCGTTGCCGCTGCGGCGTTCGGTGCAGGTGATTATGGAGCGGCAATCGCTGCAGTGCTAGTCGCGGGCGTACTCATCGTTGCGGGCGGTTTTGCCTATCGCGCCGTCGAGCGCCGTGCCCGCAGGCAGGGGCGCTTTTGAGGCGCGGTCCTCATGGCGCCGCGATGTTTTAGAAAGCATGACGAGGCGTTGTAAAGCTCAAATCAACGTGATCGCGCTGGACTCGTTGGCGTTTTGTTAAGTCGTTTTGCACAGATTGACGCAACTGAACAGTTTTTGCGGGGGCGGCAGGGTAGACGGCATTTATGTAAAGTTGCGACCTGCGCTTTTTATGGTATGAAAGGCCGTGGTACTTGGCAGGTGCCCTCAAAACTGTTCACGTAAGCCAATCTGTGTTCGGTTGTTTCGAAACGCCGTTTGTTTTCTCCAATAAGCGGCTTTTCGCGCAAGCCGGTTCGCGTCGGTGGACGGCTTCGTTGTGCGAGGCTGTATTGGCAGGCGTTCGTGTTGGCGGCGCGTTGGAGATTTCCTGCGTCTGCAGAGGCTGTTACTTTTGGCGATCGAGGAAGAAATCGGCCATGTCGAGGAAGAGTGCACGGCAGTCCTCGTCGAGCTCGATGTCGGCGAGCGCGGCCTTCGCTCGGGCGATGAGGTCTTCTGCCACGCCGTGTGCGTAGGCGATCGAGCCGGTTTGCTCGAAGAGCTCGACGCAGCGTGCGAGCTGGGCAGGGTCGCTTGTGCCAGAGCGCAAGATTGCTTCGACTTCGTCGTGCGCAGCGGGATCGGCGAGTGCGTGCACGGCGACAAGCGTGCGCTTGCCCTCGGTGATGTCGGTGCGGAAGTCCTTGGCGGTATCGTTGCCTACCAGGTTGATGAGGTCGTCCTGGATCTGGAAGGCGAGGCCGCTATCCAGGCCGAAGGAGCGGAGCGCCTCGACCTGCTCCGTGCTGCCTCCGCCGATGATCGCGCCGCAGGCGAGCGGTACGGCACCGCTATAGTGCGCGGTCTTGAGCGTGGCCATGCGCAGGTAATCGTCCACGGTGAGGTCGAAGCGCTCGTCGCGCACCCAACCTAAGTCGAGCGCCTGACCTTCGATGGTGCGCATCGTCATGGCAGCGAGCTCGCGCATGACGCGCAGGCGCACGTCGTCTGGCAGCGCGGGATCGTTCAGCACCGCTTCGGTGACGAGCGTGAGGTCGAGGTCGCCGCAGTTGATGGCGAGCCCCACACCTTCGGTGAGATACAGACAGGGCTTTCCGCGGCGTAGCTGGCCGTTGTCCGCGATATCGTCGTGGATGAGCGCCGCGCTTTGGAAGTGCTCGACGGCTGCCGCGCAGCTCCGGGCGAGCGTGGGATCGCCGCCTACGGCACGGCACGCAAGCAGGCAGATGAGCGGCCGGTGGCGCTTGCCCCCGTTCTCGGCGAAGGAGCGGAGCGGCGTATAGAGATAGCGCTCGAGGTCATCGGTCTCCGCCTTGCCCTCAAAAAACGAGAGCAGATATTCGTCTAGATCGCCGTGATGCGCGCGAAGATATTCGGCGAACGAATTGTGCATGGCGGAGGTTCCTTTCTGGGGTGGGATAGGCGGGCACGGGTTCGTTCAACCCATCGGGATGGGGATGGCAACGAGGTTGAATCGCCCTGCCGACAGGTTGAAACAAACCCGTTTCCACCCCATCCAGTTAGCCCAACGCCGGTCCCAAATGCTCAGACATTGGAGCCGACTCCAATGTTAGGCGGTGGTGAAGCCGTCGGGGTTCTTCGACTGCCAGTTCCAGGAGTCGCGACACATGTCGTTGATGTCAAACTCTGCCTTCCATCCCAGTTCCTGCTCGGCCTTGGTGGCGTCGCACCAGTTGGCGGCGATGTCGCCCTCGCGGCGCGGGCAGATCTTGTAGGGCAGCTCGTGGCCGCAGGCAGCCTCGAATGCGCGGATCACATCGAGCACGGAGGAGCCGGTGCCGGTGCCCAGGTTGAAGATACCGACCTCGGAACGGCCGTTCATCCATTCGAGTGCGGCGACGTGGCCGCGCGCGAGGTCCACCACATGGATGTAATCGCGCACGCCGGTGCCGTCGGGCGTGGGGTAGTCGTCGCCAAACACCTGCACGAACGGGCGCTTGCCCACAGCGACCTGCGCAACATAGGGCACGAGGTTGTTGGGTATGCCCTTCGGATCCTCGCCGATGAGTCCCGAGGGGTGCGCGCCGATGGGGTTGAAGTAGCGCAGCAGCACGACGTTCCATTCGGGGTCGGCGGTGTGCAGGTCCATGAGGATCTGCTCGATCATCCACTTCGTCCAGCCGTACGGGTTCGTGGCAGGTTTCTTGGGATCGAGTTCGGTCACGGGTGGATTGTCCGGATCGCCGTAAACGGTCGACGAGCTCGAGAAGATGATGTCCTTGCAATGGTGATCGCGCATGCATTCGCACAGCGTGAGCGTGTTGCCGATATTGTTGTGGTAGTACTCGATGGGCTTTGCCACGCTCTCGCCCACGGCTTTGTAGCCGGCGAAGTGGATGACGCGGTCGGGTTCTTCGGCATCGAAGATTCGGTCGAGAGAGGCGCGGTCGTTGACATCTGCTTCGTAGAAGACGAGGTTCTTCGCGGCGTCCTCGCCCACGATCTCGCGGACGCGGTCGAGTGCGACGGGGCTCGCGTTGTAGAGGTTGTCGACCACCACGACGCGGTATGCGCGCTCGAGCAGCTCAACGCATGTATGAGACCCGATGAACCCAGCGCCTCCGGTTACGAGGACGCAGGTATCTTGCGGTGTCTTTGCCTGTGTCATGGAAAACTCCTCACATCGTGTATCGCGGCGCGCTTCCGGTGCTGGTTTGGACGCGTCCTCTGCAAACGGCAGCGCCTGCCGTGTCCGGCAACGCAAACGTCACACAAAGTATAACGTTGCCATGTGTGGGGATGCCGTTCGCACGATATTTCTTTGATGATGTCGAACATCGGGAACCGGTAAGGTATTCTTGTAGACGGTCGACATATACACACAGATCAAACGGAGCAACGTATGTCTCACCACAGCGAATCCCGTTGGGATATCTCTAGATATATCGACATCCCCTTTTCTAGCGCGCAGCTCGTAGCGCATTGCGGTCGCGGAGACGCGGATTGCACGCGCCGCGATGCAATCAAGGCAGTTCTCGCGGCGACCGGGTTCGTCACGGTGTTTGCGAACCCTCTCACCGCGCTCGCCACGCCGCAGGCGTCGCAGGAGACGCTTGATGCGCTCGACGACGCCCAGGCCGAATTCGATGCGGTGCAGGCGCAGCTCGACGAGATTTCCGCGCAGTACCAGGAGCTCAGCCAGAAACAGGATGAAACGATCGCCCAGATCGAAGACGTCGAGGCGAAGATTGCGGAGACCGAGGAGAAGATCGCCGAGCAGGAAGCCGAGCTCGAGGAGAAGCAGCGTGTGCTCTCCGAGCGCGTCGCGTCGAGCTACAAGAACGGCGGCAACGAGGCGCTCGCCATTCTCCTTTCGGCACAGACTTTCGACGAGCTCGTTTCGAATGCCTACTACATTGAGAAGATCAACGAGGCGGATCGCGCCGTCATCGCCGAGATCGAAGAGATTCGCGCTCAGCTCGAGCAGCAGAAGCAGAACCTCGAAGACCAGAAGGCCGAGCTTGAGGCGCTGGAAGAGGAACAAGCCGAACAGCTCGCGCAGATGCAGGCGAAGCAGCAGGAAACGCAGGAGCTCCTGAATAGCCTCGACGACGAAGTCAAGGAGCTCATCGCAAAACGCGACGAGGAGATCCTCGCGGCTGCGGAGGCCGAGGCGGAAGCCGAACGTCGGCGTCAGGAGGCGCTTGCGGGTAGCACCCCGAGCACGCCGCCCGTGCTGCCAGCAGCCGGTAGCGGTCAGGATTATTCCGCTGCCAGTACCGCTCAGAAGAGAGTCGTCGACTCCTGCTACTACACAGCCTCGCCCGGCTTGGGCTGGTGTGCAGCATGGGTGAGCTATGTGTTTCAAAACGCCGGCATCGGTTCGGTGTGGGGCAACGCGTGCGATATGTACAGCATGTACTGCACGAGCTCGGATAAATCGGCGCTGCAGGTGGGCATGATCATCGCGGTTTCGACCCATAGCCTTACGTACGCTGGGCGCATCTATGGACATGTGGGCATCTATATCGGCGACGATAAGGTCATGCATAACATCGGCCCCATCGCCACCTATGGCCTCGACGAATGGATCAACACGTACGGCACGACGGTCACGCCGCGCTGGGGTTGGGCGCTCGGCAAGGATCTTTCGCAGATGAGCTAGGTTCCCGCTCGCGCGGAGCAAGATGCATAATAACCCCAGTGACTTTTTACATCGCGTTGGAAGATATGTACTGCTTCAGCTCTTCCTCAACGCGACGTAAAAAAGTCACTGGGGTTATTATGCATCTTGCTCGCCCCAATTAAGCCATCACCCCACCCACCGCGGAATGACGCTACGCGTTGCGCTGCTCCACGAGCTGTTCCACCAGCTTCGTAATCTCGGTGAGCTGCTGCTCCATATCGGTGATTTGCTGCTCGAGTTCCTTGATGCGCCGGCGGTTGCTCTTGATGCCCTCGCGGTTCATGCGCGACTGCTCTTCCACGGGATCGGGCAGGTTCTCGCGGTGCTTGCTCGCCTCGTAGGTTTCCTCCACGATGCGGCAGCCGTTGCGGCGCACGACGCGTCCCGGCACGCCCACGACCGTGCAGTTCTCGGGTACATCTTTCACCACGACGGAGTTTCCGCCCACCTTGACGTTGTCGCCGAGATGGATGTTGCCGAGCACCTTGGCGCCGGCGCCCACCGTGACGTTGTTGCCAAGCGTCGGATGGCGCTTACCGCACTCCTTGCCCGTGCCGCCGAGCGTGACGCCCTGATAGAGTACGCAATCGTCGCCTACGACGGTGGTCTCGCCGATGACGACGCCCATGGCGTGATCGATGAAGAACCGCCTGCCCAGCTGCGCGGCGGGGTGAATCTCCACGCCGGTGAAAAAACGCGTGACCTGGCTGAGCACGCGCGCAGGCCCTCGCGCCCCATGGTTCCACAGCCAGTGCTCTGGAGTGTGCATCCACTTCGCATGGAGGCCGGGGTATGAAAGCGCGATGACGAGCCCGCTTTGGGCGGCGGGGTCGTGTACCTTTACGGTCGCGATGTCCTCGCGGAGGGTTTCAATGAAGCTCATGGGTGCTCCTAGGATGGAGATGGTCGGCATATAGCACCGATTCGATGCGGATAAGTATAGCGAATTGGTAGGATTAACGATATGGGAATGCCGCTGGCAGGCTGATTTCCACGGCGGATCGTTTCGCTTGCAACAAAGAATTAACCGGGTGCTTTAGCGCGGCGGAGTACAATGGTCGGTATTACAAGCGAACCAGCCAAGAGCGCCCAGCACGTCTGGACGCTTTTGTATGCCGAAAGATTCGATCTGGAAAAGGAGCACGCTATGGCAGTAGAGAAGAAGGATATCGACTGGGGCAGCCTCGGCTTCGCGTATAGACCCACAGACTACAGCTATGTCTGCAACTACAAGGATGGCGCCTGGGAGGAGGGTGGCCTCACCACCGATCACACGCTCACGCTCTCCGAGTGCGCGGGCATCTTCCATTACTGCCAGGAGGTCTTCGAGGGTCTCAAGGCCTATACCACCAAAGACGGCGACATCGTCTGCTTCCGCCCGGACCTCAATGCACGCCGTATGGCCGACTCCGCTCGCCGCATCGTGATGCCGCCCTTCCCGGAGGACAAGTTCATCGAGGCCGTGAAGATGGTCGTCAAGGCGAACGAGGCGTGGGTGCCGCCCTTCGGCTCCGGTGCCACGCTTTACGTGCGCCCGTTCATGGTGGCCACGGGCGAGGTCATCGGCGTCGCGCCGGCCGATGAGTACCAGTTCCGCATTCTCGTGACGCCCGTGGGCCCGTACTACTCCGGCGGTGTTAAGCCTGTCGCCGTCAAGGTGCCCGAGTACGACCGCGCCGCGCCCCATGGTACCGGTGCCATCAAGGCTGGCCTCAACTACGCCATGTCGCTCTATCCGAGCGTTCAGGCACATGCCGAGGGTTTCGCCGACAACATGTACCTCGATCCCATGACCCACACCTACGTGGAGGAGTCCGGCGGCGCCAACTTCCTCTTCGTGGACCAGGAGGGCACGCTCGTGGTGCCCAAGTCCGCGACCGACTCCATCCTGCCGTCGATCACGCGCCGCAGCCTCGTGCAGGTGGCGCAGGATATGCTCGGCATGACCGTGGTGGAGCGCCCGGTTACGTTCGAAGAGGTCGCGAGCGGTGCGTTCGTCGAGTGCGGTATGTGTGGCACGGCGGCCGTGATCTCGCCTGTGGGCAAGGTCGTCAACGGCGAGACCGAGGTTGTTTTCGGCGAGGGCGGCATGGAGCACGTGGATCCCGTCATGCAGAAGCTCCGCGAGACGCTCACTGGTATCCAGGCCGGCGAGATCGAAGGCCCCGAGGGCTGGGTCGTGAAGATCTGCTAGTGGCGCAGCGCAGTGGGTTGTCGTTGCGTGCTGATTTCTGTTATTGCCTGCATTTGCATATTTTGGGAGATAAGCGGCTCTGCGAGGGCGCTTATCTCCCGTTTTTGCATATTTCGGTAGCAAAACGCCCGACACCGCAAGGACGCCGGGCGTGCAAAGGCGCATGGCGGAGAGAGAGGGATTCGAACCCTCGAGACGCTCGCGCGCCCAACGGTTTTCAAGACCGCCGCATTCAACCGCTCTGCCATCTCTCCGTGACTGGTAATGATAGCATCGAATCAAAGGTTTTTCCGGTGGAAGGGCGAATATGGACATGCGCGAGCAAGACGAGCGTTTCATGCACGAGGCGCTTGCCGAGGCGCGAGCTGCCGCCAAGCTGGGCGAAGTGCCCATCGGTGCTGTCGTGGTGTATGAGGGCGAAATCATCGCGCGCGCACACAACCGTCGCGAGCTGGATGAAAACCCTTCCGCACACGCGGAATTCCTCGCGATGCTCGATGCTGCCCATGCGCTCGGTCGTTGGCGGCTTACGGGTTGCACGGTGTACGTGACGCTCGAGCCGTGTCTCATGTGCGCCGGCCTCATGGTGAACGCGCGCGTGGATCGCTGCGTGTATGGTGCGGCAGACCCCAAGGGGGGTGCGACGGGCACGCTCTTTCACGTGAACGAGGACGCCCGGCTGAACCACCATTTCAACGTAACCTCCGGCGTGCTAGAAGACGAATGCGCGGAAGAGCTGCGCTCGTTCTTTGCTCGGGTGCGCGCAGGCGTGCGCGTGCAGGGCGATGCGCACGAAGACGTTCGTATGCGGGCGTTGGAAGGATCGCGTGATAGGGGCGCGAGTAATCCCGTTGTGCAGACGCACGCTGCAGCCCCTTCTCCGCGCGTGCTCCTCGCAATCGATTCCTTCAAGGGATGTGCGGGCAGCGTCGAAGTCGAGGCGTGGACAGCGGAAGGCATTCGCCATGCATGCCCGAACGCGCAGGTGACCATGCTTCCCATGGCGGACGGCGGCGAAGGTACCGTCGAGGCGCTTCATGCTGCTCTAGGCGGGGAGCTTATGACGCGTCGCGTTTCGGGACCGTTCGGCGAGTCGGTGGAAGCGTCGTATCTCTTATCGCAAAGTTCCAGGGGCATCTTCGCGGCGATCGAGATGGCAGAGGCTGCAGGTATTGAGTACTCGCCATGCACGCACGAGGCGGCTTTGCGGGCTTCGACGTTCGGCGTAGGCGAATTGCTGCTCGACGCTGTGGCTCAGGGCGCGCAGACGGTGTATTTCGCTATCGGTGGCAGCGCGACGAATGATGGCGGTGCAGGCTTTTTACAGGCGTTGGGTGGCCAGCTGCTCGACGCCCAGGGCAAGGAGATCGCGTGCGGTCTCGCCGGATTGGAAGGCCTATCCTGCGTGGACCTCGCCCCGGCGCTCAAGGCGCTTGGCACCTGCAAGCTCGTGGTGTTTTCCGACGTGGACAACCCGCTCGTAGGAAAGCGCGGGGCGCTGCGCATGTATGGTGCCCAAAAAGGGCTCCTTTCTGGCAGCGACTACGAGGGAGACGAGGCGGAATCCGAGCGTCTGGTTGCTGCGTACGATAGCTGGATGGTGGCATACGGGCGCGCGCTCGACGAGGCGCGGGCAAAGCTCGATTGTTCAGATAAGGCCGAAACATCTCCTCGTTTCCATTCTGTCCTGGGCGTTCCCGGCGGTGGTGCGGCGGGCGGTCTCGGTGCAGCGCTGCTTGCCCTCGGCGCACGTATGGCCTCGGGAACGAATGCGGTGCTCGATCTTATTGGATTTGACGAGGCGCTTGCTGAAGCCGACCTGCTCATTACGGGCGAGGGCTTTATGGATGAGCAGACGGCGCACGGTAAGGCTCCGGTGGGCGCGGCAGCCCGTGCGAAGAAGCGAGGAGTACCCGCTATAGCGCTGGTGGGAGGGCGTGCGAACGATCTCGATGACGTGTACGCCGCCGGCATCGACCTCGTGCTGCCCATCTCTCGAAAGCCTATGGCGCTTGCAGAGGCGCTCGATCCTCATGAAGCTCGGGCGAACCTCCGTGCTGCCGGTGAGGCTGCTATGCGCGCGTATTTGCTGCATGTGCAGTAACCCGCGACAGCCGCAACAACGGTGAGCTCGGCTGCCATCCGCGCGTACTTGCTGCATGTGCAGTAACCCCAGTGCTTTTCTATATCGCGACATGAGGCATTCGTTGCTGCGCGTTTATCCCGTTGCGACGCAAAAAAGTCGTTGGGGCTATTGTACATTCGGGGAAGAAACCGATAAGATAACAGGACGCCCTGCGCGTTCGATGGGTTCGGGTGACGATATGTTCCGAACCTGGTCAGGTCCGGGAGGAAGCAGCCATAAGGAGCCTCTGCCGGGCACCCGGATCCATCGAGCGCACGGGGCGTTTTGTTTTGGCGAGTTGCCGCGTGGGGCGGCTTGCCGCAATCCTCCGAAGGCCACGCGGGACGCCGGCCGCACTACGGATGTCGTGTCTTCCCTGCAATCCATGGTTTATGTCGCATTTTTTACCGCCTGATTATGGAAGCGTGGCGGTGCCCGGCGTATCATTTCGAAGATTGACGAATTGATCTCGATATCGAAGGAGCCCATGCTTACCCTTCTTCGCCGATTCGCCGGCGCGTATCGCCGCTATTTCATTATGGGTCCCGCCTGCAAGCTGCTTGAGGTGTTCTTCGACCTGCTCACGCCGCTCGTGATCGCACGCATGATCGACGAGGGCGTCGGGGCGCGCGACCTTTCCGCCGTACTGCGCTACGGAGTGCTCTTGCTTGTCATGGCCTCGATCGGCATGGCGTTCACGCTCGTGTGCCAGAAGATGGCAGCACTCGCCTCGCAGGGCATGGGCACCGATATCCGTCGGGATCTTTACCGATCCATTAACCGGCTTTCGTACGCCGAGCTCGACCGTTTCGGTACGCCGTCGCTCATCACGCGTATCACCAACGACGTGAACCAGGTGCAGCTCGCCGTGGCGCTCGGTATTCGCCAGCTCATCCGTTGGCCGTTCCTTGCCGTGGGCTCCATGGTTGCGGCGCTCGCCATCGACGTAAAGCTCGGCCTCATCTTCCTGATCTCGACGCCGCTCATTGGGCTCGTATTCTGGCTCGTCATGGCGCGCTGCGTGCCGTATTACCAGAGCATGCAGAAAAAGCTCGACCGTATCGCGCTCATCTGCCGCGAGGGGCTTTCCGGCGCGCGCGTGGTGCGGGCGTTCGTGCGCGAAGCCCACGAGCGCGATCGCTTCCGTGACGCCGCGACGGATCAGGCGGCGACTGCCGTTGCGGTGGGCAGGCTCTCGAGCGTGCTGAACCCGGTGACGTTCCTTGTCATGAATCTCGGCGTCTGCGCGATTCTATGGGCAGGCGGAATCCAGGTAAACGTGGGCGCGCTCACGCAGGGCGAGGTCATGGCGTTCGTGAACTACATGACGCAGACGCTGCTTTCCATCGTGTACGTGGCGAATCTCGTGGTGGTGTTCACGCGAGCGAGCGCTTCGGCGGCGCGTGTGAATGAGGTGCTCGAGTGCGAGCCGAGCATTGCGGACGGGGGCGCCGCATCCGTCGATGTAAAGGCCGCGCGCGCAGCGGGTGTCCCGGCGTTTCGTATGGACGGCGCGTGCTATGCGTTCGTCGGTTCCAGCGTGAACGCCGTCGACGGTGCGACCTTCACGTTGCGTCAAGGGCAGACGCTCGGAGTCATCGGCGGTACCGGCTCGGGTAAGTCGACGCTCGTTTCGCTCATACCGCGTCTGTACGACACGACATCAGGTTCGGTCGAGGTGTTCGGCCGTGATGTGCGCACATGGCCGCTCAAGCAGCTGCGCCATGCGGTGGGGATCGTTCCTCAGAAAGCCTCGCTCGTTTCTGGTACGATCCGCTCGAACCTGTGCTGGCGCGATGCCGACGCCTCGGACGAGGAGCTGTGGAGCGCGCTCGAATGCGCCCAGGCGGCAGAATTCGTTCGTAAGCTTCCGGCTGGTTTGGACAGTCCGGTCGAGGCGGGTGGAAAGAACTTCTCGGGCGGTCAGCGTCAGCGTCTCACGATCGCCCGCGCGCTCGTGGGGGAGCCGCTTGTGCTCATTCTGGACGATTCCGCTTCCGCCCTCGACTTCAAAACGGATGCCGCGCTGCGTCATGCGATCCGCTCCCGCTCGCAAGCCAGCGGGGAACCAACCATTGGGGACGGGGGTTATTGGCTGGCCGGCAAGAACGTAGCGGGCGCGGCCGATGCCCCTGCAAACGGAGCGGTGAATTCTGCAGCGCCGCTTACCACGGTGATCGTTTCGCAACGCGTCTCATCTGTGCGCGACGCGGATCTCATCTGCGTCATGCGGCGCGGAAAGGTCGTGGGACTCGGCACGCACGACGAGCTTTTGCACTCGTGCGAGGTGTACCAGGAGATCTGCCTCTCGCAGCTCAAGCGCGAGGAGCTGGGACTCAATAAACCGGCGCCTGGTGAAGGTCTGGACCCTGGACTGGAATTATCGCGCTCGTCGCATGCAGAGGGGGTGGCGTAGATGGCTAACCCGTATGCTTCGGTTGGCTCGGTCGCTACGGTGACCTCAAGCATTTCTGGTCAAGAACCCAACATGAATGATTTCGGCGGCCCGAGCGCTGGCAAAGGTTCCGGTTCCGCGCAGCGTTACAGCACCGGCGAGGTCACGCATCGCTTGCTTTCCTATGTGCGTCCACATGCCGTGACGTTTGGCATCTCGTTCCTTGCGGCTGCCATCTCGGTTGTGCTTCAACTGTACGTACCCATCCTCAGCGGCCGCGGCATCGACCTCATCATCTCGGCGGGAGCGGTGGACTTCGGCATGCTTCTTCCAGTCATCCAGCAGCTTGCGCTCGTGATTGTGGGCGCGGCCGCGTTCCAATGGCTGCAAGGCTACTGCGTGAACCGCCTCTCATACGAGACGGTGCGCGATATGCGCGTGGAGGCGAACGACAAGCTCTTCCGCATGCCGCTTTCGTTTCTCGACAGCCATGCGCATGGCGACCTCATCAGCCGCGTGGTGAACGACGTCGACCAGGTGGGCGATGGCCTGCTGCAGGGCTTCACCCAGCTCTTCACCGGTGTTGTGACCTTTGTGGGCACGCTCGTGTTCATGCTCTCCATCTCGGCGCCCATGGCGGTGGTCGTGGTGCTCGTGACGCCGCTTTCTGTGCTTGTGGCGTCGCTCATCGCGAAGTTCTCGAACAAGAGCTTTACGGAGCAGCAGCGCACCCAAGGCCAGCTGGGCGGGTATGTCGAGGAGCTCGTGGGCAACCAGAAGCTCGTTGACGCGTTCGCGTACGGCGACCGCGCCCAGGACGGGTTCGATGCCATCAATCGCGAGCTCTATACCGCAGGCGAGCGTGCGCAGTTCCTGAGCTCGCTTTCGAATCCCGGGACGCGTTTCGTGAACAACATCATCTATGCCGTGGTCGCGATCATCGGGTGTGCGTGCGTGATCACGGGCATCCCTGCCGCGCTCACCGTGGGCGAGGTGCAGACGTTTCTTTCCTATGCGAACCAGTACACTAAGCCGTTCAACGAGATTACGAGCGTCATCACGCAGATTCAGACAGCATATGCCTCGGCGCGGCGCCTGTTCGCTCTGCTTGACGCTGCAGAGGAAGAACCCGATGCCGCCGATGTCCGCGAGCTTGCGGCACCTGTCGGCGAGGTTGAGCTCGACCATGTGGACTTCTCCTACGTGCCTGAGCGGCCGCTGCTGCGCGACATCTGCGTGCATGCGCGCCCCGGCATGCGCTTCGCGCTGGTAGGACCCACGGGATGCGGCAAGACGACCCTCATCAACCTGCTGCTTCGCTTCTACGACGTGGATGCGGGCGAGGTGCGGATCGATGGCGAGCCGGTACGCAGCCTCACGCGGGCGAGCTTGCGGCGCGCGTTCGGCATGGTGCTGCAGGATACCTGGCTGTTCGAGGGCTCGGTGCATGACAACATTGCGTATGGCATGCCGAACGCGACGCGCGAGCAGGTCATCGCGGCGGCCAAGCGCGCGCATGCGGACTCGTTCATCCGCGCGCTGCCGCAGGGCTACGATACGGTGATTCCCGAGGATGGCGGTACGTTCAGCCAGGGTCAGAAGCAGCTGCTGTGCATCGCGCGCGTCATGCTTACCGACCCGGCAATTCTTCTGCTTGACGAGGCGACGTCGTCGATCGATACGCGCACCGAGCTGCAGGTTCAGGCGGCGTTTGACGAGATGATCGCAGGACGCACGAGTTTCATCGTGGCCCACCGCTTGAGTACGATTCGCAACGCCGATTGCATCCTGTACATGCGTGACGGCCAGATTCTGGAGCGCGGTACGCACGACGAGCTGCTCGCTTGCGGCGGTGCTTACGCAGAGCTCTACAACTCGCAGTTTGCCGAAGCGTAAGCGACGTAAAAATACCCTTACCCTAGGGGTTTTCTAACGCCACATCTCTGGGGTGTTTTGCACCCTGCGGCGGCAACCCTTGCGATGGCAAGCCCTGTGACGACAAAAGATTCGGATATCAACGGTTGTTTTCAAAGTCGCCGAGTAGACGCGCAACATCGTCGACGTTTCCCCAGGTAACAGAGGTCTGAAAACACTCGCTACTCGGCGCTAGGCAAAACAACCGTTGATAACCGAAAGTTTTGTGCGAGGCGCGAGCGTTTTTGCTCGAGGTGCGGAATGTCCTTGCGTAAGACACCGATTTTTCCAAAAAACCTCTTGCGCTGTGTATAACTGTGTATATACTGTAGCTATCGAGTATATACACTATACTCGGTTGGCGGGACGTTGGGACGTCAAGCGATCCCGTCGGCCGTTTGGGGGACGCCTCGACGGCGATACGAAAGGAAGTCGCGTGGAGATCATCATCTCAAATGCAAGCAATCGACCGATTTACGAGCAGATCGCGAATCAAGTGAAGGCTGCGATTCTCTCGGGCGAGCTCACGGAGGGCGAGCAGCTTCCCAGCATCCGCGCCCTTGCGAACAGCCTGCGTGTAAGCGCCATCACCACGAAACGCGCCTACACCGACCTCGAAGCGGCTGGTTTCATCGAGACGGTGCAAGGCAAGGGCTGCTTCGTAGCCGGCGGAAACGCCGAGCTCATCCGCGAAGAACAGCTGCGCGGTATCGAGGAGCTGTTCGGCAAAGCAGTGTCGGAAGGTCGCACTATCGGTCTTTCGGATGGCGAGCTCCAGGAGATGTTCGCGCTTGCGCTCGAGGTGTAGGGGCAGGGGCTTGTGCGCCTAGACCTGTCACCACTGTCTTAAGGAGTTGAAGGATATGAAACCGCTTATCGAAGCACACGGTATCACGAAGCATTACGATGGGTTCTCGCTTCAGGATGTGAGCTTCACGGTGGACGAAGGCGAGGTCGTAGGCTTTGTAGGAAAGAACGGTGCCGGTAAGTCGACCACCATTAACGCGCTCCTTGGGCTTATCGAGCTCGACGGGGGAGAGGGAAGCGTGCTGGGTATGCCGAGCACGCTGCTTTCCCGCTCGGAAGGTGCGCAGGTTAAGGAACGTATCGGTGTGGTGTTCGACGCCATTTCGCTGCCCGATCACCTCAAGGTGGCGGATGTTGGTCGCATCTATTCGCGCACGTATACCAGCTGGGATCCTCGCCTTTTTGCTCAGCTTACCGGAGAACTCGACCTTGATCCAAAAAAGACCGTCAAGGCGCTTTCGCGCGGCATGGGCATGAAGCTCTCACTCGCATGTGCCCTTTCCCACGGCGCAGAGTTGCTCATTCTTGATGAAGCCACAGCCGGTCTTGACCCCATGGCGCGCGACGAGATCCTCGATACCCTGCGCGCATTCGTCGAGCAGCCGGGGCACGCTATCTTCATGAGTAGCCACATTACGAGCGACCTCGAGCGCATCGCGGACCGCGTGCTCTGTATCGATAACGGTCGCATCACGTTCGACCTTGCTAAAGACGCCATCACGGACGATATGGGCATCGCACGCTGCCGCATGGCGGATTTCGAGCGCATCGTGGCGAGCGGCTTCATCCCCGGGAACGAGTTGCGCTGCCGCAAGCACGAGTACGGCATCGACCTCCTCGTGCCCGATCGCTTCGCGTTCAGCGAGAAGTTCCCGCAGGTGCCGGTTGACCGCATGTCCATCGACGACTACCTCACCCTCACCCTGAAAGGTGGTGTGCGATAGATGAAACGCGCATATCTCATAGAGCTGACCATCTTCCGCGATTACGCTCGGCAGCTCATCGGCCTTGGAATTATCGTTTCGCTGTGCATCGGGTTCGGCATGCAGACGCCGCTCGCGATGCCCGCAACGCTCACCTGCATGTTCTTCATGATGGCTTCGATGGGTCTTGCCGCTTATGATGAGCTCAATCATTGGGGTCTTTTCCGCCTTACGCTGCCGCTTTCTCGACGCGACGTGGTGTGTGGCCGTTACGCCGCCATTGTGACGTTGGGCTGCATGGGGATGGTCGTGGGGTTTGTGTCCGCATGCGCGACGACGGCGATCGCCTCGTTCATTCCGTTGCCGAGCGATATCGCCGAGGCGTTCGCGTTTGACGCGGATATGCTGGGAGTCATGCTGTTCGTCACGGCGTTCACACTGCTTATCGGCGCGACGGTTGCCTCGGTGGTGACGCCGATCTACTTCCGCCTGGGTCAGACGCGCGCGACGCAGATTCTTCCGACCGTGATCGTGCTCCTTTTTGTTGTACCGGTGGTGGTTTTGGGTAATAGCGGCATGCTTGATGGCGGGATTCCAGGCATGGAGCTCCTGTCCAACGTTCTCGTTGCGCTTGAGACGCCAGCGGGCATGGTGGTCGGTGTCGCCGCTTGTGTGGTTGCCTCCGCGGTGCTGCTCGTCATCTCCGCTGCTATCTCGCTCAAACTCTACGAGCATCGCGAGCTGTAACGATTGCGCACCAGCCATCGGGGACGGGGGTTATTGGCTGGTGCACGCACCCCACCAGCCAATAATCCCCGTCCCCGATGGCAGGCCAATGGTTGTTCTGCGCTCGTAATGGGTACGGTGTGGATGAGACGATTGGAGACACCATGCAGTACGCGATTCTCTATAACAGTGCCAGTGGAAATACCCAGCTGGTGGCGGAAGCGCTCGAGCGGGCGCTCGCAAACGAGGGCGCCGAGGTAGCGCTTGCGAAAATCGCTCACAGCGGTGCGGCGGAAGCGCTCGTGGCATCCAACGCCGCAACGGCCGATGCCGTGCTCGTAGGATTCTGGTGTGACAAGGGTTCGTGCACGCAGGACGTGGCAGATGCGCTTGCGCAGCTTGGCGGTAAGCGGGTGTTCCTTTTCGGTACGGCAGGATTCGGCGGCGCACCCGAGTACTTCGAGCGCATCCTTGCCGGCGTGCGCGAGAAGCTGCCCGAAGATGCCGAATATCTCGGCGGCGCCATGTGCCAGGGCAAGATGGGCACGGGCATTCGCCACCGCTACGAGGGCATGCTTGCCGAACATCCCGGTGATGACCGCATCCAGGCGATGATCGACAACTTCGACGCCGCCCTCGCCCATCCGAATGACGAGGATCTCGCCCGTATCGCCGGAGTAGCAAAAGCGGCGCTCGGCCTGTAGGGCGAGATACCTGCGCTATTCGTCGCCGAAGCTGATGCCGAGCGCCTTGGCTTCGCGCACGAGGTCGCTCTTCGGGTCGACGTACTTGAGCTTGCCGGCGACCTCTTCGAGCGGAATGCGCGTCATCTTGCGATCTACCTGGGCGATCATATAGCCGTACTCGCCCGCAAGGCAACCGAGCGCCGCCTCGACGCCGCACTGCGTAGCGAAGATGCGGTCCTGCGCATCGGGGATGCCGCCGCGCTGCGTGTGCCCAGGGATGGCGACGCGCGTCTCGCGACCCGTTCGATCCTCGATCTCGCGCGCGATGTCGTACACGATGGATGGGCTCGTGCGCGCCGCGACCTTCTTCTTGTATTCCTTCTTGGAAAGGGCGGCGTCCTCTTTGGAGATGGCGCCCTCGGCGACGGCGAGGATCGTGAAGCGGCTGCCGGTCTGCATGCGCTTGTCGATCGTGGCGATGATGTTGTCCATGCTGTAGGGGATCTCGGGAATGAGGATGACGTCCGCGCCGCCGGCGACGCCTGCGTACAACGGGATCCAACCCACCTTGTGTCCCATGATCTCGACGACGAACACGCGGCCGTGGCTCGACGCGGTGGTATGGATGTCGTCGATGCACTTCGTGGCGATCTCGACGGCGCTCGTGAAGCCGAAGGTCATCTCGGTTCCCCACGTGTCGTTGTCGATCGTCTTGGGCAGGGCGATGACGTTCAGACCCTCTTGCGAGAGGCGGTTCGCGGTCTTCGTGGAGCCGTTGCCGCCCAGCATGAAGAGGCAATCGAGGTGCAGCTGCCGGTAGGTCTTGATCATGGCGGGAACCTTCTCCACGCCGTCGGCCTCGGGGGTGTCGAGCAGCTTGAACGGTGTGCGGCTCGTGCCCAGGATGGTGCCGCCGCGCGTGAGGATGCCGCTGAAGTCGTGCGCATTCATCTTGCGGTACCTGCCGTAGATGAGTCCCTGGTAGCCGTCTTCGAACCCGTAGATTTCCAGGGACTCCTTGCTCTTGTTGAAGAGCGTCTTCACGATTCCGCGCATGGTCGCGTTGAGCGCCTGGCAATCGCCGCCGCTCGTGAGCAATCCGATTCGAAGCATGTGTCCCCCTCGTTTTCGTGCTGAGGTATTCCTAACATATTAGTGTACTACGGCATGGCGAACCCACGTGGCAGACTCGTGTCGAACTGTGGGGTTTAACCTCCGCAGGATGCGCTTTCCTCTCGACATAGGCGCTCCCTGCGAGTAGTCTGGGCATAACCGCTGTCGTTAGGAGGTCTTACCATGAAGATCAAGACCATCGGCGTCGAGGACTGGCTCAACGTGCACGAGAAGAGTGCGACGGTGGATATCGCGCAGTCTACGATTGCCTCGCTCACCATGGATGAGATTCTGAAGCTCGACGGCTCGGACGGCCAGGGTTTCTACGAGCAACTCGGGCGCGAGAAGATGAATTACGGTTGGATTGAGGGATCGCCGGACTTCAAGCAGGAAGTTGCCAGCCTGTATCAAAACGTGGATCCGGAAAACGTACTCCAGGCGAACGGCGCCACCGGCGCGAACTTGCTCGCCCTCATGACGCTCGTGGAGCCCGGCGACCACGTGATCGCCGAGTACCCCACCTACCAGCCGCTCTATGAGATTCCGCGCACGCTCGGAGCGGAGGTAGAGTACTGGCATATCCAGGAGGAGCTGGGCTGCCAGCCCGACATCGCCGAGCTCGAGCGGCTCGTTCGACCGGACACGAAGCTCATCTGCATCAACAACGCGTCGAACCCGCTCGGCACCGTGCTTTCGCGCGAGATGCTCGAGCAGATTGTCGAGATCGCGCGGTCGGTAGGGGCGTACGTGCTTTCCGACGAAGTCTATCTGCCGCTCGAAGATACCGAGAGTTTCGTGTCGATGGCAGACCTCTACGACCGCGCCGTCGTAACGAACAGCGTCTCAAAAACCTATTCGGTTCCGGCGGCGCGCATCGGCTGGACGGTGTCGAATGCAGAGGTGGCCAACCGCATCCGCACGTACCGCGACTACACGCTCATCTGCGGCGGCATCTTCAACGACGCGCTTGCCGTGCATGTGCTCCGCAACCGCGAGCGCATTCTGGAGCGGAACCGCGCCATCGTTTTCGGTAACCGCGCTATCGCGCAGGAGTGGATCGACGTCGAGCCGCGCGTGCGCTGGGT
Source organism: uncultured Collinsella sp. (assembly GCA_900538305.1). Lineage (GTDB taxonomy): Bacteria > Actinomycetota > Coriobacteriia > Coriobacteriales > Coriobacteriaceae > Enorma. Next base: position 81,484 of record UPXY01000002.1, read on the forward strand.
GGCGTCGAAGGGCGTGTCGACCTCGTACATCCAGCTCGACATCCCCATGGATGACGAGAAGTTCTGCCTGAAGCTTTTGCGTGAGCGCGGCGTGCTGCTCGTGCCGGGCAGCCGCTTCGAGCTGCCGTGCGGTGCGCGTCTGGGTTACTGCGCGCCAAAGGAGACGCTGCGCGAGGGACTGCGTCTGCTCTCGGAGGCGCTGCGCGAGTTCGACTAGCGGGGAGAGCTGGCGCGCAGCGGGGGCTAATGGACGGCGGAGCCGCGTGCCTGCTGGGGTGTGCCGCGCTGTTGCCCGCCGCGCGCTCATAATCGAGCCCGGTTCCACCTGTTCGTGGGGCGGAGTCGGGCTCGTGTTGTTTTGCGGGGGTTGAATATGGGAGGGGATCGCCGGGGGCTAGCGGGCTCGCGCGCTACCGCATTCCCAGGATGTCTGTGACGATGTCCTCGGCGGTGATACTGCAGCCTGCGAGGAGCTCCTGCGGGTCGAAGCGGTCGGGGAAACCCTTGGGGATGCCGTAGCAGCGCGTGCGCACGCCGCTTGCGCCCAGGAAGCGCGCGACCTTCTCGCCCCAGCCACCCTCGAGCACACCGTCCTCGAGGGTGATGATCGTGTGGTGCCGCTCGGGTAGCGCGCGCAGTAATGGCTCGTCGAGCTCCGTGGCAAAGCGCGGGTTCACGAGGGTCGCCTGCACGCCATGTTCGGCGAGCGTATCCGCGACCTGCTCGCCCAGGGTGAAAAAGCCGCCGAGTGCGAGAATCGCAACGTCCGCGCCTTTGCGAACAACCTGGTAAGAGGGCGTATCGAATACCGCGTTGTTTGCGGGCGCGAGCTCCGGGCGCGATGCGGGCGCACCGACGGGCATGCGAATCACGACGGGGCGTTCGCGCTGGTCGAGTGACCAATCGAGCATCGCGAGGTACTCCTCCAGGCAGACGGGCGCGAGCACGCGGAGGTTCGGCAAGCCGCCGAGCATCGCGAGGTCGAAATAGTTGAGGTGCGTCTCGGCGTTTGCCCCGAAGACGGAAGCGCCGATGTCGATGATGGTCGCCGGCGCGCTGTTGAGGCAGAGGTCGTGCCACAGTTCATCGTACGCGCGTTGCAGGAAGGCTCCGTATACGCCGAAGACGGGTTTTGCGCCGCCGGCCGCGAGGGCTGCGGAGTAGGTGACCGCATGCTCCTCCGCGATGCCGACGTCCACGAATTGCGACCCGGCCTGCGCGCGGCGTTCGGGTGTGAAACCGAGCACATAGGGCATGCCGGCGGTGATGGCAACGATGCGCTGGTCGTGCGCCATGCGCTCGAGGAGGTGGCGAGCGGTGAGGTCCGCATAACCGCCGGCCGGCACGTCGCCGCCGATAAGCTTGCGCTTCTCGCCGGTCTCAAGGTTGAAGGGACCCACATGGTGCCAGAGCTCGGGCGCGCGCTCGGCAGGCTCAAAACCGGAACCCTTCTTGGTATGGATGTGCAGCACCACGGGCCGATCCGTTCCGCGCAAGGATTCAAGCGCATCCACGAGTGCCTGCACGTCGTTTCCCGCTTCGACGTAGGCATAACCGAAGCCCAGGGCTCGGAAGATATTCGATTCCGTGGCGCCGTGCGTGGCGCGTAGCTCGGCAAGGGCGCCATAGATGCCGCCGTGGTTCTCGGCGATGGACTGGTCGTTATCGTTCACGATGACAATGATGCCGCTGCCCAGCACCGCTGCGTTGTCGAGACCTTCGAATGCGAGGCCGCCGGAAAGCGAGCCGTCGCCGATGACCGCCACGACGTCGTAGCGCTCGCCGGCGAGGTCACGGGCTTTGGCGAGACCGCAGGCCAGGCTCACCGAGGTCGAGGTGTGTCCGATCGAGAAAAGGTCGTGCTCGGATTCGCGCGGGCTCAAGAAGCCGGAGACCGTGCCGAACGCTTCGGGGTCGAGGTAGGCCGCGGCGCGTCCGGTGATCGCTTTGTGCGCATAGCATTGGTGCGAGACGTCGAAGATGATCTTGTCATGCGGGGAGTCGAACACGCGGTGCAGCGCGACCGTAAGCTCGACGACACCGAGGTTGGGCGCGAGGTGTCCGCCGATGGCAGCGGCATTCGCAAGGATCGCGTTGCGCAGCTCGGTGCAGAGCTTCGGCAAGTCCTCCGCCGGAAGAGCGTGCACGTCATGTGGTGACGAGATATGTTCGAGAACCTTGCTACGCACTTCACACCTATCGCCGTCGCCCGGGCGTTCTGTGCACCCCGGAGTGAATACACAGTGTCTCACATTCACGTGGGCGAAATGTGGATGCTCTGCGATGCCGGGCGAATGGCTCCATGAACGGCGCGGGTCGCGCGATAGGCTACCGGGTCCAAGCTGTTTTTCATCGCAGCCTGATGTGCTGCCTGCAAAAGCCACCGTTCGGACTACGTTGAAAACTCCTGGGGTGCTGCAACCTGTCTGCCGGGACGGGCGATGTACCTGTTGCGACTGACGAGGGCGATGACCAGGCTATCGGGCGCACCGCCGTCGCCTTTTTCAACATGTGCAGAAAGTTCCATGCCCATGGCGCGCGCGAGGTTTGCGGCGATGGCGAGTCCAAGGCCGCTGCCCGAGGAGCTGCGTGCAGCATCTGCTTGGTAAAAGCGGTCGAAAAGGCGGTCGGCATCGATTTTCGCTCCTGAGACGACGGCGTTGGCGAATTCGATGCGGGTGGTTTCGTTTTCGCTGCGCGTGGAGACGCAAGGCGCGTCCGCGCCATGGCGCAGTGCGTTCACGATGAGATTGTCGAAGATGCGTGCCAGCGCGTCGCGGTCGGCGAGGATGGTTGCGCCCTTAGCACACGAGACACGGGGCTCCCATCCGCGTGCTTCGAATTCAGGGTAGTGCGTGAGCAGGGCATGCTCGATTGCCGCCTCGACTTCAACCACCTCAGGCATGAGCGAGAGGTCCGGATCGGTCGATTTCGTATAGGCGAAGAGCGCGTCGAGAAGCTCGGTCGTGCTGTCGATGCGCGCAGCAGCGGCGTCGAGGTGGCGTGCGCGAACGGCGTCATCTACTTCATCGCGTGCGAGCTGGAGGTATCCCTTGGCACCCGTGAGTGGTGTGCGGATATCGTGCGAGAGGGCGGATAGGTCGCGCTGGAACTCGTCCCGCTCTCGCTGCACTTCGATTCGTTCGAGCGACACCTCCTCAAGGCTGTTGTTCAGCGCTTCGGCAAGGCTATGCATGCCAGGAACGGGGGCTCCCGCCGTCATGCGGGCATTGCTATACGGATCGCGCGTACGCAGGAAGGCGGTGACGCGCTCGAGTTCGGTGGCATACGCCGCGACGGCGATGAGGACACCCAGGCAGATTCCGAGCGCGAGCATAGCGACGGCGAGCATGTACGACCTCCGTTCCGAGATTGAAGACAGGCGTGAGCAGTGATGAGCCGGTACGCGGTGCCAGCTTATCACCTTGTTCGGTTACACGTCCCGCTTGCGGCAGATGGTGAGGATCAGCGCGCTCGCTGCGGCGAGCCACGGCAGGGGCGCGACGATGACCTGCGTGAAGCCGCCGTCGGGAAGCGCCGCGCCGAGCGATCCGAAGCCTTCGGCCAAGGGAGCCGCACCGCCCGCGCACAGCTTCGACACGAGGTTCGACGGCATCCAGCAGGCAAACTCCGTGAGCACGTCCGCAAGGCCGATGAACTGGGGTGCATACCCATGGATGAGCCCGGAAGCAAGCGCGCTCAGCTCGGGCACGAGTGCGGTGCACAGCAAAAACGCGGTGATGTAGCTCAGGGGAACGATGCGCGTGGCGTAGGCGAATACCAGGCAGATCGAGGTGAGCGCCCAAACGTTCAAGCAGACGCCAAGCGACCAGATAATCAGTTCGAACGGGGTGTCCGAGCTTCCGAAGCGCATACCGCAGGCGAAGCCCACGATAAGCGTCATGATCGAAAGCGCCGCGAAAATGATGGCGGTAAGGATGCCTGCAAGCACAATGCGCTCGGCGAAGTACGAGAGCTTACCCAAACGAGATGAGATGAGCGTGCGCGCGAACCCCTCCTTGAAGTCGGCTAGGGTGTGTTCGACCACAAAGAAGCAGGCGAAGAGCGGGAAGAGATCTCCCAGAGCGCTTCCAAGCAGCGCGGTGGGGGAGGCGAAGATCGTGTAGGACGTCGCCTGACCGGTGGCGGGATCAAACCCTCCGGCGATCATGCGAAAAACGAGGTAGACCATGAGGAAGCACGCGGCGGATACGGTGAGGTACTGCCAGAGCGCGCCGCGCAGGCCGCGCGGTCGGGTGATGCGATAGAGGTCGGCTTTCAGAAGATTCAGCATGGTAAGCTCCATTCATATCCCAAAAGGGGCAGGTGCATGTTGGGTCATTAGCGGCGGTGTCCTGAAGAGAGCAGGTAGGCGATGGCGCCGAGGATGATGGCGTCAAGGATGAAGCCCCCCATGGCTACCGCCCCCGCCGGGTGGCGCCAACGCGCTCGGCGTCTGCCGGCTCGTTCACTGTATCTCCCATGAGCTCGACGAAGTACTCTTCGAAGTCGCGCTCGATCACACTCAGCTCGATGATGGTCTGGCTGGCTGCCGCGAGCACGCGGGAGACGTCCTCTGCTGCGGGCGCACCCGTCATCGCGGTATCGCTCGCCGCGCCGCCGAAGGATGCCGCAGCATGGCGCGCCCCAGACGCTCCGGTGATCATGATGCCGCCGTCTGGTTCCACGCGGAAGGCAGCGCCGGGCAGGTGCTCCTCGAGGATGGCGAGGCTACGTGCGGGGTCGGTCGTCTTCACGCGCACCGAGCTTCCGCATGCCGCATGCAACTCCTCCTCGGTGAATTCTCGTACCATGCGGCCTGAGCGAATGACGCCGAAGCGCGTGGCCATGCGGTTAAGCTGGTCGAGCACGTGGCTCGAGATGACCATCGTCACGCCGCGCTCGTGGTTGAGTCGCATGAGCGCACTGCGCAGCGCGCGTGTTTCCTCGGGGTCGATGCCGTTGAAGGGCTCGTCGAGCAGGAGCAAGTCGGGAGAGCCTACGAGAGCGAGCGCGATCCCCAGGCGCTGCTTCATGCCGAGGGAGAACTTCTTGGTCTTGCGTGGGCTCGCGGGATCGAGGCCGACGAGCTCCAGGAGCTCAACGCATTGTGCGCGGGGATTCACAACGCCGATAGAAAGCGCCTTCATCATGAGGTTCTCGAATGCCGAAAAGTTCGGCAGCAGGCCGGGGTTCTCGATGAGGGCGCCGATGCGCGAGAATGCGCTGGAAAAAGCTGGCGTGTTTTCGGCTTCGGCACCAAAGAGCTTCATCGTTCCCGCCGTGGGCGTGCTCAGACCGGCGAGCATCTTCATGGTCGTGGATTTGCCGGCACCATTTTTGCCCACGAAGCCGTAGATATCGCCGCGGGCGACGCGCATGTCGAGACTGTCGACGGCGCGTGTGGCGCCATACGACTTCGTGAGTCCGTGCGTCTCGATGACGTTCATGGCGAGTTCCTTTCTCGCAGGGGTTCGTTCTCTGACTCACGAGTATGGAGTCCGATGTTTCAGCAACCATTGAGCAACATTAAAGAAAGTCTAAAGATAGAGGAGGTTTGCCTGCCGGAACCCCTGGCAAGACTTGACGTCTGGCTGTCCTGCTGGGAGCCTTCTGCCCCTATTCCACGAGCTTGAAACCCATGCCCCAGACGGTCTTGATATAGTCGCTCGTACCAGAGGGCTTGAGTTTGGCGCGGATGTTCGAGACATGCACACTCACGGTATTATCGTCTGCTGCATAGGCCTCGCCCCATGCGCCCTCGAAGAGCTCTTGCTTGCTGAATACGCGTTTGGGGTGACGCATGAGCATCTCGACGATGTTGAATTCCGTGCGGGTGAGGTCGACGGGCGCGCCTGCGGCGGTGAACGTGCGCGCCTCGGCATCGAGCGTCCACGAGCGGAAGCACAAAGACGGCGTTGCGCCCGCCGTGTTTGCTGCGCCCTCGCGCGCGATTTCCAGGCTTGCACCATGACCTCGATGCCGCAGCTGTACCGCGACGCGTGCGGCAAGTTCATCGAGGTCAAACGGTTTCGTGAGGTAGTCGTCTGCACCGAGTTTCAAAAGGTCGATCTTGTCGGCGGTGTCGGTACGGGCAGAGATCACGATGATGGGCGTATCGGCTGTGCGCTCGCGCACGAGCGCGGTGAGCTCCTCGCCGGTGAGACCGGGAAGCATGAGGTCGCAGATCACGAGGTCGAAGGGGAAGGCGGACGCGGGGACATCGTTCGTGGCCCCTGGTGCGCCGCCTATCAGCAGCCGCGCCTCCGATCCGGAATATGCCTGCATGCACGCGTAACCCTCGCGAGCGAGTCGCGTGGCGACGATGGTGTTGATATCGGCATCGTCCTCGACGATGAGGATGCGGGGTTCGTTCATGCGGGCGCTCTCTTCGAATGATGAAAAACAGCCGGTTTGGATTTTATCATTCAGTATACTGGTGGAATCGGTTCCGGCGGGGTGCCGGACGCGGGCTACGAGCAAAGGGATGCACACGATGGAAGAGCTCAAACAGCGTATCGTCCAAGAAGGCACCGTGAAGGAGGGGAACGTCCTCAAAGTCGACGCGTTCCTCAACCACCAGTGCGACGTGGAGCTATTCGACCATATGGGCGCCGAATGGGCGCGTCTGTTCGCCGGCAAGCAGGTCGACAAGATCTTGACCATCGAGGCTTCGGGCATCGGCATCGCGTGTGTGGCGGCGCAGCACTTCGGGAACGTCCCCGTGGTATTCGCGAAGAAATATCAGTCCATCAACCTCGACGGCGAGCAGTACGCCACGTCGATCCATTCCTTCACCAAGCAGAAGGATTTCCACGTGATCGTAGGCAAGCGCTTTTTGAACGAGGGGGAGCATGTGCTCATCATCGATGACTTCTTGGCGAACGGCTGCGCGCTGAACGGCCTCATCGAGCTCTGCGAGGCCGCGGGCGTCGTCGTGGAGGGTATCGGCATCGCCATCGAGAAGGGCTTCCAGGGTGGCGGCGATAGCCTGCGCGAGCGCGGCTACGACCTCCAGTCGCTCGCTATCGTTGAATCCATGGATCCCGAGACTGGTAAGGTGCAGTTCCGATAATGATTGCTCGCAAAGACGAACGCTCGAATCTAAAGAGCGAGCAGGCAGAAAACGAGACTGCTTCCGCCGAGCACCGGGAGACGCTGGACACCGCGCAGGCGCTGCGCGACTTCTACGCGAAGATTCCCATCGCGCACGGCCTGCCCTATGGCATTCAACACGTGCTCGCCATGTTCGTGGCGAACCTTGCGCCCATCTTCATCGTGGCGGCAGCCGCTGGTATGGATTCCGTGCAATCTGCGGCACTCATTCAAAACGCTCTGCTTATGGCGGGGCTCGGCACACTCATCCAGCTCTTTCCCCTGTGGCGCGTGGGCGGTGCCCTGCCCATCGTCACGGGTATCAGCTTCACGTACGTTTCAGCGGTGGTCGCAATCGTCGCGGCGAGTGGCTACAACGTTGCGGTGGGTGCCATCATCGTGGGCGGCCTCGTGGAGGGCGTGCTCGGTCTCACGGTGCGTTTCTGGCGACGCTTCGTACCGCCCGTCGTCTCTGCCGTCGTGGTGACGACGATCGGCTTCTCCCTGCTTTCGGTAGGTGCGGAGTCGTTTGGCGGAGGAAGCGGTGCCGAAGATTTCGGCAGCTGGCAAAACCTTCTGCTTGCGTGCATCTCGCTCGTGAGCTGCCTTGCGTTCCAGGCTCTCGCCAAGGGAACGAAGAAGCAGCTCTCGGTGCTGTTCGGCTTGGTTGTGGGGTACGCGTTCGCCGTTGTGATCGACAAGGTCGATTTCAGCGCGTTCGCGGGGCTCGCGCCGATTTCCGTTCCACACGTTCTGCCCTTCGCGCCGGAGTTCGACCTCGGTGCCATCATCTCGATTGCCCTGCTCTACCTGGTGAGCTCTGTCGAGGTCATGGGCAACACCACCGCGCTCACGAAGGTGGGTTTCGACCGCGTGCCCACCGATCGCGAGCTGTCGGGTGCCATCACGGCGGATGGCTTGGTGTCCTCGGTCGCTGGTGTGTTCGGCTGTCTGCCCATCACATCGTTCGCGCAGAATGTGGGGCTTGTCGCCATGACGCGCGTGGTGAATCGCCGCGTCATCGCTTGCGGCGGCGTGCTTCTTATCCTTGCGGCATTCGTGCCGGCGGTCGCCGCGGTCTTCAACTCGCTGCCCGAAGCGGTGCTCGGCGGATGCACCATCATCATGTTCGGCAACATCGCTCTTTCGGGTTTCCAGATGCTCGCCGAGGCAGGGTTCACCCAGCGCAATGTGACCATTGCGGCGCTCGCCATCGCCGTGGGCGTGGGCTTCACGCAGGTGCCGCAGATCTTCGCGGCGTTCCCGCCCATCGTGCAGTCCATCTTTGCGTCGAACAGCATCGCGGTCGCGTTCGTGGTGGCGTGCGTAGCGAACTTCCTGTTGCCAAAAGACGCGGGAGACGAGGCCGAGTAGCATGCCCGAGACGGAGCGTTACAAGTTCTTCAGCCACACCGCCTGCGAGTTCTACCCCTGCCACGATATGCCGGAAGGGGAACTCAACTGCCTCTTCTGCTTCTGCCCGCTGTATTGCTTGGGTAGCGAATGCGGGGGCAACTTCCGCTACGTGGGCGAGCGGGGCGACATCAAGGATTGCAGCGCCTGCACCGTGCCGCACCGGCGCGAGAACTACGATTACATCATGGCTCAATTCGAGCGCGTGAAGGCAATCGCCTCGGAGCAGAGGCGATAATGGCGTGAAGTGCCCGAACAACATCTACAACGGTCGGGCGCTCGAGGGAAAGGAATGAAGCGATGGATGTCACGACGGTGAACATTGGTTTTCTGGGTTTCGGAAACATGGCGAGCGCCATCGCGGACGGTTGGCTTGCGGCGGGCGCGGTGCCGGCGGAGCACCTCTACGCCTGCGCCAAGCATTATGATGCCCTGTGCGAGCGCACCGCGGCGCGCGGCATGCATGCCTGCGCGACAGCCGAAGAGCTCGTCGACGCCGTGGACATGCTGGTCGTTGCCATCAAGCCGTACATGATCGAGGGCACGCTTCCCGCACTCGCCCCGCGCCTTGCGGGCAAGGTCGTCGTCTCGGTGGCAGCTGGCTGGGCGAGCGAGGATTACGAGCGCGTCATCCCCGGCGTGCACCACATCTCGACGATGCCGAATACGCCTGTTGCCGTGTGCGAGGGGCTCGTTGCGCTCGAGACGGCGCATACGCTCACGCCTGAGGAGCACCGGCTCGTCGAGGCGCTCTTCAAGCCGCTGGGCACGGTCGTGGAGGTCGAGACGCGGCTGCTTTCCGTTGCGGGTACCATCGGCGGCTGCACGCCGGCGTTCATCGCGATGATGATCGAGGCGCTGGCAGACGCGGCGGTGAAGTACGGTATCCCGCGCGCGACCGCGTACAAGATGGTGAGCCAGGCCGTTGCGGGCACCGGACGTCTGCAGCTTGCCACGGGCACGCATCCCGGTGCCATGAAGGACGCCGTGTGCTCGCCCGGTGGCACCACCATCCGCGGTGTTGCCGAACTCGAGCGCGCTGGCATGCGTTCGGCGTTCATCCGCGCTATCGAAGCCATCGAGGGTAAGTGATTATTTCAATACCAAGTACTGAAGTCATCAGCTTTGCTTGTCGAACGCTTACGTTCGCGCAGGTATTCTAGACGGTTCTTCGGGGTATACCTGCTGGAAGTATCGGCGGTACCCGAGGTGCCCTAAAGGAGGGTTTACCTATGTTTGACCTGCTTGGAGGCTTGCTCGGCCTCATCGTCCTCGTCCTGCTCATCATCGCGATCCTTGCGAACGCGCTCTTCGTGGTGAAGCAGCAACACGCGGTGATCATCGAGCGGCTTGGTCGCTTCAATCGCATCGTGGGCTCCGGCCTGCATGTGAAGATCCCCATCATCGACCGCAAGGCGGCGACGGTGAGCCTGCGTACCATGAAGAACGGCTTTGATATCGACGCGAAGACCGAGGACAACGTGACCATCGGCCTCGAGGTTTCCGTGCAGTACCACGTCTCGTACGAGATGGGCGCGGGTCCGGCGGATTCCGGCGTGTACAAGAGCTACTACATGCTGCAGCAGCCCGTGGCGCAAATGCGCGACTTCATCACGGACGCCCTGCGCTCGTCGATCCCCGTGTACACGCTCGACGAGGTCTTTGCCAAGAAGGACGATATCGCGCAGGACGTGAACGCCACCGTATCCGAGCAGATGGCCGCCTACGGCTTCACCCTCGTCTCGACGCTCATCACGCGCATCGCACTGCCTGTCGAGGTCGAAGACTCCATGAACCAGATCAACGCCGCACAGCGCACCAAGGCCGCGGCGCAGGATCTGGCCGAGGCGGATCGTATCCGTCGCGTTACCGAGGCGCGCGCCGAGGCCGAGGCCATGGAGAAGGCGGGCGAAGGTATCGCCAACCAACGTAAGGCTATCGCTGTGGGTATCAAGGACTCGCTCGAGTCCATCCAGGAGACGGGAGTCTCGAACCAAGAGGCGAACCTGCTCTTCATGTATACGCAGTGGACCGAGATGATGACGGAGTTCGCGCGTACCGGCAAGAGCTCGACCGTGGTGCTCCCGGCGGATTTCAAGGAGAGCGCCTCGATGTTCGAGCAGATGCTTTCCGCTCATGAGGCTGATAAGCAGGGGGATGTGCCGCCTGCAGCGCCGAAGGCGTAACCCAAGGGCGTTAACGCTGCGCCCGCAAGGTTCTTACATAGCATCGCGCAAAGTAAAAGCGGCGGCATCGGGTTTGGTGCCGCCGTTTTGCATGGTTTGCCGCGCTGCGCGCCCCGAAAAGTTAGATGCGCAAACACAGATCGCGTCAAGTGAACAGTTTTTCAGGGGTGCGTGAAGTAGCAAGCCTCTGTTCTTCGCTATAAGTGCAGGTAGGCGAAGCGGGGAAACGGCGGCTAGCTGACAGGTGACTCAAAAACTGTTCACTTGACGCGATTTGGGAAACGAAAATCTGTGGTGGACGAGATTTGAGAGATTAAACTGGTTATGCGCGTTGCGCGCGCAGTGCTCGGCACACGGCGCGACCGATTTTAACGCCGACCGCCATCTTGATGATGTCGGGGATCACGAACGGCGCCACCGCGAGGGCGAGCGCGCCGGGGAATGTCATGCTCATCAAAACCATGAGCTGCGCCGTTCCCCACGCATAGGAGATGAGAAGCATGCCGGCCGCGCCGAGTGCCTCGCGCAACGGCTCGGGCACGGCTTCGAGGTGTTGAATCCCCGCTGCAAACGCGGTGCCGGCCAAAAAGCCCCAGAGAAATCCGCCCGTCGGTCCCGCGAGTACGGCGATGCTTCCGGAAAACCCAGAGAACACGGGCAGCCCCAGTGCACCAAGCAGAAGGTAGAGCGCAACGGTGACGATGGCGTCGCGCCCGCCGAGCGCCACGGGCAGCATCGCGATTACAAGCGTCTGCAACGTGAAGGGGACAGGTCCTAGCGGAATCGTGATGTAGGATGCCACGGCAAGCAAGGCGATGCATAGCCCGCAGCGAGCGATACGAAACGAGGACATGGGTCTCCTAGCACGATTCTCGGGTACAACATGGCAATCATCATACCAAAGAGAACTGCACGCAGACGGCGGACGCTGTTCTCCTCCTGTTCCCTGTGGGCAAGATTGCCTTCGCTACCAGATCTGGGCGAACCATTCGAGTTCTTCGATCCAGGTTTCCTCGTCGAGCTCGAGGTCGATACGCGTTCCCTCCTCGTTGGCGATGACGTTGAACATCATCGAGGAAGTGAGGTCTCGGTATTCCACGGAATAGCTCGACGTTCCGGAAAGAATGCCGGCGAGCAGCTCCCGGACGAGTTCGCGGTCAAGGCTTGCTGCGTCAAAATCTGCTGCATACACGTAGATCTCGTGGTCAAGGAGCTCCAAGCTCATATTCGAGGCAATCGAGTTCACGCTGGGAACGGTGATATCGAAGTATACGTTCGCGGTCCCGGCGTAGCCGTCGCCTTCACTGTAGAGACTGCCGGAGGAACTCGTCGTTTCATAGCTCGTGTTCTCAAGCACCCAGGCAGCGATTTCGCGCGCGTCGAGACCGAGCTCTTCGGGAGTCATGTCGAGATAGTCCACGAACGAGTCGATGACGCCTTGCTCCATGACGTCGAGAGCCGTCTCGTCTACGGCGACCATTGCTTCAAGCACGGCAGCCGCCCGTATGACGGCATGGTTTTCAACATCCGCGGCAATATCGCTGTCGGCATACGAGGGGCTTGAGGAGTAGTTATCGTTGGTGTATTCGTCTGCGTCGGAGAAGAAGGTGTCGACGACGTCGCTCGTGCAGGAGCTGCAGGAAAAGAAGAGGGATCCTGCAATCGTTGGTGCGGCGAACATGACGAAAATCAGGATGATGACCATGCGCCCGCAGCCGCCCTTGCGCTTCACGCGAACAACCTTTGGCGCGGGTGCCTGTTGAGACGTGCGGTGCCAGGTATGGGTGTCGCGGTGGGAAGAGCCGACCGGGGAGGGCGCGGGGGAGTCGGATGCATCCGATGCTTTGGAGCGCGACGCCTGGTCGCATCCTCCGTGGATGGGTTCGTTATTCGCTATGGGCGAGGTGGCCGCGACGGGGTCCGCGGGGTCGGAGGAACCTTCCGGGGCAGCCACGGCAGAGTGCGAGCTCGTGCTAGATGTGTCGTGATGCACGGGAGGCTGGTAGGCGCGCTTTGGCGCACGCGACGCGTCCTGGAAGCGCTTGCGCACGTTGCGTCGTGAAAGCCGTGCGACGCCATCGTCGAGATCGAGCTCCTCGCGCGCGGGCTCGTCGACGGGCATTACGGGATCGGGCGCGTTGAAGGGGTCGATGTTTTCATCTTCCGTGGGAAAGCGTTTCCATGCCATGATGCATCCTTATAGCTGGGGCTTGGGGTGCAGCGTGCGATCGCGACCAATGGTGTGCTTCTCGTGCGTTCGAGTGCGCGCCATTAGCCGCGATCATCGCTTGACGGTCTTAGAGCAATCCGCCGAACAGCCCATCGTCCTCGCCGTCTTTCTTAGGACCGCGATCGACATACATCTTGTTCGTACGCTTTTCGAGCACGAACGCGGCGAGGGCGGCGATGACGATGCCACCGAAGAAGAGGACGGCGAGTCCGGTGCGCGTTTCGAACAGGAACGAGAAGATCTCTTGCATGGGTACTCTTTCGTGCGGTAGGTTAAAAAGCTGTGCAGCCATGCGTTTCGGACATGTGCCCAAAGCGTTTGGCGTGCATTAAGTATATACTTGCGAATGCATGCGCGCTGCGTTCACCCGAATTGCTTACGCGCCCGTTAAATATGCAAGCGCGGTATTGGCGCGGCAGAATCGACGCGCCCGTACGGGCGTGAAGAGTCTCATTCGCCGCGCAGCGCCGCGAGATAAGGAAACCGGAGGAAGTATGCTCGACATCAAGTTCGTTCGCGAGAACCCCGATGCGGTCGATGCCGCGATGGCGAACCGCCAGACCACGTGGGATCGCGACCGCTTCTTTGCGCTCGATGAGGAGCGCCGCTCCGTGATCGCCGAGGTTGAGAAGCTCCAGGCAACGCGCAACGCCGAGTCCAAGAACATCGGTGCGCTCATGCGTGAGGGCAAGCGCGAGGAGGCCGAGGCGGCGAAGGAAGCCGTTCGCCAAGTAAATGAGCAGATCGAGGGCCTCGCCGAGCGCCGGAGCGCTCTCGATGCCGAGCTCAACGACTTCATGGCGCATCTGCCGAACATTCCGTGCGATGCGACGCCGGTGGGTAAAGACGAGTCCGAGAACCCGGAGCGTCGCCGCTGGGGTACCCCGCGCGATTTCGAGGCCGAGGGCTTCGAGCCCAAGGCGCACTGGGATCTGGGCACCGACCTGGGCATCCTCGATTTCGATCGCGGCGCGAAGCTCTCGGGTGCGCGCTTCACGGTACTTGCGGGCGCTGGCGCCGCGCTCGACCGCGCACTGCAGAACTTCTTCCTTAACACGCACACGGCGCGCGGGTTCAAAGAGTTCATTCCGCCCGTCATCGTGAACCGCGAGATCATGTACGGCACGGGCCAACTGCCCAAGTTCGAGGACGACGCCTATCACACGGGTGAGGACCAGTTCCTCATTCCCACGGCCGAGGTCGCGCTCACGAACCTCCATGCTGGCGAGGTGATCGATGCGAGCGAGCTGCCGCTGCGCTACACCGCGGGCACGCCGTGCTTCCGTGAGGAAGCGGGTTCCGCCGGCCGCGACACGCGCGGCATCATTCGCCAGCATCAGTTCACCAAGGTCGAGATGGTGAAGTTCGCCACGCCCGAGCAGTCCGACGATGAGCTCGAGAGCATGGTTGCCGAAGCGGAGTACATCCTGCAACAGCTTGGACTCCCGTACCGCGTGATCAGCCTGTGCACGGGCGACCTAGGCTTCTCCGCGCGCCAGACGTACGACATCGAGGTTTGGCTGCCGAGCTACAACGCCTATAAGGAGATTTCCTCCTGCTCGAATTGCGGCGATTTCCAGGCGCGCCGTGCGAACATCAAGTACCGCGATCCCGAGCACTTCAAGGGCGTGCGCCTCGTGCATACGCTCAACGGTTCCGGCCTGCCCACCGGGCGCACCATGGCGGCGATCATGGAGAACTACCAGAACGCCGACGGCTCCATCACGGTCCCCGAGGTGCTGCGTCCCTACATGGGCGGTATGGAGCGCATCGGGTAGCATTTTTCGAACTATTGGACGACGGGGGCGGTGCGCTGAGCGTGCCGCCCCTTTTCCTTTTCGATTACGTGGCTCCGGCATCCTTTACCACATCGTGCGGACAAGCGGGGCGGGTCTCTATAAACAATTCACGAACATATGTTCTTATTTTGCCGTACAATGAATGCAAGAAGGCGGTGAGAGGAGGACACGTTGGCGGCGTTCGAGTATGTCGAGACCGTGCTCTTCGAGGGTTACGACGGGGTGGAGTGCGTGCGGGTGACGTGTTGGCAAGTCGAGCGCGGCGGGCTCGTGGTCACGCGGCGTAGTGCGGGCGAGTTATCGCAGTGGTGTTTCGGGGAGTCGCCGCATGTGGCGGAGCTGCGCTTTGACGAGGCGCAAACGAGCGCGCTCGCACGGTATCTCAATGTAGAGCGCGAGGAGGAGCTTGCCGCCGCGCTTGCGATTGAGTTTTCCGGAACAGACGGATGGACGAGAATCGCCAGCGTAATGAGGAAGTTGCTGCTTTGGGAAAACTATTTTGAAAAAATCGCTTGACTCCACCTAGGGAGAGTGCCATTATATCTCTTGCGTTGCGGCGTTACCTCAGCTGGATAGAGGGTCTGACTACGAATCAGAACGTCACAGGTTCGAATCCTGTACGCCGCACCAGGCGAGATGTACGGGCGCTCTTCGGAGCGCCCGTTTTGTTTTACGCCGGTTTTCGAGCGCTATCGCTTTTCTACGTACGCTCCACGGTGCAAATCTACCTCCGCCTTCGCGCGCCGAATCTCGGCAAAGCTTCTCTACGTACGCTCTACGATGCAAATCTACCTGATACGAAAATTCTCAGATTACGAAAGCGGTCGAAGGACACAATACAAGCAGCATTTGTTTTGTGCTCTTGGGATGTTCGGGATATCGACGCTGTAGAAGGGAGCTGGCAGCTATGGCAGATGCTGCGCCGCATAAGCGCTCTGCGCATGAGCAGAGTCACGCCGATACGCGTGAAGCGGGTATTGCCGGCACCCCCTCCTCGGCGCTCTCCTCTGAAGCGAACGCGGCGCGTCCGAGCGAGGGGCGTGGCGACGCCTCGCTTCACGAGCGCGATGCCGGCGCATCCGTCGACTTTTCCCAAACACCGCTCAAAAAGGATCTTCAACCGCTCGAGCCGCTTTCCCGCCTCCCCTTGCCCGACGCCATCGAGGCGGTGCGCCTCTCCTGTGAGGCGGCTGAGCAGCCGGCTGGCATCGAGCGTTATATCATTCGCGTCCTTTCCGAGATAGATAACGCACGCCTCCGCGCTATAGCAACGTCGCATCGCATGGTGCTCGCATTCATTGCGCGCATGGATGCGTTCTATCTCAACTTCGATCCGGCGGATGTATCGGTGCAGGACAGGAGCTTTCTGTACGCCGTCGAGGCAGCGCTCAACCGAATCTATCGCGTGCTGGTTGCGCTGGGATTCGGAATGCGGCCGGTGCGCTCGTCGCCGTCCGAAGAGGCGTGTTCGGTCTATGAGCAGGCAGCTTATGCCAACATGACGTCATGGGTGGGAAGGATCCTTGACGAAGCGGGGGAGGAGAACCCGTGGGCACGCCCGGCAACCGTCTTTTGCGCGCCCGGTGGCGTGTGGGACGTGCTCACACGTTTCGCCACCTTGAGTGAGCAGCTGGGGCTCATCGTGCGTCTCGACTATGACGTGCGCCTTGAACGGGAAGGCCGTGAGCTGCGTATACGATTTGTCGCGCCATCCTGGCAGAGCATGCCGGCGACCGGTTTCGATCTTGATGAAGGTGCATGGCATGCGTGCACGGAAGCCGAGCGTGCATCGCAGGCTCTCGAGTACGCAGCGCGCATGGCCCTTGTGCTTGCCGCCGCGGGATTCGCCTCGGGTCTAGCGATTGGGCGGTGCATCGTCGAGGCGCTCGACCTTGAGTCGGGTAGTGCGCATAGCGTAGCGCTCGAGCGCGAGCACTTTATGGCGCAGCTCTCCACCTTTGCGTCCGAGCTCGAGGGTCGCTCGCTCTCGGAACCTTTGGCACGTGGAATGCTCGCGTCGTTTCGTACGGCGGATGAAGATGACGTGGGGGCGCTGTGTGACGGTGATGGACCCGACGCCGCGGAAGGCGGGCGGCGCGAGGGCGAAGCGGAGCGCGTGCGCTATTGTGCGCCAGAGGACGACCACCGTGCGCTTTCACATGTGCTGCGAGACGTGCTTCTTGCAGACACCGCGCGCGATCTTGCCGTCATGGAGGCCAAAGACGACCCATACATGCAGCGCCTCAACGCGTTGTATGCCCAGGAAGATGTCGGCTTCGCGAATGCAGAGCGCAGCTACATTGCGTTGTTGGACGAGCTCGAGGCCCAGTGCGCCGCTCGTGAGCTGCTCAGCGAAGGGCCGGCCATCACCAGGTTTTGCGAGAGCTACGTCGGTCGCATCGAGCTGCCGGTGTTCGAGGAAGATCCGACGGTTCGCATCCTGCGTGCGCCGGATGCGCTCTTCTTCACGCGACTCGCGCTCTGCCGCATGTATGCCGAGGCCGGAGGGTATGAACGTGCGCTGGATGAAGCGCGGAAGCTGCTCGATAGCGCGCCGACCTCCATGCAGGCGCATGCGACGCTTGTGAACATCCTCGCTCATCTTGGGCGCTATGACGAGGTCGTAGAGGTCGCACGACATGGCCTGCGCGTAGCGTTCGAGCGCGAATCGATCGCGTATCTCCTGTATCGATCGGCGTTCGCGTATTGGCGACTCGGGGATCCCGATGCCGCTGCGGCGTGCTACCGGCTTGTTCGTGGCGCTGGAAGAACGGATGCGCTGGCTGAACAGGAGCTTCATGTACTGCTGGAAGAGACGGGCAGGGATGAGCCGCCTACGATCGAGGAGGCGCTGGCTTGTTTGCGGAGCCGGGGGCTGGTGTGCGCGCCGTGGAGCGACGGTTTCAAGCGTATCGTGGACGCTGCCATCCTGCTTGCAGACAACGGGTTCTACTTCCTCGCGGGACGCTGCGTTCATGCGATGTGGCACGTTCTTGGCAGGGACGAGCTCGGCGTGGTGAGCCGTGCGTTGATTGGATAGCAAAAAGCCCGCCGCCGCGAGGGCAACGGGCTTCGGGCTTTCGGCTGGCGGAGAGCTGGGGATATCCGGGCTTGCTGCGCAAGCCCGCCCGCTGCGGCGGCATCGCCGCCTTGCGCGCTCCGCTGGCAAAGATGCTCGCGCGCTTTGCTCAGCTCCGCGCCCTGCGGGTTCGAATCCCCAGGCTCATGGTAGCAAGAAGCCCGGCTCCCAAGGGAAACCGGGCTTATCTTGTTGACTGGCGGAGAGCTGGGGATTCGAACCCCAGATTCCCTTGTGGGGAATACTCGCTTAGCAGGCGAGCACCTTCGGCCTCTCGGTCAGCTCTCCGTTAGCAGCTAACAATATTAGCGTACCCACCGGACGTGTTACAAGGGCGAACTGAAATTGCCGCAATTTTATTCACTCTTCGTTTTCGGGGAGTTCAATCCGGGGCTCAGGTTCTCACGTAGCCGCTGAAGTGAAAATCACATCTGGCGCCAGCTGCTCATTTCTGCGGTGATCATCATGTTCTCCCGGTGCTCGCGCACGGCTTCCCACGAGAACAAATCCGCAAGCTGCCCGGCGGTGCGCGGCGCGGTATCGGGCGCGAGGCCGGCGATTCCGGCGAGCCAACCCAGGAGTGCCGCCGGCGTGCCGAAGCGCGCTCTGAGCTCACCCATGTCCAGGTCGCGGTCGCGCTTGGCAAGGCGTCGCCCGTCGGGCGCAAGGAGCAGCGGGATATGGGCGTAAGCGGGCTCCGGCAGGCCGAGCAGCCGCTCAAGGTAGATTTGTCGCGGCGTCGACGACATGAGGTCGCATCCGCGCACGACCTCCGTGACGCCCATATCGGCATCGTCGACCACCACCGCTAGCTGGTATGCGAACACCCCATCGCTTCGCTGCACGAGGAAATCGCCGCACTCCAGCGCAAGCACTTGGCGTTGCAGCCCGTATGCGCGGTCTTCGAACGCGATAGTGCCGTGTGGATCGTCCCTATCGGGCACACGCAGCCGAAGCGCCGGTGGCCGCGTCGCACGGCGCTCGGCGATCTCTTCGGGTGTGAGGCCGCGGCACGTGCCGGCATAGACGGGCGTCCCGTCGCTCGCGTGCGGCGCGCTCGCGGCGTGAAGCTCGGCGCGCGTGCAGAAGCACGGGTAGATGAGGCCGGCTGCCTTGAGCTTCTCGACTGCCGCGCAGTAGAGATCGACGCGTTTGTGCTGGTAGATGGGGTTTCCGTCCCACTCGAGTCCGAGCCAGCGTAGGTCGTCGAGCAGCAGCTCCGTCCACGGGCCGGACTGGGTGCGCGGATCGAGGTCTTCAACGCGCAGCACCACGCTTCCGCCCTGGCTTCGCGCGGAAAGCCAGGCCACGAGCGAGGCATACACGTTGCCGAGGTGCATGCGACCCGACGGCGTGGGAGCGAAGCGCCCCACGACGCGCGAGGCTTCGCCTGCAGGAGTGCTTTGAGGTGTGTGACGGGTCGTGTTCATGCTCGAAAGTATAGTTGAAACCACGTCGGAACCCGAAACGTGCCTCAATGCGTTGCTCGTCGACTTCTAGCAGAAACGAAGGAGCTCCCAGGTTCGTGCCTGGGAGCTCCTCGGAAAAGGGGGGCGATGTAGGCGGGCAGTCGGCGAGTCGCTTCCAACCGCCCGCGAAAATCGGTAGTTCAGAGCGGGATCCGTTTGCACGCAGGCCATCTGCGGTCTCTCTGAACGAGCCGAGAAGGCTTCGATGCGAACGGGTGCCGGCATCTTCACTCATTGCGTTCTATACCCAGGCAGGCGTTGGCAAACGGGCGAACATGTTCCCTCGCAACTCCCACACAAAGATGGATAAATCGCGTAGACTTCTGAGCAAGGCGATTGTTTGCACGAGGGCAGGGAAGCGATGAAGCGAAACGTTCGAGAGATTCTGGTGCTGTGCGCATTGCTGCTCATGTTCTCGCTCGCCATGCCCGCATTCGCGCATGCCGACTCTTACCCGAATGTGCGCATCGAGGCATCGGTGCAGGGAAACGGCAGCCTTCGCGTGGTCGAGACTCGAGCGTTCAGATTCGACGACGACGGCAACGGCGTGTACTGGACGATTCCTTTGGCGAGCAACGAACAGGGCGCGGTGTCGAGCGTGGCCATCGACGGCGTCGTGGTGGACGATGGGAACGTGCGCGTGTTTACCCAGGTGCCATCTGCCGAACTGGGGAATGATGGGGTCTACACCGTGGAGCAGGCAAGGGGCGTATGCCGGCTCATGGTGTATGCCCCGCATGACGAGGATGACGTCCAGCTCGTTTCGGTGGAATACACGATCACCGGCGCCGTGATGGCATGGGGAGATACCGCTGAGCTCTATTGGCAGTTCGTAGGTGCCGATTGGCAGGAAGATTCCGAAGACGTCGAGCTCGTGGTTAGCTTTCCCGAGGCAGAACCCGGCACTGCTACCGTGGGCGAGGACTTTCGGGCCTGGGGGCATGGCCCTCTCGATGGCACGGTAGCGCTCGATGCCGATATCCCCCAGGTGACGTATCGCGTTCCCTGCGTTGCGACAGGCGAGTTCGCCGAGGCGCGCGTGGCATTTCCTCTCGCATGGGTTTCCCGCCTCGCTGCGAGCAGCGAGGCGTCCTCCGAAGAGCGCCTTCCGACGATCCTTGAGGAAGAGCGTGCATGGGCAGATGAGGCGAATGCGCTTCGCCAGCGTGCGCGCGAGCAGCGAACGTTTTTGGGGGTCGGTATGGTCGTCGTGCCGGCGCTCTTCACGATGACGCTCGTTGCGCTCAAGTGCGCGCGGCGCGAACCCAAGCCGCGGTTTACCGAAACGTACTGCGACGATGTTCCGTCACGCGACCATCCTGCCATTTTGGCGGCGTTCACCGAAAACGGCGCGGTAACGGAGCGCGCGCTCGTCTCGACGCTCATGAAGCTTACCGCCGAGGGCGTGGTGGGCATCCAGGATATGGAAGGACAGCGGCGCGCGTATCTCGAACGCGCTCGGGGGACCGCGTGCGCAGATGACCCGTTTGCCGATGAAGACGCGGCGCGGGAAGACGCGACGCGAACAGAAAGCAGGCAGTACCGTCTCGAGCTGCTTCAACCAGCGCGCAAGGACGTGGATGATATCGACGGCGCGGCGCTCAGGCTCTTTTTCCGCACGAGCAAGACGACCGCGAGCTTTTCGTCCCTCGGTTCCTACAAAAACGATAACCCCAAGCGCTATGAGGAGCTGCGCATCGACTTCGTCCGCAAGGTCTCCGATGCGCTCGAGGCACGTCGGCTCATCGCATCGAAAGGCACGGCTGCCGCGGTGGCCTCCATCGCGATAGGGGGCGTGCTCGCGGCCTTCGCGTTCATCATAGGGATCATCGAGGCGCTCTGGATTCCCATGATTGCAGCGATAGCGCTCGCGATTGCGGGCATGGTGGTCGGAGCGAAGTTCAAGCGCCTGACACCCGAGGGCGTTGAACTTCGTGCGCGCTGCGGCGCTTTCACACGCTGGCTTGAGGATTTCACGACGCTTCATGCTGCGGTTCCTGAAGATCTGTGCAGGTGGAACAACGTGCTCGTGTGCGCCGTCGCGCTCGGTGTCTCCGCCGAGCTCGTGCGCGACCTGGCGCTCCTCGCGCCCATCGAGAGCATCGCCGCTGCCGAGTGGTACCCGTCGTACTGGTGGTACCTGCCGGGCGACGGCCGCCGTGTGACGCCGGTTCAGCATGCCTCGAATGTGTGCGTACTGCCGAGCGCTGCCGCCGCGGCGAGCGGGTTCAGCTCGGGCGGCGGCGGAGGCGGCGGATTCTCCGGCGGCGGAGGCGGCGGCGTCGGTGGCGGCGGGGGAGGCTCGTTCTAGCCGCGTGCCGCCGGAATCGCTTTCGTTTTCGGCATTGGCGCGCCGCTCGGAGGATTCTTTGCACCGAGTATCGCCGCTCCATCTATTTCCCTTGCAGATGCGCTACATTAGTGGACGTATCGGATTTCGTCGCCCGTGCACGGTGGCGACGCTGCAGGCAAGGAGGGGCTGCATGGGATCTGAGCGGAAAATCGAACGCGCGCTCATATCGGTGACCGACAAGACGGGCATCGTTGAGTTCGCACAGGCGCTCGTCGAGAAGTTCGGCGTCGAGATCATCTCGACGGGCGGAACGGCGAGGGTGCTCGAGGAGGCTGGCGTCCCCGTCACGCCAATCGAGCAGTTCACGGGATATCCCGAGATGATGGACGGTCGCGTGAAGACGCTCCATCCCAAGGTTCACGGCGCGCTGCTCGCCCGTCGCGATTCCGATCAGCACATGGCCGAGGCCGCCGAGCACGATATCAAGCTCATCGACCTTGTGTGCGTGAACCTGTATGAGTTCGAGAAGACAGTCGCCGATCCGAACGTGACGTTCGAAGACGCCATCGAGCACATCGATATCGGTGGCCCCTCCATGCTTCGTTCGGCTGCGAAGAATAACGATGCGGTGACGGTGATCTGCGACCCGGACGACTACGCGCCCGTTCTGGAAGAGATGGGCGTACACGGCGGTGCCACCACGAAAGTCACCCGCCGCCGCCTTGCCGCGAAGGTCTATGCCCGTACCGCTGCCTACGACACGGCGATTTCCACGTGGTTCAGCGCGTATCTTGAGCTGCAGAATCGCGAGATTGATCCGGATGATCCCTTCGAGCCGCCCGCGCTGCTCGACCTTCACCTCACCAAGGCGCAGGATCTTCGCTACGGCGAGAACCCGCACCAGGCCGCGGCGGTCTACAAACTCACCGGAGAGCTTGCGAATCTCGTGAGCTCGCCGAACCCGCTGGTGGGAGCCGAACAGCTTCAGGGCAAGCCACTTTCATACAACAACCTGCTCGATGCCGACGCCGCTTGGAATGCGGTGCGCGAGTTCGACGAGCCGGCATGCGTGATTTTGAAGCATCAGAACCCGTGCGGTTCCGCCGTGGCGAAAGATGTCACGACGGCGTATGACCGCGCGTTCGCCTGCGATCCCAAGAGCGCCTTCGGCGGCATCATCGCGGTGAATCGCGAGGTTCCACTGGCGCTCGTCGAGCATTTTGCAGACCAGAACAAGCAGTTCGTCGAGGTGCTCATCGCGCCGAGCTATACGCCCGAGGCGCTTGAGCGTCTGAGCAAGCGTGCCAACCTCCGCGTGCTTGCCACGGGCGGTGCCGAGGGTCACGCCACGCTCGAGGTGCGCTCCGTCGACGGCGGCATGCTCGTGCAGTGCGTCGACACGGTGGACGAGGATCCCACCGAGTTCACGTGCCCCACGAGCCGCAAGCCCACGGACAATGAGATGCGCGACCTCGTGTTCGCGTGGAACGTCGTGAAGACGGTGAAGTCGAACGCCATCTTGATCGCCAAGGATCAGGCGGGTATCGGCATGGGGCCGGGTCAGCCCAATCGCGTGGATTCAGCGCTGCTGGCCTGCGAGCGCGCAGAAGACGCCTGTGAGCGCATGGGGTTCGCGACGGGCGGCTTCGTCGCGGCGAGCGACGCGTTCTTCCCGTTCCGCGACAACGTCGACGTCCTTGCCGAGCACGGTGTCACGGCGATTATCCAGCCCGGCGGCTCGGTGCGCGACGACGAGTCCATCAAGGCGTGCGACGACCACGATATCGCGATGATCTTCACCGGTACGCGCCATTTCCGCCACTAGGGAGGGCGCACGGCGACCGAGCGCTGCTTGGCAGTAGATGAGCCGCAACGGCCGCTAAGGGATACCTTGGCGGCCGTTTTTTCTACGTGCATCGTGCCTTATTGATTAAAAAGCGTAGAAAGCTTCAATAAGAGTCGTTCGAAAAGGTTCTAATTGAGGCTTTTTACGCTTTTTGCACAGAGCGATGTGATTGCGGTCGACGGAGCTCTGCCACGCGAAGCGCCGAGAGGTTGACATCTGGCGCAAGGGGTACAATTGATGAAATTCCGAAAGGTTCGGCATGTAACATTACCCCAGGGGTTTTCGACATACCCGGTGAGTTTACTCATGTCGAAAAACCCCTGGGGTAATGTTACATGCCAGAAAAGGAGCTGCTGTGACAGACACCGCATTTCAGCTGGGCAAACCGGCGCTTGTGTGCCGTTGGCGCCTCGCGGGGCGACATGTGCCGCTCCTCAACCGGCATATGCGCGCACTCTCGCAGCGGCGCGTGAACGGTGAGGCGCTCTCGACGAACCTGCTTGGCTGGGTAAAGCAGCATATCGAATGGTCTCTGGCAGAAGACCCCGCTGCGGTAGCGGATGGTGTCCTCATGATCGTGGTGGACGAGGCGGGGCAAGCAGCGATGAGCACGGGCGCTTATGAGCCTCTGGCCGACGCATCGCTCGAAGATCTTGCCCTGCGCGCGCAGACGGCTCAAGTCGAAGCATCCGAGCTCGGCGTCGCCCCCGAGGTGCTGTGCACGGCGGAAGACGGCGGAATCACCATCGGGCTATCGACGGATGTTCCGGCGGCGGGTGCGACGAGCTTGGTCGAACATCTTGCACAGACACGCGGCATCGCGCTCAAGCGCGATCCGGCACTGCCGTTCCGTGCGGTATCCGGCCTCGTGGGCGGTGAGGCGTTCCTTGTGTCCGACGAGTACGGCATCGTTGCTGCAACGAATGCGGGGTGCGCACAGGAAGATACGGGTACCGTCGCGTTCCTTTCAGCTGCCTTTGAAAAGCTCTACGATGCTGTCCGCTAGGTAGCCCCCGTTTGATTCATATCGGGTAAAGGAGCCACGCATGTCCCTCATCTATGTAGTCGAAGACGATGCTGCGATTCGCGGCGAGCTCGTGCAGGCGCTCGAGCGCAACGGGTTCGAAGCTGTGTGGTGCGAGGCGTTCGACCACGTGATCGAGGATGTGCAGGAGCGCAATCCCGACCTCGTGCTGCTCGACCTCACGCTGCCGGGTACCGACGGCCAGTTTCTCTGCCGTGAACTCCGCGCCGTCTCTGAGGTGCCCATCATCGTGCTTACCTCGCGCGTGACCGAAATCGATGAAGTCATGAGCATGACCATGGGCGCCGACGACTTCATTCCCAAACCATACAGCACGCGGGTGCTCGTGGCGCGCATCCAGGCATTGCTGCGACGCGCCGCCGGGGGAGCGGAGCGCACCGTATTGGAGCACAAGGGCGTGACGCTCGATGTATCGCGCTCCATCGCGCAGGCGGCGGGCGGTCAGATCGAGCTCACGAAGAACGAGATGCGCATCTTAGGCTTGCTCATGGCGCATGCCGGGACGATCGTTTCGCGCGAAGAGATCATGCGCGACCTGTGGGACTCCGACGCCTTTGTGGACGACAACACGCTTACCGTGAACATTAACCGCCTGCGCGCGACGCTCGCGAAGATCGGGGTGAGCGATTACCTCACCACGCATCGCGGGCGCGGATACTCGGTCTAGGAGGGGTTCATGAAGTTCGGCTCCTTCGTGCTCTCGCACGCCTCAACGTGCTTCATACTTGCCATCGTGGTGTTAATCTCGTCTTTCGTGCTGTTCGTAGCCGGCGTGTCGGTGAACATCATCGTGTTCACGGCGATCGTCGAGGTGATTGGCACGCTGACGGCGCTTGCGATCGATTGGACGCGCAAGAAGCGCTTCTTCGGGGATTTGGAGGCGTGTGCGAGCGAGGTCGATCATCCGCTGTGGATGACGGAGATGGTTGATCGGCCGGAGTATCTCGAGGGTTCGATCACCTACGACGCGCTGAGCGCGATCGCGCACGCGGCAAACGACGACGTCGCCGAGTACCGCCGGCAGGTCGCCGATTATCGCGAGTACATCGAGACGTGGGTGCACGAAGCGAAGTCTCCGCTCGCCGCGGCGCATCTTATGGTCGACAACCTGCGGGCAGAAGCTCTTGCCGACACCGCTGCAGAGAAGACGGAGTCGATCGACGAGGAACTCAAGCGCGTGGAGGGCTATATCGACCAGGTGCTGTTCTACGCCCGTTCGGAGGCGCTCGACCGCGACTACCTCATCCGCGCATATTCACTCGCAGATCTCGTTGCGGCGGCGTTGCGTGCGAACGCTTCCACGCTTATCGGAGCGCATGTCGCGCCCGTGCTCGGCACGCTCGACTTCGAGGTGTTCACCGACGAGAAATGGGTCGAGTTCATCTTGGGACAGATTATTCAGAATTCGGTGAAGTACGCGCGCGAAGAGAGCCCGCGCATCGAGTTCTCAGGCAAGCTCATCGGCGAGGGGAGCGCTGACGAGCGCGTGGAGCTCACCGTGAGCGACAACGGTTGCGGCGTGAGTGCTTCCGATGTGCCCCGCGTGTTCGACAAGGGCTTTACCGGGGAGAACGGTCGCACTGGCAAGCGCTCGACGGGTATCGGCCTGTATTTGGTGAAGCGCCTCTGCGACAAGATGGGTGTGGGCGTTGCCGCATCCTCGCAACCGGGCGAGGGCTTCGTGATCACCCTCACCTTCTCCCGCAACAAGTTCCGGTTCGTTGACCGGGGGGGGGCGCTCCTCTGAGGTGACCCAATAAGGGACAGGTGCATTTTGGGACATCCCGCACGCGGCGAGCGAAGCGATGCCGCCCAACCCCGCATCCGACCCTTTGAGTGGGCGAATCGCGGCAACCCGAGGTACCCCCCTCGCCCCCTCCGCCCGCTCGTGCAAGTAGGTAAGCGCAGGGCTGAGGGCATTCCCGTCGTACGAGTTCCGCACGCAAAGGAGGCGCCAGTGGCGCCTCCGTCTTGCGCAGGACTGTTTGAAGTACGACGGGAATGCCCTCAGCCCGGATGGAGCGCCCCTACTTCACGACCAAGATATCGCAGTCCGTGCTGCGCAGCAGGAACGTGGAGATCGACCCGAGCAGCGCATACTTAATGGAAGAGAGCCCGCGAGCTCCGCACATCACCAGATCGGGCTGAATGACATCGAGCATCTCATCCTTGAGCGTCTCACGGATGCGGCCGGCGCGGATGATGATCTCCACATCGGCGACATCGGGGTTCGCCTTGGCCTCTTCGACCGCTGGGGCGATGGAGTCGCGGAACGCCGTCTCGAGCCCGTTGATGAGGTCGACGGGGTATGCGCCGGCGGATTCGAGCGCCGTCGAGTCGATGACATGCCCGATGTAGAGCTTCGCCCCGTTGTTCGCGGCGACCTTGATGGCGCGCGCAAGCACAAAGTCCTGCTGATCGGTGCCGTCGAGCGCAACGAATACCTTGGAATAACCCTCTTGAATCATCGTGTGCCTCCTTGCGTTGGATGCAACTGTGGTGGGCGCCAACCGTGTGGAACGCCCTTGGTTGCGTCGGTTATACCCCGTTGTGCGCGAAGAGGTTTAAGTATTCTGTGAACGATACGGCTTTCTCCGTGTGCGTACGTTTTTCTGGTCGATAATGGCATCTGCAAAACGTACAGGGAGGCGCCATGGATTTCATCGAGCTGCTCAAATCGGCGTTCCTCGGTCTCGTCGAGGGCATCACCGAGTGGCTACCCATCTCCTCGACCGGTCATATGATTCTCGTCGATGAGTTCATCAGCTTGAGCGTTACACGTGAGTTCTGGAACATGTTCCAGGTCGTGATCCAGCTCGGCGCGATCCTTGCCGTGTGCGTGTACTTCTTTCACCAGCTCAATCCGTTCTCGCCGCGCAAGGACGCCGAAGAGCGCCGCGGAACCTGGTTGCTTTGGGGCAAGATCGTGGTTGCGTGCATCCCGGCGGCAATCATCGGCATCCTCTTCGACGACTTCATGGAAGAGCATCTCTATAACGCGGCGGTGGTCGCTTTAGCGCTCATCGTCTATGGCGTGGCATTCATCGTGATCGAGCGCTGGCGTGCGCGCCGGTTCGAAATCCGGGTGGCTTCCGAGGGTCTTCAGGCGGGGGGTCGTCCCGCGGGGGCACATTTCGCCACGCCCGCTGCGGCGGCTGAGCCCACGGAAGGCGGCGATTTTGGCTCCATCACGCGGTTGGAAGATCTTCCGTGGTCCATAGCGTTCGGTATCGGAATGTTCCAGGTGCTCTCGCTCATTCCGGGCACCTCGCGCTCGGGCTCCACGATCATCGGCGGCTTGTTGCTGGGTACGACGCGCTCCGTCGCAGCTGAGTTCACGTTCTTCTTGGCGATTCCCGTCATGTTCGGTGCGAGCGCGCTCAAGCTCGCGAAGTACATCTTTCTCGATGGCGGCACGTTCGGGGTGAACGAGGTCTCGATCATGGTGGTCGGCTGCGTCGTGGCGTTCGCAGTATCCCTCATCGCCATCAAGTGGCTCATGGGTTTCGTGCGTCGTCACACGTTCACCGTGTTCGGCGTCTATCGCATCGTGCTCGGCGTGCTGGTGCTGGGGTACTTCTTCCTCATTGCATAACGACTTCGTTGCATGCCGCGCCGCGACGGCATGAGTGCAGCGAGAGCAGGTTGGTTTCCACTGGTTTGCTGTGTCGCGTCGCGGCAGCATGCTTCCAGCTATAGGACTACAATACATAGCATTGCATAGGCGAAGTGATTTATGCCAGATAAGGAGGCCGCTCTATGCATGCTAAGACGATCTGCAAGGTATTAGGTGGCGCTGCGGCACTTGCCGCCGGGTCTGCACTTGGGGCGGTGGGAGCGGTCTGCGCGGTGCGCGCGGCGAAGATGAAGCCCTCGCGGCCAGATGGTGCGCCGCTCGGGACAAATGGCTACCACGCTGGTGACGACGCGGTGGGGCGGTTCCAGGAGCTCCTGCGCATCCCCACTGTTTCGCGCGACGATCCGGCGCTGGTCGATCGCAGGCACTTCGCGCGCTGGGTTCCCACGCTCCGGCGTTTGTACCCGCTTACCTTCGCGGCGTGCGAGCTCCACATGATCGATGAGTTTGGGATTCTCATGCGCTGGCCGGGCGTGAATTCCGCGTTCGACCCCATTGTCATGATGGCGCATCACGATGTCGTGCCGGTCGAAGGGCAGGTGTGGGAGCACGATCCATTCGGCGCGGAGATCGTCGACGGAGAGATCTGGGCACGCGGATCGCTCGATACGAAGTGCATCATCGCCGCGTTCTTCGAGGCTGCCGAACATCTCATCCGCTCCGGGTACACGCCGCCACGCGATGTGTGGTACTTCTCGTCGAATGCCGAGGAGACGAGCGGGCCTGCTGCGCGCGACGCCGTTGCCTGGCTGCGTGGCCACGATATCCATCCGTACCTGGTGCTCGATGAGGGCGGTGCCGTTGCCGGCGATACCCCGCTCGGCGTGAAGGTGCCGGTTGCTATGGTAGGCGTCTCGGAGAAGGGGCATGTGGACCTTACCGTCACGGCGCACGCCGACGGTGGCCACGCCTCCACTCCCACGGATATCGACGCCCCGCGGCTGCTCGCCCGTGTGTGCGAGCACATCGCTGCGCATCCAGGCATACCATGTTTTACGGAGGCGCTCGACGCCACGCTTGCCGAGCTGGCGAGTCGCAGCAGCCTGCTCTACCGTCTGGTGTTCTCGAACCTATGGCTCACCCGTCCGGTGGTCGCGAAGATCATGGCCGCCGACGGCGAGACGGCGGCGATGCTGCGCACCACGTACGCGCTCACGCAGCTCGAGGGTTCGAATGCGCACAACGTGTTGCCGCCGGTGGCGAGTGCGAACTTCAACGTGCGCGTCGCACCCTTCGAGACCGTTGCAGACGCCGTGCAGCGTGCCCGCGTCCTGGCGGCAGAGGAGTGCGTCGCGAGCGGCGTCTCGCCCGACCATGTGACAGTCGAGATCAACGACGCCGTGCCCTATACCGAGCCGGCGCCCATCAGCCCGTTCGAGAACGATGCCGCCTTCGATTACCTGCATCGTTGCGTCGCCGGCGTGTATCCCGAGGCAGGATTCGCTCCGTACGTGCAGAATTCCTGCACCGATTCACGTGAGTTCAACGAGATTTGCGAGCGCGTGTACCGTTTCTGCGGCTTCGAGTACTCGGGTGAGGCGCGCGGGCTCATCCATGCGGAAAACGAGCGCATCGGCGTCGACGTCTACAAGCGCGGCATCGAGTTCTACATGGCGTTTTTGGCGAATCTCGACCAGCTTGCCGGATAAAGGCAAGGAACTCCAGCGCCGGATGGGGAATGGGTTGGTTGGGGACGCGCTTCTTTCAACCCATCCCGCAGGGAAAGGATTGATATGGCTACCAGCAAACAGGCGGTGAAGGCGGCGAGCCGGCTCGATTACGCGAGCGTGGCGTTCGCGGCCCTGCCATTCATGGGCATGATCAGCTTCTGGCAGGTATTCGACGGTATCGTGCCGCTCATGCTCACCGATACCTTCGGCCTGGATAACGCCACGACGGGTGTGGTCATGGCACTCGACAACGTTTTCGGCCTGTTCCTCCTGCCGCTCTTCGGCATTCTCTCGGACCGCTGCGCGAGCAAGCTCGGGCGCCGTACGCCGTTCATCATGGCGGGCTCCGTGGTGGCTGCCATCGCGGTGCCGCTCATCGCCGTGGCGAACAACCTGCGCAGCTTCCCGCTGCTCATCGCCATGATCTTGCTCACACTCGTGGCGATCTGCGCGTATCGCACCATGACCGTGGCCATCGTGGCCGATATCACACCGCGCCCGCTGCGTACCAAGGCGGATTCTATCGAGAAGATCGTGGGCTACGCGGGCACGGGTGTGATGCTCGTGGCGATCACACTGCTGGTTCCCGATGTCGAGCATCCAGATTACCTGCCGCTTTTCGGTCTTCAGGCAGCGTTCATCTTAGGCTCTGCGATTCTCTACTTCTGGCGCGTTCGCGAGCCTAAGCTTGTGGAGCGCATGCACGAGAAGAGCCTCGAGATGGGCATCGAAGAGGCGGAGATCGACACGGACGACTCGCCTGAGGCCGGCGGCAAGCAACGTGTCACCGACCCGTCCATTCGCATGTCAATCATCATGATCCTTGCTGCGACGTTCTTCTACTATATGAGCTACAACGCGATGACGACGAACATCTCGCGCTATGCGGACGCATTCTTCGGCATGGCGGGTGGCAGCTACGCGATCATCAATATCGTGACCATCGCGGGCGGTTTGCTCTCGTATGTGCCCATCGCGAACCTTTCGCTCAAGTATGGGCGCAAGGCCATGGCTGTCATCACGTCTGCCGTGGTGGTCGTGGGCTCGGCGATCATCTGGCTTGTGCCGGGCTTCAACCCGCTCTTCTACGTGGTCTTCCTCTTCATGGGCGCAGCGTTGGGCGGCGTGGACCTGTGCGTGTATCCCATGCTGCTCGAGCTCTGCGATTCGAACAGCGTCGGCCGCTATTCGGGCTACTACTACACCGTTTCCATGGCAGCGCAGGTAGTAACGCCCATTCTGTCCGGCATGGTGATGGACGCCGCGCCAACGATGCTCTTTGGCTACATCACGCTCATGGGCGCGTTCATGCTGCTCACGGTGCTTGCCGCAAAACATGGCGACACGATCCTCATCGACGAGGTCGCGCGTCGCGAGGAAGCGTACAACCAGAAGTAGTTGGCGCATCGCGTGGCGTCGCGTGCCGCGTGCCGCGGCTGAACTTGCGTGCCGGGAGCGCGTGCCAAGAGTTCTTGTGTGCTAAAAATTGGAGAAACCGTCACGAAGGAGATGTTGAAAGCCCCTTCGTGACGGTTTCGGCAATTTTTAGCACGTAAAGCTTGCGGGCGGGTGGAAGCACGGTGCGCAAGCGGCGGCGCTACGCTTCCAGCGGATGGTGGCAGGCGCAGAATCGGCCCTCACCGAAATCGCGCATCGCGGGTTTCTGCGTGCGGCACAGCTCGTCGGCGTATGGGCAGCGCGTGCAGAAGCGGCACCCAGCGGGCGGGTTGATAGGCGAGGGAATCTCGCCCTCGAGCAGCTGGCGCTTGCGGTTCGCCTGCGAGGGATCTGGGATGGGTACGGAATCGATGAGAAGCTTCGTGTAGGGATGCAGAGGACGCGTGTAGGCGTCCGGCGTGGGGCACACCTCGCAGAGCTGTCCCAGGAACATGACGCAGATGCGCGTGGAGATGTAGCGCACCACGGCAAGGTCGTGTGAGATGAAGAGGAACGAGATGTTCGTCTCGCGCTGAAGTTTGCGCAAGAGGTTCAGAATCTGCGCCTGGATGGACACATCGAGAGCGGAGACGGGCTCGTCGCAGACGATGACCTCGGGGTTCGGCGCCAAAGCACGTGCGATGCCCACGCGTTGACGCTGGCCACCGGAGAGCTGGTGCGGGTAGCGCTCGTAGAACTCTGGACCCAAGCCGACGCGCTCCATGAGGGAAAGCACGCGCTCACGCTGCTCGGCTTTGGAAACGCCTGCGGCACGCAGCGGCTCGGCGATGATCTCGCCCAGCGTGAGATGCGGGTCGAGCGACGAGAACGGGTCTTGGAAGACGATCTGCATCTTCTTGCGAGCTTCGCGCAGCGCCTTGCCCTTCAGCTTAGTGATATCCTCGCCGTCGAGAAAGACCTCGCCGGAAGTGGGGTCGATGAGGCGGACGGCCATGCGGCCGAGCGTCGACTTGCCGCAGCCGGATTCACCCACGAGTGCGAGCGTTTCGCCACGCGCGATGGAGAACGAAACATCGTCGACGGCGTTTACCACGCCGGCGTTCGTCTTGAAGTGCTTGGTGAGATGCTCGGCGCGAAGCACGGGCGTCTTCTGCGCGCTCGTGGACGTCTCGGTGATCGGCTCGGCGTCGCCCGTGGGCGCATCGGTGGGCACAGAAGTTTTAATCTCATCGGTGGTTGCCATTTAGAGCACCTCCTGGGGCTTGAAGCAGCGAACGAGGTGGCCGTTCCCGGCGTCGGTGAGCTCGGGTGCCTGCGTGCGGCAGCGCTCGTCGGCAAACGGGCAGCGCGTGCAGAACCGGCAGCCCTCTGGGAAGTTTCCCAGCGAGGGAACCGTGCCGGGAATGGTGTGCAGGTCGTGCTCCATGTCGCCGTTCACGCGCGGGATGGCGTCCATAAGGCCGGTCGTGTAGGGATGGAGCGGGTGGTTGAAGATCTCTTCTTTCGTGGCATGCTCCACGATCTGGCCGGCGTACATGACGTTCACTTCGTCGCAGATATCCGCCACGACGCCCAGGTTATGCGTGATGATGAGAATCGACATGCCGCTTTCGCGTTGCAGACGCTTCATAAGCTCGAGAATCTGCGCTTCGACCGTCACGTCGAGTGCGGTGGTGGGTTCGTCGGCGATAAGCAGGTCGGGGTTGCAGATCATGCCCATGGCGATGCAGATGCGCTGGCGAAGGCCGCCCGAGAGCTGGTGCGGGTAGGACTTGTAGCGACGTTCCGCCTCGGGGATGCCCACTTCGCGAAACATCTGGATGACGCGCTCCTTAGCTTCCTTGCGGGAAACCTTCTCGTGCAGCAGGATTGCTTCGCGCACCTGCTTGCCCACCGAGATGGAGGGGTTGAGAGCCGTCATGGGCTCTTGGAAGATCATGGCGATGCGGTTGCCACGGATATCGCGCATCTTGGGCTCGGGAAGGGCGAGCAGATCCTCGCCGTCGAACGTGATGCTGCCTTCGCAGGGCGAGATGCCCGGGTCGAGGATGCGCATCACGGTACGTGCCGTCATGGACTTGCCGCAGCCCGATTCTCCCACCAGACCCACGGTCTTCCCGCGCGGCACGGCGAAGCTCACGCCATCCACCGGGTAGGCGGCGTCGCCGTTCTTGAGCGTAAGGACGTCCTTCAGGCCGTCGATGACAAGCAGGTTCTCGTCTGCCATCTCTTCTCCTCCTATATGTGGCGCGAGGACGAAAGCCTTACGCCAGAATCTGTGCCAGCCATACCGACTGATGCGGCTCGACGGGAGCGCGTTCGCTGCGTACCGTCGGGCGGCATCAAGCGGTACACGGGGTGTGGATGCGCGCGGTGTTCCGACGTGTGCCGGGCGCGCGATGCCCCGAAGGGCGCAGGCCGCATGCGCCGCAGCGACCTGCGCCCTCAGAGCGGAGCCCGTTACTTCGTGAGCTTGCCGAGGTAGTACACGTAGGTACCAGCGGACGAAGGCAGGTAGCCCTCGATGCCCTTCGTGTACACGTCGTAGTTGATCGTGTCGTAGAGCGGCACGATGGGGCATTCGGTCTGCATATCGTTCAGCAGCTCGACCACAAGGTCGTGGCGCTCCACGACGCTCGGGATGGCGTTCATCTCGGCGACCTTGGCCTTCATCTCGTCGGAAATGGGGAAGTAGTACACCGAGGTATCACCGAAGAGCAGCTGGATGAAGCTGTCGGTGGCGAGCATGTCGGTGCCGAGGGCGTTGATGAACATCTGGAGCGTCTGATCCATGAGCTGGCTGGACCAGGTGTTCACGTCCACGCTCGCAACCTCGACGTTGACGCCAATTTCGGCAAGGTCCTGCTGGATGCACTGGGCAACCTGCGAACCGGCCTCGTCGCTTGCCGTGATGGTGTAGGTCTGAGAAAGATCCATCTCGGTCTTGGCGATTTCTTCCTTGGCAAGCTCGACGTCATAGCCATCGAAGGTCACGGCACCGTCGTAATCCTCACCCAGGAGCTTCTTGGCGAAGAACTGGTTCGCCGGCTCAGCGGCGCCGCCGGTGACGATGTCGACGATATTCTGACGGTTGATGGCGTGGAAGATGGCGCTGCGGAACGGCTGGTCGCCGACAAGCACGCCGAGCATCTGCTGTCCCCAGGCCTCGAACTCTACAACGTTGAGGTTCGCGTCTTCGCGTGCGGTCTCGACGGCGGTGGCCTCCATCATGGAGACGCAGTTCACCTCACCGTTCTGCAGAGCGACGAGCGAAGTCGAGGAATCCACGGGCGCCTGGATGACGACCGTCTTGAACGTGGGCGCGCCACCCCAGTAGTCCTCATTGGCCTTGAGGGTGACGGTGCGGGCCTCGTCGACGGACTCGAAGATGTAGGCACCGGAGCCGATCATCGGCTCGGATGCGTAGTCGTTGGCTTCGGGGTCATAGCAGCCGTTCGGGATGATGTAGATCGTCTCGGCGAGGATGTTCTTCCACGATTCATCATCGCGAACGACGGTGATCTTCACGGTCTTGTCGTCGACCTTCTCCACGTCCGTGATGTAGTTGGACATGTAGGGGCCCTGCGAGGGATCGGCGCGGAGCGTATCCCAGCTGTAGACGACGTCGTCAGCCGTGACGGGGTTGCCGTCGGAGAAGTTCGCCTCGCGAAGCGTGGCGGTTACGACGTTGCCGTCCTGCTCGAAGGTGTCGACGAGCATGGGCTCGACGTTGCCCTCACCATCGAACATAAAGAGGTTGTCATAGAGGGAGTGCATGGTGACCTTGTCGGCACCGGTTCCCACGATGTGGTCGAAGGTGTCGTTTCCGGCGACCGAGATCATCGTGAACGTGTCGGTGAGCTCGATGCCGCCGGTTGCGGCACCCGAGCCGCTACCGCCGCTGCCGCCGCAGCCGGCGAGGCCGCCTACGCCCATGAGGGCGAGGAGCGCGGCGGAGCCGCCCACGAACTGCCTGCGCGAGACCTGTGAAGTGCTCATGAGTCCTTCCTTCCTGGAGCCTCCGTTCGGCTCCTGTTATCGGGGCGCGAGCATGCCCCGGTTTACCCAGGTTTGCCAGCAGGCGCGCGACCGTGCGCCGCCCGCGGGCTCCGCCAGCCTAGCGGCTGTGCGGGTCGAGCGAATCGGTGAGACCGTCGCCCAAGAGGTTGAAGCATAGCGATGTGACGAGCACCGCGATGCCAGGGAAGATGATGAGGTACGGCGAAGTGCGGATGAGCGGCAGGGCGTCGTTGATCATGGCGCCCCATTCGGGCGTGGGCGGCTGGATGCCCACGCCGAGGAAGCTCATGCTCGATGCCGAGATGATGCAGCCCGAGATGCTCATGAGCACGTTCACCAAGATGGGGCCGAAGGCGTTCGGCAGCACGTGGCGCCAGATGATCTGCGCGTTCGTGACGCCGGCGGCGCGCGCGGCCTCGACGTACTCGTTTTGCACGACGCCGATCACGATCGAGCGCACGATGCGCGCGGTACCGGGCACGCTCGTTACCACGAGCGCGATGATGATGCCGTGCATGCCGCGTCCGATGACCGCTACGAGGGCGAGCATGAGCAGAAGTGACGGGATGCATACGAGCGAGTCCATGATGCGCATGACCACGATGTCGAACGTGCCGCCGAAATACGCACACGCAGATCCGATCGCCGTGCCGATGACGAGGGCGCATGCGGCAGTGGTAAGGCCGAAGAACAGCGAGTAGCGCGCACCGTAGATGGTGCGGGCGAACACGTCGCGGCCGAACGAATCCGTGCCGAACCAGTGCTCGAGCGAGGGCGGTTGCAGGCGCGCCTCAGCAGTGATCGAGGTGATCTGCTCCTCACTGAAGATGAAGCCCGAGACAATAGCGGCGATGAGGATGAGGACGAGCACCACGAGCGCCACGACGGAGACCTTGTGCTTCATGAACGCGTTGATGACGTCGCGCGTCTGGCTACCGCCGGTCTCGACCGCGGCCTTTACGAGCTTTTCCTCACGCTTCTTAGAACGTTTCGTAACCATGGGGCATCACGCCTTCTCGATGCTGTCGCGGAACTTGGGATTGAGCAGGGCGTTCACCAAGTCGAGCGCGAGCATGATGAGCATGTAGGTGAACGAGAGGAAGAGCGTCGCGCCCAGCACGATGGGCGTGTCCTTCATGTTGATGGCATTCAGGATGGCGCTGCCGAAGCCCGGCAGGCCGAAGACCTGCTCGGCGATGATGGCGCCGCCCAGCAGGCCGGCGAAGCTCATGCCGAGATTCGTGAGCACGGGCATCATGGCATTGCGGATGACGTGGATGAAGACCACGCGATTCTCGCCGGCGCCCTTCGCGCGGGCGGTGCGCACGTAGTCCTGGTTGAACTCATCGAGCATGGTGATGCGCACCATGCGTGCCACGTAGGCGGCCGAGGGCAGCGCGAGCGTTGCCACGGGCAGCACCATGTTCTTCCACGTGCCGATGCCGTGCGAGGGGAGAATGCCTAGCTGCAGCGAGAACAGCAGCATGAGCATGAGGCCAAGCCAGAAGCTCGGGATGGAGGCGAATACGAGCGCGATCGTGGTGGTGCCCACGTCGACCGCCGTGCCCTTTCGCAAGGCCGCGAGCACGCCGATGGGGATACCGAGCGCAGCGGAGAAGATGACCGCCAAGAACGCCACCGTGAGCGTGGTGGGGAACTTGGGCATG
The DNA here is from genome assembly GCA_900538305.1 of uncultured Collinsella sp. Classification (GTDB taxonomy): domain Bacteria; phylum Actinomycetota; class Coriobacteriia; order Coriobacteriales; family Coriobacteriaceae; genus Enorma. Next base: position 118,331 of record UPXY01000002.1, read on the forward strand.
AGAATCGCCGTCACGTCGTTATGCTGCGTGTACGACTCGCCGAAATCGCCTTGGAGCGCGCCCACCATGTAGTCGATGTAGCGCTCGGGGAGCGGCCGGTCATATCCCACGGAGTGGTTGAAAGCTTCGATCTGCTCGGGTGTGGCGTTCACACCGAGCGCCGCTTGGCCAGGCGTGCCCGGTGAGAGCGAAAGCACCGTGAAGGTGAGGACCGAAACGATCAACACCGACGGGATGATGAACAGAATGCGCTTGATCATGTATTTCAGCATGAGCTGATTCCTTCCAGGTGCGTTACGAGGAAGAGGTGCATCTCAGCGATAGTATGCCAGAATTCCTCGGGCGTGCCGCCGCGGTTATGGCTGCCCTGCGCCAGCACGCGCAGCAGGATGGGTGCCGTACCCGTGGTCGCCGCCTGCATGCGCGCGGCGAACTTCTTGCCATGGTAAGGCGGAACATTGTTATCGCACTCGCCGGTTTGGATATAGACGGGCGGATAGGCGACTTCGCGCACGTTGTAATAAGGAGAATACGAGCGCAGGTACTCGAACATCTCACGGCTCTCGCGAGGGTCGCCATATTCGGTGATATACATAGGACCGCGGTCGTCGTCGGCGAAATGGATCATATCGGTGTGGGGGACGGAGTCGATGACGCAGCCCCACAGATCCGGGCGCATGGTGACGAGCGCACTCATGAGCAGGCCGCCGTTCGAGCAGCCGGTGATGCCGATGTTGCCGGCGCGCGTCCAGCCGTCTGCGATGAGCTGCTCGGCCACGCCGATGAAGTCCTCGTAGCAGTGGCGCTTCTGCATAAGCATGCCCGCCTCGTGCCACGCGGGGCCGTATTCGCCGCCTCCGCGCAGGTTGATGTGCACGTAGATGCCGCCTGCGGCGATCCACCGCGGAACCTCGACCATGGTGACCATCTCCGTGTACCACGGGAGGTTCGAGCTGTTGTAGCCGCCGTAGGCATACATGAGCGCCGGCGCGCTGCCGTCGGCCTTGGCGTCCTTGCGGTGCACGAGGTAGTAGGGGATGAGCGTGCCGTCGCCCGTGGAGGGGGCGAAGTGCTGCTCGACCACGATGTCGGGGTGCGCGACGTCGCTCACGGCGTAGACCGTCTCGAGCGTGGAGCCATCGAAGGCGAGGATGCGCGGCGCGCAGGTGAAGCTCTGGAAGCTCAGGTAGACGCGGGTATCGTCCTGCCCGGCGATGCCGAGCTCGCCCATGGGGTCGGGGAGCTCGATGGGCGCGCCCGTCGCGACATCGATGAGGCGGGCGCTCACGTCTTCCATGGCGAGCGCGTAGAGCGTGCCCGCGCACGAGAAGCCGCCCGTGAGGAAGAGGTTCTCGGATTCCGGCATGAGCGTTTCGCGCGTGCCGTCGTTCGCGATCGCGATCGCGCAGCCGCGATCGGAGTCGCTCGTAGAGACGAAGCAGTGGCGGTCATCGACGGAGTCGAGGTACTGCCAGGCCTCGGGGCTTTCGGAAAGCTGGTGCACGGCGCCCGTGGTGGTGTCGCAGGCAAACCAGAGCGCGCGCGAGTAGTCACCCGCCGCGCCGAAGAGCGCCCAGCGGCCGTCCTGTGACATCTCGAGGTAGGCGATGATGTAGTTCTCGTCCGGCGCGAAGAGCGTCTCCTCCTTGCCCGTCGCGGGGTCATAGCAGCGCCAGGAGCTGCGGCATTCGTGCGTCTCGAGGTTCGATTCGGTAAGCGCGTAGTAGATCTTGCCCGTGGCGCGCGACCATGCGATCGAGAACGTGCCATCGGCCTTGAACAGAGGCTGCTTCGTCTCAAGGTCGTAGACGACGACCGTGGGGCGCGCCGCGCCCATGTACTGCGCGAAGAGGCCGATGATATCCGTGCGGCCGGGCGCGGGCAGGGCGCGGAAGACCTCCATGTCCTCCAGGCCGGGGAAATCTGCCATGGTGCTCGTCTCGTGGAAATCCGCATCCAAAAGCACGATATCGTAGCCACCGCCGTCTGCGGAGCGCGATGCGATGAAGCCGTCGCCAAACGGCGCGACCGTCATATAGTTCTCGGGGAGCTGCGAGGCCTTGAGCTCGGCGATCTTCTCGTCTACTCCGCGCGTGGAGAACCATTCATCGGTGTAGGCGTTCTCGCGGGCTACGAAGTCGAGAACTTCGGGATCGGTCTTGTCGCGAAGCCATGCATATGGATCCGCGAGCTCTACGCCGTGCCAGGTTTCGACGACGTCGACCGTTTTGCAGCTGGGATAGTTCTTTTCGACCGACATCGACGCTATGCCTCCTCGTCTTCGGTAAAGACGGTCTCGCCGTCAACGATGACGCGCGTCAGCACGGCATCGGTGGCAAGCGAGGGGAGCGCCGTCCAGATGCAGAGGTCGGCATCCTTGCCCACCTCGAGCGAACCCACACGGTCTTCGACGCCGATGATGTGCGCAGCGTTCGACGTGACCATGGCGAGCGCGCGCACGGGGTCCATGCCCCAGCGCACCGCTTCGCCCATCTCGAAGATGAGCTGGTTCTTCACGGTGATGGGGCCGTCGGTCATGACGGCGACGGGGATGCCGCGCCCGTCAAGGCCTGCGCAGCATTCGGGGTCGAGCTTGCCGCCTTCGCCCGGGAACAGCGGTTCGGCGGTGGGACCGAAGATGACGCCGCGCACGTGCGGATCTTCGAGCACGTCATAGAAATCGCTGGCGCCCTGCGCATGATCGATGGTGACTTCGATATCGAAATCGTTCGCGATCTCCACGACCTGCGTCATGTCGTGCATGTAGGTGTGGACCTTGAGCGGGATCTCCTTCTTGAGTACGGGAATACCGTGCTCAAGGCCAAGGTCGAATTCAGGTGCCTGCTTCTCGGGGTCTGCGGCGGCCTCTTCCTTCTTCCGCATATAGTCTTGAACGTCGCGCAGATAGGCGCGGAGCAGGTAGATGATGCTCATGCGCGTCATGGGCATCTGGGTCTTCTTGGAGTACACGCCCTTAGGGTTGATGCCCGTGGCGGCCTTGAGCACGGCAGGGTGCTTGATGAGGCGCTCCGTGCCCGCACTTTTGAGCACGATGCCCCAGCCGCCGATCACGTTGCCAGATCCGGGCACAAGGCAGCTCGTGGTGATGCCCTGCTCGAGGTTCGTCTTGAAAAGATCGCTCGTGGGATCGATGCCATAGACGGCATCGAGCTCCGGGGTACGCGGGGTGGTGAGCTCGTTCAGATCCTGCTGCTCGCCGTTTGCTCCGCCAAAGCCGCCCACATGGCTATGGGCGTCGACGAAACCGGGCGTCACGACCATGCCGGTGGCATCGATGACCTCGGCGCCGGGAATGTCGATGGATGCGGCGATTTGGGTGATCTTGCCGTCATCGAAGGCGATGTCGGCGCGGGTGACGCCGGCTTCGGCCATGGTGTAGAGGGTGGCTCCCTTAATTACATGCATGTCTTCTCATCTCCCTCGGCGTAGACGACCTCGCCCGCCTGGAAGGTGCGCACTGCATGCGCGTCGTAGGTCTTGAGCGGGTTCGCGCTCCACACGCAGATATCTGCGCGCTTGCCGGGCTCGATGGTGCCGATGACGTCTTCGACGCCCAGGATCTTCGCAGGCGCGGCGGTGATGGCGGTGAGCACGCGCTCCTCGTCGTGAAGCACCTTCATGAGCTCGGCGGCGTTCCAGATGAGGTCTTCGCGCGCGCCAAGGGAGTTCGAGTACTCGCCGGAGAGCGCGACGGTCACGCCCATATCCATGAGCTTAGCGATGGGCTTCCAAGAGAACGTTGCCGGTGAGCCGGCCTCTTCGAGCGGCGAGCTCGGCACGCGAACGATGAGCGCCACATCGCGTTCGAGCATCCAGTCCTCGTTGCCGCTCAGGCCGGAGCCGTTCGCGATAACGAGCTTCACCTTGGGATATTTCTCGAGGATGTCGCGCACGTGAGCGACCGCCACGGGGCCATCGCACGAGACGACGAGCGGCATCTCGCCCTCGACCACGGGCTTGAGCGCGGCGAGCTTGTCGTTCGGCTTCTCTTCCGGCTTGGGCTCGTACGCGGCGGCTTGGCGCAGCTGCTCGTCGAAGTGGGTGAAGATCCACATGCGGGTCTGCGGGGCGACACCGCGCTTGCCGTAGGCGTCGCGCATGGTGCCCATGACGGATGCGGCCATGGCGACATTGCGCTTGATAAGCAGGTCGTAGGGGTTCACGCCCGAAAGTCCGACGACCGAGATGGTGCCGCCGAAGAGGTTGTTATCGGTGGGGGCGACGCCCTGCGCCGTGAGGCCCCAGGCACCGAGCTGCTGAATCGAGGCGGCGCGGCCGTTAAAGGCATAGAAGGCTTCAAGCTCGGGGGTGATGGGCTCGGAGAGCTCGTCGTTGTCTTGGGACGAAGGACGAATCTCGGTCATGGAGCCGTTCACGCCCCAATGGCCAAGTGCCTGCACGAAGCCCGGCATGACCTCCATGCCGGTCGCGTCGAAGACCTCCTCGCCTTCGCGGGCGGCGAGCTCGGGTGCGACTTCAGCAATCGTCCCGTTTGTAATGCGAACGTTTGCAAGGCATGCGTTTCCCTTGCCATCGTGGACGGTGCCGTTTGCGATAAGCATGGCCCCTCCTTTGTGCTCGATAGTGCGTTGGTAAAAGTACCACTACTCTAGCAAAGTAGAGCCGTTCTGTGCATGCATATGCGTGCGATAAAACAATTAGAAACAAACGCAGCTAGGAACGGGACAGCGCAAATGCGACTATGCATGGTTGGCTGCTTGGATTGCGATGTTATGCAATAACGGCGCGCGACGGGTGCGAAGGGCATCAGGCTATGCGGGCCTCTGCGCACCGGGGAAACCTTGCGTGCCAAAAATTGCCGAAACCGTCACGAAGGGGCTCTTGGCACCTCCTTCGTGACGGTTTCGGCAATTTTTGGCACGCAAGGCTACGGACGGAAGCGATGCGGGCGCCGGGGATGCGTGCGCGATGCCGCCGCCCCATGCTGCCGTCGCGATGACGCATGTGGAACTCTGGGGCGTGCCGCATTATGTCCGGACGCACGGCTATACTGATTTGACTCGAATAACGATGCAAGCTTTTCGAACCTGTGCCCGGAGGACGTATGCCCAGCTACGCTGTAGATATCGATTCGCTCAACCCTGCGCAGAAAGAGGCGGTGCTCACCACGGAGGGGCCGCTTCTGGTGCTTGCCGGCGCTGGGTCGGGCAAGACGCGCGTGCTCACGTACCGCATCGCGCACATCGTGGCCGATCTGGACGTGCGTCCGTGGCGCATTCTCGCCATCACGTTCACCAACAAGGCGGCGGCCGAGATGCGCGAGCGCTTGCAGGCGCTGCTGCCTGATGGTACGCGCGGCATGTGGGTCTGCACGTTCCATGCCATGTGCGTGCGTATGCTGCGCGAAGATGCGGACCTTCTAGGGTATACCGGTCAGTTCACCATCTACGACGATGACGATTCGCGCCGCTTGGTGCGCGACATCATGCAGGGTTTGGGTATCGAGCAGAAGCAATTCCCACTCAACATGATTCGCTCGAAGATCAGCACGGCGAAGAACGCCATGATCGATGCGGAGGAATTCAGCCGTCGTGCCTCGACCCCGCCGGAGCAGAAGGCGGCGCAGGTTTATCGTGAGCTCGAGCGGCGCTTGCGTGCAGCGAACGCCATGGACTTCGACGATCTTCTGGTGCGGGCGCTCGAGCTGCTGTGTACACGTCCCGAGGTGCTCGAGAAGTACCAGGAGCGTTTCCGCTACATCAGCGTGGACGAGTACCAGGATACGAACCACGTGCAGTACGAGATCGCGAACCTGCTTGCCGCGAAGTACCAGAACCTCATGGTCGTGGGCGATGACGACCAGTCGATCTACTCCTGGCGCGGCGCGGACATCTCGAACATCCTCGATTTCGAGCAGGATTTTCCCCAGGCGCGCGTGGTGAAACTCGAGCAGAACTACCGCTCCACGGGGCATATTCTTTCCGCTGCGAACGCCGTGGTGCGCCATAACTCGCAGCGCAAGGATAAGCGCCTCTTCACGGCGGAGGGCGACGGCGAGAAGATCCAGGCGTACCAGGCGAGCGATGAGCGCGACGAAGGCCGGTGGATCGCCGGCGAGATCGAGAAGTTGCGTGCCAGCGGCATGAGCTACGACGACATCGCGGTGTTCTATCGCACGAACGCCCAGTCGCGCATCCTGGAAGATATGTTTTTGCGCGCGGGCGTGCCCTACAAGATTGTGGGAGGAACGCGCTTCTTCGACCGCGCGGAGATCCGAGACGTCATGGCCTACCTCAAGATGGTGGTGAATCCGGCGGATGAGATGAGCGTGAAACGCGTCATCAACACGCCGCGACGCGGTATAGGGTCGACCTCGATCGCGAAGATCGAGCTGCTCGCGCGACAGAATCGTTGCAGCTTCTTCCAGGCGTGCGAGTTCGCCTGCGCCGAGACGAGCATGTTCAGCGCGAAGGTGCGTGCCGCGCTCGGTGACTTTGTGGCGCTCGTGCGTGAGGGACGGCGCATGGACGGCGAGCTTCAACGCGTGGTCGAGGCAATCGTGGAGAAGAGTGGCCTGGTGCAGGCTCTGCGCGCCGAGGGAACCATGGAAGCCGAAGGTCGCGTGGAGAACATCCAGGAATTTCTGGGTGTCGCCGCGGAATTTGAAGAGAGCCACGATGATATCGAGGGCACGCTCGAAAGCCTGGAGGAACTCCGTGCCGCCGGCGTCGCCGACCCAACATTGGGGTCTGCCCCCAATGTCATGGCTGATGGGATGGGCGTTGCTACAACGGTGGCACCTGTCGCCGCAGCCGCGTCTGGCGCCGCGCCCGCGCCCGGCGAGATTGAACGCGCCTACGGGCCTTTGGCCTGTGTCGCGTTGCCGGCGCTGCTCGAGTGGCTCGCACTCCGTAGCGACCTCGACGCGCTTGCGGGGGAGAGTCGCGCCATCACCATGATGACCGTGCACTCCGCGAAGGGTTTGGAGTTCCCCGCGGTGTTCGTCGCCGGTCTTGAAGAGGGCATCTTCCCGCACGTCGCCGGTTTTAGCGATGACCCGGCAAAGCTCGAGGAGGAGCGCCGCCTCGCCTACGTCGCCATCACGCGCGCCCGCAAGCGCCTCTTCCTTACCTATGCGGCAACGCGCCGTACCTACGGCTCCACGCAAACGAACCCGCGCAGCCGTTTCGTGGGCGAGATCCCCGCTGCGGATATCGAGTTTTCCGGCGTCGGTTCCGCCGGTTTCGAGGGCACAGGCTGGGAAAAGCGCGGCGACCGACACGGCACGTTCGGATCCGGCAAAGGCTCGGATATGTACGGCGGCAGGGTGTTCGGTTCGTTTACGCGTTCGGCTGGTGGCGTGCAGCGCCATCATGGCATCAGCCCGGATGCCGGTCTCAAGCCGGCGACCTTCGGCAGCGGAACGAGCCGCGTCGCTCGCGGGGTGGCCCCAGCGCCCAAGGTTGAGCAGCGTCGCCCGGACGCCGCGCGTGCGGCAGAGGTCTTCGCACCCGGTGATACCGTGAGCCACAAGACGTTCGGCCAGGGCACCGTCATCTCCGCCTCGGGCGACATGATCGAGGTCAAGTTCGAGAAGACCGGCCAGGTGAAGAAGCTCATGAAGGGCTTTGCGCCTATCGTGAAGGTAGGGTAGCGAGCGCTGCGGAGTAATACGCGCTAGAATGGTTCCTCGCTTTCAATATGGATCGGGATGGCTACGGGGGAATCATGGCACGCACAGTTATGGATGCGCGTGAAGAATCGCAGCGCCTGGCGCCGCGCCAGACGCTTTTTGTGGGCGTGACGCTCTTCTCGATGTTCTTCGGCGCGGGGAACCTTATCTTGCCTCCGCTGTTGGGTGTGCAGGCAGGAACGTCTGTGCTGCCGGCGTTCGGCGGCTTTCTCCTTACCGGTGTGGGGTTGCCGGTGCTCGGTATCGTAGCGGTTGCGCTCGCCGGCACCGTTCGCGAGCTCGCCGACCGCGTGCACCCTGTGTTCTCCCGCATCTTCGTGGCGGCGGTGTATTTAGCGATCGGGCCGTGTCTTGCCATCCCCCGCACGTCATCCACGGCGTTCGAGATGCTGGCCCCGCTCTTGCCCGAAGGAACCCCGCTCGAGACGGTGCGCCTGGTGTTCTCCGTCGCGTTTTTCGCCGTTGCCTATGCGCTCGCTATGCACCCCGGCAGACTCACGCGCTTTCTGGGCAAGATTACCGGCCCCGCGCTCATCCTGCTCATCGTCGCTGTAGTCGGTGCGACACTTGCCTCGCTTGCAAGCGGGGGAGTCGCCGCCGCGCCCGCTCCCTCGGTGCCCTACGATGCCAATGCACCCGTCCAGGGCTTCCTCACGGGCTACCAGACGATGGATCTCCTTGCCTCCCTTACGTTCGGCATCGTGATCGCCACGAACATCAACGCGCTCGGTGTGACCGAGTCCGGGCACGTCATGCGTACGGTGTGCGTTGCGGGCGTTATTGCAGGCGTGTTGCTCGTTGCTGTGTACGGCGGCCTGTGTTTGGTGGGCGTGGAGCTTTCCGCGCCGCTCGCAGGCGCCACGAATGGTGCGGCGGTCATCACGGCCTCCGCAACGCTGCACTTTGGCGCGGTGGGGACGGTTGTCGTTGCGGCGATCTTCCTGCTCGCATGCCTGAACGTATGCACGGGGCTCATCAGTTGCTGTGGTACGTATTTTGCCGAAGAGCTGCCGCGCGTGCCCTACCGTGGGTGGGCGGTCGCCTTCGCTGTGGTTTCCTGCATCATTTCGAACTTTGGGCTCGATGCGATTCTTGCGTTCTCGGTTCCGTTGCTCAACGCGCTGTATCCCATGGCGATCTGCCTTGTTGCCATGGGCATGCTGCACCGTGCGTGTGACCGTGTGCCGCTCGTCTGGCTCTTCGTGATCGTATTCGTAGGCGTGGTGAGCGCTTGTTCCGCCGTGCGCGACGCATTTGCACCGGCGGCATGGTTGCCGTTCGACGCGCTGCCGCTCGCCGACATGGGCCTCGGCTGGATCGTCCCCGCACTCGTGGGCACCGCTGTGGGCGTGGTGGCATCGAAGCTCTGCAGCGCAAAATGAACCCAGCGTGCCATGAGTAGTGGCCCACCGTAAAATCACCCCAGCGACTTTTTTACATGGGTCGATGCGCCTCTCTTCAAGAATCCTTTCCAGGCCATGAAAAAAAGACGCTGAGACAAAGTTACGGGGCGCTTTTGTACGCGCTCACCGAAACGATGCCGGCGGCCGTTGCGCGCCGTGCCACAATGGCAGATGGTTGAAATCTGCGTGCGCTGACGCATGGGCATGCGGCGCGCCCGATGGTATCGTGAAAGGACGGCAACATGGCGGCGAACGACAAGCTCTTCATCGGTCTCGATGTGGGCGGAACCTCCGTTAAGATGGGACTTTTCGACGAGCAGGGCGAATTGGTGGGTCGCGGGAGCGTGCCCACGCCGCCGCTCATTGATTCCGACGGCTACGCCGCTGTGACTGGTGGTATTTCGAACGTCCTCGCCGCCGCGAGCTCGCAGGTCGAAAACGTCTACGGTATCGGCCTCGCCATCCCGTGCCCCGTTCCGGCGGACGGCGTCATTCGCATGCAGGCGAACATCCAGATCAATGCGCCCGGTCTCGAGGCGGCGCTCAAGCGCCATTGCCCCAATGCGACGGTCAAGTTCGAGAACGACGCGAATGCCGCCGCCATGGGCGAGTTGTGGGCAGGCGCGGCGCGCGGCCGCACGAGCTGCGTTTTCGTGACGATCGGCACGGGTGTGGGCGGCGGCATCGTCGTCGACGGACACGTGGTCTCGGGTATCGCGGGCGCGGGCGGCGAGATCGGTCATCTCTGCATGAATCCAGACGAAGAGCGCACGTGCGGCTGCGGTGGCAAGGGCCATCTCGAGCAGTACGCATCTGCGACTGGCATCGTGACGAGCTATCTCGATGAATGCGAGAAGCACGGTAGCCAGCCTGTGGAGCTCGATGGCCCCTCGGACTCCCGTTCCGTGTTTGCGGCCGCGAAGGCGGGCGACGAGGCTGCGTGGGCGGCCATCGACATCATGTGCGACTACCTGGGTCGCGCGCTTTCCATGATCGCGAACGTGGTCGATCCAGAGGCGTTCGTGCTGGGCGGCGGCACGTCGAATTCGTCCGACCTATTCATGGATCGGCTCGAGGCGAGCTATCGGCGTTATGCCATCACCGTCACCGCGGACAAGCCCATCGAGATTGCCTCGCTCAGCAACGACGCCGGTATCTACGGTGCCGCCTATGTGGCGCTTCAGGCACAGGAGGATGCGCGCTAGAAACGCTCGGATATCCCAATGAGGGATAGGAGCGTCTTGAGGCATCCCCCGGTTACGGCTGGTCGAAGAAGTCGGGGAAGGCGTCGGTTACGGCGCGATACTCGGAGAACATGAGGTGAGCGTGCGCGAGTGCGAGGAAGTTCGCTTCCTCGGGATCGTGGTTCATGATCGCCTGGAGCATCTGCTGATGCTGCGTCATGATGTTGCTCCAGTCGAGACCCTTCACTTGCGTGCGAAGCCAGCGGAATCGCTGGAGGTGCGTGTTGTGGGCCTCGAGTGTCGCCCAGACGGTATGACGGCTGGCGATGTTGAAGATCGCCTGGTGGAATTCGTTGTCGTACTCGAAGAATGCGCGGGCATCGTTCGCGGTGAGGGCTTTCTCCTGTGCAGCGATGATCTTCTCGAGGGTCGCCTTCCCCTCGTCGGTGAGCCGGGCACAGCATTCCCTGATGACGCAGCTCTCAAGGTGTTCGCGCATGAAGCGTGCGTCTTCGGCGCGGTGCAGGTCGATGCGCGAGACGTACGTGCCGCTTTGCGGAATGGTGTAGACGAGGCCGAGCTCAGAGAGCCGCACGAGCGCCTCGCGCACCGGCGTGCGACCCAGAGCGAACTGTTCTTCCAGATCGCGAACCGAGAGCTTCTGCCCGGGTGTGAGGTCGCAGTAGATGATGTCTTGCCGCAGCTTGTGATAGGCGATATAGGAAAGCGGCTGGTAGCCTGAGTTCTCGGTCATGATATGCCTTTCGTGGTGCGGCTAGGCGCGAGAGTTGGCAATTCGCGACTCCATTTTAGCGCACTGTTATACCAGTTTGGTTTACCAAGCACATTCGGCGGTGCATTTCGAACGCGCCCGATGCAAGGCTACTCGGTGTCCGATTTGTGACGTAGACGGGGTTGCGTATCGCTCTTCTAGGTGCATGGTTGTGGAGGGATCGGGAGCCCCGTAATTCGACAGGTGATATATCAACTGATAAAAGAACGCTACTCAGCGGTGAGAACCGACTGTCTACAAATGAATAATCAGGAAAAATGCTTGCGTGCGTTTGAGCGGGTTTCAATCTGATATATTAGATGATAGTTCGCTTTGGAGGAGACGATTCTCCATTTCGGCTGGTATCCAGCATCAACGTGGATGGTATCGAAGAGGCGCGTGCGCCGCGGCTTCGAACGATGGGAGTTGTTCGTATGGTTTCGCTGAAGCAATGGCAGCAGTCCCGTGATGAACTTGCGAATATGGGGGTGAAGCTTCCCGCATTCGACGTCGACGCCACCCGCGAGGCCGGCTTGAAGCAGCCGCGCTGGATCCATTTTGGCGGCGGTAACCTCTACCGCGCCTTCCATGCCGAGATCGCCCAGGATGTCATGGATGCTGGCGAGCTCGATCGCGGCCTCGTGGTGGTCGAGACGTTCAGCCCCTTCACCATCGATGAGGTCTACGCGCCCTACGACCAGAATATCCTGCAGGTCATCATGCATGAGGATGGCACGCTCGACGAGCGCGTCCTTGCGAGCACCGCGGCATCGTTTTTCTGCAACACCAAGCGCCCAGAGCACTATGAGCAGGTCAAGGCCTACTTCGAGAGCGATGAGCTGCAGCTTGCCACCTTCACGATCACGGAGAAGGGCTATGCCCTCAAGAACGCTGCGGGCGAGTTCTTCGGCTACGTTGCCGACGAGATCGCGAACGGTCCTGCGGCAGCGGCGAGTACCATGGGCATCGTCGCGACGCTCCTGCTTGCACGCTATAATGCCGGCGCTGCCCCCATCGCCCTCGTTTCGACCGATAATTTCTCGCAGAACGGCCGCCGCTTCCGCGACGCCGTCCTTACCGTGGCCGAGGGCTGGCTCAAGGCTGGCCATGTTGGGCAGGGCTTCATCGACTATGTGAGCGACGAGGGTCGCGTGAGCTTCCCCTGGTCCATGATCGACCGCATCACCCCCAACCCCGCCGAGGGCGTTGCCAAGACGCTTGCGGACGAGGGCTGGAGCGACCTCCCGCTTATCCCGAATGGCCCGGTGAACTTCGCCGGTTTTGCGAACACCGAGCAGGTGCACTATCTCGTGGTGGAGGATAGCTTCCCCAACGGGCGCCCAGCGCTCGAGAAGGGCGGCGTGATCCTCACGGAGCGCGAGACCGTGGACAAGGCCGATACCATGAAGGTCACGACCTGCTTGAACCCGCTGCACACCGGCCTTGCCGTGTACGGCTGCCTCTTAGGTTACACGAAGATCGCCGACGAGATGCGCGACCCGGAGCTCGTTGCGCTTGTGAAACGCCTGGGCTACGGCGAGGGCATGCCCGTGGTCGTCGACCCCAAGGTCATCGATCCCAAGCAGTTCATCGACGTGCTCGTGGAGCATCGCCTGCCCAACCCCAGCCTGCCGGATGCCCCGCAGCGCATCGCGCAGGACACCTCGCAGAAGCTGCCCATCCGCTACGGCCACACCATCAATGCGTATCTTTCCGCTGGTAAGAGCATGGATTCCCTCGTGTGCATCCCGCTTGTGATCGCTGGTTGGCTGCGCTATCTCGAGGCGAAGACAGATTCCGGCGAGGACTTCACCCCGAGTCCCGATCCGATGCTCGGGGAGCTGCAGGGAAAGCTCGCCGCGGGCGGCATCGAGCTGTGCGTCACCGATGCAGTTGCCATCCACAACGCTGTGCGCTCGATTCTCTCTAACAAGGAGATCTTCGATTGCGACCTGTACGAGGCCGGTCTGGGCGAGCGCGTCGAGGCGATGTTTGCCGAGCTTAACGAAGGTCCCGGTGCCGTCCGCGCGACCCTCAAGAAGTACCTCGCCGCGTAGCAGCGCAGGGTTGGTGCGGGCAGAGCCTGTCCCCGAATGTAGCAAAAAGTAACGTTTTGAACCCGTCCCTATTTGACGCAAGAAAGGAAGATCAATGGAGCTGACATTCCGCTGGTACGGACCGAACGAGGAGAAGGTCACCCTCGAGCAGATCCGTCAGATCCCCGGCTGCAAGGGCATCGTGGGCACCCTCTTCGACATTCCCGCGGGCGAGGTGTGGCCGCGCGAGCGCATCCATGCCCTGCGCGAGATGGTTGAGGCGAACGGCCTCACGCTCAAGGTCATCGAGAGCGTGAACGTCTCGGACGATATCAAGATCGGTACCGATAAGCGCGACGCGCACATCGAGGCATACAAGGAGACCATCAAGAATCTTGGTCAGGAAGGCGTGAAGGTCATCTGCTATAACTTCATGCCCGTCTTCGACTGGGTGAAGAGCGATCTCGACTACAAGCTGCCGGACGGCTCCAGCACGCTCGCGTTCGTGAAGGCGAACATCCCGGACGACCCGCAAGAGATCATCGACACCGTGGCCGAGGGCTCCGGCGGCTTCACGCTTCCCGGTTGGGAGCCCGAGCGCTTGGCGCAGGTGAAGAGCCTGTTCGATGCCTATAAGGATGTGGACGAAGAGAAGCTGCGCGAGAATCTCGTGTACTTCCTCGAGGCTATCATGCCCGTGTGCGAGGAGTACGACGTCAAGATGGCCATCCACCCCGACGATCCGCCATACAGCATGTGGGGCCTGCCGCGCATTATCAAAAACCGCGAGGACCTCGACTGGCTCTGCCGTGCCGTCGACACGCCCTACAACGGCATCACGCTCTGTTGCGGTTCGATCGCCGAGGAGCCGGGTAACGACATCTATGACATCCTCGCCGAGTTCACGCGCCGCGGCCGCATCCACTTCGTGCATATGCGCAACATCAAGTACATTTCACCCAAGGAGCCGGGCAACAAGGACTTCTACGAGGCCCCGCATCCCAGCCCCTGCGGTTCGCTCGATATGTATAAGATGATGAAGGCGCTGCACGACAACGGCTTCGAGGGCTTCATGCGTCCTGACCACGGCCGCATGATCTGGGGTGAGACCGGCCGTCCGGGCTATGGCCTCTACGACCGCGCCTTGGGGATCGCCTACATCAACGGTATGTGGGAGGCTATCGAGAAGTCCTCGAAGTAACTATCTGCCAGAAGGGACAGTCCCTTTTGGCGGGTGGTTCCTTTTGGAGGGCGCACCCGCCGCTCGACATCGGGTACCGTCTCCAATGTTGGGATAGAGGGGACGGGCCTTGCGTGGGTCTTGTAGATGAAGCAAGCGAGAAGGAGTGCATATGTTATTGAACGACGATTTCCTGCTTACGACCGAATGGGCGAAGAAGCTCTTCCACAACCATGCAGAGCGCATGCCCATCATCGATTACCACTGCCATCTTTCGCCCAAGGAGATCTGGGAGAACGAGAAGTTCGGCAACCTCGCCGAGATCTGGATCTGCAAGGACGGTGCCGGCGATCACTACAAGTGGCGCCTCATGCGCGCGGCGGGAGTGCCTGAGGAGCTTATCTCGGGCGACGGCGACGATTACGAGAAGTTCTGCGCCTTCGTGAAGACCGTTGAACAGGCGCCCGGTAACCCCATTTTCGAGTGGAGCCACCTTGAGCTGCGCCGCTTCTTCGGCATCGACGACGTCATTTGCGAGAAGAATGCCAAGAGCATCTGGGATCGCGCGAACGAGCGCATCTCCTCGGACGATTTCCGTCCGCGCCAGATCATCAAGAACGCCGGCGTGAAGGCGCTTTGCACCACCGATGATCCGGCGGACGACCTTGTCTACCACAAGAAGCTCGCCGAAGTCGAGGATCTTGGCTTCAAGGTGCTGCCCACCTACCGTCCCGACGGCCTCCTGGGCATCGACCGCCCCGATTTCGCCGACTACTGCGATCGCATCTCCAATGCCGCCGGCGTCGACGCGCACAGCTATACCGGCCTCGTCGCTGCTGCCGCCGCGCGCGTGGACTACTTCCACAGCGTGGGCGGCCGTCTTGCGGACCATGGCACCGACGTGGTGCGCTTCGTACCCGCGACGCCGGAGGAGCTCGAAGACATCGTGACTCGTCGTCTGGCGGGTGAGGAGCTCCTCGAGGTAGATGTCCTCAAGTACCAGACGGCGCTCTGCCTCGAGCTCATGCGCCTCTACGCCGAGCACAACTGGGTCTTCCAGTTCCACATGAACGCGCTGCGCAACGCCAACACGCGCGGCTTCGAGGCACTCGGCCGAGACAAGGGTTACGACTCCGCAGGCGAGCAGCCCGCCCTCTCTCACGAGGTCGCCCGCTATCTCGACGCTGCCGCGCGCGCCGAGGCCCTGCCGCGCACGATCCTCTACTCGCTCAACGAGAACGACTGGCTCGGCCTGGTGACGCTCATGCAGTCCTTCCAGGGCGGCTGCAAGCAGAAGCTGCAGCTTGGTTGCGCTTGGTGGGTGAACGACCAGTTCGACGGCATGAAGAAGCAGATCACGATGATGGCCGAGCAGAGCCTCATCGCGAACTTCACCGGCATGCTCACGGACTCGCGTTCGTTCTTGAGCTACCCGCGCCACGAGTACTTCCGCCGCGTGCTCTGCCATACCATCGGCGAGTGGGTCGAGCAGGGTCGCGTTCCCGAGGACGAGGATTACCTCGGCAGGGTCGTCGAGGACATCTGCTACAACAACGCGCACGACTACTTCGGCTTCTTCGAGTAGCGAGTGGTAACGAACGGCTTTGGAATTCGGGTGGCACGGGCTCGGCTCGTGCCACCCGGTTTTGGATTGTAAAATTACCCCAGGGGTTATTTTACATACGAGAAAGGGACGGGTTCATGGCGAAGGTTCTGGCACTCGGCGAGATCATGCTCAGGCTCTCCGTTGGCGGCGGCGTTCGCCTATCCGATGCGTCTGCGTTTGCGGCGAATTACGGCGGAGCTGAGGCGAACGTTGCGATATCGCTCGCGCAATTCGGGCACGATGCGGCGTTCGCAAGCAAGGTGCCTGTGAACCCGCTGGGCGATGGCGCGGTGAAGCACCTGCACCGCTTTGGTATCGATTGCTCGCAGGTGCTGCGCGGTGGTGCCCGTCTGGGGACGTACTACATCGAAGAGGGCGTGGGCGCACGCGGCTCGCAGGCGACCTACGACCGCGCTGGTTCGGCATTTGCCGAGATAACCGAGTGCGAATGGGATCTGGATGAGCTTTTCAAAGATGTTGAGCTCATGCACATAAGCGGCGTCTGCCCGGCGCTTTCGCCTGCGTGGCGCGAGCTCACGTTAGGGCTCGTACACGAGGCGGCGATGCGCGGCGTTCAGGTGAGCTACGACGTGAACTTCCGTGGCAAGCTCTGGACGTGGGACGAGTGCATGGCGGCGTTCCGCGCGATCTTACCGTACGTTTCTGTTCTCTCGGCGGGCATCGGTGATGTTCAGAGTGTGCTGGAACTTGAGCGCACGGCCTGGACGGAGGAAGCGCTCGCTGCTGCGTATGAGCAGATGTTCGCTGCGGCACCGCGTCTCGAGGCCGTGTACTCGACGCGCCGCGTGGTGCATTCGAGCAGCTCCAACGACTTGACCGGCTACCTTATGATGCGCGATGGCGAGCTCGTTTACTCGGCCACGCACCATATCGAGCCTATCGTCGACCGCGTGGGAGGCGGCGACGCCTTCGCGGGCGGCGTGCTCCACGGTCTGCTTTCCGGCTGGGATGCCCAGCGCACGATCGAGTTCGGTTGTGCGGCGGGCGCGCTCAAGCACACGGTCGCCGGCGACTGCAATCGCTTTACAGCGGCAGAGGTCGAAGAGTTTCTGCGCTCTGGCGCGGATGTCGCACGGTAGCATACTGCCTTCGCCCGCCTCGCCTCGACTTCCCAAAATATGCGAATCCGGGCAGTAGGAGCGCTCGCCGGCGAGAACGTCCTCACCGGCGAGCTTTTCGCGTGCCACCTCGATTACTGGCGAGCCACCCCGGGAATCCCGATCAGGTTAGCATTCCGCCACCATGACTACGCTTTGTAGCCGAAATCTGGGATCTTGTGCCAGCGCTGGCGGAACCAGTGCGCGGCGAGCTTCGGGCGACGGTCGCGGGTGAAGAGGCCCTTTTTGTTGCCTTCGACGCGCAGGAGGCTCTGCGACGTGGCGAAGTCGGCGAAGTTCCACACCTGCTCGCCGGCGACGCAATCGAACGCATCGAAGACCTCGCAGTTCATCTTGTAGTACTCGACTTGGTACTCCTCGGTGTACATGACAGGTGTGGTGTTGTGCAGGCCTGCCACGGTATCGGCACCGAATTCGGTGAACACCACGGGTTTGCCCACTGCCGTCCAGTACTTCAGCTCGCGCTCGAGAAGGCCGGCTGCCTTGTCGAAATCCTCGCCACCGCACACGTACCAACCAGCATAGCGGTTCAGGCAGACGACGTCGGAGAGCTGCGCGCTCACGTCCTTGGTGGGATCGGGCATCATGACGCTCACGAGCGTGCAGGGACGTTTCTGCGGGTCGAGTTCGCGTGCGAGGTCATAGAGCGGCTTGAAGTAGTCGTAGGCACCCTCGCCGGCGGAGTCGGGCTCGTTGGCGATGGACCACATGACCACGCAGGCATGGTTCTTATCGCGTGCGATGAGGTCGCGGATGACGTCCTTGTGATGCTCCTGGGTCTGCACACCGTTCTTGGGATCGAAGGTGCGCACGCCCTGACCGGCTGCGTTCGCGCCGCCGCCGAAGCCCAGGTTCACGCCCACAGCCGTGGTCTCGTCGATCACGACGATGCCCTCGGCGTCGCAGAGGCGCATCATCTCCTCGCTGTAGGGGTAGTGGCTCGTACGGAAGCTGTTGGCGCCCTGCCACTTGATGAGCGAGATATCCTTCACGTTCATGGGCATATTTTCGCCACGGCCGGCGGGGAAGGTGTCCTCGTGCTTGCCGTAACCCTTGAAGTAGAACGGCTTTTCGTTGATAAGGAACTTCGTGCCCTCGACGCGCACGGTGCGCACGCCGTAGGGCAGCTCGTAGACGTCCTCGCCATACGTGACCTTTACGTTGTAGAGGTACGCGGCACCGGGGTTCCACAGGTGCACGTTCTCGATAGCGAAGGCGCCCTCGCAGCCGGTGCTTTCGGCAACCTTTGCACCCTCGCGGTCGAAGACCTCGACCGTGCAGGCACCTTCGCCCATGGCCTCGACCTTATAGGAGATGGTTGCGGTCGTGCCGTCGACGGCAGGCACGAGCTCGATATCCTCGATATGCGCCTCGGGCGTGGTGTAGATGTAGCAGGGGCGCAGGATGCCCGCGTAGTTGAAGAAGTCGAAGTTGGGATTGTTGCGCGGCTTGGTCGCGCCCGTGTCGCCCATCATACCGCCCATGAGGCCGTCCATCATGCCGGACTTGCCGCCTACGGGAAGGGTGGTGTAGTCGATGATGTTCGACACGGCGACGGTGAGCAGGTTGTCACCGGGCTCGAGATGGTCGTTGAGCTGCACCTCGAAGGGAAGGAAGCCGCCCTCATGCTCGCAGATGAGCTTTCCGTTCAGGTATACGCGCGCGTGGTGCGTGACGCTCGAGAAGCGAAGCACGACACGCTGGCTCATGGCGAACTGGGGCACAGCGATATTGCGCTGGTAGAAGACCCATCCGTAGTGGTCGCGGAACTCGACGCCCTCCTTGAGGTCGTTGTAGGCGGCGGGGACGGCCATGGTGGTGGCATCCTCGAGCGGGCGCTCGTACCACGCTTGCTCGAAACCGGTGCCGTCGTCGAGCTTGAAATCCCAGATGCCGCTGAGGTTTTCGACGAAGCGCGATGATGTTTGTGCAGGATAGAGCATGGTTCCTCCTTGTTAGTCTGGGCGCATGGACGCCCTGTTTCACGGTACGAACCTTACCGAAAAGTGATATATCACATATATGCTAATAGACACGGTTTCCGACCTTTTCTGTGAGTGGTGGAATTAGGGCGGTGAATGGAAGGTTGGGGGCTTAACGAGCGAAAACGTTTCGCCAATACAGGCAATATAAGGCCAAAGCAGGGCAAATAAGACAATGAAGCATTGTTGCTCAGCGGTTGTCGTCCTATTGTTCACGGAACGGAAGACAAGCTCAGCCGTCTGTGTGATGGGAAAAAGTAGTATATCAATCTTCACGGTGAACTCGGCGCGATTGGATGCTGAGCGCTCCTGGCGGCAAGCGTTTTCGCTGCCTCGCACCGTCAGTGCCGCAGCGCAACGGGAGCGGAGTCCCATGTACGCCTGCATCGAGCTCGATCCTTCGTAGCTAAAAAAGCTCCGCAGTGGTTAAAACGGGGTTCGAGGGCTGGTTGGAGACGGGTTTCTCCAATCAATCTAAGGAAATGCCTGCGTTGCACACGAAACGGGGTGGAACGAACCCGTCCCCAAGCAACCTTCCGCAGCGCGGTATACTTTTACACGACTGCATGACCTGTTTTAGGAGGTACCCGTGCTATCTGCCACCAGCACCGTTTTGGTTTTCGGCGAGATCATGATGCGCCTTTCGCCGCCCAACCAGCTGCGCATCGAGCAGGCGAAGAGCTTCGACGTGAACTTCGGCGGCGCGGAGGCGAACGCCGCGCTTTCGCTCGCGTACCAGGGTGACAACGCCGCGTTCGTATCGGTGGTGCCCCAGAATCGCATCGGCGAGTGCGCCCTGCGTTACCTGCGGAGCTACGGGGTCGACACGTCGCGCGTGGTGCGCGAGGGCGACCGCCTGGGCAGCTACATCTTCGAGGTGGGCGCGAGCGTGCGCGGCAACGGCTGCGTGTACGACCGCAAGTATTCCGCCATCAACCTCGCCTCGCACGAGGCGCTCGACTGGGATGCGATCCTGGAGGGTGTGGGCCTCTTCTACTTCTCGGGCGTGACACCGGCGGTGTCTGAAGAGATGGCCGTGGCCTGCGAGGAGGCGCTCAAGGCGTGCCGCGCCCACGGCATCGTGACGGCGTGCGACGTGAACTATCGCGGCAAGATGTGGAGCCCGGAGCGCTCGCAGGAGGTCATGGCGCGCCTGCTGCCCATGGTGGATATCGTCGTGGCGAACGATGAGGATGCGCCGGCGGGCCTCGGCATGACCTGCGTCTCTGGTTCGCTCGCAAATGGCATAGCGGAACGCGACGATTACGTCGAGATGGCACGCCAGATTTGCGCGAAGTACGGCTGCTCGCAGGTGCTCTCGGTCATCCGCGACATCGCGAGCGTCGAGGATTCCCGCTGGATGGGCATGCTCTACAGCGCTGCGGGCGATACGCTTCTCGCTGGTCGTGCGGATGCAGACGCCGCTTTTGCCGGTCAGGATGATGCCGGTGCTTGGTGGTTCAGCCCCGTTTACGACGTGCACGTGCTCGAGGGCGTGGCTGCGGGCGATGCGTTCAGCGGTGCCTACCTGCATGCGCTCCTTCACGGGTATGCCCCGCAGACGGCGATCGATTACGCCATCGCGGGGTCGGTGCTCAAGCTCACCATCCATGGCGATTCGAACCTCGTGACGGAGACGGAGATCGCAGCGGTGGCGGCTTCCGCCGGCGGCGGCACTCGCGTCGCGCGATAGCTCGTATAATGAAAGCCTGTAAACTGTTTACGTTCCGATGAAGGGAAGCAATATGTTCGAATCGTTCTACGAGAAACTCGAGAAGCTCGGCATCGTGCCGGTCGTCGTGCTCGACAAGGTCGAGGACGCCGCGCCGCTCGCGCATGCCCTCATGGCGGCCGGTATGGCATCTGCCGAGGTCACATTCCGCACGGATTGCGCTGCCGCGGTGATCGGAGCCATGAAGGAGGCCGAGCCCGATATGTGCGTGGGCGCGGGCACCGTCCTTACCATGGAGCAGCTGTCCGACGCCATCGCCGCCGGTGCCGAGTTCATCGTGAGCCCTGGCTTCGACGAGGAGATCGTGGCCGAGTGCATCGACAAGCAGGTGCCGGTGCTCCCCGCGTGCGTCACTCCGAGCGAGATCATCCGTGCACTCAAGTTCGATCTGCACGTGACGAAGTTCTTCCCCGCCGCGCAGTACGGCGGCCTCGACACCATCAAGGCGCTTGCTGCCCCGTTCGTCGGCCATCGCTTCATGCCCACCGGAGGCGTGAGCACGAAGAACGTCGAGGAGTTCCTGTTCTGCCCGTCCGTGATTGCGTGCGGCGGCACGTGGATGGTCAAGGCATCGCTCTTCGCCGACGGCGACTTCTCCAAGGTCACAGAGGAAGCTGCCGCCGCCATGGAGATCGTGCGCCGCGTACGTCCTTAGCGTCCCGCCCGACATTGGTGACAGTACCCAATGTCGTGACATGCGGAGCAGGCTCGCGAAATGCAGGGCAGGCTCCCGTTAGGTATTCAGAAGGCCCCTGCCAGAATATGGAGGAAATCATGAGCAAGGTTCTCGTCTTTGGACACCAGAATCCCGATAACGACGCCATCATGTCGGCTGTCGTGCTCGCCCAGCTACTGAACCAGATTGAGTTCGGCGGCAACGAGTACGAGGCGTGCGCGCTGGGCCCGCTTCCGGCGGAGTCCGCAAAGCTCCTTGCCGAGGCCGGCCTGCCTGAGCCGCGCCAGCTCGATGCCATCGAGCCCGCTGCCGAGGGCGAGGATGCGCAGCTCGTCGTGCTCACCGATCACAACGAGCCCGGCCAATCCGTCGTTGGCTTGGAGAACGCCACGATCTTCGGCGTGGTTGATCATCACCGCTTCGGCAACTTCACCACGGCCGCGCCGCTCCACATCGTGGCGCTCCCCTGGGGTTCCAGCTGCTGCATCGTGGCGAAGCTCTTCGACGTGCTTGGTCAGCAGCCCACGGACACGCAGGCGAAGCTCCTGCTTTCGGCCATGATGACCGACACCCTCATGCTCAAGAGTCCTACGACGACCTCCGTTGACCGTGTGGTCGCCACCAAGCTTGGCGAGCAGCTCGGCGTTGATCCGGTGAAGTTCGGCATGGAGGTCTTCCTCTCCCGTCCCTCCGGTTCGTTCACGCCCGAGCAGATGGTGGGCAACGACATCAAGCAGTTCGAAGTGGGCGACAAGAAGCTGCTCATCGGCCAGTACGAGACGGTCGACAAGACGCGCGCGCTCGGCATGATCCCCGAGATCCGCGAGGCTATGCGCGCTTATCAGGCCGAGAAGGGTGCCGACGGCATCGTGCTCTGCCTCACCGACATCATGGAAGAGGGCTCGCAGGTGCTCTTTGAGGGCGAGACGGCTGTGGCGCAGAAGGGTCTGGGCATCGAGGACGTGCCCGAGGGCGTGTGGATGCCCGGCGTGCTCTCCCGCAAGAAGCAGGTCGCCGCGCCGATTCTCGCCGCTGCGGAGTAGCGCGTTGGCGCAGGGGTAATGCCTCGTTCGTCGTGTGTGGAGCGCGGCCTTCGACGTATTGCCCCGTGAAGGTTCCAGGGATTCGCCCCGCGCTCGCGCGGGAACGATTCCGTGTGGGTAACAATTACTACCAAGGTGGGCGTCTGGGCAAGACGCCCATTTTTTGTTGACCGATTATCTGGCCGATCGTTCGGCCGAACACCAAGGAAGGAGTGGCGACGCACCCATGGCGAAGCACGATCAAAATGCGACTCAGGCCACGCGTCGGGCGAGGGCGGTCGAGCGCAAGGTACTTGTGCGCAAGCCGGGACGCGCCGCCTCCGAGTTCGGACCGAAGGAGGATCGCCTCGTGAGCGCGCGGCAGCGCAAGCGCCTGGAGCGTCGCAGCGCGCTCGAGGCCATCACCGGCAACGGCGTCATTTCCGCCTGCGTGATGATCATCGCTGCCGTGGCTGCGGTGGTGTGCGCGAACACCGACCTGTATTTCCCGCTCCACGAGTGGTTTGCCCGTCCGGTCGTCATCGGTATCGGCGGCTGGGAGTTCTCGCTCACGTTCGAGCTCTTCGTGAACGACTTCCTCATGGCGATTTTCTTTTTGCTCGTGGGGATTGAGCTCAAGTACGAGATGACCGTGGGAGAGCTCCGTCGCCCGCGTCAGGCGCTGCTGCCCATGCTTGCGGCGGTGGGCGGCGTCGTGGTGCCCGCGACCATCTACGCGGTGGTGAACCGGGGCGGAGCCGTCTACGGTTGGGCGATTCCCATGGCCACGGACATCGCGTTCGCGCTCGGCGTTCTCTCGCTGCTCGGCAGCCGCGTGCCGCCGGCGCTCAAGGTCTTCTTCTCGACGCTCGCCATCGCCGACGACCTGCTCGCCATCGCCGCGATCGCGCTCTTCTACGGCCATGCGCCGCAGCTAGGTTGGCTCGCGGCGGCGGCCGTCGTCACGGCGGCGCTCGCAGCGCTCAACTGGCGGCGGCACTTCGGCGTGGCGCCGTATCTCACGCTCGGCCTGGTGTTGTGGTTCTGCCTCTACCAGAGCGGTGTGCACGCGACGCTCGCTGGCGTGATCTTGGCGTTCACCATGCCCGCACGTTCGGACATCAACGCCCGCGTGCTGGTCTCATGGGTCGAGTCGAAGCTCCCCGAGCTCGACGACCGTTTCGACGACGAGGCTCACATCTTGGGCCAGCACGATTTCACGCATGCCGTGTATGGTGTCGAACGCGTCATGCACCGCGTGACGCCGCCCTTGCAGCGCCTGGAGCATCGCATCTCTGCTCCGGTGAATTTCATCATCCTGCCGCTCTTCGCGTTCGTGAACGCACAGGTGAGGCTTGTGGGCGTGGACGCGATGGCGCTCGTGGCCGATCCCGTGGCCGTAGGTGTGTACCTGGGCATGATCGTGGGCAAGCCGCTCGGCATCTTCGGTGTGACCTACCTCATGGTACGTACTGGCTTGGCCGAGCTGCCGCAGGGCGTGCGTTGGCCACACATCGTCGGCATGGGCATTTTAGGTGGCATCGGCTTCACCATGTCGATCCTCATCGCGGGGCTCGCGTTCACGCAGATTCCCGCTGAGCTGCTCGCAGCGAAGACGGCGATCCTTGCCGGGACGGTTTCCGCAGCGCTCATCGGCCTCGTGTTCATGCATTTTGCCTGCGCCGAGAATGGTAAAAAATCCCTGGGGTGATGTTACATTCGGGAAAGGCGGTCGCGCAGCGCTTCAACCTGCTGGATTGCGCCTGCTACTTGCCGCTTCGCTTCCGAAATCTGCGTCTGCACGTAAATATCGAGGAACGCGTTATCGAAGA
The DNA here is from genome assembly GCA_900538305.1 of uncultured Collinsella sp. GTDB lineage: Bacteria > Actinomycetota > Coriobacteriia > Coriobacteriales > Coriobacteriaceae > Enorma. The sequence continues at coordinate 142,570 of UPXY01000002.1, forward strand.
ACATATCTGCGAACGAGAGGAAGTCGCCGCCTGCAATCTGGAACGCGCCGGCTTCCTCGACGTCGCGCACTTCGCGGGCGAGTATGCGCAGCGCGGAGCGCGCGGCGTCGAGCTCTGCCTGCGCGTCGCTCATTTTGCCACGCTTGATGAACGAGGTGAGTGCGCCGCCGGCGAAGATGTCGAACATGCCCCAGTTGCCGGCGGAGTTCAAAAGCTCCTGAGAACGATACAGATGCTCTAAGGCAACGTTTGCCGCCTGGATGGCCTCGTTGCGCTCGGTCATGAAGTCTGCCATGGTGCACCTCGCTTCGATGAGGATGTAGACCCTGCAGGATGTTAAAAAACCCCTGGGGTAATTTTACATTACATGTTACTCGACGGTGCCGTAGGTGCCGCCCCAGCCGTGTGCGGCGAGTGCGGAGTTCAGCTGGTCGCAAAGGCGTTGACGCTCATAGCGGCCAGGCGGCAGCAGGTTCACGATCTCAAGAAGATCGGGGGCGAGATCGAGCACTTCGGCTTGCATCACCAGGTCGAGCCGGTCGACGACCTCGTGCGTGGCGTAGAGCGCATCGACGAGGTCCTGCAGTTCGCCGAACCCTTCAGCGCGAAACTCAAATTGATCCATGGCGCGGCTCCTCGCATCGTTCGGCGCATGAAAAACCAGATAGGTTGGATTGTATCATCGGCGCCGGCAGCACGATCTTGCGGTTGTCCTGTTGGCGTACCTGTGCTCCGTCCCTCCCAAACGCCATGCTATTAGTATGTTGCGGTTTCTCGCCCCGCCGTCGTGCGCCGCGAACCCGGTATACTGTCCCAGAACATATCTACAGTGTGCAGGCGTGCGCCGTCCGCACGATAGGGGAGGCGTGTATGGAGACGATATACCAGCAGATGAGCGATGAGGAGCTCAAGGCCGCCATCGCTGAACTCGAGCGCGAGGTCGAAGAGACGCGCGCCAAAGGGCTCAAGCTCGACATGGCGCGCGGCAAGCCGAGCCCCGCTCAGGTGGACATCTCGCGTCCCATGCTCGACCTCTTGACGAGCGATGCCGACCTTACGGACGAGGGCATCGACTGCAGCAACTATGGCTGCTTCGAGGGCATTCCCTCCGCGCGCCGTCTGGCGGGAGAGTTCATCGGCGTGCCGCCCGAGCAGACGATCGTGCTCGGCTCGTCGAGCTTGAACATCATGCAGTCCATACTCATCCACTACTGGGAGAAGGGCGTGCCCGGCTATACGCCGTGGAGCAAGCTCGAGCATGCGAAGTTCCTGTGCCCCGCGCCCGGCTACGATCGTCACTTCGGCATCACCGAGCACCTGGGTATTGAGAACATTCCCGTGCGCATGACCGAGACCGGCCCGGACATGGACGAGGTCGAGCGCCTCTGTGCCGAGGATGATTCCATCAAGGGCATGTTTTGCGTTCCGAAATACTCGAACCCCACGGGCATCACGTATTCCGAGGAGACGGTGCGCCGCCTCGCGACCATGAAGGCTGCGCCCGATTTCCGCATCGTGTGGGACAATGCCTACGCCGTGCACGATCTCATTGATGAGGGCGACGTGCTCGCGAACATCTTCGATATCGCGCGCGAGGCCGGCAACGAGGATCGCATCTTGGGTGTGGCTTCGACCTCGAAGATTACCTTCCCGGGTGCCGGCATCGCCTTCTTCGGGTCGAGCCCCGCGAACGTTGCCGAGGTCTCGAGTACTCTGCAGGTCGGCCTCATCAGCGCGAATAAGCTCAACCAGCTCATGCACACGCGCTTTTTGCCCAGCCTCGATGCCGTGCGTGCCCACATGCGCAAGCACGCTGAGTTCCTGCGCCCGCGCTTCGCGGCGGTGGAGCGCAAGCTCACCGAGGGGCTTGCGGATACGGGTTGCGCGACCTGGACGCACCCCAACGGCGGTTACTTCGTGAGCTTCGACGGGCCCGAGGGTTCGGCCAAGCGTATCGCAGCCCTGTGTGCAGAACTCGGCGTGAAGCTCACGCCGGCAGGCGCCACCTGGCCGTATGGCAAGGATCCGCACGACACGAACATCCGCATCGCGCCCACGTATCCTAGCGTGGAAGAGCTCGAAGCGGCGCTCGATGTGCTCGTGCTCGCCACGAAGCTCGTCTCGGCGCAGCTTGCACTCGAGGCACGATAGTGAAAACCAGCAGGCTTGCGCTGTGCTGTCAAAAGCGGTGCCGTGCAGCCCGTTAGCTAGATTGGATTAGGTATGGAACTCGTTATCACCACTGCGGCGTCGCCCGAGCGCTATGTGATCGGCATCGAGGGCGAGGTCGACATCTCGAACGCTTCGAAGGTGCGCGATGCGATCGACCTGGCGCTTGAGCAGCCCACGGAGGAAGTGCAGCTCGATTTCGAGCGCGTGGCGTACATCGACTCGACGGGCATCGGCGTACTCGTGGGCGCGGCGCACCATGCCGAGGAGCACGGCAAGCGCTTCTCGGTCGTGAAGGCGCAACCGGGCGTCATGCGCGTGGCGCAGCTTCTGGGCGTCGATGCGGAGATCGCCATTTCCGCCCAATAAACGCATGTTGCAGCCGGTTGCTCCACGCCAACCGGCTACTTGGCGGCAGCTGGCAGCTCAATGACGGGCAGTTGGTTCGTCGCGATTGTTTCGGAGACTGTAAAGCCGAAGTTAGGCTTTTTCCCTGTGCCTGCAAAGGCGGTATACTTTTGCGGTTGCATGATGGCGCCGCATTGCTCACGCGGTGTGCGTCCATACGTTTCTGGAGGTATCTGTGTTCGGAATTGGACAAACCGAGCTCATCATTATCCTGGTCTTCGCGTTTTTGCTGTTCGGACCAGATAAGCTGCCGCAAGCGGGTAAGACGATCGGCCGCGCGATCCGGCAGTTTCGTGAGACGCAGCAGAAGGTGACGAACGTCGTGCAGACCGAGGTCATCGATCCCATGGCCGCTGCTGCGAATGCGTCCTCGACTGCAAAGAAGGCAGCTGCGGCAGATGACGATGCCGATGCAGATACTGACGCGCCTGCGGACATCGCCGCCGAGAAGGTGGCCGAGGCGCGTAAGGAGACGTTCGCCGAGCGCCGCGCCCGTCTCGCTGCCGAGAAGGCTGCCGCTGAGGCAGCTGCCCCCGAAGGCGAGAGCCTGGCAGAGAGCTCGCCAGCTGCGGAGGCTGGGGCGCTTGCTGCTACAGACGCTGCCCCCGCTGTAGACGCCGCCGAGTCCGAGGCGAAGGAGGCCGCAGAGGCATCCGAGCAGAAGAGCATCGCCGATCTCTACGCTCGTCGACCGCGCCGGCGCGCGACGGAGGTGGAGGGCGCCGTCGAGGACGGCGGCTCTGTTGCTTCTTCCGTCGATGCCGTCGAGACCGAGGACGCCGCGCCCGCAGGGGCAGCGAATGCGGAAGGGGGTGAGCAGTAATGCCCGTCGGACCTGCTCGCATGCCGCTGCTCGACCATCTTGGAGAGCTCCGTCGTCGCCTGACCATCATCATCGTCGCGGTGATTATCGGCACGGCGGTGTTCTACTTCGCTACGCCTACTATCATCGACCTGCTCACCGACCCCATCGCTCCGTTCGTGGGCGACAAGTTCTATATCATGAGCTCGCTTGGCGGCTTCAGCCTGCGCTTCTCGATCGCTATCAAGACGGCCGCCGTGGTGTGCGTTCCCATCATCTTGTGGCAGATCCTCGGCTTCTTCCTGCCTGCGCTCAAGCCTAACGAGCGCCGCTGGGTCGTGCCGACGCTCTTCCTCGCTACGGCGCTCTTCTTCATCGGAGCGGTGTTCTGCTATCTCTTCATCGTTCCCTCGGCGTTCGAATGGCTCGTCGGCGAGGCGAACGCCATCGCCACTGCCTTCGCCGATCTCGAGAACTACCTCAACACCGAGGTGCTGCTCATGATCGGCTTCGGTGTGGCGTTTGAGCTGCCGCTCTTCGTCTTTTATCTCGCGGTGTTCCACATCGTGCCGTATGCGACGTTCCGCGGTGCCTGGCGCTACATCTATGTGATCATGGCTGTGGTTGCTGCGACGGTAACGCCCGACGCGAGCCCCGTCACAATGCTCTTCATGTATGCCGTGTTGCTCTCGCTGTATGAGGCGTCGTTGCTCGTCACGCGTTTCGTGATCGTTGCGCGCGAGGGCAAGCAGGGCTTGAAGGGCAGCCGCGTGGGCTTCTTCTCCGACGAGGAGGCGTAAGGGCCGCGTGCACGAGCTCGGGATCGTTTCCGGTATCCTCGAGACCGTCTCGCGTGCGGCACGCGATGCCGGGGCGCTGCGCGTGATCGCCGTGACGCTGCGCATCGGCGATATGCGCGAGGTGGTGCCCGAGACGCTCGATTTCGCATGGGACGTCTTGAGCGAAGATGACGAGCTCATGCGTGGAAGCGAGCTTCGCGTGGAGGAAGTGCATCCCAAAAGCCGGTGCCTTGCATGTGGAGAGGAATTCGAGCATAGCCGCTTTCACGTGCGGTGCCCTGCCTGCGGAAGCGCCGAGACGCACCTGATCGCTGGCCGCGAGCTCGAGATTGTCTCTATGGAAGTCGACCTTCCGTGACGGGTTGGTTGGGACGTGTTCTATCCAGCCCAGTTCTGCTGGTGCAAGTAAAGCTGCTCAGAGTCGGGCGTGCGGGCAGGTAAAATTACCCCGGGGGCTTTTTTACATTGCCTGTTTTTATACTTCAGAGTTGTCCTTTCAAGCAATGTAAAAAAGCCCCCGGGGTAATTTTACCTGCCCGCATCTTCGACCACATGAAAAGGAAGAGCTATGTCCGAGCACACCATCAGCCTTGAGCAGCCGATTCTCTCGCGAAACGAGCGCCTGGCTACCGAGCTGCGCAAGCGTTTTGCCGAGACCGGCACATACGTGGTGAATGTGCTCTCGAGTCCCGGCTCAGGCAAGAGCTCGACGATCCTTGCCACGAATGAGCGTCTGCGCGATACCTTCGGCCTTACCTGCGCTGTTATCGAGGGCGATATCGCAAGTGATGTGGACGCCCAGCTCATGAAGGAAGCCGGTATGCCGGCCATTCAGATCAACACCGGTGGCTTGTGTCACCTCGAGGGAAATATGATCGGGCAGGCGGTCGATGCCTTCGATGAGGCCGTGGGCTTGGAGAACATCGACGTCATTTTCATTGAGAACGTCGGCAACCTCGTGTGCCCCGTCGATTTCGATTTGGGCGAAAACCTCTGCGTCATGATCCTCTCTGTGCCCGAGGGAGACGACAAGCCCATCAAGTATCCCGGTATCTTCCAGCATGCAGGTGTGCTCCTGCTCAACAAGATCGATGTCGCCTCGGCGTTTGATTTCGACTTCGAGGGCTACAACCGCGTGCTGGACGATCTCAACCCACGCGCGCCGCGTTTCGAGGTGAGCGCTACGAAGGGGCAGGGCATGGACGCTTGGTGCGACTGGCTTGCCGGAGAGATCGAGGCCGCTCGCACGCCGCAGGCGTGATTCTGCCCGAGGGGAGCTTGTGCCGTGGCGCAACGCAGCGGCGCTAACCGAGGCTGCTTTCCGTATGAAAAGAATTAAAATGGCAGTTCAGGGGCATCGCAACTAAAAGTTGCGTAAATTCCTACCAGACTTTCTGGCGTGCGACCGCCATCTTTCGTACGGTGGGGTCAACGGTACCGGTGCCGGGAAGGTCAGGCGTTCGCAACACGAGGTTGGAGAACCATGAATGTCAAGATAGCCCAGCGTCTAGCGGAGCTCAGGCGCGCAAGGGGGTACAGCCAGGAGTCGCTTGCACGCGAACTCGGCTTGTCGCGGCAGGCCGTTTCCAAGTGGGAGCGCGCGGAGAGCTCGCCCGATACCGAGAACCTGATTGCCTTGGCGCGTCTTTACGGCGTGAGCCTTGACGAGCTGCTTCGGGTGGACGAAGAGATCGAGGACGACGTTGCCTTCGAGCGCGCGGAACGTTCAAGCGAGGTACGCGTGGAGGAAGAACTCGGCGCGCAGCGTGCACGTGCAGAACAGGCAACACAGGCGGCCACGGCTGCGGCGGAGGCGAGCAGGGCGGCTGCCGAGGCAGCGCAGGCGGCCACGCGTGCGAGCGAGCGCGTGGCGCAGGCTGCCGAGGGCACGGGTCGCGGGAACGCTAAAGGGGCGTGGCGTTCGTTCCCGTACGGCATCCTCATGATTCCCCTCTGGTTCGTGCTCACCATCATGGGAGCCGCGCCCTTCTCGTTCTTGGTGTTCTTTACCATCCCGCTCTATCGCTGGGTCGCGAACATCATGGAAGCTGCTGAGCAGCGTGAGCGCCTGCGCGGTGAAGACGAAGGGAGGAGGTAGGCATGAAGAGCTTCGATCGCCTCACGAAAGCCGAGAAGGCCAAGGTCATCGCGGCGGCTGTTGTGATTGCACTGCTCATTGGGTTCCCGCTCATGGTTGCGCTTGCCCGGAGGACAACTTCCAGCCGCCTGCCCTCTATCGATCTTCCGGTCATCGGATCGGTCGGCGGGGAAACCACGGTGCTCGACGAGCCCATAGACAAGCGCGCGTCGTTCGACAGCGACAAGGTAAAGGGGCTCGATGTAACGTGGAACGGAGGAGAGGTGAGGCTGGTTCGCGGAACGGGCGACGACGTCGTGGTGCGGGCGCGGCTCGGTGCGGGAACGTATGACATGGATCCGCGCCATTCCTCCATCTCGCTCGACGAGAGCACGGGTACGCTCATCGTTGACGACGGGCTTCCCGAAAGCAACAACGGGCTCGAGTACCCAGCATTTGCACTCACGATTGAGCTTCCCGAGGGGCTGTCGCTCTCGTCGATCGATCTTTCGGGCACGTCGGCCAGCATGGGGCTCGACCGAGTCGTTTGCGACCATCTCATCGTATCTACCGTAAGTTCGGGCATCACAGTGCAAGGACTCGACGCCGGCCGTGCTGAGGTTGCCTCTATCAGCGGGTCGGTTTCGTTCGATGGAGCGGCAACGACCGATCTTTCCGTTACAAGCGTTTCGGGGGCACTCGATGTAACGCTTGCTGGTGGTTTGCCGCCGCAGACGACGCTTGACTCGACGAGCGGGTCTATAACGCTGGATGTTCCGGACGACGCCGGCTTCACGCTCACGAGCGATCGCGTGTCGGGCGGGTTCGTGTGCGAGCTTGGGGAGTTGGCGGAACGTGACGAGCCGGGATCGCTCAGCGCGCAGGTGGTCAACGGTGATGGTTCGGCGCAGATTACGGCCGATTCCATCAGCGGCTCCGTGCGCGTGAAGTAGGTTGGCAATAGCAGTTGGCAGAGCCCGAAAAGAGTATTCGCGATGGCGGATGACGAGACGGAAAAAATGAAGTGGGCTAGCTGGCACTAGCCCACCAAAACCGTAGCGCGGCCCGTAAGTAGGTACGGGCTCTGCCGCTAGCAGTAGCTTACCTCGTTGCGAAGGCTTGTGCATGAACAGCTTGAGGATATTTCCTGCGGGAATGGCGCCATGTGCGGTGTGCGGTTTTGCCGTTTCAACCCCCTGTTTGCGGGCAGAGATTTCTGCCGCGCTCTCATCGTTTACGGGCAAGTTTTTGCCAAAAAGAGGGGGTATAAAAAGCGAGATTCATCGAAATCATGCTCGTTTTCGAAGGGCGTCTCTTGATTGGGCAGGCTGCCGCCAGGCAGCTCCGCGCGCTCTCAACGCCGCTTGCCGGTGAGATTTTCGTAAACTCAGGGCAACTTGCGTATACTGTCCCGCAAGAGCAGGCAAAACCGAGGTGCGGTGCGCGCGCCGCGTTTCGAGGTGAGCGCAACGAAGGATACCGGCATGGATGAGTGGGCATCCTGGCTTGCCGAGCAGGTGCGCACGGCGTGCTAGCTTTGCGGTAGACAGGTCTCGAGTCGCTCGCGGGGGTTGATGCGAGTGCTGGAATGCAATTCGCTTCGGATATCAACGGTTATTCATAAACCTATCGAGTAGCAAGGCATCTCACTTCCTAGTCACCGCAGGTAGCTCGCTTGTGCTTCGAGTGGCTACTCGGTGGGTGCGCGTACAACCGTTGATATCCGAATCGAATGTAATTTCAAGGCGAGAGAATGCCCAGAGGTGCTCCATTCGCCCCCAAATATGTCCCGTCGCAACTAGCTTTCTCACGTTCAGCTTACATTTGTACGGATTTGGACACTCGACTCAAATATGTATCAGGGGTTTTGTCCAACAATCTCACTCGATCCAAATATGCACCGCCATATTGGTACAAATTTGAGTCGAGTGGGATTATTTCGCCTCGAACCATGTTTGCATGAACACCGACTGTGTTCGCGCAGATGACGGAAGGATTCGGCAGCCGTATTGGGTGCTTCGGCATGGTATTGAACGCAGTGCCCAATCTTTTCGTATATGGTCGAGAGTGTGCCCCCGCCACAAGCATGGATTGTGGTATCGGCTGGGTTGACGGTGTGTCCGTGAACGCAACGGCTACGGTGCATCACCGTGCGGAAGTCGATGCTGTGCAAGGTCGGTGCCAGATTCGTGCCAGGTTTCTGCAAGATTATGACAAGGTATTTCCGCAGGTAAAAGCAATATTTTGCAAGTTAGTTAACGCGGTTTGTGGCATACTCACCATACGGTAGAGTCCGCCCGCACACAAAAAGTGGGTTAGCGGCAACTAGCCCACCCAACAACGTAGCGCTGCCTGTAGAGATAGTACGAACTCTGCCACTGCTTTACTGCACCCTGAATCTGGGGAGGGATGTATGGGAAGCTTGCACATTCGGAAAAGACGTTGCGCGGCGCCACGTCGAAGATCGTTTAGGTTATTGTCGCCTGCCGCATGCCGAAAAGCTCCTGGGGTTATTTAATCCGTGCTGGTGGGGATTTCGTAAACGGTAGGCAACTCGTGTATAGTTTCCCGCTAGAACGGTGACGGGCGCGCAGGCGCTCGCGGCAAGCAGCAAGAGGTCAAACGTTGAAACTCGTTATCGCAGAAAAGAACATCGCGGCACAAAAGATCGCCCAGCTTTTGGCGGACGGCAAGCCCAAGACAGACAAGGTATACAACACACAGGTCTATCGCTTCGCGGTGAAGGGCGAAGATTGGGTCTCCATGGGTCTTGCCGGCCACATTCTCGCGCCAGACTTTCCCGACGAGATCCTCTTCGACAAGAAGACCGGTTGGTATAGCGTGTCTGAAGACGGTGAGGTGCTCCCCGCCGATGTTCCGGATGGCCTCGCGCGTCCTCCGTATGCCACGAAGCGCAAGCCCTACCTTGCGAATGGCATCAACATCAAGGGCTGGAAGGTCGAGAGCCTGCCGTACCTCACGTGGGCTCCCGTGGTGAAGAAACCGGCGGAGAAGGAAATCATTCGCGTTCTCAAGAACCTCGCCAAGAAAGCCGATCACGTGATCATCGCGACGGACTTCGACCGCGAGGGTGAGCTCATCGGCTCGGACGCGCTTTCCTGCGTGCGAGAGGTGGCGCCGGACGTGCCCACGAGTCGCGCACGATACTCCGCCCTCATCAAGGGTGAGGTCACGGCCGCCTTCGACAACCTCGTCGAGCTCGACCAAGACCTTGCCGATGCAGGAGAATCGCGCCAGTACATCGACCTCATCTGGGGCGCGGTGCTCACACGCTACCTCACGCTCGCTCGCTTCGGCGGCTTTGGCAACGTGCGCTCTGCCGGCCGCGTGCAGACGCCGACGCTCGCCTTGGTGGTGGAGCGCGAGCGCGAGCGCATGGCGTTCGTGCCAGAAGACTACTGGCAGATCCGCGGCTTCGGTGCCTCGCAAGACGATTCGAACGCTGCGTTCAAGATCGGGCACGCTACTGCGCGTTTCACAGGCAAGACGACGGCAGAGACGGCCTTCGCTCATGTGGAGCACGCCACGACGGGCACCATCACCGAGGTCGCGAAGCGCAGCCGAAAGCAGCAGCCTCCCACGCCGTTCAACACTACGAGCCTACAGGCGGCTGCAGCCGCGGAAGGCATCTCGCCGGCGCGCACCATGCGCATCGCTGAAAGCCTCTACATGGCGGGTCTCATCTCGTATCCGCGCGTCGACAACACGGTCTATCCGCGTACGCTCGACCTTAAGGGCATCGTGGACGGTCTCGCGTCGAACAACCCGGCGCTCCGTCCCGTGTGTCAGAAGGTGCTCGCCGGCCCCATGAAGCCCACGCGCGGCAAGACCGAGACCACCGACCATCCGCCCATTCACCCCACCGGCCAGGGCAACCCGGATTCGCTCGACGGCGGCCAGAAGAAGCTCTACATGCTCATCGCACGTCGTTTCCTTGCGACGCTTATGGGGCCTGCGACCATCGAGAACACGAAGCTTGCTATCGACGTGGAAGGCGAGCCCTTCACCGCGAGCGGCGACGTGCTCGTGGATGCGGGTTTCCGCGAGGCATATCCCTACGGCCTCAAGCGAGACGAGCAGCTTCCGCCGCTTGAGCAGGGCGACGTCATCGATGTTCGAGACATCGTGCTCGAAGCGAAGCAGACCGAGCCTCCCGCGCGCTATAGCCAAGGCCGTTTGGTGCAGGAGATGGAAAAGCGCGGCTTGGGCACGAAGTCCACGCGCGCGAGCATCATCGAGCGCCTGTATACCGTGAAGTACCTCAAGAACGACCCCATCGAGCCCAGTCAGCTCGGCATGGCGATTATCGACGCGCTGCACACCTATGCGCCGCGCATCACTACGCCCGAGATGACTGCCGAGCTCGACGAGGACATGACGCATGTGGCCGAAGGCCAGGACACGCAAGACCATGTGGTCGAGCACTCGCGCGCACTCTTGTCCGGCCTCCTCGACACGCTCATCGAGCACAAGGACGATCTGGGAGACGCCATCGCCGATGCGGTGACGGCCGACGCCCGCGTAGGAGCTTGTCCCAAATGCGGCAAAGACCTCGTCATGAAGACGAGCGCCAAGACGCGCGGCAGCTTCATCGGCTGCATGGGCTGGCCGGAGTGCGATGTGACGTATCCCGTGCCGAGCGGCGTGAAGGTGAGCCCGCTTGAGGGTGAGGCCGCCGTGTGCCCCGAGTGCGGAGCGCCGCGCATCAAGTGCCAGCCCTTCCGCCAAAAAGCGTACGAAGTGTGCGTGAACCCGCAGTGCCCCACCAACTTCGAGCCCGATGTGGTGGTAGGGGAGTGCAAGGCATGCGCCGAGGCGGGTCGCCATGGCGAGCTGGTGGCGCACAAGAGCGAGAAGAGCGGCAAGCGCTTCATCCGCTGCACAAACTACGACGAGTGCGGTACGAGCTATCCGCTGCCCGCACGCGGTAAGCTCGAGGCCACCGGCGAGGTATGCGAGCACTGCGGCGCACCCATCGTGGTGGTCGAGACCGCGCGCGGCCCGTGGCGCATCTGCGTGAACATGGATTGCCCCGGCAAGGAGAAGAAGGCGACGAGCGGCCGCGGCAGAGGGCGTGCTCGTACCAAGAAATGATGCAGCCCGGCAAGACCGGTTTCCATCATGTCGACAATTTGTCCGCGCTTCGTCGTATCATACACATGGACTAATGCGCTCGATGAGCGGAGGTAATGCGATGTTTTGTACGACGTGTGGCCGTGAGCTTCCCGACGGGGCGAAGTTCTGCACGAATTGCGGTGCGCCGGTTGCGAAGATCGTGACGCGCGAAGAGCGCGAGGCTGCTCCCGTGGATAACGCCGCCGTCGATGAGGCTTCTGCAGAGCCGCAGGAGGCTCCTGAGCCCGAATCTGTAGATGAGGCTGTTTCCATGATGCAGCGAGATTCCGAGGGGAAGCTCGACGAGGAGTCGTGCAACCAGCACGAGGCGTCTGAGGCATCCGAAGAGCCCGCTCAAGCCGTTGCTTCGGAGGATGCTTCCGACGATGCGGAGGGCGCTCCCGCCGATGCCGGCGAGACCACGGTCTTGCCGAGTGATTCCGGAGAAACGACCGTATTGCCCGATGGCGCGGACGAGACCACCGTCATGCAGAACGACACGGGTGAGACGACCGTGCTGCCAGACGGTACGGATGAGACCACTGTCATGCCCGAACATGCAGAAACGACTGTGCTCCCGGCAGCCGAGACCGAGGTCATCGCCGATGCCGAGCGCGCCGAGGCCGCAGCCGACGCGGCAGCAGCCGAACGGGCGTTGTGGTCTTCCTCGGAAGACGCCGCCGATGCGGGCACAACCGCGACGACCGTGCTCGAGCCCGCGCACATGGCAAGCGCCGAGGCCGGGCAGGACGGTCAGCAGCCTGCGCCCGAGATCCCGCGCAAGAAGCGCCCGGTCGCCCTCATCGCCACAATCGCCCTGCTCGTCGTCGCTGCGGGAGCGTTCTTCGGCATCTTCGTGCTGCCCCGTATCATGGGGAAAGACGTTCCTACGGTGACGTACGGGCAGACGGATCCCGTACAGTGCTCCGTTGTGACGCGCGTGCGCCCGCGCGACGAATCCGGCGGCGAGCTCACGTCCTATGTGGTGTACCTCATGCGCCAAGCCTCGGACGATGCGGCCTCGAGCAGCAGTGCGAGCGAGGAGCTCAACCAGGTCGTCGCCGAGATTCGTGTAACGGGGAACAACGGCTTCACCATGGAAAACTTCGGCGAGGTGCCGGATGGCGACTACGTGCTCGTGATCGTGCCGGACGATTCGCAGGGCGAGTCTTCGTCGAGCTCCTCCAACGACGAGCAGCGCATCCCCGTCCACTATGAGGAGGATAACCCCAAGGCTGAGGAGGAAGTCGTGGTGGAGCCTCCTGCGCCGGAGCCGTCTTCTCCCGAGGAGCCCGCTGCCGAAGAGGAGGAATTTACCGACGAGGAGATCGCTTCGGCGCTCTTCTACTACACCTGCCAAGATCTCATCGACGAGTATGGTGAGCCTGAGGCGATCGAGCTCCACGACGGCATGGAGCTTGCCGCGAACGGGCTCGCTCTTGTGAAGCTTCTCGACTTCGACGGCGACGGCATGAACGAACTGCTTACCGTTGTTGGCGACGCCTCGGGACTCGAGACGATGTCGTTTGACACCGATGCGTATACCATCGCGGTGTGGAAGTATACCGACGAGGCAGTCGAGCAGGTGTACGAGGGTCATCCGCCGTACTCGAACGGTGGGTATTTCTACCAGGGGCTCTATGCACTGCCGCAAGAAGGCGGCGAGGATCAGATCCTCCTTGAGTCTATTTCGTTCGGGGATCCCACTGCGGCTGCCGACACGAATTCCGAGATTACCTACACCGGATACTACGGCATGGGGGAACAGAGCTTCGAGCTGTATGCGCTGCGAACCGATACATTTAGCTATGATGATGGCTCACTGGAGACGACGTTCCAGATCGCCGGCGAAGAGGTTTCCGAAGACGAATGGGTGGGCTTCCAGGATTCGCTTACGCAGACGGCAAGCTACGAGTTTAGCTGCCCGGTAAGCAACGAGCCGCAGGCGCAGAGTGAAGAGGAGCCGGAGTTCGAGATCATCGAAACCGCCGAACTGCCGGATTATACCGAAGGAACCATTGGGGCGCTTGAGGCCGCTGCTGGTGACGAGGCGCTTGAAGCGTTCGCGCCCGAGGAGGATGCGGAGGAAGACCCCGCCGAGGCCACGTATACCTATGTGATCAGCGAGGCGGACGTGACGTTCACCACCTCGCAGGGTGAAGGTACGGACTGGGAGGAAACGCGCTCCTGGACGTACCCGCAGTTCGCGCTCGAGGACGGCTCCACGACCGAGGCGCTCGACGCGCTGAACGCCTCTCTCAAGCAGAGCTACGAGGACGACCTTGCGGTCACGCAAGCGTGGACGATTGATTCGGGTGAGGCGCAGGTGTGGGTGCACTGCGACGAGGTGACGTATCTCGAAGGCAACATCGCGTGCGTGCGGAGCGAGCGCTATGTATTCCTCGGCGGCGCCCATGGCGAGGAGTCGATATCCGGCGCATTCTATGACCTGTCGAGTGGCGAGGAACTGCGTGTCGATGAGGCGCTCGGCATTTCGTGGGAGGATCTCCAGGCCGAGTCAGTCGATGCGATCAAGGCCTATCTTGCCGAAAACCCCAACCTGACCGGTGCGGACGACACATCGCTTGAAGGCATGGCGGCCGACTCTTCACGCTACTTCGCGACGAGCGACGGCGTTGCCATCGCCATCATGCCCTACGAGGTAGGTCCGTATTCCGAGGGGATGCAGCTTGTCTACGTGCACGCGTTCGAGGATCCGTCGCTCGTGGGAACGAGCGCCGCGGCATGATAATTTCAGTACCGGGTACTGAAATTATCATCATGGGGAGAGGAGTGCGCGATGTCGGACGCTGCGTGCGCCGGTCGCTTCATCACCGTCGAGGGTATCGACGGCTGCGGTAAGTCCACGCAGGCGCGCTTGCTGGTCGAAGACCTCGAGCGCGCCGGTTACGATGTGCTGGCGCTTCGCGAGCCGGGGGGCGTGGCGATATCGGAGAAGATCCGCGCGCTTTTGCTCGACCCCACGAACGCGGAGATGTCGGCCACGTGCGAACTTCTGCTCTATGAGGCGGCGCGCGCCCAACTCGTGCACGAGGTGGTGGCGCCGGCGCTTGCCGGGGGGCGCGTCGTGGTGTGCGACCGCTTCTACGATTCCACCACCGCCTATCAGGGGTATGCGGGCGGCGTGCCGCTCGATGCGGTGACGCGGGCGAACGAGCTTGCGGTGGGGGCGTGCGCGCCTGACCTCACACTCGTATTCGACATCGATCCCGCGCTCGCCGCCGAGCGTACCGTCTCGCGCACGCAAGATCGCATGGAGGCGAAGGGCATCGCGTACCAACAGCGCGTTGCTGAAGGGTTCCGCGCCATCGCAGCCGCCGAGCCCACCCGTGTGAGGCTCATCGACGCCGCGCGAGACATCGATGCGGTCCACGCAGACGTCAAGGCAGCCGTCCAGGCGGTACTGTCGCACAGCTAAGCGATCGGCAGCCCCTGCATGTAGCGATCCATCGCGTCCGCGACGCGCTTGGCGTCGGAGACCGCCTCGACCACGGTTCGCGCACCCGTGGACACGTCGCCGCAGGCGAAGACTCCCGGGCGGGTCGTGTGCCCCTCAAGGTCCGTGCGCAGCAGCCCGCGCGTATTCGTTTCGAGCCCCTCGGTCGTGCTCACCAGGCGATCGAGTGGGCGCTGACCGGCGGAGATGATCACGCTGTCTGCGGGATACAGGCGCTCTGTACCCTCGATCGCGCGCAGCGTGGGCGGCTCGCCGTTCTCGCTTACCTCGGAACCGGTGGTCTCGATGAAGATCGGCCCCTCTTCGGTGATGCGCACCGGGGCGCGATTGAGCACGAACTCAACGCCCTCGAGCTCGGCATAGCTGCGCTCATGATTGCTGGCCGCGACATGCGACGACTGCGCGTAGCAGGTCACGTGCTCCGCACCATGCCGAAGCACGGTGCGCGCCACGTCCATGGCGGCATTGCCCACGCCGATCACCGCGACGCGGCGACCCAGCTTGAAGCTATCGGGATTGGCGAGATAGTTGATGCCGTAATGCACGTTTCCGAGCGTTTCGCCGGGAATGCGCAGCGCGTGCGGCCGCCACACGCCCGTGCCTGCGAATACGGCGCGATAGCCGTCTTCGAACATGTCGTCGATTGAGATTGCCTGGCCGATCGTCGTGTTGAAGCGGAGCTTTACGCCGTTCGTCTCGAGGTGTCTCGCTTGGAAATCGTCGAGCACCCGCTTGGGCAGACGAAACTCGGGAATGCCATAGCGAAGTACGCCGCCTATTCTGTCGTGGTTCTCGAAGATGGTCACATCGTAGCCGCGCTGCGCCAAAATGACCGCGATGGCAAGGCCTGCCGGGCCCGCGCCGATGATCGCGACACGCATGCCGTTGGGATCGATGCGAGTGTCGGACATGCGCGACCCGTACAGATCTGAGATATATTCCTCGATGGCGCTGAAATGCACAGGTGCGCCCTTGCGACCCAGCACGCAATGGCCCTCGCATTGGTTCTCGTGATTGCACACACGGCAGCATACCGTGGTGAGGGGGTTGTTCTCGAACAGAAGCTTTCCGGCCTCATCGACACGTCCTTCGCGGAGCAGACGAATGGCCGTAGGGATGGGCGTTGAGATGGGGCAGCCCTTCATGCATTGAGGATTCTTGCATTGTAGGCAGCGCTCGGCTTCTTCAAGAACGTGAATTGCCATCGATTATTCCTCTCTACGCGACGGTATGGTAGCTCCGTAGCTTGAATGCGAGCGCAAGTACGGTGAAGTCCGAGAGCTTGCGCGGATTGTAGCCGGTTTTTTCGGCGATCTTGTTCAAGCGATTCTGCAGCGTGTTCTTATGTAGATAGAGCTCATCGGCGCAGTGTACGATGCTGCCGTTGTGGCGTACATAGGCATCGAAGACGCGCTGGAATTCGTCGATCTCTGCATCGCTGAGGCCGCGGAACACGTGACCGACAAGTTGCATGGCGTTGTCGCGCGGAACAGAGGAGAGGATGAGCCCCAGATCCATATCCTCGTAGCGCATGAGTGTGCCCGCCTGATCGAACGAAAGCCATTCGAGCGCGCTGCAAGCTTCGTCGTAGCTGCGCCAATAGAGGCCTGCGGAGTGCTCTGTCCTTCCTGCGCCGAAGATGAGGGGATACCCCAGGATGCGCTTCGCGTCGTCGCTCATCCCGTGTACGAGCGCGGGAATGCGCCGCTCGTCGCGGACGTCAATGAACAGGCAGACGTCGCGCTCCAAGAACGCAAAGAAGCTTGTTGCGAACGATTCGAAGCGCGCGTGGAACATCTCGTAGAGGCCGTTGTAGTCGAGGGCGCTATCGTCTTCCGTCTGCGCGCGCCCCACCAGCACGAGGCGGGGGATATCGAGGTCGACCCGCAGCATCGAGGCGTAGTACGCGGCGAGGCTTTCGTCGTGGTGGCGCAGCTTGAGGATGCCGGCGAGGTTAGACACGCGCACGCGCCGGTCATAGCGCTCCACATGATCCCAGTTCTCGCGGATGAGGATTTCTGTCATCTTCTTGATGACGTTGCCGAACGGCTCCACTTCAGCGCGCTCGCCCGTGATACCGATGACCGCCACCGCCGTATCTTGGAACATGACCGGCATGTTGATGCCGTGCTTCGCGCCCTTGAACTGGTGCTCGCTGTCGATGGGTACGGGCTGCTGCGTCTCGATGGCGAGGCGCGCGCCCTCGTGCGTGGTGCCAATACGCGCGGGATCGGTGCTTGCGATGATGGTGCCCGTGGTATCGAACAGGTTGATCTCGTGGTTGATGACGTCTTTGAGATTGTTGACGATGGTCTCGGCGATCTTCGGATCAAGATTCATGAGCGCCTCCGCGATCTTGTGCAGTGACACCAGTGTATCCAGATTTCCCGTTGGCGAGTATGGTATGTGTACTAAGCGTGTTCTGAATCTAGGAGTTCGCGGATGAGCGCGAGGCGCGTTTCGCTGTTTGCCGGACGCATCGCGCAGACGCATCGCATTGCCCGTATAGGTTCGATTTACCCACAAGGTACGTAGGACATTGTTCGCGAACGGTCGAAATAGACCGGTAAAAGGTAGAAATAGGCGCATTTCCGACATTTTTCGAGGATATGCATGCCATCGAACGTTGAGTCGAAAGAGCAAACTGCTTCAACATGTGAAGAAGGCTTCATAAAACATGGACTGCGGACCATGGAACCTCTCCTACGCGAACGGCATTCTATAGCGCATTGGGAAAGGCTTCTTCTGCCGAAGGGCGCCGAAGGGGAGACGTCCAGAAGGAGCCGACGGTACAAAGAGAAAGGGGGATGGAGTAGATGATGCAAGTCGAAATGCCCATCGGGAGCAACATCACCGATGAGGAGATGCACATGATTCGCGAGATGGGCGTGCATTGGTTGGCCGTGAACTTCTTGCCGGAGGATGCAACCGACGAGGGCGTAACCAAGCTCCAGGAACGTGCAGCTCGCTATGACCTCGAGATCTCGAACGGCGGCGCGATCGGCGTGTATAAGAACACGTCTATCATCCTCGGGCGCGAGGATCGCGAAGCGGCCATGGATCGCTACAACGAGTTCACGCGCATTTTGGGTGCTCATGGCATCAAGGGAGGTTATATCGCCTGGCAGCCGAATGGCATCCTGCGCACCAAGGTCGATGTGGGCAAGTACACCCGCGGCGGCATCACGATGATCGCCGACATGGAAGAGATCGATGCCCGTCCTATCCTGAACGACCGTGAATACGGCGAGCAGGAGATCTGGGACAACTTCGAGTGGTTCCTCGAGCGCGCGCTGCCTGTGTGCGAAGAGGCGGACGTCAAGATCTCCTTGCATCCGAACGACCCGCCGGCGCCTTCGCTGGGCGGTGCCTACAGCCTCATCTGGCGCTCGGACGACTACCGCCGAGCCTTCAAGATGGCGAGCGACAGCCCCTACTTGGGCATGAAGCTCTGCACCGGCTGCTGGCTCGAGGGCGGCGAGACCTTCGGAAACCTCATGGACGACATCGCCGAGTTTGCCCCGCAGGGCAAGATCCACGTCGTCCACTTCCGCAACGTAAGCGGCACCATGCCGTATTTCGAAGAGGTGC
Organism: uncultured Collinsella sp.; assembly: GCA_900538305.1. Classification (GTDB taxonomy): domain Bacteria; phylum Actinomycetota; class Coriobacteriia; order Coriobacteriales; family Coriobacteriaceae; genus Enorma. The sequence goes on from UPXY01000002.1 coordinate 161,031, forward strand.
TCGCGGAGGATGGCTATGCAGACATGTTCGCCATCGCGAAGCAGCTCGTGAAATACGGTTTCGATGGCACCATCGATGTCGACCATGTGTATCGCAACCCCGAGTGGGCGGGCAAGGACGCCCCATCGCTCGCGGGCGGCAGCGTGTGGTCGGCGGGGTATGCCACCGGCTATATGAAGGGTCTTATCGACGCTGCGTATAAGACGCAAGAAGGAGGTTACTAGACCATGGCCCTGTACCTGACCCTTGGAGTCTTCGCCCTTTTGGTGATAGGCTTCATCTCCCAGAAGTTCCCGCTAGGAGCGGTCGCGCTCACGTGCGTGACCATCCTCTACCTCTCGGGCGTGCTCACGTTCGAAGAGGCGTACGGTAATTTCGGATAAAGTCCGTATAATTGTGTAAAAGTAAAAAGGCCATATAACAGTCCTTTTACGGTACAATGTTTTTAACGACAAAAACATACCCAGGAGGACTTTTACATGACCCAAGTACATTTTACA
>UPXY01000003.1 GCA_900538305.1 uncultured Collinsella sp.
GGTCTCAGCATCCTTCGTGAGCGAAGCGAATCGGATGCTGAGACCAAGACGGCGCCACGGAAGCGGTCTAGCACTATAAGAATGCATGGTGTTTCTTTGTTGAAATGAGAGTAGTGGTTCTTACTGGTTACTGGGTTGAAGCATACCTGGGGGGATGTTTTCGCAGCTTCCTGGAAAACTGGCAGCTGTGTTTTAGATTGTGGCAAGGTTCGTGCGAGAGGGTTGTTGGGAATCTGCAAAGTCGGCGCGGTAGCATTTCGGTATCAAGCTTGACGGCGAACAGCTGTTCGCGTATTATGCATATGGCAACCTAAGAGGAGGATTCCATGGCTAAGAGTTCCGGCCCGGTCAAGACCATTCACGAGCGCACCTTTGGTGAGGAGCGCGATAAGATGATCGAGGCTACCAAGGCCGAGATCGAGAAGAAGTTTGGCAGCGGTTCCATCATGCGTTTCGGTGATGGCGGTCCGGAGATGGAGATCGAGGCGATCCCAACCGGCGCGCTCTCGCTCGATGCTGCACTCGGTATCGGTGGCGTTCCTCGCGGGCGCATCATTGAGATCTACGGCCCCGAATCTTCCGGAAAGACGACCCTTTCGTTGGAGATCCTTGCCGAGGCGCAAGCCGCCGGCGGTATTGTCGCGTTCATCGATGCGGAACACGCGCTCGATCCCGCTTATGCGGCGCGCATCGGTGTCGATATCGATGAGGTGCTCATCTCGCAACCCGATACCGGCGAGCAAGCGCTCGAGATCTGCGACATGCTTGTCCGCTCCGGCGCCATCGACGCCGTGGTCATCGACTCCGTAGCCGCGCTCGTTCCCCGTGCCGAGATCGAGGGAGAGATCGGCGATTCGTCGGTCGGTCTGCAGGCGCGTCTCATGAGCCAGGCGTTGCGCAAACTTGCCGGCTCCCTCTCGAAATCCAATACGACGTGCATCTTCATCAACCAGCTGCGCGAGAAGATCGGCGTCATGTTCGGCAACCCCGAGACCACCACGGGCGGCCGTGCGCTCAAGTTCTTCTCATCGGTGCGCATCGAGATTCGTCGCATCGAGAGCATCAAGGTTAAAGACGACATCGTTGGCAACCGGGTGCGGTGCAAGGTCGTCAAGAACAAGGTTGCCGCTCCCTTCAAAACGGCGGAGTTCGACATCATGTACGGCACCGGCATCTCGAAAGAGGGCTCAATCCTCGACATGGGCGTCGACTACGGCGTTGTGAAGAAATCGGGTGCTTGGTACACCTACGATTCAGAGCGCCTCGGTCAAGGCCGCGAGGCCGCCAAAGACTTCCTCAAGATGCATCCCGACTTAAGCGACGAGATCGAGCATCGCGTGCGCGTCGCCTGCGGTCTCGATTTCTCCGATGAACCCACCGGGGATGCGATTATCGAGGATGAGGTCGACTCAACGGCGGCGTCTGCAAAGTAGGACGTGCGGTCATTTAAACTATGGAGCAGTCTGTTACCGCGATAGAGATTGCGTATCCAACGCGCAAGGAAGGCGCCTTCCCGTCTGCGATAGGCAGCATGCGTCCGCGCGCCCAGGTCATATTTAATCTGGAGAGAGGCGGGGGCGTCTCCGATACACGCACCCATTGGGTTCCTCCGCGCGTCGCGCGTGCATTCGAACGCGACCTCCCCGAGCTTCCCTGCTCCTACGACCATGCGACTCAACTGCTTGATGAGCTCGAGAAGAACCTCTGCCTCTCTGCGCTCACCGAAATGCTTGGCCGGAGGGAATATGGCACCCATGAAGCTGAGCGAAAGCTCCACCAAGCAGGATTTCGGCGAGGCGCCATCGAGCATGCCTTGAAGCGGGCGCAGGAGCTCAGATTCCTCGATGAGGAGCGATTTCTTCGCAGCTATATCGACGAGCGGATTCGGCGCGGGTGGGGGAGAATCAAGATCGAGGCCGATCTTCGCCGTCGCGGTGCGAATCCGTTTTCTTTAGAGGGCTATCCCGAAGTGTTCTTCTCGATCGAGGATGACCGTGCGCGTGCGTCCGCCTTGCTGGAGCGAAAACCCATCCCCGAGCGCAACGCGTTCGAGCGGCTCGTTAGGCACCTCATGAGCAAGGGCTTCTCCTATGCGGTTGCAGCCGATGCCGTTCGATCGCGCCTCGCCTCTGTTGAAGACGTCGACGATGCCGATGATAGCGTGTAATTCCTTCGGAAACCGCTCTGCGTCCGAAGTGAGTATTTGACAGCATCTTCGCAAAAACGTACGATGAACTTGTCATTTGTCTTGTGATGCACACTCATCTTCGATGAGATGCCTGTGTTGATAGCATAACTTCATATTGGGTGTTCAGACCTTGCAAATGTCGGGGGCGCTTCGCGCGCCCTGTATCATGATGATTTTTAATATTGAGGAGCCTAGCATGGAGATTATTTTCGGCATCGTTGGTGGCATCTTGGTCGGTGCCATCGTTGCCGTGCTCGCCATGCGCAACGCGAAGAACGGCAGCCTCCGCGAAGCCGACTCGAAGATCGAGTCTGCTCGCCTTGAGGCGGACCAGGTGCTCGGCGATGCGCGACGCGCGGCAGAGACGCTCAAGAAGGAAGCCCTTCTTGAAGCCAAGGAAGAGATCATTCAGAACAAGCAGGCTGCCGAGGCAGAGGAGAAGCAGCGCAAGCGCGAGCTCCGTTCCCTCGAGAATCGCATCATGCAGCGCGAGGAGTCACTCGATCGCCGCAACGACGCTCTCGATAAGCGTGAGCACCAGCTTTCAAGCCAAGCGGGTCAGGTCGAGAAGCGCGGTCGCGAGCTTGATGAGCTTATCGACCGTCAGACGAAGGAGCTTGAACGCATCTCCGAGCTTACACGCGACGATGCTCATCGTGAACTGCTCGATAAAGTGCGCGGCGAGGTTACGCACGAGGCTGCAACGATCATTCGTGATTCCGAGCAGCGCGTAAAAGCCGAATGCCAGAAGACGGCTCAGAAGATTCTCTCAACGGCGATCCAGCGCTGTGCCGCTGATCACACCGCTGAAATCACGGTCACCTCCGTCCATATTCCCTCGGATGACCTCAAAGGCCGTATCATCGGTCGCGAGGGTCGCAATATCCGCACCTTCGAGCAGGTTTCCGGCGTCAACCTTGTGATCGACGATACACCCGAGACCGTCGTGCTTTCGAGCTTCGATCCGGTGCGCCGCGAGACGGCGCGCGTCGCGCTCGAGAACCTCATCGCCGACGGCCGTATCCATCCTGCACGCATCGAGGAGATGTACAAGAAGGCATCTGACCTCGTTCAGCAGCGCGTGCGCGAGGCCGGCGAGCAGGCAGCGTTCGACACTGGTTTTCATGACCTGCATCCCGAGCTCGTCAAGACGCTCGGTGCCCTGCGCTACCGCACGTCGTTCGGACAGAACGTGCTCAACCATTCCATCGAGGTCGCCGAGCTTTCCGGTATCATGGCATCCGAGCTTGAGCTCGATCCGATTCCCGCCCGCCGTGCCGGTCTCCTGCATGACCTTGGTAAGGCCATCGATCATGAGGTGGATGGCCCGCATGCGGTGATCGGTGCAGATCTGGCGCGCCGCTATGGTGAGAAGCCCGAGATCGTCCACGCCATCGAGGCGCATCACGCCGATGTAGAGCCCAACACGGTACTCGACATGCTCGTCATGGCCGCAGACGCGGTCTCGGCATCTCGCCCGGGCGCGCGCCGTGAATCTTTCGAGAACTACGTGAAGCGTCTCGAACAGCTCGAGGGCATCGCGAATGCGCATGAAGGCGTTGAGCGTACGTTTGCCATGCAGGCCGGTCGTGAGGTGCACGTTATGGTGCAACCCGAGAAGATTTCCGACGCCCAGGCCACGGTGCTTGCGCACGATATCGCCCGCCAGATCGAGGAGGAGATGGAATACCCCGGTCAGGTGCGTGTTGTCGTGATTCGCGAGAGCCGCGCAACGGACATCGCGAAGTAGCTTTTCGCCATGGCAGAGGCAAACGAACTCATTTCGTTCATTGCATCGATGACGGGCGAAGGGAACCTGCGCGTCGAGGAGAACCTCGGCGAGGGCTTCGTCCGTCTTCGCGTCGCCGAGGCTGAGCGTAGGCAGGCGAAGCACGATATCCAGCATGTTGAGGACATCGTGACTGAGATGCTACGCAACGCGCGCGACGCCCACGCGAGCGCCATGTATATCGTGACCATGAAAGAGGGGGGCGAGCGTACCCTCCTCTTTCTCGATAACGGCTGCGGTATTCCCGCCGATATGCACCAGCGCATCTTCGATGCCCGCGTGACCTCCAAGCTCGAGTCCATGAAGATGGATCGTTGGGGCGTGCATGGGCGCGGCATGGCGCTCTATTCGATTCGCGAGAACGCCGAGGATGCCCGCGTGATGGCATCTGCTCCTGGTCTCGGGTCTTCGTTTCGCGTCGTCGTCGACACGGAGCGCCTACCCGAACGCGCCGATCAGTCTACCTGGCCTGATGCCCGCCGTGATGAGAACCGCGTGTGGACGTGCGTCAAAGGCCCGCACAACATCATCCGCACCGCCTGCGAGTTCGCCCTTGAAGAGCAGCCCGGCTGCGAGGTTTACCTTGGGAGTCCGGCAGAGATCGCGGCTACGCTCTATGCCCACGCTTCGGGGCTTCTCGATACCCAGCAGCTCCTCTTCATCGATTCCGAAACCGCACTTCCCATCGTGTCGCGCCTCGGGTTCGCAGCCGATGCCGCCGATTTTATGCGGATCGCCGATAGCCTCGGCATCCAGATCTCTGAGCGCACGGCGCATCGAATCCTGAGCGGCGCTATCAAGCCGGTGAGAAGCGTCTCATCGCGCTTGATGCGCAAGCGTGTCCCCGCGGATGCGCCTGCCGCCGTGGACCTTACGCGTGATCGACGCGGCCTCAAGATTGCGGCAGACGACCTCGATGCTTTCTCGCGTGCCGTCGAACGTGACTTCACCGATCTCGCCGAGCGCTATTACCTTACCCTTTCCTCTGATCCGAAAGTGCGCGTCACGCGTGATGCCATCACCGTGACGATTCCCATCCAAAACGTCGAATAGGTTCTGGAATTGCTTGCTCTACCTGCCTATATAGGGTAAAGTCAAAGAGCTGCATTTTCGAACCATACACGCAGGAGCATCATGGAATATCTCAAAGTGTCGAGTAAATCCTCGCCCGCATCGGTTGCCGGAGCCATAGCTGGCATGGTCAAAGATGGCGTTCCCGTCAACATGCAATGCGTCGGGGCCGGCGCTGTGAACCAGGCTATCAAGGCGATGGCCATTGCACGCGGCTTTCTCATCCCTACGGGTCTCGACATCTCTTGTTCCCCAACGTTTTCGGACATCCTTATCAACGGCGAGTCCCGCACCGCGATCCGCTTGGCCGTGCTCGTGCATGCGCTTTCCATCAATAGCGTCGATGCCCCGGATTATCCGAATCATATGACGGCGGTGCAGTAGCCATGAGCCATCAGGACACGCAGTCCATCCTGGCGGGCAAGACGTACTTCATCCGGACGTTCGGCTGCCAGATGAACCTGCATGACTCCGAGCGCGTCTCGGGTCTACTTGACTCCCTCGGCTGCTTTCTCGCTGCCGATCCCGCGGATGCGGATATCGTTATCTTCATGACCTGCTGCGTGCGCGAGGCAGCAGACCAGCGTTTGTACGGCCAGTGCTCCTCGTGCAAGAGTCTTCCCGTACCGCCATCTGGCAAGCGCGTGATCGCGGTTGGCGGCTGCATTGCTCAACGCGATGGCGAGCGCCTCCTTTCGCATATCGACAACGTTGACGTCATTTTCGGCACGCAAGCCATCGCGCATTTGGGCGAGCTCCTGGCTCAGGCCATTGAGGATGACGAGCGCCATATCGACACGGCGGAAGGCGACCTGCCTGCAGCTACGACGCTGCCCTGGCATCGAGAGCAGCCGTTCCACGCGTGGGTGCCCATCATGACAGGCTGCAACAACTTCTGCACGTACTGCATCGTTCCTTATGTGCGCGGACGCGAGAAGAGCCGTCCGTTCGACGCCATCGTCGATGAAGTAGCGGGTCTTGTGCGCTGCGGGGTGCGTGAGGTAACGCTCCTTGGACAGAACGTCAACTCGTATGGTCGCGACGTCCATGGAGAGCCGCGCTTCGCTGAGCTGCTGCGTGCGGTGGGGGAGACCGGCATCGAGCGCATTCGATTCACGTCTTCGCATCCGAAAGATCTCTCGTTGCAGACGATCGACGCCATGGCCGAGGTGCCGGCCGTCATGCCGCACCTGCAGCTCGCCGTGCAGTCTGGTTCGAGTCGTATCTTGAAGCTCATGAACCGCCGTTATTCGCGTGAGGATTACCTGCGGCTCGTCGACGCCGTCCGCGAGCGCATCCCAGACATCGCGCTTACCACCGATATCATCGTCGGGTTCCCAGGAGAGACCGAAGAAGATTTCGAGCAAACTCTTTCACTTGCTGAAGAGGTTGGTTACGCGCAGGCCTTCACGTTCATCTACTCACGCCGCGAGGGAACGCCTGCGGCAAAGATCGAGGATTCCACGCCGCGCGAGATCATCCAGGAGCGCTTCGACAGGCTTGTTAAGGCCATCGAAGGCACCGCCTACGCATTCAACCAGCATGAACTTGGAGAACGGGTGCCTGTGCTCGTCGAGGGTGCTTCCAAGAAGGATGCACGCATCCTGCAGGGCAAGAGTCCGAAGAACCAGACCGTCCATGCGCCAATCCCCGAGGGCGCATCGCTCGACATGTTTGTCGGGCACATCGTTGATGTCGACGTCGATGTTGCTCGTACCTGGTATCTCTCCGGAACGGTCGCTGGCGATCCTCGATGAGTGCGTCGATTGTCGCGATCGTAGGCCCCACCGCTGTCGGCAAGAGCGCCGTTGCGGATCGCGTTGCGCGAGCGCTCGCCACAGACGTCCTTTCAGTCGATGCCATGCAGGTGTACCGAGGTATGGATATCGGTACCGCGAAGACACCGGTCAACGAGCGCCTTGCGCCGCTCAGGCTTGTCGATCTGGTCGATCCTGCGGTGAACTATTCCGCCGCCCTGTTCCAGCGGGATGCGCGGTGCGAGATCGAGCGGCTACGTGCCCTGGGAAAGCCTGTTGTCCTCTGCGGCGGCACCGGTCTGTATCTACGAGCCGCCCTCGATGAGATGGATTTTCCCGCAGGTGAGACGAAGAGCGAAGCGAGAGTACGCTATGAGCGCCTTGCCAATGAAGCGGGTTCGCATGCCTTGCATGAGCTGCTTCGCTCGCGCGATCCACGGAGTGCCAACGTCATCCATGAGCATAACGTGCGGCGCGTTATACGGGCTCTCGAGATGCTCGACGAGGGCATCTCATATGCCGATCAAAAAGCTGCGTTCTCTGCGCCGCGTCCGTGCTATGAAGCGGCGTATTTTGGATTGACGATGGAGCGCGAACGCCTCTACCAGCGTATCGACGATCGGGTCGACACGATGATCGCGGCAGGGCTCATCGATGAGGTTGAGCGGCTCATGGACGCCGGCGCCGCCCCTGCACTCACAGCGCGTCAAGCGATCGGCTACAAGGAGCTCATAGCATATCTTGAGGGTACGATTGCCTTGGATGAGGCGGTTGAACTTATCAAGATGCGTTCTCGCCGCTATGCGAAGCGCCAGCTCTCCTGGTTCAGGCGCGATGGCCGCATCTCGTGGATATCCATGGATGAACTTGATGAGGACGCTGCGGCCTCCTACATTTTGGATGCGATTGGCAGATCATGACGCGCTTCGATTTCATTTCCACTGCTCCTTCTCCTGAACGGGCGCTGCTTGTCGGTGTCGAAATGCGTGGTGCCGCCTGGCCAGTTGAGCGATCGCTCGATGAGCTCGAGCGTCTTGCCGATACTGCAGGCGCCGTATGCGTTGCACGCGTCTCGCAGCGCTTGGAGCGCCCATATCCCAAGACGTTCATTGGGTCGGGTAAAGTTGAAGAGATCTGCGGTCTTGTGAAGCGTCTGGATATCGATGTTGTCATTTTCGACGACGACCTTACCCCTTCGCAGCAATCGAACCTCGAACGCGCCGTTGGCGAGCCTGTCAAGATCATCGACCGCACGGCGCTCATCCTCGATATCTTCGGGCTACACGCGCAGACCCGTGAGGGTAGATTGCAAGTGCAGCTTGCGCAGCTTCAGTATCTGCTACCGCGGTTACGGGGCATGTGGAGCCATCTCGCCAAGGAGCAGACGCGCGGAGGTATCGGCAGCAGGTTCGGTCAGGGCGAGAGCCAGCTCGAGGTCGATCGTCGCCTTATCCGCAATCGCATCGCCACGGTTCGGCGTGAACTCGAGGCCGTCGACCGCAGGCGGCGTGTACAGTCGAAGGAGCGGGTCTCGTCGCCAGCGTTCCGCGTGGCTCTAGCCGGCTATACGAATGCTGGGAAATCGTCTCTGCTCAATCGTCTTACCGGGTCGAATGTCCTCGCCCAGGATAAGCTCTTCGCCACGCTCGATCCCACGACGCGCTCCTATCGGTTGCCCGGGGGTCGACAACTGACGCTCACCGACACCGTCGGGTTCATCCAGAAGCTCCCTCACGGGCTCGTTGACGCATTCAAATCGACGCTTACCGAGGCACGCGAGGCAGACCTTATCCTCAAGGTCGCGGATGCTTCCGATGAGAACCTCATGCGACAGCTTGATGCCGTCGATGCGGTACTTGAGGAGATCGGATCCGGTCAGACCCCTGCGGTGGTAGTGCTTAACAAGATGGATTGCGTCGACGCCTTTGGTCGTGCGGATCTGCGCCGCATCTTTCCAGCCGCTGTCTGCGTGTCGGCGCTTACCGGCGAGGGTGTCGACGCACTCGTCTCGCGTATCGCGGAAGAGGCTGCTGCAACCGACCGCATGCTCGACCTGACGATTCCCTATAGCGAGGGTTCAGCACTTAAGCTCGTGCACGATTTTGGCCAGGTCATGGTTGAGGAGTTCGAAGAGCGCGCAGTCCATATCGTCGCCAAGGTGCCTGCGCGCATCGCGGGACGATTGATGGCGTATGCGGACGACTCAATGGACGCGTGAGACGTTCTCCTTGCTGAATCAATTGAGCGCTCTGCATCATTGATGCCGAGTCGATCAATCTGCTTGAGTCCGCTTGTATACGGTATAAGACAGCCTTTGCCCTAACGAACTGCGAATGCTTATGCTGTGCTTGTGATGAGCATAAACAGACAAATGAGCAGCGGTTGGTGAGCGAGATAGATGACCAGGCTCGCACGGCCGACGGAACTGAGTACTGGAGCCCAGTCCCGGCGCATCCATGCGGGATACCCTTCTGGTGAGTAGCGTGCGAAGAGACGCGCTGCATACATTCCAGCCATATAGAGAAAGCCATAAGGCATGAGCGGGTAGTAATCGCCCGAGGCGAACGTTGTGCTGGGAATGCCGAGCCATGCGAGCCCTTCGATGTCATAGCGCTGTTCTGGCAGCATATAGGTGAGGGCAAAGAGAGCGAGAGCTATGCCGACACCGAGCGCGGGGTGCACGCGATCCAAGATAGGGGAGGCGAGTGCGTAGACAAGCGTGCTCGCCGCCATGCAAAACAAGATACCGAAAGAAACGGGTATATCGACGTTTGCGATAGAGGTCGCGAGGAACACCGCTAACGCGGCTGCTCCATAGATTCCCGCGCGTTTGAGGTTGTTTCTGGAAAGCTGCGTCATCCAGCCGGCAAGCAGCAAGAACACCCAGCTGATGGAACACCGCCAGATGTTCTGTGCCACGGGGTCATAAAACCACGGGATATCGAAGCCGAACAGATATGTAGCATCGTAGGCTGCATGAAAGAGCACCATTGAGATGATGGTGAAGCCGCGCAGCGTATCGAACAAGCAGATACGTTCGCGCCGCGGTGTACTGGTAGCCTCCATAGCCGGCTAAAACCTGCGCATGAGGGCGACGACTTTACCCAGGATCTGCGGGTTATCCGCATAGATGGGTTCCATGGTGTCGTTCTCGGGTTGGAGCCGGACACGGCCGCGTTCTTTATAGAAGGTCTTGACCGTGGCTTCGTTGTCGATCATAGCGACGACGATCTCGCCGTTCATGGCGTTCGGTTGCTCGCGCACGATGAGGTAGTCGCCATTGAAGATACCGACGTTGATCATGGAGTCGCCGTGCACCTCGAGGACGAACGAGGAGGAATCGGTCGCGATCTCAGTGGGGACGGTAAAGGAATCCTCAACGTTTTGCTCGGCAAGGATGGGCATACCAGCGGCGACGCGCCCAACAAGCGGAAGCGTGATCGTGCCACGATCAGGTGATTCCTTGACCTCTGCGAGGTTGACGGAGGTGCCGTCCTCGTTGAAAAGCTCGAGCGCGCGGGGCTTGGTCGCATCGCGCTTGATGAGTCCGCGCTCTTCAAGTGCACTGAGATGAGCGTGCACCGTGGAGGGAGACGACAGGCCGACGGCCGCCGCCATCTCGCGCACGCTCGGCGGATACCCTTTTTCAAGCTGATATTCGCGAATGAAATCGTAGATCTGCTGCTGGCGCTTAGAAATCTTGCGTGCCATCGGCTCCTCCTCATATTCCAAACAATTGTTCGATTTTCTCTTGACAAGAACAACTGTTCGAAGATAATGATATACGAACACTCGTTCTAATGCCAGAACTTTTTTGTCCGGGCGCAGAGATATAACCGTAAGCGACATACTTCAAGAAAGGGGATCACATGAACTCGAATTTCGCTCTCATCGATGGCAATCTCGCGCTTTCCGATTCCCATAACGATTCTCTAACCGCATGCTACGCTTACGAGACCGAGATTCTCACGTTTCCCGCTCCATCGCACTCATGCACGCAGAGTACGAAGCCTCTATATATGTCATCGCGAACCGTTCAGCCTTCACAGGTGCAAGCGCTGCACGGTGCTCGCCGTCTATTTAGCAACGTTGCGTTCGCATTCGTGACGGTGGGGATGATCGCGGTAGTGCTGGCTGCGCTCTTTACCGTACTTGGATCAGAAACGCGCACGTTCGATCGGGCGCTTGTCGAGACTGAGCGCACGACGGTGTCGGTGGCTCCTGGTGATACGCTTTGGGACATTGCCGAGGAGCATGGCGTAGATGGTCTTACCACGCAGCAGTCCGTCGATCTCATCCGTACGTGGAACGATCTTGAGCAGTCAGCGCTGCAGCCCGGCATGGAGCTTCTCGTTCCCGCTCTGAATTAATGTACTCGAGTCGCACCTCACCTATGTTTCGAGAGCATGACCCGAGACGGTCTTGGGCACTATATATTGAACTTTTTTCGTCGTAAACCCCAATCCGTGCTATCCTTGTGAAGTTCGATTCGCGAAGGAGGGTGCCATGCGTTGTCCGCGGTGCGGCGGAGCAGATACTCGAGTCATCGATTCACGCACGCAAGAGGCGAGCAACGCAATCAAGCGCCGTCGGGAATGCCGATCCTGCGGTTACCGATTCACGACGTTCGAACGGTGCGAGGATCCCATCGAGGTTATCAAGAGCGATGGGACGAAACAGCCTTTCGACCGCAATAAGCTACTCGTGGGTCTTATGCGTGCAACTTCGAAGCGCGATATCGACGTATCGCGGCTCAATGCACTTATCGACGATATCGAACTCGAGCTTCGCAGTCGCACGCTTACCAACGTGACTTCGCACGATATCGGTGACATGGTACTCAAGCGCCTCGAAAAGCTCGATAAGGTTGCCTATATTCGCTTCGCCTCCGTCTATCGCGATTTCAAAGATATCGATGAGTTCAACGAGGAACTCGCAAAGTTGAGGTAGGACATGTCTCAGATTCAGGTTTCGATCAAGCGTCTCGATCCCACCGTCGAGCTTCCCTCTTATGCCTATACCGGTGATGCTGGTCTCGATCTTCATGCAAACGAGACGGTGGACATCCCGCCCTTTGAGCGCGTCCTCATCCCAACGGGTCTTGCGATCGCTCTGCCTGAAGGCTATGCGGGCTTTGTTCAGCCTCGCAGCGGCATGGCACTTAAGCGCGGCCTTTCCATAGCGAACACCCCTGGTCTCATTGATGCGCACTATCGAGGTGAGCTCAAGGTAATCGCCATCAACCTCGATGCGCACGAGGCCATCCATATCGAGCGTGGCGAGCGCATCGCCCAGCTCGTCATTCAAGAGGTTCCCACCGTGCAGCTCGTTGAAGTGGACGAGCTTGATGAGACGGATAGGGGAGCTGGCGGGTTCGGCTCAAGCGGAGCGGCCTAGGGGCAGCTTCCGAGCACATAGTATCGGCTAAGAAGGAAATCCGAAGAAAAGGGGAGAAATGGATTCGTTCTTCAAGCTACAGGAGCGCGGTACCTCTACCGTGACCGAGGTCCGCGCCGGCCTCACGACGTTTCTGGCGATGGCCTACATCATTATCGTCAACCCGAGCATTCTTTCGGCCGCGGGCATTCCGGCAACCGCTGCGGTGACGGCGACCTGCCTCGGTGCCGCGATCATGACGATCGCGATGGGCGTGTTCTCCAACCGCCCGCTTGCCTGTGCCTCCGGTATGGGCATTAACTCCATTGTCGCTTTCACGCTCTGCCTTGGCATGGGTGTGGGCTGGCAGACTGCGATGGCCGTCATCTTCATCGAAGGCATCGCCATCTTGCTGCTCGTGCTTTGCGGCCTGCGTGAGGCCATCATGGACGCCATCCCGGTTCCGCTGCGCCACGGCATCTCGATCGGTCTTGGCCTCTTCATCGCGATGATCGGTCTCAAGGACGGCGGCGTCATCGTTGCCAACGCCGACACGCTCGTCGCGCTCGGTACCATCGTGGATGCGGAGGGCGTGCTCAACTTCACCTTCGTGGTGGGCGTCATCTCTATCGTACTCACCGTGATCCTGTATTCCATGAAGGTCAAGGGTGCGCTGCTCTGGGGCATCATCATCTCGGCCGTCATTGGCGTGCCGCTCGGCGTGACCCAGCTTCCCGCCGGTATCGTGGCACCGCTCGATTTCGCTACGTTTGCTGCGCCCTTCCAGGCAGACGCGAACACCGACGTCATGGGCATCATCCAGGTCATCACCACGCCGGCTCTTCTGCTCATGGCCTTCTCGCTCATGATGAGCGACTTCTTCGACACCATGGGCACCGCTATGGCTGTCGCGAAGCAGGGTGAGTTCCTCACTGAGGACGGTCGCGTCGAAGATATCAAGCCGATTCTTATTGTTGACTCGAGTGCCGCTATCGCCGGCGGCTTCCTCGGTGCCTCTTCGATCACCACGTTTGTCGAGTCCGCGTCCGGCGCTGCCGACGGCGGCCGTACCGGCCTCACCTCGATCGTCGCAGGTATCTTCTTCTTGCTCGCGGCCTTCTTCTCGCCGCTCATCAACTGCATTCCCTCTGCAGCTACCTGCGGCGCCCTCGTGTTCGTCGGCTTCCTCATGATGAGCGATGTTGTCGACGTCAATTGGTCCGATCCCATCGAGGCCTTTCCGGCGTTCATGATCATCGCGGGCATTCCGTTCACTTACTCCATCTCGAATGGTATCGGTCTCGGTTTCATCACCTATGTCATCGTGGCTACCATCACGGGCAACGTGAAGAAGGTTCGTCCCCTCATGTGGATCGCAGCACTCGCGTTCCTGGTCTACTTCCTCATGACCATCATGTAATAACGCCGGTAGGGGATTACCGTCATTCTGTATAGATAGATGAAACGCGCCAGAGCTGCGAACGTGGCTCTGGCGCGTTCCTTTCAGGTGAATAGATGTAACAGATCCGGCAAATTGAGAGATGGTCTTGGAGCACATCCTAGTGAACATTGATATCTCGATATTTGATAAGGTACCTCAATACATATCTGTTTACGGTATATAACAAATGGGTACTGGTCTCATTAACACGGTGTTATCAATGTTAGGAGCATCCATGAACGACAAGCTTGCCCCCTTCGATGTAGCCGTCATCGGCGGCGGACCAGCTGGCTATGCGGCGGCGATATATGCAGCGCGCGCCAGTCTGAACGTCATCGTCGTCGAACAAGGAATGCCGGGCGGACAAATCGCAACGACCGATATCATCGAGAATTATCCTGGCATAGAGAGCATCTCGGGCTTTGAATTCGGCCAGAAGCTCCAAGACCATGCGGCGCAATTCGGTGTCTTGAATGCATACGGTGTGGTTTCGTCAATTGAACGTACACCGGATGCGACGTTCGTCGTTCATAGCGACCCCGACTCCTATCACGCCAAAGCGGTCATCGTCGCTACCGGAGCGAGGCCGCGTCATGTGGGATTTGAGGGTGAAGAACGGTTCACGGGACGTGGCGTCTCGTACTGTGCCACGTGTGACGGTGTGTTTTACCGGGGCAAGGAGGTGTTCGTCATCGGCGGCGGCACCGCAGCGTGCGAGGAGGCGATGTATCTCTCGAAGATCGCGACCAAGGTAACGATGGTGGTTCGCCGCGATGAATTCAGGGCTCCCAAAGGCGTTGTTGAGCGTATGCTTGCCTGCGAGAACGTACAGGTGCGCTATGAGACGTCAATTACGCGTGTCGATGGTGACGCTGCGATAACAACCATTCAATTCAAGAACAACCGCACGGGCGAGATAAACGAGGAAAGCTTTGATGAAGGCTCGGTCGGTATTTTCGTCTTCGCGGGAACGAATCCGGCTACGAAACTCGTTGAGGATTTTGTCGACCTTGGATCAGACGGCGGTGTTGTGACCGATGAGGATATGGCTACCCGTACGCCTGGAATCTTTTGCGCGGGCGATATGCGCAGCAAGCATCTTCGCCAGGTCATCACTGCTGCCGCAGACGGGGCAATAGCTGGCATGTCTGCCTACCGCTATCTTAGCAGTCACTAATTCACGATAATATATCTTATGTAAAGTTGTTATCTTGATAAATATAGGGAGTGCTTAGACGCTTGGTTCTAAGCACTCCCTCTCCTCATGAAGATAGATTCCATACTTTAGGAACGCGTCACTTTGTAGACGGGTAAGCCTATGTTGAAAACGTCACTTTGAAACCCGTCTCAACGTGACGAAAAATTACCAGCCGTAGCCGATGATGAGGCCATCCTCTTCAGCGTAATACGAGCACAGACCGCCGCATGGCATGATGGTGATCTCGGCATTCGGCCAATCTTGGTGGATACGATCGGAAAGCTCTTGTGCGGCACGCTCGTTGAACACGTGGTCGATGTAGACCGGTCCCGCGGTATAGCCGTCGGCCTTCATACATCCAACGATCTTCTCGAACGCCTTTTTCTGCGAACGCGCCGGACCTACGACCTTGATGGTTCCCTCGCTGCTCGCGGTGCCGAGAATGCGAATCTTAAGCTTGTTCGCCAGTACACCGGCCATCTTGGGCATACGCCCCGCCTTGGCGAGGTTTTCGTAACTGGAAAGCAAGAACAGCACGGTAGACGACTGCTCGAGATCGCAGATATGGGCTGTGACCTCATTAAACGTCGCCTCGGGATGAGCGGCGAGATACCTATCGACCTCAACGGCAAGCAACTCGAGCTTGCCACCGGCGGCCCGGGAGTTCACGATGAAGATGTTGCGCTCGCCCTCTTCAAGCACGATGTCGCGCGCCATGACTGCAGCTTCATAGCTGCCGGAAAGATTCGCAGAAATGGTGATAGCGATGATGTTGTCGGCTTGCCGGAACAGATCCGCCCATTCACCGACGCTTGGGCACGCACTCGACGAAGCAGTCTCGTCGGCTGAAACGCGACGATTAAGCTCTGCGACATCGAGCGATGCATCGTCGATGAATTCTTCATCCGCGACGTTGATCTTGAGTGGAGCGAACCGATAGACGCAATCGGGTGCCAGTGGTTCGAAGCCACGGAGATTACAGCTCGAATCTGCGACGATCGCCCAACTCATGATCTGTTCCTTTCATAGCGGTCAGTACCGTCTTTTGTATAGTAACACGCCAAAGAATTAGCTGACGTAGTTTTCAAGACAATATGATACACTATCTCAGACGATATGATGCAATACGTCTCCCATCTTGGGAAATCTCCAATGAGATTGCACGAGATGCCGACGTGCAAGGCGAAACGGGGTGCATACGTGATGGTTCAGCATAAACGGGTTATCGCGATGACGGACGACGCGGCGGCGATCACTCAAGAAGATATCACTCCCACCATTCTGCCCGATGCCTATCTCACCTCCGATGTCGCTCAGCGCATGGCTGCGTTCAGACTCCCCCGCTATAACGAGCTTTCAAGCGTTAGTCTGTATCGTGACCAGGTCATCGGCGTTGTCGAACAGGCGCTTGAACCGTTTCGGGATTGCATCGATGGAGAGCTGCTCACGCCGTCTATGGTAAATAACTATGTGAAAGCAGGTCTTCTTCCCTCGCCGGTAAAGAAGCAATATGGTCGTGAGCACATCGCACGGCTCATTGTGATCTGCATCTTCAAACAGGTGCTTTCCATCCAGGCGATCTCGGCGCTCTTTCGCATCCAGCGTCTCACGTATCTGGTAGACATTGCCTTCGACTACGTTGCTACCGAGTTGGAAAACGCGGTGCATACGGCTTTCACGCTGGATGCTGCGCCCATCGCAGACACTGCATCCATGGTTACGCGCGAGTCTCTGCTCGTTCGCAATGCTGTGACGGCGTTCGCCGCGAAAGCGTATCTGATCGGGTATCTGCACTTCATTGGATTTGAGGATAGCGACAGATAGCAAGCGGTTTTCGGTAAGAACATCGCTATTTTGCCGAGCAGCCAACAGCTTTGAGAAACCCTCCAGGTATAAAAACGGACGCTTGAGCTTACCGATCAAGCGTCCGTTTAGTATGTATCCGTTGTCATACAAAGCCCGATGCGCTTGCCCAGGGTGTTACTGAACCTTCACGAGACTCACAAACGGTACGGTTCCACCCTCTTCAAGCAACAGGCGAGGATTCAGGAACGCAAGCTCGAGGATGCAGCCATACCCGATAAGCTCGGCGCCCATCTCACGGACGAGTTTGCCTGTGGCGGCGGCGGTGCCGCCCGTGGCTACAAGATCGTCGACGATGAGCACCCGGTCTCCGGGGCAGAGCGCGTCGGCGTGGATCTCGAGGGTGTCGGTGCCGTATTCGAGCTCATAGCTCACAGAAACGGTTTCGCGCGGAAGCTTGCCGGGCTTACGAGCTGGAACGAAGCCGGCGCCGAGCTCGAGCGCCACAGGTACGCCCACCATGAAGCCGCGTGCCTCAGGACCGATTACCTTAGTGATGCCAGCATCTTGGTACGCGGCCGCGATGACGTCGATCGCGCGATGCATCGCCTCGGCGTTCGCGAAGAGCGGCGTGATGTCCTTGAAGATGACACCGGGTTCGGGATAGTCGGGAATATCGGTGATGTAGGATTCGAAATCGAAGGCAGCCATGGCTCTCCCCTATCTATTTGCACGTCGTTTCACAGCTGGCGCTGAAGCAGCTTTGGATCCGGTGGGTTTTTGATCGGAGGCCTGGCGCGCGTTCGCCTGCGAAGCCGCCTCCCTCTGCGCGACCTCAGCTTTATGCGCGGAACGCGCAGCCTCAGCACGAGCGAGCTCATCGTCAATGGAATCGACATCGGCGTCTTTTACCACAGCGTTGAGTGATTCGAAGACGCGGTTCTTCAGCAGCGCAGTGTGCAAACCATCGGTGAGGTCGTGCAGCTTCTTGAAGGCGCGCTCAAGTTTCGCGCTGCGGTCTTCGTCGCTATCGTCCATGCCGAGCATGCCCACGAGCACCTGTTCGAACATCGTTGACTCGCGGTTAGCGGAAACGACGTATTGGCGCAGATTGCGCGGCTCGATATGAAATCGGGAGAGCTCGTCGCAAAAGCGAATGATTTCGAAATCGTTGCCGTCGATGAGCTCGCGGTTTTTAGGGCTCTTGACGATGCGCACTAAATCGTTTTGCGCAAGCGAACGCACGAACGAGATGCTCACGCCTAAGAGATCCGGAATATCCTCGAGCGGATGGAGCTTCTGCTTGGTCTCCTTCGGCTGCGCCTTCATGGGGACGTCGGAGAGCAGGCCGACCTCGTAGGCGAGCATATGGAGGTCGTCGGCACCCTCGAGGCGCTGCTTGATGACATTGAGCGGCATGTAGCGCGTCTTCTGCAGGTGCAGGATGACCTCGAGACGCTCCACGTCGTCCATGGAATACTGGCGATATCCTTTAGGAGTGCGGTGTGGCGTGATGAGCCCCTCATCCTCCAAGAAACGAATCTTAGAGTTAGAAAGGTCGGGATACGTGCCGCGAAGGAGGTTAACGACTTGGCCGATACTGAGGTAGCTGCGCTCGGCCAAGGTTACTCACCAGTCTCGATGCGCTCCGGCTTGCTTTCGTGGTAGATGAGCGTGAAGGTGCCGATCTGCACGGTCGAGCCGTCGTGTAGCGGAGCGGAGTTCACGATGGCACCATCGACCCAGGTACCGTTCAGCGAACCCAGATCCTCAATGGAGGTACCGAACGGCGTGCGCACGACTTTCGCATGCGTGCGCGAGACCGTCATGTCATTCAGGAAAATGGTGTTCGCCGGATCGCGGCCGATGGAGGTCTCGGTATCTGTGAGCTCGAAGGTGTTGCCGGTTTGAGGGCCTTTGATGATGGAAAGGACGGGATTGGAGATAGGGGCACTCTTCATGAGATCCGGTGCCGTGGCATCGTCCATGGGGATGCGGAACACGCGCGTGGAATCGATGGATGAATCAGCCATGGTACTCCCATCACACAAGAAGCCGGATAGAGCCGGCCGTACGTCACAAAGATATGATTATTCTACCCCACCGGGGCGCAATCTGCCCGCGACGTTAGGAGACGTCGTCACCCTCCACGATTTCCGGGTTGAGGAAATCCTCATCTTCCTCTTCAGGGTGCTCGATGGCGTGCTTGCCCGCGCGGTACCCTTTAACGGTATAGATCACAGCAGTGAGCAGAGAGAATACGACACCGAGGTACACGAGGAAGATGCCGAGGGGCACCTGCTGGGTATCGAGGCCGGGAAAGAACGCGGAGGTCTCACCTAATACGCCGATGCCGTGCACCTGTGGAAGGCCGAGGAGCATGAACGAGAAGCCCGTCATGAGCAGTGCGGTCGCTGCCTTTCCGGTATAGACGACATCGATGGGTCGCTTGTGGTAGCGATGCACGATGGAATTGCCGATGGCCAGGTACACGTCGCGCGCGATGATGACGATGCAGATCCAGATGGGGAGCTCGTGGCGCACGACGAGGCCGAGCACACCTGTGAAGAGGAGCGCGCGGTCGACGATGGGGTCCATCATCTTGCCGAGCCAGCTCACGGTGTGGGTCATACGGGCGATGGTGCCATCAAGCCAATCGGTGCTCGCGGCAACGGCATAGATGACGAGGCAAACATAGCGATTGACGTCTGTCACGAACAGGTACAGAAAGACGAACGTCAACACGAGGCGGAGTGCGGTAATGAAATTGGAGACCGTGAAGATCTGGTTCGAGGGATACTCCGATGTACCGACGAGCTCCCGCTTGACCTTCCGTCGAAATCCCACGATTCTCCCCTAGCAATAGCAGTCTTGGTTACAAACTGTCATGGATGATACCCGATAACCAGCAGCCTAACCCTGACGATGCGACATAAAAAAGGCGCCGAGTCACCCCGGCGCCCGAACATTCTGGTCGGGACGACTGGATTTGAACCAGCGACCCCTTGACCCCCAGTCAAGTGCGCTACCAAACTGCGCCACGTCCCGTAAACCGTGCATCACTGCACAGCAAAAGATACTTTACTCAACTCGCCCTCGATATGCAAGTATTAATTAATTCAACACGTTTCGTTGTTTCGGACTCAGCTTGGGGGACGGGTTAGTTTGCGACCTTTTCGGCATAAAACAACCCGTTTCCCAAGCTACGCCCAAAGCGACGAGCGCATCTGACCTGCTACTTGAGACGGCGGAGGATTTCTCGAGCGAGCTCGTCCTTTGATAGGACGGGGAGCTCCTCGGCTCCGGCGGTGGTGATCCACCATGCCTTGTTCGTATCTGTCCCAAAGCCGGAATCAGAACGGGTGACGTCGTTTGCCACGATGGCATCGCACCCTTTCCGAGCAAGTTTAGCCTGGGCATAGGCAACCGGGTCGCCCGTCTCGGCGGCGAAGCCTACGACAAGGCGCTCCCCTTTTATAGCGGATAGATCGTGCAAGATGTCTGCGGTCGGAACGAGCTCAAGCCTATCAAGCGTCTCGACGCCCTTCTTGAGCTTGTGATCCGAAGGCTGTGCCGGCGTATAATCGGCGACTGCGGCAGCGCAGATCGCCATCGTCGCGTTCTCGAAGGCCGAAAGCGCCGCGCTATGCATCTCCGCGGCCGTCTCGACCGGCACCACGTCAACACCCCATGGCGCGGTCGCAACGGCAGGCCCGAGCACGAGCGTTACGTGGGCACCCATGTCCCGTGCGGCACGCGCGAGCGCAACGCCCATCTTACCCGAAGACCTATTGCCGATGAAACGAACAGGGTCGATTGGCTCATGCGTAGGGCCCGCTGTGATGAGGATGCGCTCGCCTGCTAGCGCGCTTGACTCGCAGAACGCCTGCTCGACGGTATCCGCAATGGTTTCAATTTCGATGAGCCTTCCCTCGTCGACATCGCCGCAGGCAAGGTAGCCCCTTCCAGGCCCTGCAGTTAAGACGCCGCGCTCGTGCAACCGCTGCATGTTTTCCTGCGTCGCCGCAGCACGCCACATGTTCGAGTTCATCGCGGGTGCCACGACGATGGGAGACGTCGCAGCGAGTAGCGTCGTCGAAAGCAGGTCGTCGGCGATGCCGCAGGCCATCTTCGCGATCACGTTCGCCGTGGCAGGTGCTACGACGATGACATCGGCCTCCTTCGCGAGAGAGATATGATGGATGGGATCGCTCGGATCATCGAACAAGCCGAGCGCCACGGGCTCATGCGTGAGCGCACGGAAGGTCGTGGGATCGATGAAATGCGTAGCGTGCTCGCTCATGAGCACCTTCACGCGCGCGCCGCGCCGTTGCAGTTCGCGAACGAGCTCGCACGCCTTATACGCAGCGATGCAGCCCGTCACACATACGAGCGCGCAACGCCCCTCGAGCACCCCGCTCACGAGGCGTCATCTTCTTCATGAACTACGAGGATGCGGTGGCAATACGGGCACGTCGTGATCGCATCGCCGCGCGTGACCTCATTGAGCGAGGACTCCATGAGCTTCGTGCGGCAGAGCGTGGGCACGTCGTCGCGGAGTGCCTCGACTCCAAGCCCGTTGAATGCCCGAGCCGCCTCTTCATAGGCATGCGCGAGCTCCTCGTTGAGCTCGCCATAGAGTTTGGTACGTGCCTGCTCTGCTTCGGCAATCCTCTCCTGGATGTCCGTTGCTACCTCACGGGCGCGCACCGCGCAGGACTTCACCGAGCCCTCCAGGCGCTCGATGGCGGCTATGCCCTGCTGCTCGCGTGCGAGCACGCGTTCAAGCTTCTCGTTTCTATCACGCTGGTCGAAAGCGACCTTATCGAGCGCCTTCGCGAGGTTCGACAGCTCAATCTCAAGATCTTGGACCTCTCGGTAATCGGTGAGACGCGCAGCCTTTGCTTGCACCCCGTCGACTTGCTTGCGATAGTATGCTTCCTCTTCTGCCAGATCTTCTAGATCGGTCTCCACGTCCTTGCGCTCACCCTTCACCTTGAGCATCTCCTCGCGCGCGAGCGAGAGCCGTTTGCGCAAGCGCGCAAGCTGGACGAGCTCAGGGAGCTTCGAAAGCTCGAGCCGAAGACGCTGAAGCTCAAGATCGGTCTCCTGAAGCTTGAGCAAACGAGTTCCATCGTTCATGCAGACTATCCCTTCATATAGGTCCACCACGGACGGCGGAACCTCGAAACTACGATCTCATCGGTCGAAACGCCTGCCTCGGCGCACGCATTCGCGAGCACCGCACAAAACGGGTACTCCGAGACGTCATGGCCAAGCAGGATGACGTCAACGCCACGCAGCGCGAGATCCTGGCATACATGATACCCCGCCTCCCCGCAGATGATGGCATCTGCGTGCGCGGCGAGGGCAAGCTCACCGAAATGACCAAGGCTGCCGCCCATATACGCGGCTCGCGACACAACGTGACCGGGATCTCCCCAAACGCGCGGTTCCACCGAGAACTCCGCCGCAGCGCGTTCGACAAGGTCTCGAAGGGTAAGGCGCTCAACATCCATGAGTACGCCGTACCCAGTGGCGCCGGAATCGTCCACATGCTCCAGTGAGGAGAGCGCATTGAGCCCCCATCGCCGCGCGATGACAGACCTTGCCTCATGCGAGCGGTCGAGGTTCGTGTGGAACGAGAGCACGCTCACCCCGAAGCGTGCCGCCGCGAAGACCGCCGCAGACGCCTGCGGGTACGCGCCGGCTTTTGGGACGAATGCCCCCGGAGCCTCGATGTATACGGGATGATGCGTGAGCAGCACATTCGCACCGGCATCGTGGGCTGCCCGAACGTCTTCAACGGTCGCATCGAGTGTAACGAAGACGCGTTCAACTTCGGCCTCCGGATCCCCTACCGAAAGACCCACATGGTCCCAATCCTCTGCGGCGTCGCGGGGAAACATCTCGAAGAGACGCCCTTCAAGCTCTTTGACCTTCACAACACTCATCCTTCCACGATGGTAAGGAGCGCCTTCGCGAACGCATCGAGCGCCTCCGGATCGACGCGATCGTCGAAAGAGATGCGAAGCGACCCGTTTGCGGCGTCACCGGCAAGTCCCATGGCGGTGAGCACATGGCTCGCCTTCGCGCTCGCGCTCGAGCAGGCCGAACCCGCAGAGACGCAGAAGCCGTGCTGATCGAGCTGTAAGATGAGCTCCTCCGATTCGAAGCCGTCGACATAGATAGACACGATTCCACCGAGACGGCCCGTAGGAAGGGGCAATCCAAGCGTCGCATGGATTCGCGGTGAAGTGAGCAGCCGGGCGTACAGTGCATCCGAGAGGGCTCGAAGCCTAAGCCACTCCCCTTCTACGCCAGGAGCAAGGGCGCTTGCGACAGCGGCGAGTGCGAGTACCGAGCGCACGTCCTGCGTTCCCGGGCGCCTGCCTGCTTCTTGGCCGCCCCCGCGGGAGCGCGGGGCAAAAGGCGTACCGCGGCGCAGATAGAGCGCACCACAGGAAACCGGCGCTCCAACCTTATGCCCGGCGAGCGACAAGGCGTCTACACCAAGGGCATTCACGTCGAGCGGTACATGGAGATACCCCTGGATGGCATCGGTATGGAAGTATGCGCCCGCGGTGTGCGCGGCGTGGGCAAGCTCCTCAATCGGCTGGAGCGCCCCGGTCTCGTTATTCGCGATCATGATGGATACGAGCGCAACGCGATTATCGAGCAGCCCGTTAAGCGCCTCGGGTTCGATGACGCCGTGCGCGCTCGGCTTCACGATATCGACGGCAAATCCTGTAGCATGCAGAGCTGGAATGTTATCGAGGATGGAGTCGTGTTCGATCGCGGACACAACGATGCGCGTGCGGGCAGGATCTTTTGCGCGTACCGCTTCGGCGATGCCGAACAGCGCGAGCACGTTTGCCTCCGTGCCGCCCGAGGTGAAGATGACCTCCTGGGGTCGCACGCCGCACCCGAGCGACGAGACGACGGAACGCCGTGCTTCCTCGAGCGCTCGCGCCGCCTCACGGCCGAGCGTATGGAGCGAGTTGGGATTCGCTCCTGCAATCGGAGACGCGTCGTAGGAGCGCATCGCTTCGAGCGCCTCGGCGCGAAGCGGAGTCGATGCGGCATAATCGAGGTTGATGTGCGCGGCAGGCAGGATCATCGCGCAGCCTCGATGGCGTTCTGTGCAAGCGTGCGCAGACGCGCGATCATCGCGTTGGGATCTTCGGCGTTATAGACTGCAGAACCTGCGACGAAGGTATCGGCACCCGCTGCCGCGACCTTGGCGATGTTCTTCTCGGAGATGCCGCCGTCCACCTCGATGCGCGGGTTTGCACCGACGCGCTCGCAAAGCTCGCGTAGGCGCGCGATCTTCGCATAGCAACCCTCGATGAAGCTCTGCCCGCCGAACCCGGGGTTCACGCTCATGAGGAGCACCATGTCGAGGTCGGGCAGGATGTCCTCGAGTAGGCCGACGGGCGTGGCCGGGTTCAGAACCGCACCGGCCTGCGCCCCACGCTCCTTGATATGCGCGATCGTGCGGTGCAAGTGGGTGGATGCCTCCGCATGCACGGTGATGATGTCTGCACCCGCATCGAGATACCAGTCAATCGTGGCATCCGGGTTCGTGACCATCATGTGCACGTCGAGCGGCGCCGTGCATACGCGCTTGCATGCGGCGACGACGTTCGGCCCGAACGTGAGGTTGCCGGTGAAGTGGCCGTCCATCACGTCGATATGTATGAGATCGGCACTCGAGATGCGCGTAAGATCACGCTCGAGGTTCGCGATGTCGGCAGAGAGGATCGAGGGCGAGATAAGCGCTCGGTGTTGCATGGCGATCCCTTCCTAGCTGGTGTGCGAGCATTGCGGAGGCGCAGGCGGTGTCCTGCGCGTTAGCAGGCTTCCCGATCGAGTCCGTAGAACTCTTCGGTAGGCTCACGGTTCACGAGTGTCCGAAGCGCCTCGTCGAGCGTCATGCCGTGGTAGAGCGCAGCTTCCAAGCAGCTCGTGATGGGCGCGTCGACGCCCAGTTCGCGCGCGAGCTCGGCCGTACTCTTTACCGCGGCAGCACCCTCGACGATCATATGAGTGCGCGCTTGGTATTCTTCGAGAGATTCGCCCTGCGCGAAGGCAACGCCGAAGGAGCGGTTACGTGAGTGCGGCGAGGTGCATGTCACCACAAGATCACCCATGCCAGCGAGGCCCATGCAAGTCATGGGTTCGCCGCCGCGCGCGCATACGATGCGACTGATCTCGGCCAGGCCGCGCGTCATGATGAGCGCGAGCGTATTGTCGCCGTAGCCCGAGCCCGCGGCGATACCGCAGACGATGGCGATGACGTTCTTCACCGCGCCGCAGGTTTCGATACCCACCACGTCGCTCGAGGCGTACAGCCTGAAATTCGGTGAGATGAGCAGGTTCTTGAAGAACTCGACCACACCGGGATGCTCGGATGCGATGACCGCCGCCGCGAGCGTGCCACGGCAGATCTCTTCGGCATGGTTGGGGCCGGAGAGCGCAGCGATGCGGCTGGGGTTGCCGATCTCTTCCTCCACGACTTCCGTCATGAGTTTGCCGGTACCCGGTTCGATGCCCTTGGTAAGGACAAGCACGGGAACATCGGGCGCGAACTCGCTCGCCGCGGCATGGATGGTCGAGCGGATGAACGGCGACGGTACGACGATGATGACGCCGTCCGCGCCATCGAGCGCCTCGTGGAAGTCGCCGGTGGATCGAACGTTGTCTGGAAGGATGTAATCGCTGAGGTATAGCGGGTTCTTGTGATGCTCGTTGATGCCGGCGGGCACGGGCTCGTCATGAGACCAGAGCACGACGTCCTCGGCGCGAACGGCAGCGACGCCGGAAATCGCCGTTCCCCAGGAACCGGCACCGATGACTGCGATCTTCATCTATGCGTCCTCCTTTTTAGAGCCGAACGAGATCTTCGATTCCGTGCCGGCACGGAGCCGTCCGATATTGGCATGGTGCGCGGCGACGACGCTCCATCCGAGCACCGCCCATACCGCGATGACGGCAGGTGGAAGATAGGGAACGAGTATCGAGACCGTAAGTGGCACGAGTGCCGCCGTAACGATCGATCCCACGGAAACGTATTTAGTGATCGCGACGAGCACGATGAAGATGGCAAGATGGATGATGGCGAGCGGCCAGAAGAAGCCAAAGAGGATGCCAACGCCCGTGGCGATGCCCTTGCCGCCGTGGAAATGCAGATACGGCGAGAAAATGTGACCGTAGAGGCATGCGAGGGCGATGAAGGCAACCATGAGCTGGATATCCACCTCCGAAGTCCACGGGATATCCCCTAGGATGGTCATGGCAACCCTCATGCAGATCGTGCCCTTGAGCAGGTCGCAGGCAAGGGTGATGGCAGCAACCTTGGGACCAGCCACTCTAAGCGCGTTCGTGGTTCCGATATTGCCCGATCCCTCGTGCTGAAGGTCTTTATGGCTCATCGCCTTCGCAAGGATCTTCCCAAAGGGAATGCCGCAGATAAGATAAGAAACGAGCATCATGCCGAGCGTGGCATAGACGGCGGTGTTTACGCCATACATGCTACTCCCCCGTCCCGTTGCGGTCGTTCTTCTTGTGGAAATAGAGGCGGATGGGCGTCCCCTTGAAGCCGAATTCCGTGCGCATGCGGTTCTCGACGTAACGACGGTACGTGTCGTTCACGAGGTCCGGATGGTTCACGAAGAACGTGAACGCCGGCGGGTTCGTACCGGTCTGCGTGACGTAGTGCATGCGCAGACGCCGCTTGCCATCAACAATCGTATGACCAAACTCGCGAAGACCCGTGAGGAGGCGATTGAGCGCCGAGGTCGAGATGGTTTTAGCGCGCTCAGCGGCGGCCTCGTCGATGAGCTTCCAGATCTTCTCGACCGAGCGACCGGTAAGCGCGGAGATA
Organism: uncultured Collinsella sp.; assembly: GCA_900538305.1. Lineage (GTDB taxonomy): Bacteria > Actinomycetota > Coriobacteriia > Coriobacteriales > Coriobacteriaceae > Enorma. Next base: position 26,510 of record UPXY01000003.1, read on the forward strand.
CGCAGCATGGGCGCCCAGGGCGCAAGCGTCATGCGGCGGGCGACGGTGTCGAGCGCCTTCTCGCGCTTGTAGTCATCGTCGAGAAGATCCCATTTGTTGAGCAAGATCACGAGGGCGCAGCCGCGCTCGATGGCGAGATTTGCAACCTTTTGATCCTGTTCGGTCATACCCACGCCGGAGTCCACGACGAGCAGAGCCACATCGGCACGGTCGATGGCCCGAAGCCCTCGCACCATGGAGTAGTACTCGATGTTCTCGTAAACGGTGCTCTTCTTGCGAATGCCCGCCGTGTCCACTAAGCGATAGCGGCGGCCGTCGCGCTCGATATAGGTGTCGATAGCATCGCGCGTGGTACCAGCGATGTCCGAGACGATAGAGCGCTCAGAGCCGATGACCTTGTTGAAGAGCGAGGACTTGCCGGCGTTCGGGCGGCCGATGATCGCTACGCCGAGCGCGTCCGGGTACAGTTCAGGCGCGCTATCCTCCTCTTCGGGCAAAAGCGCCACAACCTCATCAAGCAAATCGCCCGTTCCGTGGCCGTGGTGCGCGGAGATGGGCCTTGGATCGCCGATGCCAAGCGAGTAGAACTCCCATAGGCGCTCGTCCTCGCGCGCAGGGTTATCGAGCTTGTTCACCAGAAGCAGAATTGGCTTTTTCACGCGCTTGAGCATGCGTGCGACGGACTCGTCTTCCTCCGTGACGCCCACGGAACCGTCGACGACGAAGAGGACGACGTCTGCCTCCTCCGCCGCGGCGAGCGCCTGATCGCGGATGGACGTCGAGAAGACGTCGTCGCTCTTCATGGGCTCGATGCCGCCCGTGTCGACGAGGATGAACTCACGGCCGTTCCAATCGGCGTCGTGGTATGAGCGGTCGCGCGTCACGCCGCGGCTCTCATGGACGATGGCGTCGTTCGTGCCGGCCAGACGGTTCACGAGCGTCGATTTGCCAACGTTCGGCCGCCCAACGATCGCGACGACAGGTTTCATGCGTACTCCTATTCTTCGGTGAGAATCTACGTCCAGGACTCAGACTCTCACGGTGCGAGCAAGATGATCGTTTCAGTACCTGGTCCTGAAATGATCGAGTATGTCGCGCGGCATGGTGGGGGTGACGATGACCTCGGAACCACGCGCCTTTAGATCTTCGATAAGACAGCTTCGATGATACCCGTCCAGCGTCATGCCGTCCGCATTGAAGATGACGTCCGGCACAATCAGCATAACCTGCGAAAGATCGTCGGGCAGCTGTTCTAAGATATCGCAGGCGCACATAAGACCTGTGACATCGACGTTACCACCGAAGTATTCGTTTACGATGGTGGCGACCCGACCGCCGAGCTGCGGCGATGCCACGAAGCCGCCAACGGTTTCAGCGGCGGCGGCACCGCTCAATACAACGAGCTGTCTGCCCTCACGCTCAAGATGCTTGTGGATGCGCGCAAGCTCATCGGAAGAAGAGGCGAGCACATCGGCTGCTTCATCGAGATAGCTTCGGATCATGCCGATACCGTCGTAGTACTGCGGGTAGCCATCGTAGGAGTCTGCGGGTGGCACCTCGATGCGAGCATCGAGGTAGAACTCGTCGGCAAGTTGGAAGACGGTTCTCCCGCAGCGTTCGCGCGCCGCCTCTTGGAAGGGACGTACCTGTTCGATAACCGCGCGGGCAGAAGCGGGATCGTCTGAAAAAGAAGCTTGGAACCTTGTTTGGAACCTGGTATAGCCGAGCGGGACGATGCCGAGGCTTGTGACCTGCGGCCGGGCAGCGCACCATGAGAGTGTCCGGTTGAGTTCCTCGCCATCGTTCTCGCCGGGGACGAGCACGACCTGCGCATGAATCTCGATATCTGCGTCGATGAGGCGCTCGAGCGCCTCCATGCCGCGCGCGGCGTTCTTGCCCATGAGATGCCGACGCACCTCGGGCGTGACAGCGTGAAGCGACACGTTCATGGGGCTCAGACGATGAGAGATGATGCGTTCGATATCCTGTTCATCGAGGTTCGTGAGGGTGACGAAATTTCCCTGCAGGAAGCTCAGGCGGTAATCGTCGTCGCGGATGTAGAGCGTGCCGCGCATGTGCGGCGGAAGCATCCGCATGAAGCAGAACGTACAGACGTTCACGCAGGTGCGCATGCCGTCGAAAACGGCGCCGTCGAACTCGATGCCCCAATCCTCCCCGGGAAGCCGCTCGAGCACGGCGGTCTCAGCGGCGCCATCGCGTGGGTCGAGCACCGTGAGCTCGCATACGGCGTCTGAAGCCTCCCAAAGCCAGTCGATCATATCCAGAAGTGCGACGCCGTTCACCTCGAGCACGCGCATGCCGCATTCGATGCCGGCATCATAAGCGGGAGAATCCGGTGCGACCGCTACGACCAGCGCGCCCTGGGCGTCGGCATCGCGCTCGCGGCCGTAATCCGCGCGGGCGAGGGCGTAGGACGGAATCTGCGGTGCGTCGGTCATGAGGCGTCGACCAGCTCTTCGATGCACGCTCGTACGCGGTCGATATGCGCCTGCGGCGTCGAGGCGCCAGCGGTGATGCCGATCGTGCGCGCGTCGGTGAACCATATGGCTTCGAGTTCCTGTTCGGACTCGATATGGTGCGTTCGGTCGCAGATGCTGGAGCAGATCTCGGCCAAACGGCGCGTGTTGCCGGAGTTCTTGCCGCCCACGACGACCATGCAGTCGGACGCAGCTGCAAGCTCCGCTGCGGCGCGCTGGCGCTCCCCGGTCGCCTTGCAGATGGTGTTCACGACGCGCAGCTCGCGCACGCGGCCGACAAGCGCCGCCGTGACCTCGGCGAGGCGTGCCGCGGTCTGCGTGGTCTGCACAACGACACCTACCTTGCCCGCGAGCTCGATGCTATCGAGCTCCTCGGGTTCACTCACGACTTGAGCGCTTTGGCCGGCATGGCCAAGGATGCCCTCGACTTCGGGATGACCCGCCTCGCCGATGACAAGGAGCTGATACCCTTCAGCCACGAGCTTTGCTGCCGACTCGTGAACCTTCTTCACATACGGGCAGGTGGCGTCCAGGACCTCGAGACCGCGGCTGCGTGCCTCCTCGATGACCTCGGGCACCACGCCATGTGTGCGTATGATGAGCGTGCCGCTGCGGGCATCGTCGAGGGTCTCGGCGAGTTCGACACCGGCGGCTTCCAGGTCGCGCACCACGAGTGGGTTATGGATGAGCGGACCTAAGGTATGCACCGGTGTATCCGTTGTCTCGCAAGCATGCCGCGCGAGCTTGAGCGCGCGCTCGACCCCGTAGCAAGCACCGGCATGCTCGGCGACCACGATCTTGGCAGCCACGCTACCGCCTCCCTGGATGCTCTTCGCGAAGCGCGTCGCGCACCTCGTACATGCGTCGCACGGATTCGTCTTCGAGCCACTGCAGGCGCTCGCGGCGCTTGAGCTCAGCGGGTGCATCGGAAAGCGAGAGCCGTTCGCCGCAGCGGATCCATGTCTTCACCGGCCGCATGATGTGCGCACCTGGAGGTGTCACGTCACGAAAGCCGCAGACAGCGAGCGGTACCACGGGTGCTTTCGCCATCTGGGCGATGAGCGCGAAGCCGCCATGGATCTCGACCGGCTGGTCGTCGGAGCGGATGCGCGTGCCTTCGGGGTAGATGAGCACGTCCTCACCACGCTGGAGCGCATGTTGGGCGCGGCGGAGCGCCTTCATGTCGGACGTGCCCCTCTCGACAGGGATGCCCCCCACGCGAGCGAAGAACCATTTGACGACAGGGTTCTTATTGAATTCAGACTTCATGATGGGCCGTACCCGGCGTCCCGTGCGCACGATGTGGCAGACCGTCGCCACGACCTCGCCCATGGAAGTATGGTTCGAGATGATGACGGAGCCGGTGTCGTCCGTGGGCAGGAGCTCCTCGGCACGTTCGACGCGCCAGCGCCAATATACCTTGGAGAAGGCGAAGAGAATTCCAATGATCACAAGGTAAAGCGCCCGGATTGCGGGTGGGTTCTCGCGCATGCCGCGGTCGTAGTAGTAATCCTCGTCGTGGAAGAAGCGTGCCATATGCTAGCGCCTCTCTTCGATGAGCTCGGCAATTCGGTCGCAAACCTCATCGATGGAATAAGCCGTGGAATCGATTTCGACGGCGTCTTCGGCTTCGATAAGCGGCGCGACTGCGCGCCCGGAATCCGCGGCATCGCGGCGCTCGAGGGCAGCGAGCGTCTCGTCGACCTCACGTTCGAGGGAGTGAGCGTCGATAGCCTCACCCGCATGGCGCTGGAGCACGCGACGGCGCGCCCGCTCGCGCGGGTCGGCGGTGAGGAAGACCTTAACGTCGGCTTTCGGGAAGACGACGGTGCCGATATCGCGTCCTTCGGCAACGATATCGTGCTCTTGAGCCGCAGCGCGCTGAGGTTCGAGCATAGCCTTGCGCACACCGGCATACGCGGCGACCTTCGAGACGGTCGCGTCGACGGCGGGCGTTCGAATCTCGCGGCTCACATCGCGGTCGTCGACGGTGATGCGGCTCATGCCCTCGCCCGGAGCGAAACGGATCGTCACCGAGCTCGCGAGTGCGGTGACAGCGTCCTCATCATCGAGGTCGATACCACGATCCTGCGCGGTGAACGCAACAGCACGGTACATCGCACCGGTATCGAGCTTCTCAAAGCCGAAGCGCTTCGCGAGTGCGCTTGCGATGGTCGATTTACCCGAGCCCGCAGGCCCGTCGATAGCCACGATCATTCTGGAATCCCTTCCTGTCCAGTCATGTGGGTTCTCAAGGAACCCATTGTACTAGAACGCTCCCCCGCTTTGCTGTCTTGGCACGTCACTTTGGGGAGCCGCCGCTACGGACGGACCTGCCACTGGGGACGGGGGTTATTGGTTGGTCGGACATTTCGGCACCTGCTTTTCCGCGACCAACCAATAACCCCCGTCCCCAATGGCGGGTTCCCCCAGCGACGGGCTCCCCAAAGTGACGACTAACAGGTTGCCGCACGGCGAAGCAAGCAAATCTCGTCGTCAGTGAGATAGCGCCACGAGCCTTCCTCGATACCGGTAAGCTCGAGCGGGCCGAAGGTAGGACGATGAAGTTCGAGCACCGGATGACCGATTGCGCTAAGCATGCGTTTCACCTGGTTCTTCCTCCCCTCGCGAAGCGAGATCTCGACCACGGTCGTCCCGCTGCGACGCTCGAGCACCTGGCTCGGTGCAGGTTGGCAGGGGCCATCGTCGAGCACGATGCCTCGACGGAGCGGTTCGAGCTCGTCGTCGTGCATCGCGCCGTCCACGAGCGCGATGTAGGTCTTCTTTACATGGTGCGAGGGGTGAAGCAGCGCGTGCCCGAGGTCGCCGTCCGTGGTGAAGAGCAGCAGGCCCGTCGTATCGAAATCGAGCCTTCCCACTGGGAAGAGCCCGGGATGCTCGGCCACGGGTACGAGTTCGGCCACACACGGTCGCCCTTGGGGGTCGCTCATCGTCGTAAGGTAGCCCGCAGGCTTGTTGAGCATGAGATACACAGGCTCATCGTTCCAGCGCACGCGTACCCCGTCAACCTCGACGATATCGACGTCGGTGTCGACCTTCGTCCCCAGCTCCGTCGCCACGACACCGTTCACCATCACACGACCGGCCGTCATGAGCGCCTCGGATCCCCGGCGGCTCGCCACGCCGGCGCGCGCCAGGAACCGCTGTAAGCGCATCGTGTGCGGATGTTCGTGTGTGGCCTCAGCGCTCGTCATCGTAGTCATCCGTCGCGTCGCCCACGATGATAAGATCGTCATCGGCGTCCTCATCATCTACATTGGCGATCATGCCATCGAGCGGTGCGTCGATGAGCTCGCGCTCCTCATCGAGATCTTCCTCAGTCTCCTCGAGTGTAGAGGCGATGGAGCGTCCGGAGAGTCGCTCACGGATGAACTGCCGCGATTGCTCGTCGGGAGCGAACTGCTCCAAGTCCGGCAGGTCGCGCGTGGATCGCAAGCCGAATTTCTCTAAGAATGCGTTCGTCGTGCCGTACAGGATCGCCTGACCGCGCTGGGCGTCGCGGCCCACTTCACGCACGAGCCCCTTGTCTACGAGCGACGAGATCACGCCATCGGAATTCACACCACGGATGCCCTTCACAGCCTCGCGCGTTACGGGCTGGTGGTAGGCGATCACCGCGAGCGTCTCGAGTGCTGCCTGCGAAAGCCGCTGCGTATCCCAAGAGAGCACATATGCCTCGACTTGGTCATGATAGGCGGGGTGCGTGAAGAGGCGCCAGCCTCCCGCCACCTCGCGCATCTGGAAGCCGCGGTTGGCCTCCTCGTACTCTACCTTGAGCTCGGCCAAAAGCGATGCAGCCTCGCCTGGTGTGATATCGAGCGCCTGCGCAAGCGTACTCGCGCTCACCGGATCGCTCGACACCAAGAGCAGCGCCTCGAGGGCGCCCTTCGGCGAAAGCGGATTCAAAGCTTCGAGGTCGTTCATGCGTTCCCTACCTAACCATCATTCAAAAGCACGAAAGCCTAGGCGTCGTAATCGTCGTCGAGCGCGTCTCCCGGGTGGTATTCAGGCGAGCCTTCCACGCGGTCGATGCGGATCTCGCCGAAGAGGTCGTCTTGAGCGAGTGTGATCGACCCGCGCTTCGCGAGCTCGAGAATCGCTAGGAACGTGGCGACGAGCTGTTCGGTGGTGGAATCCGCGTCAAGCAGCGAGCGGAACGTGGTGTGCGCGTTCGCGCGGGTGAAACGGTCGACAGAAGCGACAGTGAGCTCGATGGGCACGCGCTTGGGCGCCACGTGCTCCGCTTCGAGCAGGAAGGTCTCGCGTCGACTATCGAGGTCCGCGCAGATCACCGCAAGCCCGCGCAAGGTGATGTCCTGCAGATAATCGGGCATGAGGTTCAGAAACTCGGGGTCGGGGCCAGCAACGCGCGGATGCATGCGGCTCTCGGCTTCCATGCGGCTACCCAACGCTGCCGCGGCACCCTTGAACTGTTTGTAGGCGATCAGGCGTTGGATGAGCACCTCACGCAGCGATTCGGCGTCGAGTCCGGCGTATTCGTCGTCGATATCCTCGTCATCGACCGAGGGCACGTCGTCGTTTGGCACGAGCGAGGCGGCCTTGATGTCGAGGAGCGTTGCCGCGACGAGCAGAAAATCGCTTGCGACGTCCAAGTCCAGAGCCTCGATGCGTTCCACCTCGGCGAGGTACTGGTCGGCGACCTCGGAGATAGAGATGGCGCCGATATCCACCTTTTGGCGCGACACAAGCTGCAGCAGCAGATCGAAGGGACCGGTGAAGCCCTGCGTGGTCACACGATAGGACATCGCCCCTCCCCTCTGTCGGCGTCGAGCCTATCCAACTCGTATAGTGTAGCCTAGATAAGGCCGTACGCGAGCGAAAGCAGTCCGTTCATGAGCGGATACACGGTGAATTCGAAATACCAGCCCACAAGGTCGATGCCCGTGATATTCGGGAGCAGGTAGAGCACGATGATGAGGATCGGCATGGAATAGCGCTGAATCTCGTAATAGGATCGGAGTGCATCGCCTTTGAGGAACATGACGAGGATACTCGAGCCATCGAGCGGCGGCAGGGGGATGAGGTTGAAGAATGCGAGCGACAGGTTCACCGACATAAGGGTGACGAGAAACGACGCGACGCCATTCGCGAACCCGAGCGAGAGCGTGCCCGCGCTGAGCCCGGGCACGAACACAACGCTCAGGAGCACGCCGTATACGAGCGCCGCGAGAAGCGCGACGAGAATGTTCGACAGCGGCCCCGCGAGTGCCACGAGCAGCTCGTCGCGTTTCGGATTCTTAAGGTTGCCGAGGTGGACCGGTACGGGTTTGGCATAGGCGAAAACCGGTCCTCCGGCGAGCACCATGAGCAGCGGCAGGAGCACCGTGCCGAAGGGATCAATGTGCGCGAGCGGGTTGAGCGAGATGCGCCCTCGCGAACGCGCGGTGGAGTCGCCAAGAATATACGCCGCGAGGGCATGTGCGCTCTCGTGCACGACAATGCCGATGATGACCGCAAGGGCGGAAAGCAAGATGGAGAGGAGGCGATTCAAGAATACCTCCTAACGCACCGCGCGCGAGAAGCGCGAGCAGGCGAAATCGAGTACGAAGAACACGATACCCACGATGAGGAAGTCGAAGCGGAAGACGCCGCCGAACGGCGAGACGATGACGCCCCAGCCGGCGATGACGCCCGGCAGCACACGCGAGAGGTCGATGACGAGCCCCGTGAGGCCGAGCTGGTTCACGATTCCCGGGAAGCAGAGCATGATCACAAGGGCGCAAAGCGCGATCCCAATGATCCTGAACGCGTAGGCGCAGATATTGAGCGCGACCGCGGCAGCCTTACGCGCCTCCATGTGCCGTCTCCTCCTCGATCGTGGCTGAGAGCTCGAGCCATTCGTCTTCAAGCGCCGGCAGCGCCTGCTTCAGCCCGTTATATTCCCCAAGCGCCTCGTTGAATCGCGCTTGATCTGCATAGAGCTCCTCACTTGCCATAAGCTCCATAAGCTCGTCATAGCGCGCACGCTTGCGCTCAAGGTCGCGCTCGACGGCCTTCAGGCGGTCGCGCGTGGATTTGAGTCGCTTGTTAAGCTCCGCGCGCGCCTCGGCTTCAGCGCGGCGTTGCTCCTTCGTCTTCTTGCCTGAAGGTACCGGCACGGACGAGTCGGACGCGTTGCGATGCGTACGCGGCACCTTGGGTTCGAACGTGCCGGTTGCGGGACGCGTCGAGCGTGCGGATTCTTCTACTCCGGCAGCCGCTTCACGGGCAGCCAAGTCCTCGCGCTTGAAAAGATAGTAGTCGTAATCGCCGTCTATGACGGTCATCTTGCCGTCACGGATGTCGATCACCCGGTTCGCCACGGCGCGCACGAGGTGTTCGTCGTGGGAGATGAGCACGAGCGTGCCGGGGAAGTTCCTGAGCGCGTTCTCGAGCATGTCGACCGAGTCGATATCAAGATGGTTCGTGGGCTCGTCGAGGCAGAGCAGCGCCTCGGGAGCTACGAGCATCTTGGCGAGCGCTAGACGAGCGCGCTCGCCGCCGGATAGCACGCCAACGCGCTTGTCGACATCGTCGCCCGAGAAGAGAAAGGCGCCGAGAAGGCTCCGTTGCTGGGGCACCGTCCAGGTAGGAGCCACGGAATCGATCTCCTGCAGGACGGTATTCGCCTCCTTGAGACCTTCTAGCTGGTGCTGGGCATAGTAGGCCACGCCCACATTTACGCCGAGGTCGCGCGTGCCCGAACTCGGCGCCTCGATTCCTGCGAGCATCTTGAGCAGCGTTGACTTGCCCGCGCCGTTGGGGCCCACGAGCGCCACATGGTCGCCCCGATAGAGCGTAAGGTCGATGCCGCTGTAGACATGCTTGTCTGCATAGGACTTCGACACGCCCTCGAGCTTCACAACCATATCACCCGAGCGCGGCGGATCGGGGAACTTGAAGTCAACGTGCTTGTGGCCCTCGGGTAGGATCACGAGCTCGCTCTTGATCTGCTCGATGCGCTTCATGCGCTCCTGCGCCTGCGCAGCCTTGGTGGGCTTGTAGCGGAACTTGTCGACGAAGACCTGCATGTGCGCGATTTCGCGCTCCTGGGCGGCACGCTTGGCGCGCATCTGCTCGAGGTTGTCCTCGCGCTGCTTGAGATAGGAGCTGTAGTTACCGGTGTAGACGGTGATACGGCGGTTCTCGAGCGCAGCCACATGATCTACGCAGGCATCCATGAAGGCGCGGTCGTGCGAGACGATGAGAACGGCTCCCTCGTAGCTCGCGATGAAGGAACGGAGCCACTGGACGCTTTCGAGGTCGAGGTGGTTCGTGGGCTCGTCGAGTAAGAGCAGATCGGGGTGGCGCAAGAAGAGCTTCGCGAGTGCGATGCGCATCTGCCAACCACCCGAGAACTCAGCGCAGGGCTTATTGAATTCCTCGACTGGAAAGCCCAGACCGGCGAGGATCTGGCGCGCGTTGCTTTCCAGCTCGTAACCGCCAAGCCCCTCGAAGCGATCCTGCACGCGGCCGTATTCGTCGAGAAGCGTCTGGGGTACCTCACCCGTCTCCCCTGCCTCGGCGATCTTGAGTTGCAGAGCCTCAGCGCGCTCACCAAGCTCGCGGATCTCGTGCGCGGCAGCCATAACCTCATCGATCACGGGCACGTCGCTCGCGAGCTTCGTCTCCTGTTCGAGGTAGCCCACGTTTACATCCTTGGCAAAGGTGATGGAACCGCCGTCGGCGGTATCGAGCCCCATGATGATCTTCAAAAGCGTGGTCTTGCCGGCACCGTTTGGCCCTACAAGGGCGAAGCGGTCGCCAGGATTCACCTGGAAGGACGCGCCGGAGAAGAGCGTGCGTGCACCGAAGCTCTTCTCGATCTTATCTACGTTGAGGATCATCTCCGCACCCCTCAAATGATACGTTCGATACCAGGCTGGTAGAAAACCATCCATTCATTCAAGCAGCCGTGGTAGGAAAAAGGGCCGGCGATTGCTCCCCGGCCCCGTTCATGTTCTGGTGGGCGTTACAAGATTTGAACTTGTGACCCCTTCCGTGTGAAGGAAGTGCTCTACCCCTGAGCCAAACGCCCTTGTGCTTTTCAGCGAAGGCTATAGTACCACGACGCTCCCCCGCTGCCAAGCCTCAATTTTGAATCCGGGTCTCCTTTGTGGTCGTTTAGCGCGAATCTGCATGAAAACGCTACCAAGACGTCCTGTTGCGGAGACCGGCGGCGACGAGCGCCATGCCGAAGATCCCGGCAAGCGCGCAGGCAACGGGTGCCAGGTCTCCCGTGGCGGGGATGGAATCCCCGTCCTTGGCAGGCTCTTGCGCACCGCAGGCCGTGCAGGCGCCGTCTTGGTAGCTATGGTCGGTGGCAGGTGTCGCAACGCCCTTCGCAACCACGTACCCGCAGATAGAACAGACCGTGTCTCCCGTGTAACCTGCTTCGGTGCAGGTGGCGTCCCGCTTGCCTACAACCTTGCCGGAATGTACGGCGAAGTTCAGCTTCTCGCTGCAGCCCGCGCACGCATGCCAGTGGCCGCTCGCATCGCTCGACCACGCAGCGGCGGGATCGTGGGCGTGCTCGACCGTCACCGTGCAGGTCGCGGTCTTGCCGCCGTCCACCGTGGTGGCAGTGATGGTGGCCGTTCCCTCGGCAACCGCGGTGACGTTGCCGCTTGCGTCCACCGTGGCGACGTCGGGGGCGCTGCTGCTCCATGTCACCTTCTTGTTGGTGGCGTCGATCGGCTCCACCGTGGCGGTGAGCTGGGCGGTGCCGCCCTTGGTCAGGGTCAATGCGCTTTGATCCAGCGACACGCCGCGAACTACATACGTCACCCTGTCGCCCAGACTGGTCTTCAGTCTTTCGTCCAGCGTTCCGCCGTCCACGATCACATTATGATCTCCTGCGCTCAGGTTTGCACCGTCATCCAGCGTCAGGCTCTCACCCTCGCCAATCTCCAAATCCTCCTGCAAGGTCACATCGCCGTACACGGTGCCAGCTTTACTGTCGGAACGGTCATGACCAAAGACGATACCAACACTGTCATCAGCAGGGGAAACTTCCTTGAGATCTAGTAGCGATCCGGCACCGATCCCACCGCCTCTTGCATCCACAAGGGCACTGTTGCTGACGATAAATTTAATCGTTGAAAGAATGGAAGATTCTAAAGTATCGAATAAAATCCCTGGCTTCCCACTGGAGGTCAGGTTTCCACCATTCACAGTCAGGGAGGCGGACGAATTTGTACCGCACCGCACATTGACACCAGAGGCCCATTGTGCTGTTGCAGTAACTTTGGCATTCTTGATACTCACTGCGGCATCGCCGCTGTGGCTCTGAATCCGGATGCCAGTAGAAGTGGCGCTGACATCCAGACTGCCGCTGCCCGTGATGGTCAGCTTGGCACTGCCATTAGAGGGGGCAAGTACACAAATTCCATAGCTGACATCTTTTATTGTATTGGTGCCCTCCAATGTGATAGTCAAGTTTGCATCGCCGCTTTGATTGAATACGCCAATGGCCGCTCCGGTAATATAAATAAGGGGGTCTTGGTCGGCATACAATTCGTTTTTGATGGTGGCCCCGCGCAGAGTCAGCGTACTGCCGTCCCACTTGATGTTGTAGTTGTCAGCAGTTGCACCTTCCGTTATCACTTCGCCGTTTTCGTTTGTTGTGGCGTAAACGATACTGTCAGAACTTCCGGCAAGCGCCTCGCCTCCCACATAAACGGTATTCGGCTCCGCCGCCAGCGCCGTGACGGGCAGCATCACCAGGCACAGCAGCGCCGCAGCGAGCACCGACCAGATCGTTCTTCTCGGCATCTTGTACCTCCGTCCCGCGGGCGCTTGCCCGCACAGCGGGTCATGAACCCATTGTTGAGGAGGCGACGCACATCTCCCCTACCCGAAAGGCAGGTCAATTTGGGGAGGGCGGGATTTGGCGCGAAGGCCGTCGGCAGTCGCTGCGCGGGGTCGCAGGGCCCGCTACGCCAGCATAAACTGCGCGAGGTCCTTGCGGCTCGTCACCCCGAGCTTGCGAAACGCGTTGGACAGGCACTCCTTCACGCGGTTCACCGAGAAGCCCATGTGCTCGGCGATCTCCGTGTTGGTCCAGTCGCGCGCGGCGAGCATGCAGACCGCGAACTCGGTGGTGGTGAGGTTGTCCGCCACGTCGTCGGCGGTCGAAGGGTTATGGACGCGCCGCCAGCCGGCAGAGAAGCGGTACGTGATATCGATCATGCGCTTGAAGTCATCCGGCCACGCGGGTTTGATCGCGGCCTCGAGCATGCCGCCCAGAAGGCCGTGGTGCTCGCCGAAGGGCTGAATGAGGCCGTCCGGGCGCGCGATGTCCCAGGCGGCGAGGACGTGTTGGCGCGCCTCGCCCGCGCGGCGGAGCGCCATGAGGCTCATGACGGCCGCGAGGTGCAGGTAGATGGCAGGTATGGGGTAGAGCGCATCCGCCATGGCAAAGGCGCCGAGCACGACACCGTAGCTCTGCTCGTAGGCGCCTTCGAGGTAGAGGCGGTGCGCCTTGATGTAGCAGGCAAAGAGCCTAAGGCCGGGCGGCAGGAGGGGAAGCGGGTCGGGCGCGTGCTTCAAGGTTTTCGGTGCAGGCAGGTGCAGCAGCGCGCTCGCGGCGTTCCCGATGAAAGCCGCCATAGCCGCCACCTCGGGAGGCGTAACCCCCCCCACTCTGAATTCAAACACCCGAAGGCGCCGTCGAGCGCGAAGCGGGCGTCGTTGATGCGGCCGAGGCTCAAGTTCGAAAACGCGCAGATGAGGCAGGCGGAGAGGCGCGCCTCTGCGTCGTCGCTCTTGAGGTGCGGAGCGGCCACGTCACGCGCACGCTCTGCGTCGCCGGAGAAGTAGGCAAGCTCAGCCTGAGCGATTGACGCGCGCGTGCCTTTCGCGAGGGAGGAGACGAACGCCGCCACGGTTCCCGGGGCATATGCCGTGCTCATGAGCGGCATGAGGTTCTGGAAGGAGGGTATGGATGGCCGGCACGGCGCTTGCGGGCCGGCGGCGCGCCCGTTCCTGCGCGGGTCATCGGGCTTGACCGTGCCCTCGGGGATGCGCCACGAGCCGGCGAGCTTGTCGGCGCCAGCGATGCGACCCTGCTTGCAATAGCGCTGCACCAGACGCGTCGTCACGCCCCAGCGGCGGGCCGCTTCCTCTGCGGTGATGTACTGCATGCGCTCCCCTTCACAGCGATTGATTGCGCGCTACTAGTATGCAGCATAGCAGAGCGAACGGTTCGGCAAAGCGAATAGAAAAAGGCCAGGCGTGAAGCCCGGCCTTGAAATTGTTGGTGGGCCCTGGGGGATTCGAACCCTCAACCCAGGGATTATGAGTCCCCTGCGCTAACCGTTGCGCCAAGAGCCCGTATAGCAAAACGCCCTCCGATTGCTCGGAGGGCGGCTGTTCACTTGGGTGGAGACGAGGGGGATCGAACCCCTGACCTCTTGACTGCCAGTCAAGCGCTCTCCCAGCTGAGCTACGCCCCCAAGCGGTGCGGGAAATACTATACGGAAACCGTCGGCCGAATGCAAGCGAAATTTTAAAAAATTTGGCTCGACACTTTGGGGACTCGTGAGAACGTGTCAAATACGACATCTCGGAGACGGGCGCTCAAGGGTAAAAACGACTCAAACGTACCCGTCCCCGAAGTGAGACGCCGGGAACACGGGCTCTTGCCGCCCATTGGGCGACAGGAACCCGGTTCATCAAGAACGAAACTATCAGCACTCGGTACAATAATTTGTACCTATGCGCGTGCATCCTTCACAAGAGCAGCAACCTCGGCGACGACATCGGCAACCGCAACATCGAGGCGCTCCCCTGTCGAGCGATTCTTCACCTCGACGGTTCCGGCAGCAAGTCCGCGCTTGCCCACGACGACCTGGTACGGGAAGCCCATGAGGTCGTTATCGGCGAACTTAACGCCTGCTCGCTCCGCACGATCGTCGAACACAACGTCGATGCCCTCGGCAGCAAACGCCTCGGCGAGCTCCGCGGCGGCATCGAACGCCTCGCCCTTCTTATCGAGGGAGATGACGCTCACCTCGTACGGCGCCACCGAGACCGGCCAAATGATGCCGTGCTCGTCGTGGTGCTGCTCCACGATCGCGGCGAGCGTGCGCGAGATGCCGATACCGTAGCAGCCCATGTAGAAGGGCTGCTCGCGACCGTTCTCGTCGGCGAATGTGGCGCCCATCTTGGCGGCGTACTTGTCCTGGCCGATCTGAAACACCTGTCCGCACTCAATGCCGCGACCGCCTTTGAGGGGCTTTCCGCAGTGCGGGCAGGGATCGCCCGCATGTACCGTGACGAGATCTTCCCATGCGTCAACGGTGAAATCGCGGCCGGGGCACGCACCAGTGAAGTGGTAATCGACCTCGTTGGCACCGCACGTCCACGCTTTCGAGACCTGAAGCGAGCGGTCGCATACGAGTCGGATGCCATCGGGCAGGTTCACCGGGCCAATGAATCCCTTGAAGAGTCCATACTGCTCAAGCTCTTCGTCGGTCATGAGGTGGAAATCGCCAAAGAGCTTCGCGGCCTTGATCTCATTGAGCTCGTGGTCGCCGGGTACGATCGCCACGACGGGTTTGCCCTCGCCATCGATGAGTGCAAGCGATTTGCGGGTGCCGTTCTGGGGGAAGCCGAAGAACTCGGCCACCGCCTCGATAGAACCGAGGCCAGGCGTGTGCACGCGCTCGAGCTCGCCTTCACCGGAGCCCTCGGAGACCGTAACCGTGGTGGACGCCGCCTCGTCGTCTGCGGCGAAACCACAATCGCACCACACAAGTGCCGCCTCTCCAGCCTCGGCGAGCGCCATGTACTCGATGGAGGAATCGCCGCCGATCTCTCCGGAATCCGCCGCGACGGGCAGCGCCTTGAGGCCGACACGCTCGCAATATCGCGCGTAGGCACCCTTCATGTCCTCGTAGACCTCCTGGAGGGACTCCTGCGTGGCAGAGAAGCTGTAGGCGTCCTTCATGATGAACTCACGGCCACGCATGAGGCCGAAGCGCGGGCGCAGCTCGTCGCGGAACTTATCCTGGATCTGATAGAGCGTGCAGGGAAGCTGCTTGTAGCTCTTGAGTTCGTTGCGCACGAGGTCCGTGAACGTCTCCTCATGGGTGGGTCCAAGACAGAAGGTGCGATCGTGGCGATCCTGTAGCCGCATGAGCTCGGGGCCGTACGCGCCGATACGGCCAGACTCTTCCCAAAGCTCCGCTGAGGTGAGGATGGGTGCAAGCATTTCCTGGGCGCCGATGCCGTCCATCTCATCGCGGCAGATATCCTCGATCTTTCGGATCGAGCGCCAGGCGAGCGGCAGGTAGCTGTAGAGGCCAGAGGCCACTTTGCGGATGAAACCCGCCCGCAGCATGAGCTTGTGGCTGGCAAGCTCGGCCTCGGCAGGATCTTCCTTGAGCGTGGGCGCGTAGAGCGCGGACATCTTCATGACACGAGTGCGTGCAGACACGGTTCCTCCTTGTGTGACGGTAACGCGCAAGATGATACCGCATTTTCTCTCGACACTTCGGGAACAGGCGCGGCACTTTGGCGTCTCTTTAGAGACGGGTTAGTTTGCGTCGGAATCGTCACAAACCAGCCCGCCGCCAATAGTACGTTTTCGACATAAACCAACCCGTCACTAAAGTGATGAGCTACATGTTGTCGATCTCTTGCATGAGGGCGTCGACGATTTCGGCCTCGGCGACCTTGCGCACGGGCTGACCATGCTTGAAGAGCAGAGCGCTTCCTCGGCCGCATGCCACGCCAACATCGGCGTCGGACGCCTCGCCAGGACCGTTAACCACACACCCCATAACGGCAACTGAAATGGGTTTCGTGCAGCACGCAAGCCGGCGCTCAACCTCCTGCGCGATGGGGATGAGATCGACCTGCGTGCGGCCGCACGTGGGACACGAGACAAGCTCGGGTCCACGCCGGCGGATGCCCAGGCACTCGAGGATACCCCAGGCCACAGGCGGCTCCTCAACTGGATCTGCGGTGAGTGAGACGCGCAGCGTATCGCCGATGCCCTCCGCAAGCAGCACGCCGAGTCCCACCGCGCTCTTGATGGTGCCTGCGCGCACCGTCCCCGCTTCCGTCACGCCCAGATGCAGCGGAACATGCGGTAACTCGTGCGAGAGCGCGCGGTATGTTTCAATCGTGGTGGGGACGCTGTGCGCCTTCGCAGACAGCACGATGTTCGTGAATCCACGATCTTCGAAATGCTCGATGAAACGAAGGGACGAGGCCACAAGTTTCTCTGGCATCGTAAGACCTTCGCGATCGGCAATATCCTGCTCAAGCGAACCCGCATTCACACCGATGCGGATGGCGACACCGGAAGCACCCGCGGCATCGATCACCGCATCGACACGCTCCCACGAGCCGATGTTACCGGGGTTGATGCGCAGCTTCGCCGCCCCCGCCTCCACGGCAGCGATAGCGAGCCGGTAATCGAAATGGATGTCCGCGACAATGGGCACCGGCGACGCCTCGCACGCGGCACGAAAGGCATCGACGGCACCCTGGTTGGGAAGCGTCACGCGCACGATATCGCAGCCGGCTTCGGCAAGCGCGCGCACCTGGGTGAGCGTCGCCTCCGCATCGGCCGTATCCGTACAGGTCATGGATTGCACCACAACAGGCGCTCCCCCGCCGATCTTAACACCGCCCACATCGGCCTGCCGCGTACGCTCGCGCGGGAGCAGATCGGCACCGTTCTTCGCCATATGCGGCCTCCCAACCTCAAGCCCAATACGGGAAATGAACACGCCTAGAGGATGAACCTCAAGATATCGTTTCTGAGTACATAGACGAAGAGCGCCAAGAAGAGCGCGACGCCCACATACGACACGATGGTTTGCACCTTGAGCGGTAGCTCGCGACGCGTCACGGCTTGGATGACCTCGATGACGAGCTTTCCGCCGTCGAGCGGGGGTATGGGCAGGAGGTTCATGAGCCCGAGCGAGAACGAGATGAGCGCGGCGAGCGCGAGGTAGGTCGTGGGCCCCTCGGCGGCGGCCTGAGCAGACATGACCGAGATGCCAACCACGGACGTCGAGCTGTCGAGCATCTCGAGTGTGTGCTGCGGGTTGAAGAGACGCGCGATACCGCGGGCGGTCTCGGAGATGTACCACCATGCTTGTTGCGCGGAATCGATGGGGCTCAGGCGAACGACGCCATAAGAGACCGTGATGCCCAAGATCTCGTCGGACGCAAGCTCGACCGTAGCGCGCTGCGTAGCGCCATCGTGCACGAACACAACCTCGAATGGCGCATCGGTGCTCTTGGCAGCGCTGATCGCTGCGATGATGTCTTCCCAGGTCTCCGTTTCCCTACCGCCGATCGAGCGCACGACGTCGCCCGGTTCGATACCGATCTCTTCGGCAACGGAGCCGGCCTCGATGCCGCCGATGACGTTCGTGTTCTGTGCGACCTCGATGCCCACGACAGAATAGATGCACATGAGCAGCAGGAAGCCGAAAAGCAGGTTCACGAAGATGCCGGCGACGAGCATGCTCGCACGGCGCCAGAACCCCTTGCCGAGGTACGTGTGCGCGCGTTCGTGCTCGAGGAATTCATCGTCGGTGTAGGGCGGGTTCCACACCTCCCCCTCGCGGGTCGCATGCGTACGGTCGAACTGGCGACCGTCGAGCACCGTGTTACCGGCCTCATCGCGCGGGACGGATGCGTAGGTGCTGGGATACGTTGAACTGCCTTCGAATTCGCCCTTTTCCGGATCATACACTGCTGCCACGGAGCCCCAGTCCATGAGCTGGATGCAGGCTTCGAGTGCCTCGTCTTCGGAGATAGCGAGCTCACGGGCAATATCCTCGACGCTTGCTCGACCATTCCTATGCACGAAGCCGAGCACACGCGCTGCATGTTCGCTTTTCGTGGGATCCATACCGCAGATCATGGCGTAGCCACCAAGGAGCAGCGGCGTGATGCCGAACCGCGTGCCGTTGCGCTTGGAAACGAAGCTTGCGCGCCAGCGGCACGGGAGGCCAAGGAAGTACTCCGTCACGCGCACCCCGCAGGCCCGCGCGGCCAGATAGTGCCCGCCTTCGTGGACGAATACGAGCACAGAGAGGAGTAGAAGCCCCCAGAACACGGTCGATATTACGGTGGCGATCGCCTGCATAGTACCTCATCTACCTCGAATTATCAGAGAGAGAAGCGGCCAAGCCTGGCAGAAACGCATCGAGAAGTGCTTACGATGCAAACCAACCTGGCAGGAGCAAATCATGATTGCGTCAGGGATGTGATGATGTCACGGGAGCGAGCGCGTGCCCATGCGTCGACCTCGGAAAGCTGCTCGAGCGATTCAACATCCTCGCGCTCGTGCGCGTCGAGCGCGCGCTCCACGATGCGACCGATGTCGTTGAAACCGCAAACGCCGGAGAGGTAGGCGTCCACCGCAACCTCGTTCGCGGCGTTGAGCACGCAGGGCATGGTACCGCCCTCCTTGCCTGCGCGCTCTGCGAGCGCAAGGCACGTGAAGGCAGCGGTATCTGGCGCGCCGAAGGAAAGCGAGCCGATGGTGCGGAAGTCAACGCGCTCGCACGGCGTGTCCCAGCGCTCGGGATACGATAACGCGTATTGGATAGGGATACGCATGTCGGAGGTGCCGAGCTGCGCGATCACGGAACCGTCGCAGAATTCAACCATAGAATGGATCTTCGCCTCACGCTGGATGAGTACAACGATGTTGTCGAGCGGAAGACCGAAGAGATGCATGGCCTCAATGCGCTCGAGCCCCTTGTTCATGAGCGTCGCGGAGTCGATGGAGATCTTGCGCCCCATGGACCACGCCGGGTGACGGAGCGCACGATCCGCCGTCACGTGCTCGAGGTAGCTGCGGCTCTTGCCGAAGAACGGCCCTCCGGAGCACGTGAGCCAGATGGCATGGACCGGCGAGCGGCGATCGCCCACAAGGCACTGGAAGATCGCGCCATGCTCGGAGTCAACCGGGAGGAGCTGGTCATGCGCAGCAAGCGGCATAATGAGGTCGCCGCCCACGATGAGCGACTCCTTGTTCGCAAGGGCGAGCCGCTTGCCCGCTTTGAGGGCAGACACACTTGCCGAGAGGCCCGCGGCACCGACGACGGCGTTCAGCACGCAATCAACGTCATCGAGTTCGCAAAGCGCTGCAAGGGCAGACGACCCAGCGGTGAGCTCGCAGGACGCAGGCAGTTCTGCAAGGATAGGATCATGTGCATGCGAGGAATCGGCGATGCATGCGCACCGCACGCCGAACTCGCGCGCCGCGCGCACGAGCCCCTTGGTGTTTTGATGCGCGGAAACAGCTACGACCTCGAGCTTATCGATATGTTGGCGGCACACGTCGAGCGCCTGGGCGCCGATGGAACCCGTGCACCCAAGGATCGCGACGCGGAGCCGCTTGACATCACTCACAGAATGCCTCCCAGATACAACAGAAGCTGCGCGGTGATGCAGCCGAAGATGAGCGAGTCACAGCGGTCGAGCATGCCGCCGTGTCCGGGGATGAGGTTGCCTGAGTCCTTGACGCCCACGCCGCGCTTGATGCGCGATTCAATGAGGTCGCCGAAGACGCCGAGCACCGCGACGAGCGCACCGCACAGAATCGCAAAGAAAACATCGAACGTGAAGAGGCCGGTGAGTACAAGAATGAGCCATACCAGCACGGAGCCCGCGATGCCGCCTGCAAAGCCCTCCCAGGTCTTCTTAGGGCTGATGCGCGGTGCCATCTTATGCTTACCGAATGCCTTGCCCACGAGATAAGCGAAGGAGTCGGAGACCCACAAGGACGCGCAGACGCCGATCGTGAGGACAGGCCCTGCGAGTCCGGGCAAGGCATCGCGCAAAAGCACGATCGACGATAACATGAACCCGGTGTAGATGGGGCCCATGAGCGTGGCCGAGACATCGGCGATGCGTGCCCGGGGCGTATAGACGTACCAAAGGCCGATGGCAAGCATGAAGAGGAAGATGAGGGCGGTGAGCAGCACGGAGTCGCCGAGCGCCGCGAGCGGGAACAGAACCGCAGCGACATCTCCGATGACCTCGTTGGGAACCTTGCCATCGCGGCGCACCATCTGGAAGAACTCGTGCGCGCATAACCCGCTCAGAAGCGCGATGAATAGAGCCGTGGGAATCGTCCCCGCAAGGATGCAGCCGATGAAGAGCCCAACGTAAACGACGCCGGATACGATGCGTACGGACAAGCCCTTGAACGATCGGCGTTCTGCCGTCTCGGCGGCGTCCACGCGCGTGGAGGGCGCATCTTTCGGCTGCAAATCTTCAGATGACATCGTTTGAGAAACCTCTTACTCGTGGATTCCGCCGAAACGGCGGTCGCGACCCTGGTAGGTGAGAATCGCGTCGATGAGTCCCCATCGGTCGAA
Source organism: uncultured Collinsella sp. (assembly GCA_900538305.1). GTDB lineage: Bacteria > Actinomycetota > Coriobacteriia > Coriobacteriales > Coriobacteriaceae > Enorma. The sequence goes on from UPXY01000003.1 coordinate 47,391, forward strand.
GTCCGGCCAATAGGTGCTCGTGATGTAGAACTCGGAATACGCCGCCTGCCAAAGCAGGTAGTTGGAAAGACGCAACTCGCCCGACGTGCGAATGATGAGCTCCGGGTCGGGCAGGCCGGCGGTGTAGAGCTTCGCGGCGACGGCGGACTCGTCGATCTTGTCCGGCGAGATACGCCCCGATGCGACATCTTCGGCAAGGAGGCGCGCGGCGCGGGCGAGCTCTGCACGGGCACCATAGTTCACGGCGAGCGCGAGCACCATGCCGGTGTGGCCCGCCGTCTCGTTGAGGCCGTATTCGAAGACCTCACGCGTGCGCTTGGGAAGCGCGGAGATATCGCCCAGGAATACGACGCGCACGTTCTCGCGCTTGAGAAGCGGCAGCTCGTCCACAAAGGTTTGAGCGAAGAGGTGCATGAGAAGGTTCACCTCGGCGGCGGGGCGCTTCCAATTCTCCGTGGAGAAGGCGTAGGCGCTCATGACCTCGACGCCCAGGCGTACGCAGGCGGTAATGATCTCGCGAAGCGAGATGATGCCGGCCTTATGCCCCTCCCCGCGCGAAAGTCCTCGCGAAGTGGCCCAGCGGCCGTTGCCATCCATGATGCAGGAGATATGGCGCGGGATGCGCGAACGATCGAGGGAGTCGAATTCTAGGCCCTCAGGTGGGTTCGCAAAGAATGTTTCGAACGTTGAATCGTCGTAATCGTGATTCGCAGCCACGCTAGATCTCCATGACCTCGGCCTCTTTGGCCTTCAGCATCTCGTCGATCTTCTTGATGTAGGCATCGGTGTGCTTCTGCACCTTCGTCTGCTCGCGGCGAACCTCGTCCTCCGAGAGCTCCTCGTCGCGCTCAAGCTTGCCGTTCACGTCGCGACGGATGTTGCGGATGGAAACGCGTGCCTGCTCGGCGATCTCGCGGCATTCCTTTACGAGCTCACGACGACGCTCCTCGGTGGGCGCGGGGAACGGAAGACGGATGACCGTGCCGTCGCTCGAAGGTGTGATGCCGAGGTCGGAGGCATTAAGGGCGTGGACGATGGCGTTCAAGACAGACTTGTCCCACGGCTCGATCATGAGCATGTGCGCTTCGGGTACTTTCACGGCGGCAACCTGCGTGATGGGGGTCGGCACACCGTAGTAGTCGATCGTGATATCCGAAAGGACGTTAGCGTTCGCGCGACCCGTGCGCACCTTGGCGAACTCGTGGCTCAGGCTGTCGATGGTCTTATCCATACGTTCGGTGATCTCGGCCATGTTAGTCCTCCTTGACGACGGTGCCGACGGGTTCCCCCTTGAGGGCGCGCTTGATGTTTCCGTCGCCCTCGATGTTCAACACGATAATGGGCATATGGTTGTCCTGGCAAAGTGCGGCAGCCGTGGAATCCATGACCTGAAGGCCGCGGACGAGCACCTCGTGGTAGGAGATGGTGTCGAAACGCACTGCATCAGGGTTCTGCTTAGGATCCTTGTCGTAGATGCCGTTCACCTTAGTTGCCTTGATGAGGCAATCAGCATCGATCTCGCAAGCACGCAAGGCCGCTGCGGTATCCGTGGTGAAGTACGGGTTACCGGACCCGGCGGCGAAGATGACGACATCGCCCTTTTCCAGATGGCGCATGGCGCGGCGGCGAATATAGGGCTCACAGACCTCGTTCATCTGGATGGCGCTCATAACGCGGCACTCGCAGCCGGCACGCTCGAAGGCGTCCTGGAGTGCAAGCGCGTTCATGACGGTGGCGAGCATGCCCATGTAGTCCGCCTGAGCGCGATCCATGCCCTTGGCAGCCCCGGCTATGCCGCGGAAGATGTTCCCCCCGCCGACCACGACGCCGACCTCAATGCCATCATCATGCAAGTCGCGAACCTGATGCGCCAAGCGATCGGTGACCTCGGGATCGATGCCGTAGCCGCCCTCGCCCATGAGTGCTTCGCCCGAGAGCTTCAGCAGCACGCGCTTATATCGGTAATCTGACAAGGGATCCTCCTTTTGTTGTAACTTATAGCATTCTAGCAAAGTGGCAGGAGCGCGCTTGCATAAAGCCTGTAGACGGCCAAAACCAACATTTTGGGCGCGTCACCTTGGTGACGGGTGCGTTTGTGTCGTTTATGGCACTTTCGCACCCGTCACCAAAGTGACGCGATTCTTCTACAAGTTGTTAAGAAAAGGGCAGCTCGGTTGAGCTGCCCTTTTACAAAAGATGTTGATACGCCGTTACGCGTCGCCGCGCGCAAGGCGATCGAACGCGACGACCTGGATGGTGTCACCGAGCTCCTTGCTGACCTTCTCGGCGTACTTGGAGATGGTGAGGTCGCCGTCCTTGATGAAGGCCTGCTCGGTAAGCACGACCTCCTTGTAGAACTTCTCGAGACGGCCAGTGGCGATCTTCTCCTGGATGGCCTCGGGCTTGCCGGATTCGGCAGCCTGCGCCTTGTAGATGCTCATCTCGTGCTCGATAGTCTCGGCCGGCACGTCCTCGCGACGAGCGCAGATCGGAGCAACAGCCGCAACCTGCATCGCAACGTCGTGCGCGAACGCCTTGAAAGCGTCGGCCTGAGCAGTCTCTGCCTTGTCGAAGGAGAACTCGACGAGGACGCCGATCTTGCCACCCATGTGGACGTAGCTCGAGCAAGCGCCGTGATCTGCGGTGCGGAACACGAAGCGGTTGATCTTCATGTTCTCGCCGATGACGTGAATGAGCTCGGTGAGCGCGGCCTCAACGGTCTCGCCATCCATCTCGGAGGCGAGAAGCGCCTCGACGTCGGCCGGGTGGGTGTTCGCAATGTGCTCGGCGAGCTTGGCGGCAAAGCCGGTAAACTTGGGGTTCGTGCCCACGAAGTCGGTCTCGCAGGCGACCTCGACGAGCGCGGCAAGCTTGCCATCCTCGGACACGAAGGAGCCGATGGCACCCTCGTTCGTGGCACGGCCGGCCTTCTTAGCAGCGGCAGCAAGGCCGTTCTTGCGAAGGATGTCGACGGCCTTGTCCATATCGCCCTCGGCCTCGACGAGCGCCTTCTTGCACTCCATCATGGGCGAGTCGGTCATGTCGCGGAGCTCTTTGACCTGGGCGGCGGTGATGTTTGCCATAGGTGGTTCCCTTCTTGGACGAATTCCGTTGAATGAACCGCCCCGCTCTTCGAGCGGGGCGAAGCTATGCAGATAAGCCTACGTTACTCGGCAGGAGCGGCCTCGGGCTCGGCGGCGGGGGCAGCCTCCTCGGACGCGGCCTCGACGGGAGCCTCCTCGGAGGGGAGCTCCTCGCCGGCCATCTCGGCAACCGTGACCTCGGGCTTGTCGCTACCAGCGATGCAAGCGTCGGCCATGAGCTCGCACATGAGCGTGACGGAGGAGATGGCGTCGTCGTTGCAGGGGATGCCGATGCCGTTCTCGAAGACCTCATCTGGATCGGAGTTGGTGTCGATGAGGGCGATGACCGGGATGTTCAGGCGACGAGCTTCCTTGATGGCGTTCTCCTCGCGCTTCGTGTCGATGATGAACAGTGCGCTCGGCAGACCCTTGAGGTCGCGGGCGCCACCGAGGTTGGCCTGGAGCTTGGCGAGCTCCTTGGTGAGCACGGACTGCTCCTTCTTGCCGCGCAGCGCCATGGAGCCGTCCTCGACCATGGTCTCGAGCTCCTCCATGCGGTTGATGCGGGAGCGGATGGTCACGAAGTTGGTAAGCATACCGCCGAGCCAGCGCTGGTTAATGTAGGGCATGCCGCAGCGCTCTGCAGCAGCCTTCACCGGCTCCTGAGCCTGCTTCTTGGTGCCCACGAAGAGCACCTTGCCGGAACGAGCGGCGTTGCGAACGAAGCTGTACGCCTGGTCCGCATTCATGATGGTCTGCTTGAGGTCGAGGATGTAGATGCCGTTGCGCTCGCCGAAGATGAACGGCTTCATCTTGGGGTTCCAACGACGGGTCTGGTGGCCGAAGTGGCAGCCGGCCTCGAGCAGGGTACGGATGTTGATCTTGGTAGCCATGTAAACCTCCTGTGGTTTGACCTCCGCGCGGGGTCGACCCTTCCCCACCACCCGGGCTTTTGCTACCAGAGCCCGGGCACCACGGCGAGAAGGTAGCCGCGCGTGCGTGATACGGACGCTGCCGAATCGGCAACGGTCGGTATGATACCAGATTCCCATCTCATTCGCGCGTCACTTTGGGGGCGGCTGCGTTTGTATCGAAAACGACACAAAAGCACCCGACCCCAAAACGACGCGCGACGTGTTAGGTGCGGGGGTGAGCGGATTTGACGGCGGTTTTGAGGCGGTCGGGGGTAAGGTGCGTATAGAGCGTCGTGGTCGAGAGACTCGCATGACCGAGGAGTTCTTGCACGCTTCGAAGATCCGCGCCACCGGCGAGGAGATCGGTTGCAAAGGTGTGACGCATGACATGCGGCGTCACATCGGAAGGCAGCCCGGCGCGGCGGCAGAGAGCGCGGAACCGGTACCGAAGCGCCGCGGCATCCATGCGGTTCCCGCGCTTGGAGATGAACAGCGGGCGCCGTCCCCCTGCATCTCGACGTCCGGCAGCCTCGAGGAGTACCGGTCTCCCCTGCTCGATGTAGCGGCAAAGCGCCTCGAGTGCCCGGCGATACACCGGCACGATGCGCTCTTTGGACCCCTTGCCAAAGAGCCTCACCGTACGCGTTCCCATGTCGAAATCTTCGATATCAAGACCGGAGAGCTCGGAGATGCGCGCTCCTGTGGCATAGAAGAGCTCGAGCATCGCAGCGTCGCGAAGCCCCTCAGCAGTGGTGTTGTCGGGCGTGTTGAGCAGGCGATCCATGTCTGATGCGACGATCGTCTTAGGCAGGTTCTTCGGAATCTTCGGCATCTGAATGGAAGAGGAGGCCTCGGTCTCCACTACACCTTCAAAGAGGCACCACCGAAAGAACGACCTGATAGACGAAAGGTGCGCGGCGCACGTGCTCGGTGCATACCCCGCACGTCTCATATCTGCAAGGTAGCGGCGAAACCCACGGACATCGAGCGCGAGCGCGTCCTCGGCTGCCCGTGCACACCACCTACCGAATGCCTCGAGATGGCTCGAATACGCACGCACGGTCTCAGGCGAAAAGCCCTCTACACGTGCGATGTAGGCGATGAAATCATCCATCGCATCGGCGAAGCCGGCATCGAGCTCAACTTCGCCCACATCATGTGCGTCATGTGTGCTCACGCGAGATGCTCCGTTCCGAATTTGAGGTCGCCCCTCGTCTCAAGGAACCTATCAAGATCTCGTAAGGCGCGTTCGGCATAGGCATGGTAGCGGTCGCGCTTACCGCGCTTGATGCCATCATCGAGCGGAGGGACGAGTCCGAAGTTCACGTGCATGGGCTGGTAGTTTTCGGTTGCGGGATCCGTCGCGTATGCCACGAGGGATCCCAACGCGCCCGTGCGCGGCAACGAGACGGGAGCCTCTCCGCAAAGATCCGCATACGTATTAAGCGCCGCAAGGAGCCCCGATGCGATTGCCTCGGTGTAGCCTTCCGTACCGGTGATCTGCCCTGCGAACCGAATGCGCCGCCCGGGAACCGCAAACGTGCTGTCGAGCACGTGGGGAGAATCGATGAACGTGTTCCGATGCATGACGCCAAATCTGAAGAATTCGGCATCCTCGAGACCGGGCACCATGTGAAATACGCGTTTCTGCTCGGCGAACGTGAGGTTCGTCTGGAAGCCCACAAGATTATATGCCGTGCCCTCACGGTTCTCCGCACGCAACTGGATTGCTGCCCACGGGCGGCGTCCCGTTCGGGGATCTGTGAGACCCACGGGCTTCATTGCACCGAAGCGAAGCGCATCGTGTCCCGTTCGAGCCACCTCCTCGGCGGGCTGGCACGCTTGGAAGAGCCCACCCTTCTCGAAATCGTGAAGCACCACGCGCTCGGCAGACACGAGCGCATCGATGAAGGCGTCGTACTCGTCTTTCGAAAACGGTGCGTTGAGGTAGTCGCCCCTCCCCTCGTCCCCGTATCTAGACTGGCTGAAAAGAACGGAGCGATCGATCGTGGAGGCGTCGACGATGGGTGCGGCGGCATCGAAAAACGAGAGCGAATCCCCACCCACAAGCTCATGGATGCAGGAGGAGAGCGTCGGCGAGCACAAAGGACCCGCGGCGATGACGCAGGGACCCTCGGGTATCTCCGTGACCTCCTCGTGAACAAGCTCGATCAAGGGCTCGGCGGAAACGCGCTCCCCCACGAGTTTGGAGAACTGCCCGCGATCGACGGCTAGCGCGCCACCGGCGGGAACAGCAGCCTCGCGCGCACAGGAAAGCAGCACCGAGCCCATGCGCTCGAGCTCCATTTTTAGCAAGCCCGCCGCGCTCTCGAATCTCGTGGATTTAAACGAGTTCGAGCACACGAGCTCGGCAAGGCCGTCGGTCGTGTGGGCAGGGGAGCTAGTATTCGGCCGCATCTCGATAAGGCGGACCGGAACACCCCGGTACGCGAGCGAGAGCGCGCACTCGCTGCCCGCAAGCCCTCCGCCAACAACCGTAACCGTTTCGAATCGCATGGCCTCTCCCCTTTCGTTCGGTCAGCTTCTATTGTGGCCGAACGCCGTTCGCGCGTGAAGCGCCTCTTTCGTAGGAGCATATCGTCCGTCTACAAGCTGCTCGATGAAGCCGTCAACGACGAGGCTGCTCAAAAACTCCAAGCAGCCACGAGCGTCGAGTCCGAGCATCCGTGCAATCTCATCGGAGCGCATGGGAGACGCGGTGAGCGCATCCATAAGGCGCCCGCAGCGCGGGTCATCGAATACCGGTGCTGAGGTATCGCCGTGGCAATAGCGCAGCGTGCCGAAGATGCGCGAGAGCGCGCATTCCAGATCCTCCTCGCACGCGATGCAGCAGGCTCCAGAGCCGAGCAGGTAGTTCGACCCCTTTGAATTGGGCGAGAAGATTGAGCCGGGAACGGCAAGTACCTCCCGCCCGATCGACTCTGCCGTCTCCGCTGTGGAAAACGTACCCGACGGCATCCCCGCTTCGCCCACGAAGACGGCACGGGTAAGCGCCGCGATCACGCGGTTGCGCTTGGGAAAGAGATACGGCCGTGGCTGCGTTCCCCACGGAACAATCGATACCACGGCGCCCCCCTGCTCGAGCGCAGCCTCGATGAGTGGCGCGCTCGTGCTCGGATACACCACATCCGCTCCGTTCCCAAGTACGATGATGTGCTTTCCGCCCTGCTTGAGCGCCGCCCAGCCCGCACACTGGTCGCACCCGATGGCTCCGCCGGAAACGACGACGATACCCGACTCAGCTGCAAGTCCCGCCGCGAGCTCCGTTACGGCAAATCCATAGGGAGTCGCCCGTCGCGTACCGATGACAGCAAGGCTCGGCTCCGTGAGCACCTCTGTACTCCCTCGCACATACAGACGGCTCGGGGGATCCGGAAGATCGAGCAGCTGCGGGGGATATGCGCTATCTCCGAGCGCGATTTCAATGCGTTCCCGCAGGGGTACCTTAACGGTTTTCACACGCCCCCTCCTCGATACATCACCGCTTCCAAGATGTGTTGCCTCATCACGCGCTCGCGTTCATCGATATCGGCAATGGTGCGTGCGATACGGCTCAGGCGCTTGATACCGCGCCCCGTGATATGCAGGCGGCGCGAGAAATCGAGCAGCGCCTCGCTCGCCTCCTCGTCGAACGCAAGCTCATCGGTCGTCCGCTCGAGCACGCTCCTCCCGTGCATCAGGCCTACTCTCCGTGCGTGTTCCCGGTGTGACCGGAACGCGCGACCGCGTTCGACCATCTCAAGCAGATCGCGCGTCGCGAGCCCCTCAGCCCCCTTGATGATGAGCTCCGGATCGGGTCTGAACACATCGATGACGATGTCGATACGGTCGATGAGAGGTCCTGCGAGCTTCGCGCGATAGCGCTCGATGGCAGTAGCGGAACAGGAGCAGGGAACTTCGCGATCACCCAGGTAGCCGCAGGGACAGGGATTGCTCGCAGCGAGTAACTGGAACGACGCGGGAAACAGGTACATGCCGTCGACGCGCACGATGCGCACGCACCCCTCCTCCATGGGCTGGCGAAGCGTCTGCAAAACATGTGCCGGGAACTCCGCGAGCTCATCGAGAAAAAGCACGCCGCCATGCGCAAGGCTGATCTCTCCCGGGCGTACCGGCCTTCCGCCGCCTACGAGACCGGCTACAGAGATGCTGTGGTGAGGACTCCGAAACGGCCTCCGTCCTGCTAACAGCTCCTCGATATCTTCACCTGCGACCGAATGGATGCACAATGCCTCCTGCTGGTCGTCGACAGACAGCTTAGGCAGGATCGTCGTCATGCGTTTGGCGAGCATCGTCTTACCAGAACCAGGTGCACCGACCATAAGCATACCCAGCTCTCCCGCCGCTGCGACGGCCATAGCTCGCTTTGCCGTCTCCTGACCGACGACATCGGCGAAATCGAGCTCTAGCAGGGGTCGTTCGTGCGCAGAAACATCCGCTACAACGGACGGTGCCGCAGTATCGACGCCCGCACGGAGACGCGATATATGCGCGAGCATGCCATACGAGCACCCAGGCAGCGAGAGTGCAGCAAGCTCAGGCGCCCCGATGAGTCGAAGGTTCAGATCTCGAGCAAGAACCTGGTAGGCGATAGAACCCCTCACCGGACTCACCGAACCGTCGAGCGTGAGCTCGCCTACGAATAGACAATCGTCCAAACCGTTAAGGGGAATCTGGCCTGAGATGGCAAGGATGGCGATGACGATGGGAAGATCGAGCCCGGATCCCGTCTTGCGCATATCGCCTGGCGCGAGGTTCACAGTGATGCTCTGCCTTGGAACCTCGAAGCCTGCGCTCCGCATCGCTCCTCGTATGCGCCCACGCGCATCGAGAACGGTGGAATCCGGCATGCCGATGATCGCGATCGACGGGAGTCCTCCGCCGAGCGTGACCTCGACGGTCACGGGCGCCGCCTCGACGCCACGCAGACAAGCCGCGTGCACGGCGAAGACTTGACCCGGCATCAGGATACCTCCCAGTCGAACACGCTGAAGAAGTGCGTGATGCCGGCATCCTTGCCAGTGTAGAAGACGACGCTCACCACATCGAACCGAATGGAGAGCACCGGAAAGCGATCCATGACGTAGCACGAGGCGATCCTGCGATATCGAGCGCGCTTGCGGCCGTCGACAGCCTCCTCTGGTCGCACGTCTTCACCCGGTCGCGCGCGGCGCGATTTCACCTCGACGAGCACGACCTCGTTCGAGTCGTAATCGTAGGCGATGAGATCCGCCTCTCCCTCGCGGCAACGGTATCCGTGCTCCAAGACCTCATACCCACGGTCCTCGAGGTAGCTTGCGGCGATGGCCTCGCCTAGGACACCGATTTCATGTGGCGTGAGGTCGTCGGAAAGGTGCGCGGGATCGAGCTTCGCTTTCCGGCGCTTGTGTGTCGCTCTCCCACGTACGCCGGGTTTTCCCGTGCTCTTCCGCGTATTTTCCTGTTCGCTCGTCTTCTTCGGCATGACTGCTCCTTCCTGCTGGGTAGGAGCTATCATCCACGGGTCATCTAAAACGAATCCTAAGGGTTCTGGCACAATGCTTGCCATAATCTAAAACAAGGCTGGCACCGAGCGCATCCGCCTTGCTCACTGGAGCGGCTTGCATGTGGCAAATCGCATACCAGCGCTAAAAGAGCCGTTCGTTCTCCAAAAAGTTTCCACAGAAGCTTACGCGGTGCTCATCGGTGAGCCCATAGGCGCGAATCGCCTCGATGTGCTCGGGTGACGCATAACCCTTCGACTCGGCGAAGTGATAGCCGGGATATAGGGCATCGAGCTCGACCATATGGGCGTCACGGGTCACCTTGGCGACGATCGACGCCGCGGCGATACAGGCGATACGCGCATCTCCGTGCACGACATCGCGCTCGTTGGGTACGGCATGAAGCGGGTTACCATCCATGAGCACGCAATCCGGCTCCAGTCCGGAGTCGCGCACGGCGCCCGCCACCGCCTCGCGAAGCGCAGAGGCAATGCCCACCTCGTCGATGCGCGCCGCAGGAATATGGCACAGGCCGATGCCGATCGCGACCTCAGCGATGCGCGCAGCGAGTACCTCGCGCCGTGCAGGCGTAAGCTTCTTCGAATCGTTCAGGCCCCACACGATGGGATCGCGCGGTAAGGCAACAGCGCAGACGGTGAGCGGTCCTGCGACCGACCCCCTGCCGACCTCATCCACGCCGACGATGAGGCCGTCGCCGCCGAGCTCGTACATCTCCTCATACATGCGCTCGACTCGTGTGCCCTCGGTCTGCTCACGTGCGAGGCGCCGCTCTGCACGGGCAAGCGCCTGCTGCACCTGCTTGCGCGGATCGGTGGCATAGCGCTCACGGAGCGTTGCGAACTCGTCGAGCGTTGCGCTCGCGAAACGCGCTGCGACCTCGGCAGCTGAAACGGTATGAACTTGGTTTGCCATGCAGAATCATCCTAACCGGCGCAGATGACGTGTGACGCACGTTATCTCATCCCGCGTGCTATATCCAGCGATCTTGTTTGCAAGCGCGCGCTTCAACCAAGGCGTTGAGCGCGCTCCGTGCTACGCGCAAAGACCCGAGAGACGAAAAAGGCCGCCCAGAGGACGGCCTGTGCAAGACGCATTGCGAGTGACTAGCGCTTCTCGGGAATGCGCGCAGCCTTGCCCACGCGATCACGCAGGTAGTAGAGCTTGGCGCGACGAACGCGACCATGGCGCACGACCTCGAGCTTAGCAATCTTGGGGCTGTGAAGCGGGAAGGTGCGCTCAACGCCCACACCGAAGGAGATCTTGCGAACGGTGAAGGTCTCGCGGGAGGAGCCGCCGCTCATGCGGATGACATCACCCTGGAAGACCTGGATGCGCTCGCGGTCGCCTTCCTTGATGCGATAGTGCACCTTAACGTTGTCGCCGACGCGGACCTGCGGGATGTCCTCACGGATCTGCTGGCGCTCGATTGCGCGGATGTAGTCCATTTCGATTCCTTACTCTAATCCAGAGGTGCCGCATCCGAAGACCGACACATGGGTTTGACAAACGTTGTCATTATACGCATATCGCAGCAGGCCGCAAGTGAGAATCTCCGCCCGGAGCGGAAATCCTCACTGCGTATTCTAGCGATGATACTTTCAGTACCAGGTACTGAAAGTATCATTTCAGCGGTCGAGATGGACGGCACCGGCCTCGGCTTCAAGCTTCGCCTGCGCGGCGGCGAGGCGCGCGATGGGCACGCGGTAGGGCGAGCAGGAGACATAGTCCACACCAGCGACGTTGAAGAGCGCCTTGATGGATGCCGGGTCGCCGCCGTGTTCGCCGCATACGCCGCTATGCATGTCCGCCCTCACCGAGCGGCCCTTCTCCACGGCCATGCGCACGAGCTCGAGGACGCCCTTGTCGATCGTCTCGAAGGGGTTCACATCCAGAAGCTTCTTGTGCAGGTAGATGGGGATGAACTTCGATTCAGCGTCGTCGCGCGAGAAGCCGAACGTCGTCTGCGTGAGGTCGTTCGTGCCGAAGCAGAAGAAGTCGGCGTCTTGTGCGATCTCGTCAGCGGTGATGCAGGCGCGCGGGAGCTCGAGCATCGTGCCCACGGGGATGTCGAGGGCAACGCCGTACTCCCCTGCCACCTCGTCGATGACCTGCTCGCACACGGCGCGTATCTGCACTTGCTCTGAGGCGAGCGCCACGAGCGGCACCATGACCTCGGGCTTGGGCACGAGCCCCTCGTCGCGGATGAGCGCTGCCGCGGCGCTCGCGACGGCGCGCACCTGCATGAGCGGAAGCTCGGGGAAGACGAAGGAGAGGCGCACGCCGCGAAGACCCAGCATGGGGTTCATCTCCGCCATGCCGTCGATGCGGCGCAGGCGCGCACGAAGCCCGGCGAGCTCCTCCTCCGGAGCACCAGCTGCCTCGCGTTTGGTGAGATAGACTTCAAGCTCGCGCGGGGCGTCGAGGAACTCATGCAGGGGCGGGTCGATGAGCCGCACCACGACCTCGCGGTTATCCATCACGCGGAACATCTTGAGGAAATCCTCGGTTTGGACGGCGAGCAGGCGAGCCAGCACGTCCTCGCGCACCCGGGTGTCGTCGCTTAAGATGAAGTCCTGAATGAGCTGCTTGCGGTCGCCGAGGAACATGTGCTCGGTGCGGCACAGGCCGATGGCCTCGGCACCGAAGCCAAGCGCGCGCTCGGCGTCTTCGGGATTGTCGGCGTTCACGCGCACATGGTACGGGTGCGTGCTGCCCGCTTCAAGACGAATCTCGTCCGCCCAAGTAAGAATCGTCTCGAAGTCGCCCGTGAGCTCGACAGAGACGAGCGGCACCGCGCCGAGGACGACGATGCCCTGGGTGCCGTCGATCGAGATGATGTCCCCTTCGTGGAGCACGATATCCGTACCGGCTACACGAGCCTCCTTCTTCACGGCATCGATATGGATGGCCTCGACGCCGCAGACGCAAGGCGCACCCATGCTGCGGGCGATGACGGCTGCGTGGCTCGTCTTGCCGCCATGGCTCGTGAGGATGCCCTCAGCTGCAACCATGCCCTTGAGGTCGTCGGGATTCGTCTCCCAGCGCACGAGAATGCAAGGACGGCCTTCTGACGCCGCGGCGACGGCATCGTCGGAGCTGAACACGACTTCGCCCACGGCCGCACCGGGACTCGCGTTTAGGCCGCGTGCGAGGACGTCGACCTTCGCCGACGTATCGAACTGCGGATGAAGCAGCTGATCGAGCTGGGCGGGATCGATGCGGCGCACCGCCGTCTCCTTGTCGATGAGCCCTTCTTCGACCATCTCGATCGCAATACGGAGCGCCGCCGTAGCCGTGCGCTTGCCCACGCGCGTTTGGAGCATCCAAAGCTTGCCCTGCTCGATGGTGAACTCGATGTCGCACATATCGTGGAAGTGGTTCTCGAGGATCTGGAAGATGCGCTCGAGGTCGTCGGCGGCTTGCTTGAGCGCCGGGTATTCAGCGAGCTTCTGGATAGGCTCCGTGTTGCGGATACCCGCAACGACGTCCTCGCCCTGGGCATTCACCAAGAAGTCACCGTAGCGTTCACGTGCGCCATTGGCAGGGTTGCGCGTGAAGGCGACACCCGTCGCCGAGGTCTCGCCCTTGTTGCCGTAGGCCATAGCCTGCACGTTCACCGCGGTACCAAGGTCGTCGGGGATTCCGTTCGCCTTGCGGTAAATGCAGGCGCGCTCGTTCATCCAGCTACCGAAAACGGCCTCGATGGCGAGCTTGAGCTGGATAGATGGATCCTGCGGGAAAGCGACTGCACCGTTTTGGATGAGCTCGGGATGTTCTTCGCCGGAAACGTGTTCGCAGAAGATGCGCTTGAACTCGCCGACGAGCTCGTGTAGCTCATCCGCCGAAAGCTCAGCATCGGTCTTCACACCTGCGACGAGGCGCTTCTCGGTGAGTGCGTTCTCGAAGAGATCGCCGTCGACACCCATGACGACATCCGAGAACATCTGGATGAAGCGGCGATAGGAATCCCATACGAAATGCGGGTCACCAGTCTGAGCGATGAGCCCTTCGGCGGATGCGTCCGTGAGGCCGAGGTTCAAAACCGTGTCCATCATGCCCGGCATGGAGAACGGCGCGCCGGAACGCACCGAGACAAGGAGCGGATCCTGTGGGTCGCCCAGGCGCTTGCCCATGCGCGCCTCGAGGTCGCGCGTCGCCTCCTCAATCTCGGCCAACGCACCCTCGGGCCAGACGTTTCCCGCACTCGAATACTCCATGCAGGTCTGGCAGGTGATGGTGTAGCCTCCGGGCACCGGCAAGCCGATGCGGCACATCTCTGCGAGGTTCGCACCCTTGCCACCGAGCGTATAGTTCATGCTCGAGGCACCTTCGGTGATGTCCGCCCCGCCCGCGTCGCTGCCAAACCGGTACACGCGCTTCGTATCGCTCACGATACTCCCCCTTCCGATGGGCTATGCCCATGAATCGTGGTACGACAAAGCCCATCGGTCGATGGGCTTACGTGAACTATACGAAAGGGTGCATACCGCCGCCTGCAGACGACGTGGAGCATCGTTATCGGTACCATTTCGGCGGCGAACGGTTCGCTAAGTGGATACTCTATGAAGATACCAGTTCATGTTCTCCCAGCTTATGAGCTCGGTATGGAGAACCGTTTTCAGCCATATTTCGCATCGATTTGTATGTCACCCCAGGGGCAACACTTTGGGGACGGGGCCGCGGCGTCACTTTGGGGACGGGTACGTTTGTGTCGTTTTCGACACTCTGGGGACGGGTACGTTTGTGACGAAAACGACACAAACGTACCCGTCCCCAAAGTGACGCCCAAAGTGACGCTCCCCAGGGTGACGCGCTAACGGGACGCGCGAGCGGCGATGATGCGTTCGAGATGCGCGATGATCTCGGCGGCGGACTCCTCGACAGCCTTGCCGTCCGTGCGAACCACGAAGCAGCCCAAGCGCCGATAGAGCGAGCGCGCGGCATCGAGCTCTGCGTCGATGTGCGCGGGGTCGGCGTATGCAGCGGCAACGGCAAGAGCAAGCTCGTCGTTCAACCTGCGCTCACGGATATCGTGGATGACGCTTGTGGTGGAGAGCAGGCCGTAGATGCGCGCAGGGTCCACCGTGAAGATGCTAGCCGGTGGTTCCATACCGAGTGCAAGCGGGATGTTCGCCACATGGTAGCCATGGAAGGCGAGATACATAGATAGCGGCGTCTTCGAAGTACGAGAGATGCCAAGCAGCACGATATCCGCACCCGAGAGGTCATCGGCGTTCCTGCCGTCATCGTGCTCGACGAAGTACTCCATGCACTCGATGCGATGGAAGTAGCTGTCGTCCGTCTTGTGGATGACTCCCGGGATCCCCGCTGGTTCAAGACTAGTTAGCACAGAAAGCACGCCTATCGCAGGTCCCATGAGGTCGACCGCAGGGATGCTCATGCGCGCGAGGAGATCGACCACCTGACCGCGCAGCGCCTCATCGACGATGGTATGGAAGACGGCAATCGGCGCCGCGGCCGCGACTTTAGGCTCGAGATAGGCCTCGACCTGCTCGATGCGCTCAACCTTGGGTAAACGGGCGATAGCGACGGAGCCCTCTGGAAACTGACCGGCGGCTGCGAGCACCACATCACAGGCGGTATCGCCGAGTGAGTCGGATATAACGTGGACGCACGGATGAAGCCCCATACGCTCCACCCCTTCTCTAGGGAAAACACTAAAACGGGCTCCAACGTACCACAGGTACTACGTTGGAGCCCGCCTAAAATGCCAAAACGCCTAGTTCGGGTTATTTCTTGCGTGCAAGCTCGCCGATGTTCGCAACGCCGGCAAAGACGGCTTCGAAGCGGTTGAGCAGGCGCAGTCGGTTCTCGCGGAGCGCGATGTCCTCGTCCATGACCATGACGTCGTCGAAGAAGCGGTCGATGGGCGTGCGCAGTGCGGCGAGCGCAGCGATGAGCGCCGGAAAGTCCTTCTTCTCGAGCGCTCGAGCGACAGCGTCGCGCGCGGCGTCGGACGCCGAAAGCAACGCGAGCTCAGACGGCCCCATAAGCGTCTCGTCAACATCCACCCCGAGCGCCGCATCTGCAAGATGGCTCGCGCGCGCATAGGCGGTTGCGAGGTTGTCGAACGATTCGGCATCGCCCTGGCGTGCGTCCTCGAGCGCGCGTGCGAGAGCGAAGTAGTCCACGGGAGCGAAAACGCTACCAGCGGAAACGGCGGCGACGGTATCTGGCGCGAGCCCCTCGTCGCGCGCCATCTGCTCCATGCGTCCCTTGATGAAGGCGCACACGGCAGCCTTGGTGGCGTCGATATCGAACTCGATCCCCTGCTCGGCGTATGCCTCGAGCGCGGGCTGGACGAGCTCCTCGTAGCCGCAACCCAGGCGTGTACGCAGGATGTTCAGCACGCCGATGGCGCTCCTGCGCAGCGCGAAGGGATCCTTCGAGCCGGTGGGAGGTTCACCGATCGCAAACATGCCTGCGATGGTATCGAGCTTGTCGGCTACCGCGACGATGCATCCGGCGATGCCCTCGGGCAGATCGTCACCGGCGAACCGCGGGCGGTAATGGTCGCGAATCGCAGCCGCGACCTCATCGGATTCTCCGGCTGCCTTCGCGTAGTAGCCGCCCATGACGCCCTGCTGGCTCGTGAACTCGATGACCGCAGAGCTCACGAGGTCGGCTTTCGCGAAGTGTGCGGCGCGCTGCGCATCGCTCGCGGCATGCGCCCCCACGCGCGCCTCGTGGGCGATCGCAAGGGAGAGATCCTCGATACGCTCGCTCTTCTGCAGCACGCTCCCAAGCTTCTCCTGGAATGCGACGTCGGAGAGACGGGAGCGGAACTCCTCGAGCGGAATCTTCAGGTCTTCGTCGTAGAAGAACTTCGCGTCGTAAAGTCGGGCACGCACCACGCGCTCGTTGCCGTCGATGATGCGTTCAGCGCATTCGGGGCGACCGTTCGACACCACGACGAACTCGCGCGTAAGCGCACCGTTGGCATCATAGACGGGAAAATAACGCTGGTTCGAGAGCATGGACTCGCAGATGATCTCGTGCGGCACGTTGAGGAACTCCTCATCGAACGTTCCCACGAGCACGGTCGGCCATTCGCAAAGGTTCACGACCTCGTCGAGCACCTTCTTCGGCGTGTCGACGTGTGCGCCGCCGCGCTCGGCTTCGATGCGCGCGATGCCCTCGGAGATGACCTCACGGCGCCGCTCCTCGGTAAGCACACCCGCAGCCTCGAGCACCTGCTCATAGGCTTCAGGCGTCGCAACCACATGCTCGCCGGGGGCGAGTACGCGATGACCGCGCGTCGTGTTGCCAGAGACCACGTCCGCATAGCTCACCGGCACGACCTCATCGCCCAAGAGCGCGCAGATCCAGCGAATAGGGCGAACGAACGTCTCGTGCGTGGTACCCCAGCGCTGGCTGCGATAATTCGGCCACTCGAGGTTCTCGATGATGTCGTAGCAGAGCTTCGAGAGGAGCGGCAGCGCGGGCGCGGCGGGGATGTCCTTCTCGGCGAAGACGTACTCGCGACCATCCTCATCAATGCGGCGCACGAGCGCCTCGGCGGGAACGCCGCACTTGCGAGCGAAGCCCTCGGCAGCTTTCGTAGGGGCTCCTTCGGCGTCGAAGGCGATATTCGCCGCAGGGCCGCGCTTGACCTCATGCACCGCCTTGGTCTCGGTCGCGACCGTCGCAAGAAGCGCCAGCCGGCGCGGCGAGGATACGACACGGACGTCGCCGTAAGCAAGGCCGACGGCGTCGAGTCCGCGCGTGAGCAGACCGGGAAGCTGCCTCACCGCATTCATGAGCGGCGCCGCGGGCATCTCCTCGCTGCCGATTTCAAACAAAAAGCTTCGGGTCTCGGCCATTCCTAGGCCACCTCCCCTTCCGTGATCTTAGCGTCTTGGGTCTCGGCGGCGAGCTTGGCAAGATACGCTTCGCAGCACGCCTTCGCAACCGTACGAACGCGCAGGATGTAGTTCGCGCGCTCCACGGCGGAAAGCGCTCCACGCGAGTCGAGCAGGTTGAATGCATGGCTGCACTTCATGACGCAGTCGTAAGCAGGTAGCGGCAGCCCCGCCTCGAGGCATGCATGGCATTCAGCCTCGTAATCATTGAATTTTCCGCGCATCATCTCGACGTTCGCAACCTCGAAGTTGTAGGCAGAGAACTCGCGCTCGTTCTCGAGGAACACGTCGCCATAGGTCATGGGCGTGCCGTCGGGCAGGTAGCTCCACACGAGGTCATATACCGAGTCGACACCCTGGACATACATGGCGAGGCGCTCGAGACCATAGGTGATCTCGACGGGCACGGGATCGACCTCGATGCCGCCCACCTGCTGGAAATAGGTGAACTGCGTGATTTCCATGCCGTTCAGCCACACTTCCCAGCCAAGACCCCAGGCACCGAGCGTGGGGCTCTCCCAGTCGTCCTCGACGAACCGCACATCGTGCTCCGCCGGGTCGATGCCGATCGCCTTGAGCGAGTCGAGGTAGAGCTCCTGGCAGTTTTCGGGCGATGGCTTCAACAGCACCTGGAACTGATAGTAGTGCTGCAGGCGGTTGGGGTTCTCGCCGTAACGTCCGTCGGCAGGACGGCGACAAGGCTGCGCATAGCACGTGCGCCAGGACGCAGGACCGAGCGAGCGCAGCGTCGTAGCGGTGTGGAACGTGCCTGCGCCGACCTCGGAGTCATAGGGCTGCATGATGACGCAGCCCTGTTCGCCCCAGTAGCGCTGGAGCGTGAGAATGATGTCTTGGAATGTCTGAGTGGTGGCATCCATGCCTCAAGTACCCCCTTGGTAATTTGCATAGCCATCCCATGGTACGACGGCATCCACATAAAGCGGCTAAAAAAGTGGCAGCGCGGGAAAAATCCCGACCGCACTGGGCGCTACAAGCCCGGTCGGGTATCGATCACGCCTTTCAGCGTATGCCGCGAACAGCCTACACGAGGCCGAAGCGGTCAAGCGGCCAGTATCGAAGCACGACGACAGCAATGATGTCGTCTTCGGAAACCGCGCCGAAGTACCGAGAATCCGCTGAGTTCTCGCGGTTATCGCCCATCACCCATACCGAGCCCTCGGGCACGGTATAGGGAAAGCCAACCGAGACGCCCTCGGCTTGCGCGGCAAGCGGGTACGTCGAGCCTTCCACATACGGCTCGTCGATTGCCTGGCCGTCTACATAGACCACACCGCCAATAAGGTCGACGGTCTGCCCGCCGGTTGCGATGACGCGCTTCACGAGGATGTCGTGGTCGGCATCGCCATCGGGGTTCTTGAAGACGACGATGTCGCCGGTACTCACGCCCATGCCGAGGTTCACCGTGAGCTTCTGCGCGAACACCTGGTCGCCGATCTCGATCGTGGGCTCCATGGATCCCGTGGGAACGCGATAGGGCTCGATCACGAACATGCGGATGAAGACGAAAAACACGAAGACAAGCGCGAACGTGACGACCCATTCTAGGATGCCGCGAAGAACCGAATGCTGGTGCGTGAGCACGAAAACCTCCTAACGGGGCTGAATGTCGTTGGGATGCCCAAAGCCATGATAGCGCTCAACAAGCGATAAGGCACGCTCACGCTCCGCATCGGTGAGGCCGGCGGAAGGGATGAGGTCCGGTCGCCAGCGGCATGTGCGCTCGATAGCATTTTCACGACGCCAAGCATCGACCTTGGCGTGGTCGCCCGAAAGCAGCACGTCTGGCACCTCCCTGCCCTCGAAGTCCGCAGGTCGCGTGTACTGCGCGTATTCAAGCAGCCCGCCCGATGCCCCGATGGCGAACGATTCATCGACTGAGCTCATCTCGTCGCCTAAGGCACCCGGCAGGAGCCGTACGACGGCGTCGGTCACAACGAGAGCTGCGAGCTCGCCTCCGGTGAGCACGTAGTCGCCGAGCGAGAGGCGCTCGTCGGCGAGTTCGAAGGCTCGCTCATCGATGCCTTCGTAGCGGCCGCAAACGAAAAGGATGCGCTCCTCGTGTGAGAGGCGCTCGGCCGCTGCCTGGGTAAACGGCGCGCCACACGGGGTGAAGAAAACGACGTGCGGCTTAGATCCCGTGCCCGCGATGGCACGCACCGCCTCGAAGATAGGCGGCGCCTTCATGAGCATACCCTGGCCTCCGCCGTAGGGCTCGTCATCGACGGTACGGTGCCGGTCATGCGTCCAATCGCGTAGATCATAAGATTGGAAATCGAAGATGCCTGCCGCCCGCGCCCGTCCCAAGATAGAAGCGGACACATAGGGCTCGAAGAGCTCGGGAAAAACTGAAAGCGTCTCTATGAGCATGCGCGGTACCGCCCTTCGCCGTTCTGGACGCCCGCCCCATCTGTTATGCCGTTGGGGGCTGCACCCAATGGCAGAAGGCCGTCCATGATGCGGACAGGGATATCGCCTTTTTCCGGGATCTTTTCGACAACTTGCTCGATCACGGGGACGAGCACCTCGCCGTAAGGCCCTTCAACCTGCCAGACATCGTTCGCGGGCGTCTCGAGGATCTCCGTGATGGTGCCGAGGTCGCCGAAGCGTTCGTCGAAAAGATGGCGTCCGATAAGCTCGATCCAGGGCGCATCGAGCGCACCGAGCTCGAGGTCGTCGCGGCGGGCGAGCACATAGCAGTCGCGCACCGCCTCCGCAGCATCAATCGAATCGATCCCGCTAAAGCGAACGCGCGCACCCTGCGGGTCTTCGGCCACCTCGAGCACTTCGCAAAAACGGTCGCGATCGAGCGCAGGCGGGGTGAGTGCTACCGTGAGCCCGGGTTCCATACAAAAAGGAAGGCCACGTACGGCACGTACGATGACCTCCCCGGTGCGCCCGTGCGGACGAACCACGCGGGCTATGTTCATATAACGGCTCGACAACGCGTACCCTAACCGAGGACCTCGACCTCAACGGCCGTTCCAAGACGCGCGGCGAGCGCGCGTGCAAGGGTGCGAATTGCCTTGATGGTACGCCCGTGGCGCCCGATGACCTTCGCGACATCCGGCTCGGCGACGGTGATCTCGATCACCGAGGCATCCTCACCGTCGATGACCTCGAGGCTCACGGCGTCTTCGTCATCGACGATGGAGATCACGAGGTACTCGACCAGATCGGCGATGCGATCGGAGAGCTCGGCCTCGGTCGCGACGGGAGCCGTCTGCTCCTCGGCCACGATGCCTACTCCTCGGTCGACTCGGCAGCCTCGGCCTCAGCAGCCGCAGCAGCCTTCGCAGCCTCGGCCTCCTTGGCGAGCTGCTTCTTGGACTTCTTGACCTCGGTCTGAGCCTTCGGGCCCTCCTCGGCTGCCTTCATGAGCGCGGCGACAGCATCGGTGAGCTGAGCGCCCTTGGCCTGCCACTCGGCGATCTTCTCGGTGTCGAGGCTGATCGTCTTAGGAGAGGTCAGCGGGTTGTAACGGCCGACCTCCTCGATGAAGCGACCATCGCGGGGCGAGCGCGAATCGGCGACGACGACGCGGTAGTACGGACGCTTCTTAGAGCCGTGACGAGCGAGGCGAATCTTGACTGCCAATGAAAACTCCTCCAACCATGCAGCCCTCGCGGACTGCGACAACAGACAAACAGCTTGTAATAATACGCCAACGAATGGAGCAGGTGAAGGGGCGATGCCAAACTTCTTCGGTATATCCGCAGGCAGGTTCACATTTTACGCAAAACTCTATGAAATACAAGAGTAAGAATTTATCGCTGAGCCAGGTCGCCTCCTAATCACGGGGCTTGTTTTGACCGAGGTACTTATCCGGCCGCACGAGGTCGTCACCGAAGCGCGCAGCGCGGCCGAAACCGACCGAGGCAGATCCGAAACGTTCACGCACGCGATCCACGGCAACCGAAAGGTCTCTGCGGTCGCTTGCGACGGCACCGCGCTCGTCGAGGTCGCAGAATAGGTCGGTCTGCACGGAACTCGGCGCGGTAAAGCCAGAAATACCGATGCCGAGCAGTCGCACCGACATGCCCGGAGACCAGATCTTATCGAGAAGCTCGCAGGCCACGCGTACGAAGATGTTCTCGTCGTCTGTGGGATGCGGGAGGCGGCGCTGTGCGCTTCTCCCCTTACCATATGCGTAGTTCACCTTCACGGTGACGGTGTTGCCAGCAAGTCCTTTGCGGCGCAAACGACGTCCGACGGATTCACCGAGCAGCGCGAGGGCAGCTTCGATGTCGACCCGTTCCGTGAGGTCGTGGGCAAACGTGCGCTCATTGCTCACAGATTTCACCTCGTCTGGCGCGTCGATGGCAGAAACGCTGCTCTCCTCGCACCCAGCCGCGCGCAGCCGCATCGCCTTGGCGTTCACGCCGAAGACCGACGCCAAGCGTGCTGAGGGTGCTGCGGCAAGCTGACCGAGCGTATGGATGCCGAGGCGCTTGAGCGCCTCCTCTGCGGAAGCGCCGACTCCACTCATCGCGCGCACGGGCAATGGCTCCAGAAAGCTCGCTTCCGTACCAGGCGGCACCACCGTGAGACCGCGCGGCTTCATGCGGTCGCTCGCGATCTTTGCGACCGTCTTGTTCGGTCCGAGACCGATCGAGCAGGTGATGCCGAGTTCGCTCACGCGCCGCTGAATGCGCCGAGCTATGTCTATGGGGTTCTCACGCGAGAAGCGACCTGGTGTGATGTCGAAGAACGCCTCGTCGATCGAGACCTGATCGACATAGGGTGTCTCGTCCGCAAGGATTGCCATGACCTTGGCGCTCATCTCACGATACCGGTCGAAATGGCCGTGCGTCCAGATGGCGTGCGGGCACAGGCGCATCGCCTGGGCGGAGGGCATGGCGGAGTGGACGCCGAAGGGGCGCGCTTCGTAGGATGCCGTCGACACCACGCCGCGCTCTTCTGGAAGGCCACCCACGATGACGGGTTTACCGCGCCATTCAGGATGATCGAGCTGCTCTACGCTCGCGAAAAACGCATCGAGGTCCATAAGCCCGATGGCCGGCCCCCGCCAATCCCCGAACAACTCGAACACATCAAAAAGGGACGGGTTCAAAACGTTATCTTTTGCATCATTTGGGGACAGGCTCTTCACAAAGTTAGGCTCAGAGACTTCGCAATCGAACCCATGTGCTTCCGCAGTCATGCAAGCATCCCCTCCTCGCTCATTCCGATATGCCGTCGCGACGTGTCACACCGCTCGTCGCACGTGCAATCACCGAGCGCCCCACCCCGGTTACCCGTTCGATCTGCTTGACCGTGAGCCCCGTTGACCGAAGACGGCGCAACCCCTCGTTCCGGCGGGCAACGGCAAGCCCTTTAAGATCCGCGGGATCGTCTCCCCCAAGCGCCGCTCGTGCGGCGACGAGCGCATCCTCATCGGCCACGCGTCCGTTCGAGCGCTCCACATAGCCCTCGAACCGCCTCTCCGCGCACAGCGCCTGGAAACCCCCGTATTCGTCCATGAGCTCACGGATCGAATGCGCACGGCACAGCTCAACCGCGCCCACGGTGCCCGCGCACTCATGGAAGCTGCTCCACCGATACGAATCCGCCCGCGCTATGCCCGCGCGCTCGGGGTTTTCATGGATGTAGCGAACGACGCAGAGCAACTGGCGATCGGTCTCGATGGGGATGCTCTTGAACCGGCCCTGGAACACCGCGCCGACGTGCCCCGTGCGCGCGTTGAAGCGAAGCGCATACGCGGTCTCGAGCGCATGCATGGCCTGTGATAGCTGTTGCTGGGGGTCTTCTACCAAAAGATGCACGTGGTTGCTCATGAGGCACCAAGCACCAAGCGCGACTCGAGCATCTTCGAAGTGCTCGGCCATAAGGCTGCAGAACCGCTCGCGGTCCCCGTCGTTTTCGAATAGCAACTGCCGCCCGTTACCGCGCGCGATAACGTGGTACCAACCTGATCGCGATAGCTGACGAGCCTTTCGCGGCATATCCATCGCCGTCCCTTCCCTCGCCCTGTTCCCTGGATGACAGCGAGTCCCGGCGCGTTGGCCCCGGGACTCAATTCTAGCGATAGGTGCGGACAAAAGCGACGACGGCAGCGAGACGCCCTGCATCGTTGCAATCTGAAAAGAGCCTGTCCCCAAATGCAGCAAAAGGTAACGTTTTGAACCCGTCCCTTTATGACAGGTTGAGGTCGAGGGTGGGGGCGTCGCCCCAGAGCTTCTCGAGTCGGTAGTAGTCGCGCGCTTCGGGGGTGAAGACGTGCACGACGACCGAGCCGTAATCCATGAGGATCCATGTGCGCTGGTCGCGACCCTCGATTGAGAAGGGATGCTCGCCGTAAGCCTCGGCGACCTTCTCCTCAATCTCGTCGATGATGGTATCGACCTGACGGGCGTTCATGCCGGTAGCGATCATGAAATAATCGCACACATCGGAGAACTCAGTAAGGTCGATGACGACGATGTCCTCAGCCTTCTTATCGTAGGCAGCCTGCGCGGCTGCGCGCGCAACTTCCTCCGCCGAGACGCCGGCAGCTGAAAGCGACGCCGCAGCACGCTCGATGGAGGCGGGCGTCACCTCGTCGGCGAAGGCGACAGCATCGGATACGGAAGGGTCGATAAGGACCTCAGCAGAATTTTCAACCTCGGAGTACAGGGATTCATTTGCCATGGGGCACCTTTCTAACGAGCTTGCTTCGCGGCGAGGGGCCGCGCGAGCGCATAGCGGTTATAGATTTCGATGGCTGTGGGGTACAGGTACCGCCCGGTTTCGAGCACATAGATGAGGCCGCGCGAGAAACAGTTGAAGAAGAGCTCTTCGAGCGAAACCTCTCCCACCTGAGCGCGGAGCACGTCGGCATAATCACCACGGCGACCAGGCTCGATGGCATCGGCGACGAAGACCACCATATCAAGCGGCGTCATATCAACCGCCCCAACGGTGTGGCGGGCGATCGCCTGAAAAACCTCGCCGGGAAGCTCGCGTAAGAGCTCCGGCAACTCGCGAGCCGCAACAGGCCCGTGCAGCAGCGGCGCCGCAAGCGCAGGCGACCCGGCAACTTCGATGCGATAGCGAATCGCTCGGCTCACGAGCTCTTCATCGGGAAGCACTTTATCCCAATCGTGGAGCAGGCCGGCAGCTGCGGCGAGATATGCATCAACCTGGTAGGTTTTCGCGAGCTCAGTTGCCGTCTTTGCGACGCCCAGAGAGTGCCGATGGCGCTTCGTCGCGTCCTTCATGCGCACGGCAAGCAGCTCCTCGATGCGCTCGAGCTCAGTCCGCTCGCAACCGGTAAACCCCAGAGAACATGCAAGGGAACCTTGTTGCCCGCGATCCTCGGAAGCCGTCATGACTCCGCTCCCCTTTCGATGACGTCAACGTCTTGGTAGAGATTGTTCTTCCGGATATACCCCACCACGGATTCAGACGTGAGGTAGCGCACGCTCTTACCGAGCGCAACGCGTTGCCGGATGTTCGTCGAACTGATGGCGAGCGCAGGGATCTCGATGTAGCGGACATCGAAAGGGTATCCAGATGCCTCGATGCGAACATGCGCCTGGGAGATATCGTAGCCGGGCCGCGTCGCAGCGATAAGCGTGGCAAGCTCGGCGATATCCCCGGCGTCGCGCCAGGAGACGATATCCAAGATTGCGTCGGCACCGGTGATGAAGTAGAGCTTCACGTTATCGGGATACTGTGCGCGCAGATAGCGCAGGGTATCGGCCGTATAGGTCACGCCCGCGCGATCGATCTCGAGGCGGCTCGTGAAAAACGCCTCGTTCGCCGCTGTGGCGAGCACGGTCATGGCATAGCGATCCTCGGGGTTCGTCACGTGTTGGTCGAGCTTGAACGCCGGCGCTCCGGCTGGCATGAAAAGGACGAGGTCGAGACCGAGCGCCTCACGCGCCTGCTCGGCGGTAACGAGATGGCCGTAGTGGATAGGGTCGAAGGTGCCGCCCATAATGCCCAAACGGTATGTGCGCGACGGATCGCGCCCGATATCGGGCAACGCGAGCGCGCGTGTTCCTTCCATCCCATCCACTCCTCGAATACGACGAAAACCAGTCTGGCTGGATTCTATCAAAACGGGTTACTCGACGTCTTCGGATGCGTCCAGATCGTCGGCGCCCTCATAGGAGAACGCCCTGCCCACGATGCGCACCTCGTCACCAGGACGGCAGCCAGCCGCCTCGAGCGCGTCGTCCACCCCCATGCGCGCGAAGCGATGCTGAAGGTAGATGATGGCCTCTTCGTTCTCCCAGTCGGTCTGGACAACGAGACGCTCCACTTGCGTGCCGCTGACGCGAAAGACGCCGGGCTCCTCGCATGCCACCTGGAAGCGTGCCTCGCGCTCGCGGCGACGGCGCTCCCAGCGCTCGTCGTACACGACGGGTTCGACTTCGCTGGCGAGCTCGCAGCGCAGCCGATCGACCATCTCGCCGCAGGTGAGCATGAGCGAGTTGAGTCCGGCTCCCGTGGCAGCAGACACCGCGAAGAACGGATAACCGTCCTCGCCGGCAGCCTTGCGGAGCGCGGCTACGCGCTCGGTCATACCGGAGACATCGCACTTGTTCGCGACGACGATCTGCGGGCGCTCGGCAAGGTCTGCCGCATAGCGCCGAAGTTCCTCGTTGATAACGCGGTAATCCTCCACAGGGTCGCGCCCTTCGAAACCGCCCGTGATGTCCACGACGTGCATGATGAGCGCCGTGCGCTCGATATGGCGCAAGAACTCGTGACCAAGCCCCTTGCCCTCGCTCGCACCCTCGATGAGGCCGGGGATATCGGCCACGACATAGGAGTACTCGCCCGCGCGCACCATGCCGAGGTTCGGCACGAGCGTCGTAAACGGATAGTCGGCAATCTTCGGGCGCGCGGCACTCATACGCGCGATGAGCGAGCTCTTGCCCACGGAGGGAAGGCCTACGAGGGCGGCATCGGCCATGAGCTTCATCTCGAGCTCGATCCAATGCTCCTGAGCCGGCTCTCCGAGCTGAGCGAAGGCGGGCGCACGACGCACCGAGGTTACGAAGTGCGTGTTGCCGAGCCCTCCCTGCCCGCCCGGGGCGACGACGACGCGTTCGCCGTCGTGCGTAAGATCGGCGATGTCGAAAAGGGACTCCATGGTATCTGGGTCGAGCTCGCGCACCACGGTGCCCATGGGAACCTTGAGCACAAGGTCCTCGCCGTCACGGCCGTCTTTGCGCGCGCCCTTGCCATGGGTACCGCGCTCGGCACGGAAGTGATGCTTGAAGCGGTAGTCGATGAGCGATGAGAGGCGCGAAGACGCCTGGATCACCACATCGCCACCGCGACCGCCGTCGCCGCCGTCGGGACCGCCCTTCGGCACATGGGCCTCACGGCGAAACGACATGCAGCCAGCTCCACCGTCACCGCCGCGGACGTTGATACGGCATATGTCTGTGAACTGAGGCATTTCACGCCTTTCTTTCAAAAAACGGGAGACCCCTGGCTTACCAGGCGGCCTCCCGCAAAACGCATGCTATGAAGGGTCTGTTACGCAGAGGCAACAGGAAGCACGCTCACGCGATGCTTATCGCTGCGCTTGTACTCGACGGTGCCGTCGATAAGGGCGAACAGCGTGTCGTCCTTGCCACGACCCACGTTCGCACCGGGGTGGATGTGGGTGCCGTGCTGACGGACGAGAATCGTGCCCGCAGTGACGGACTGGCCGGCGAAGCGCTTGCAGCCAAGACGCTGACCGCGAGAGTCGCGGCCATTACGGGAGGAACCGAGTCCTTTTTTATGTGCCATCTCTTCTACCTACTCTCTCGATCGCTAGAGCTACTCAGCGCTCTCGGCCGGGGCGGCAGCCTCGGCGTCCTTGGTGGTCTTGCGGGGCGCGCGCGTGGTAGCCTGCACCTTGGTGATCTTCACCTTGGTGAGCTGCTGGCGATGACCCTTGAGGCGATGATAGCGCTTGCGCTTCTTGAACTTGAAGACAAGCTGCTTGTCACCCTTGAACTGGTCGACGATCTCGGCCGTGACCTTGGCCTTGGCGAGCTTCGCAGCGTCGGTGACGATCTTCTTGCCGTCGTTCAGGAAGAGGACGGGGAGCTCGACCTTAGTGCCGATCTCGCCCTCGATCTTCTCGACGGTGATCACATCGTCCTGAGCGACCTTGTACTGCTTGCCGCCGGTTGAAACGATTGCGTACATGTGTTAGCCCTTCATGCATCTGGTAGTGCAACGATCGAATATAGTAGCAGCTACATAAACCTGCGTCAACGGGAATTCGCAGAGTCTCCGCAACCTGCTCGGCTCACCGCCTAGCGGGCAGCGCCTTTCTCGCTTGTCCTCGCTCGCATCGCTTGCCGAGGAATCGCTCGAAAGCTGCGCTCGGCGCAATTTGGGCGAAAGCTCCGTCAAGCGACACCTCGCACACACAGATATGAATGTGTGCCTAGAGGGGGTCGAGACGGCGCCCGTCCTCAACTTCACCGTATTGGTCGATACGCTCTACGTCGTAGTGATCGAAGCTGCAAAGCTGCTGGATACCGGTGGAGACGATGCGCGCATCCGGCTCTCCGCGAAGCACGGCATCGATGGCGGCGATGAGGATCTCGGGACGCAGCGCGCCATCGTTATCCATACGAGTGGAGAGATCGAGGACGAATACACCGTCCTCAGCCGCCTTCACATCGTAGGCAAGAAGCGTCTTCCCCAGGTCGAGCACCTTCTCCTTCTTGCCGCGTGCGTAGGGAATCTCCCCACGAGCAGAAACGGAGGCGAGAGCCTCGCGCAGGCGCTCGAGTGTGACCCCGGGCACGGCACCGAACAGACCGATGCGGTATTCCGCGCGCGTGATGAAAGCCGTGAGGGCGTCGGCACGGACGTCGACGTAACCCGCCTCTTGCGGAGAAAGGTCGACAGGGGCGGCCGCGCGCAGGCGCTCGAGGGCGTCGGATGCAGGCACGAGCTCGGTGAGGAAGACATCGAACCATTCACAAGAAGACGAGCTGCCGACGGGCAGGGCCGCGGAGAACCCCGCACGCATGTGTGGCGAGAAGCCCTGGGTAACCGCATAGGGCAGGCCGGCGCGCCGCACGATGCGCTCGATGGTATGCAACACCTCGAGATGGCCTAGGTAGCGAAGGCGACCCTGCTTCACATAGCGCACGCGCAAGCGGAAGAGCAACTGTTCGGTCATGAGCGATCACCCACCAAGACGTTCTCGGCACCGAGCGTGGGGCAGATGCCGCAACCCGTGCACGAGCTCCTCGTGCAGTCGTCCGTCGTTGTGCCCGCAAGGGCGCGCCGCCATTCGCGCAGCAAGAAACCGCGGGAGACGCCGGGACTCACATGCTCCCATGGCAGGCGGACGTCGAGTGGGAACTCCTCCTCCGCGACCTCACGCAGATCGATTCCGAGCTCAGCTGCCGCCGCTTCCCAGCGCTCGAGTGAGAACTGGTCGCTCCACGCATCGAAGCGTGCCCCTCGGCGCCATGCGCCCACGATGAGCGGCGCCAGGTCGCGCCCGCCGCGCGAGAGCACGGCTTCGATGAGCGAAGTCGAAGCGTCGTGGCAGTGCACGCGGATGGCGCGGTCGTGCACGCTCTCGAGCAAAAGCTTCTGCCTGCGGCACACCTCGGCATCGTCGAGCTGACCGCACCACTGGAACGGCGTGTGCGCCTTAGGAATGAAGACCGATACCGACACCGATACCTGGATACCGCCGCGTTGACCCTTGGGTATTACCTCGCGAGCGATGGAAAGCACCCGCTCGGCGAGCTTCGCGATGGCAACGATGTCTTCGTCCCGCTCTCCGGGCAGCCCCATCATGAAGTAGAGCTTCACCCGCCGCCAGCCCGCCTCGAAGGCGGCACGGCATGCACGATCGAGGTCATCTTCGGTCACGTTCTTGTTGATGATGTCGCGCAGGCGCTGGCTGCCCGCTTCCGGAGCGAAGGTGAGGCCGCCCTTCTTCTCCCCCGCCACCTCGAGTGCCATGTCGACGCCGAAGGCATCGAGGCGCTGCGAGGGGATCGAGACGGATACACCGGTACCCTCGAGACCGCGGTTCAGACGACGCAGAATCTCGGAGCAGCAGGAATGGTCCGTGGTGGACAGCGAGGTGAGCGAGACCTCGTCGTATCCCGTCGCGAAAAGGCCGCGCGACACGGCAGCAACGATCTGGTCCGGCGTGCGCTCGCGCACCGGGCGGTACGTGATACCCGCCTGGCAAAAACGGCAGCCGCGTGCGCATCCGCGTAGGATCTCGATGGAGAGGCGGTCGTGCACGAGTTCGGTGAAGGGGACGATGGACTGCGATACGGGGTCGGTCGCGCCGAAATCGCGCACCACGCGCTTGTAGACGACATCTGGCACCGATTCGCCCGCACGGGGTGCGGTAAAGCCATGGCGGGTGCAGGGCTCATCAAAGCGCACTTCGTAGAGGGAGGGAACATAGGTACCGGGCACCTGGGAGAGGGTGCGCAGAACCTCAGCGCGGGAGGCGCCTACATCGCGCATGCGCTCGTGCGCGCGGACGACCTCAACGAGCGACTCCTCGCCCTCGCCGATCAGGAACGCATCGAAGAAGGGCGCAATCGGCTCGGGATTGTAGACGGATGGGCCGCCGCCGATCACGAGCGGATCGTCCTCGCCGCGATCCGTGGCAAGAAGCGGAATACCGGCGAGGTCGAGCGCCTCGAGGTAGTTCGTGGCCGCCATCTCGTGCGGAATATGGAAGCCCACCACATCGAATGACGCCACAGGAGCGGCACCCTCGAGCGAGAGAAGCGGCACGTGCGCGGCTCGCATGGCATCGGCCATGTCGACCCAAGGCACGTACGCGCGCTCACACGAGATGCCAACCTCACGGTTAAGCGCAGCGTAGAGGATGGCGAGCCCTTGGTTCGGCAGGCCGACCTCGTACACATCCGGGTAGATGAGGCAGGCGCGATAGGCTGCCTCTGCCTTCGCCTTCGTCCCCCACTCGTGATCGATATAGCGGCTCGGCTTCTCAACGCGCGCGAGCAGCGGCTCGAGTTCGGAAAAACGGTCTTCGTACACGTAGCGCACGGGTCGCATCACCCCGCCTGGGAAGCGGAGGCAGCATCCGTGCCCACGCCGAGAAGCTCCCGCACGCGCTTGGCGGCTGCCGTGACGCGCTCGTTCACCGGGCCGTAGTCGATCCCGCGCTCATAGGCGCTCGCCAGCACGCGACCCATGCCATACGTCCCTGCAACGGCGATGGCGGCCTTCACGACGAAGGCTGCGTGGCCCGCGTTCTTGCAGGCGACACGGGCGACACTGCGCAAAGCGAGTCCCGCCGCGAGTACGCCGGCAACCTCATAGCCGCGCTCCGGTTCGAGTTTGTAGCCGAACACGGCGGAGAGCTGGAGCACCATGCCGACCTCGGTGATCGTCATGACGGGAAAATCCGCGCCGGGAATGAACGCGAGCGCACCCGTTGCCATGTTGGCGAGCGCCGCGGAGGTGATGATGCGGTTCGCCGCCGCGATGCGCATGAACGAGAAGTTTGCCGCGAAGGCAACGTCCTTCTCCGTGCGGTCGAGAATCCAGCGTGCGAGGGCATCGAGCAGATACGTCGAATCCGTCGCCGCGATAAGGCCAAGCAGGGGCGTGTCGGTCTTGATGAACGGAACCTCCACGCTCGACTCGGCAATCACCACGACGGGTGCCCCGGCGACGATGAGGTCGCGCACCGCGCCCTCGAGCACCGCTGAACCGCACGAGAGCACGAGCACGACGTCGGTATCGGGCCGCGGTGCGACGGGCGCGGCCGTGAGCCGTTCCACGCGCACGAGCGCCGATGTGGTCTTGGGAACGAAGGCATCGCGCACGCACGCCACGATCGCCGGCGAGGCGGTCTCATCGACGTACACCGCGACGCGCACGGGCGCATCCGTCTCCTTCTTGGCGCTCGCGCCCGCTTTCAGCACGCGACCGAGAGATTCTACGGGTAGCCTCATTGCTGCTCCAATCTAGATTGACGCCTGGCGGCGGCGCCAGATGGATTGCACGATGCCGATGATCATGCACTGCACGATCATCGAAGAAGAACCGAAGCTGATGAACGGCAGCGGGATGCCCGTGATGGGCATGAGTCCGATGCACATGCCGATGTTCTCGAAGATCTGGAACATCCACAGACCCACGAAGCCCACGCACGCGAGCCGATAAAAGAGCGAATCGCACTTGATGGCGATGCGGATAACAGAGAAGAGCAGCAGCGCGAAGAGCGCGAGCAGAACGAGCGCACCGACGAAGCCGAACGTCTCGCACAGGAGGGCGAAGACGAAGTCGGTGTGCGATTCCGGCAAAAAGCCGTAGGACGACTGCGTGGCGTTACCGATGCCCTTGCCGAAGAACCCACCCGAGCCCACAGCAATCATGGACTGTAACAGGTTATAGCCAGCTCCCGATGTATCTGCCTCGGGATCTAGGAATACGAGCAAACGGTTCATCTGGTACTGCTTGATGAGTGAGTTAGAGTCGCCCACGAGGCCATCGATGATGGAGTCCGTCGCAAGGATGATCGACACAAGGCCGATGATGATCGCGATGGTGGAGAGCACCCATTCCTTCTTAGCACCGCTCATCATGATCGTGATGGCACCGGAGAAGAACACGACGAGGCTCGATCCGAGGTCGCCCTGAATGATGATGCAAACGAAGGGAACGGCGAGCATACCGCAGAACTTAAGGTACTCGCGAACCGTATCGATCTTTCCATGGTACTGTGCGCCGATCGCCGCCATGAAAAAGACGGTCACGACCTTCGCGAGCTCAACCGGCTGGAACGTGAGGCCGATGATCGGGAAGCGGATCCAGCCCGTCATGCCCATCGCGTTATGCGAGAGACCGGGAACATAGGGCAGGAAGATGATGATGATGTCTGCAACAAGCAGAATCGTAGAGATGTTCGCAAGGTTCGAGAGGTCGATGTTCCAGACCACCACGGCCAGAACCACGCCGATGCCGATACCCAGAAGGTGGCGCGAGAACGAGACATTGGGATTCGTGAAGGAAGCGGACCACATGACGAGCGTGCCGAAAGCGAGCAGGCCGATCCAAGCGATGAGCACGCCGAGGTGCACCTGGGAGCGGAAGCCGCCCTTCGCGGTGCTGATCTGCTTGTTCACCTTCTGCAGGCTCTTCGCTGAAGCCGTTGCCATAGATAGCCTCCCCTCTTTCTAGCGCGTGTGGTCTTCGCCGGACGGACTCAGGGTATCGGGCGCATCGTAGATCTGGCCGAGCACGGTGCGCACGGCGTACACGGCCGATGAACCGCCGAAACCGCCTTGTTCGAGCACGGCTACGACGACGTACTTCGGGTCCTCATAGGGTGCGTACGTGATGAACCAGCCGTACGGGTCCTCTCCCGCCTTCTCACCCGTACCGCTCTTGCCGGCGACCGTCACCGGCAGGCTGTTGAAATGCGCGGCGAGCGAGGCCGATTCCTCGTAAATCATGCGCTTGAGACCGTTGTGCACGAGGTCGAGGTGCTCTTTATCCACCTCAGCCGTGAGCCGCTCCTTCGAGCCGGTCTCGTTGTAGCGGTAGGCGTCCTCGCCGGCGCCATCGCGCGAGAGCGCGGACAGAAAGACGTGCGGGGTGTACTCCTTGCCGCCGTTCGCAAGACCCATGTAGGCACAGGCCATCTGGATCGGCGTCACGAGCAAGTCGCCCTGGCCGATGACGATGTTCGACATATCGCCCGGGTTCCAGGTACGGTCTTGGTCGCTGTAATCTGAGAAGTAGGCTTCTTTCCACTCCGCATCGGGAACGCGACCCTTCTGCTCGCTCGGCAGGTCGATGCCCGTCGTGGAACCCAGGCCCCAGCGGCGGAACATCTCCTGCAAACCCTCAGGGTTGTCCTTGCTGTAGTAGAAGTCGTGCCCGATATCGTAGAACACGGGGTCGCATGAGTAGACGATGCCATCTTCAAGCGTCATCGTGCCATGGCCGCTGTGCAGCCAGCAGTACTTGCCGTATGCCTCGCCGTCGCCCGTCCAGTATCCGGTGCAATTCGTCGTGCGCGTGTCCGAATAGATGCCGTACTCAAGCCCTGCGAGCGCGGAGAGCGATTTGATGGTCGATGCGGACATGTACTGGCCGTAGATGACGCGGTTGAGCAGCGGATTGCCGCTCTCCTCGCTGTTCAACTGCGACCAAGCGTCGTTCGAGATGCCGCCGATGAAGACGGATGGGTCGAAGGAAGGAGCGCTCGCAAGACCTAAAACATCGCCGTTCGTGCAGTCGATGCACACGCAGGCGCCGTTTCTCGCCTCGGGATAGCCGAACTGCTTCGAGATGCCGATGGCATATTCGAGGCCCTCCTCGCAGGCACGCTGGATATCGACGTCGAGCGTGAGCTTGATATCCGTGCCGGCACGCGCAGGCACCTCACCCACCTGGCCGGTCACGTTGCCAGCGGCGTCCACGGTGACGGTTTGCTCGCCGCGCACGCCCTGCAGCAGGCTCTCGTACTGCGCCTCGACCCCCGCCTGACCCACGACATCGCCCGATTCGTAGGTGATCGACCCTTCGGTCTGCTCGGCCGCCTCCTGCGCCTCGAGCTGCTCCGCCGTGACGGTTCCCGTGTAGCCGAGTACGTGGCAGGCGAGCGTACCGAAGGGATATTCGCGTTCTGTGCGATCGACCACGTAGACGCCCTCGAACTCGCCGGCGTGTTCCTGGATGTAGGCGACCGTCGAGCGGCGCACGTCCGTCGCGATAGTGTGCTGCGCCTGCGCTCCCTCGGTGTTGTCACGGATGTTGCGCCGCACGGCAGCGTAGGGCAGGCCGAGAACGTTCGAGAGATGCCGCACGAGCACCGCGTCGTCCACGAGGTCGCTGTAGGCGGTCACGGCGAGCGAGGGGCGATTACGCACGAGCTCGACACCGTTGCGGTCGAGGATACGCCCGCGCGGGGCAGCCGTGGTGACGACGCGCGTTCGGTTCTGCACGGCAAGGTCGCTGTAGTAATCGCTGCGCACCATCTGCATGCTCCAAAGCTTGGCGATGAGCGCAGTGAACATCGCGCCCACGCCCGCGGCGAGCAGGGTGAAGCGTCCCTTGTAGGCGAGACCAGAGGTGTTGCCCTCCCCTTCCGAGGCCCGGGGTCGCGTGCCGTTCTTCGTATCGAAGGTGAAGCGCCCTGAGTAGCCCCTGAGGAAGATGAGGGAACCGATGACGGCGGCAAGCAGCACGAAGCCGGCAATGATGACGAGCGTTTGCGCGTTCACGTGCGCCTACCTAGCGAAAGCGCCGCGCGCCACGCGGCTTCGAAGCCTGCTTGAACCTCGATCCGCCCGAGCCCGCACGCGCACCGGGTCGCGAAAAGCTCCCGCCGCCGAGCGATGAGCCTGTCCCCGCTGCCATGAGAAACGGTATGCAGGCGATGCTCGTGAGTATGGCCGTCATGAGCCCATGACCGAGCGAGATGAGCAGGTTGCCCTCGACTCCGAGCACCACGAGCACGATACCGTTCACGATCGAGACCGCGAGCGCTCCCGCCGCTGCCAACCGCAGCGAAGCACCAGAGAACCCGCTCGTCCCCGCGCCGCCGATCGACGAGAGCGCAAACGACGCGAGCATCGTGAGCAGCGCCATGAGGCCGACGGGTACGGTAGCTGTGAGGTCGTAGAACAGACCGGCGAAGAACCCGGCATAGACTGCCTGGGCACCATCGCCCCTGAGCGCGATGGCGAGCGCGAAGGCGAGCATGAAATTGAAGCGGCCGCCGAGAATCGAGATCTGCGGCGCAAGCGCAACCTGCAGCACAGCCGCGACGACGGCGAGAATAAAGACGATCTGGTGGCGCTGGGGCGCAGTGTTCGCATACGGCATGGGCTCACCTACTCCCCGGAACCAGCTGCATCGGAAGAAGCGTCACCATCGGTCGAAGCATCTCCCCCGCTGCCATCGCCGTCGCTCGCATTCGCGTCTTCACGAGTGCCACCCTGGGGATTGGCGTTCGCTTCGGCGACGTCCTCATCGGTTGCGGTCTGCTCGCTCGTGAGCGAGGTGATGACGAGCACCTCCTCGTTGTTCTCGGTATCCGAGGAAGCGGGCGTCACGATAATCGTGTAGTACGAGGCGTTATCGGGGCGGTCGACGGATGCGACCACACCGAGCGGCAGACCCTTGGGATACACCCCGCCCAAACCCGAGGACACGATGATATCGCCTTCCTCGACATCGGAATCGATCGTCACGAACTCAAGGCGAAGCGTCCCGTCGGGCTGCCCCTGAAGGATGCCCTGGGCGCGCGTGCTCTGCACCATGGCCGAGACACCGGAGTTCTCGTCCGTGATGAGGCGTACCGTCGAGGTGGTCGGCGAGACCTCGATGATCTGCCCGATGATACCAGCGGAGTTGCACACGGGCATGTTGATCGCGAGCCCGTCGAGCGAGCCCTTGTTGATGGTCACGGTGCGCGACCAGGCGTCGCCGGACTCTCCCACGATGCGGGCGGCAGTCGATTGCAGGTTATACGTGGACTGCAAGCCGAGCAACCCTTCCAGGCGCTCGGCGGTGGCCTGCGCCTCGGTTAGCTCGGCGACCTGCGCCCGCAGCTCCTCGTTTTCCGCCTCGAGATCGGAGAGGGTCTCGGGCGAAGCGGTGAGGTTCGAGGCGACGTTGCCGATCGCGTTGAACGGCGAAGCGATAGCCGAGCCGAGGTAGCGCACCGGCGCGGTCACGGTCATGACCATAGAACGGGCGCCATGGATGATGCCCGCTTCACCCTCACGAATGTAGAAGGTGAGCAAGAGCACCGATATGATGCACAGGACGACGAACGGCCGCATGCCACTCGACTGCCTGCGATTGTTCAGGTTCGAAGAAAACCCTTGGGATCGCGGCACGGGTTATGCCTCCTATGCGTTCCCCTGCACGAAACCGCCGTCGAAGGCGTTCGCCTCGAGCACGCGGGCGCAGCCGTTCACGACGTTATCGAGCGCGGTCGGGCTCACGTTAACGGAAACGCCCGTCTCCTCGCGCAGCAAGATGTCGAGGCCGCGCAGCAGGGCACCGCCACCGGTGAGCAGGATACCGTAGTACATGAGGTCGGAAGCGAGGTCGGGCGGCGTGGCGTCGAGCGCATCCTTCACGGCTTTCGTCATATCCTCGAGCGGCTTCTGAAGCGCGCGGCGAATCTCCTCGCTCTCGATGCGCACGGTCTTAGGCAAGCCGGTGATGACATCGCGGCCGTTCACCTCGACATCGAGCTCGTCCTTCAGCGGCACGGCGGAACCGACCTTGATCTTGATGTCCTCGGCGGTGCGCTCGCCGATAGCGAGGTTGTAGGCATCGCGCACGTGCGTCAAGATCGCGCGGTCGAACTCATCACCGGCAACGCGGACAGACTGCGAGACGACGATACCGCCCATGGCGATGACCGCAACCTCGGTGGTGCCGCCGCCGATATCGATGACCATGGAACCGGTGGGTTCCTCGACAGGCAGATCCGCGCCGATGGCAGCTGCCATGGGCTCCTCGATAAGGTACGCCTGGCGTGCGCCGGCAGACATCGTTGCCTCGAACACGGCGCGCTTCTCGACGGAGGTCACGCCCGAGGGAACGCACACCACGACGCGCGGCCTGGGCGTCCAGGGATAGCGCTTCTCACTCGCCTTGTCGATGAAGTAACGCAGCATTGCCTCGGTGACGTCGAAGTCGGCGATAACGCCGTCCTTGAGCGGACGGACGGCGACGATGTTGCCCGGCGTGCGACCGAGCATGCGCTTCGCCTCGATGCCCACAGCGAGGATGCGGTCGTCGTTCTTATCGATGGCGACGACGGAGGGCTCGCGAATCACGATGCCCTTGCCGCGCACGGAAACGAGGGTGTTCGCCGTGCCGAGGTCGATCGCCAGATCGCCGTCGTACTGGCCGAACAGTATATCCATCAAAGAAAACAACTTGGTCTCCAAGAACTCATCTAAGCGCGCCCCAGAGCGTGCATTCGCGTCGATTGGCGTCAAGTGTAGTGCAAACTGATGCCGCCCGCGCAAGGACGGCGGCATCAGCCGTCAAATTACACAAGCTATTCAGCTGTCCCATCGGTGCCAGAGGCGTCTTCCGCGGGGGTTTCGGCAGCAGTATCGGCCTCGTCCGCAGTCGCGGCATCCGCGTCGGCCTCGTCCGTGGTCGCGGCATCCGCGTCGGCGACATCGGACTCATCGCGCGAGACGCCATCGCGATGTAGCTCGATCGAGGCGACGGCCCAGCCGATATGGTTCGACCCACGCACGAACGTGACATCGTACTCCGTAGTAGCACCCATCGAGAGCTCAACGGAGACGAGCGCAGTAGACTCGGTCATGGACTGGTCCATGTTCGTGATGGTGGGCGTCGCGTCCTCGGGAATCGACGAGACGATCTGCGTGCGGGCGGCATCGGAAAGGTTCGGCGCGAGGTAGGCGGAAGCGTCCTCGCCCTCGGTCACGGCGTTGAAGAGGCCAGCGATCGCATCCTGCTGCGAGGGGAAGCCGACACCACGGGTGTAGGCGAACGCAGCTCCGCCGATCGCAAGGATGACAAGGATGAGGATGACGATGAAGATCTTGAGACCAAGATGGCGATGCTTACGGCGAATCTTCATCTCCTGGCGATCCTGCTGGATCATCTCGGATTCGGTGAGCGTAAAGAAGCCGGTGTCCGAGGGATCCGGCATGAAGGCGCCGGATTTACCGAGCGGATCGAGCGGGTCGACGGCCGCTCCATACCCGGGAGCCGCAGGCGCGGTCTCGGCCATACCGGCAGGAGCCATAGCACCGGCGGACGGTGCGGCGTCGAGCATAGCCTGAGCGCGAGCACGGGCGTCGGCCTCGGCAGGAGCGAGCTGGTAGAGACCGTCAGCCGTAGCGGAGCGAAACGCCTCGAGTGCCTCCGTGGGACGATTCGCCGCGGCAAGTGCGCGGCCGAGCCCGGCATTGATGGCATGGGCATCGTCGCGCGGCGTCGCGAAGTCGAGCGCGGTGCGATACGACTCCACAGCATCCTGCGGACGACCAAGCTCGACGAAGCAACCGCCGAGCGAGGCGAGCGCCGAAGCGGGCGCGGGATTCGTGCCGTCGATGGCGGCATTGCGGAAGGCGGTGCCGGCATCGGCGACACGGCCGAGCTCGAGAAGCGCCTTGCCCAGACCAAGGTAGGCTTTATAGGGTGTCGCGTAGGTGGCATCGTCGAGTGCCTGCGTGAAGCAGCGGGCGGCTCCTTCGGCATCGCCCGTCGCAGCGAGCGCCTTGCCCTCGTTCGTAAGGAGCGCGCCGCGCTTGCCGTAGGCGGCATCCTCCAGGGCGCGCGCGTATGACTGAGCGGCATCGCGGGGATAGCCGAGCTTCATGAGCGCGTTACCGCGCAGATGGTCGACCTCGCCCGAGATCTCGGAGGCGTCCTTGCAAGCTTCGAACATCTGGACGGCGGAGGCGAAATCGCCTGCGCGATAGGCGTTGCGAGCACGTTCGAACAGATCAGCGTTCACTTGGAGCTCCTTAATCTACGCAGCCTCATGGACGATCTCGATGTGACGGATCTCGTCACCAGCGCGAAGGCGGCCGATGACGTCGAGACCCTCGAGCGTCGTCCCGAACACAGTGTACCCCGTATCGAGGTTATGCTGGGGACCCAAGCAAAAATAGAACTGGGATCCGGCGGAATCCGGGTGCTGCGACCGCGCCATGGCGAGCGCGCCGTCCACATGGCTGTTGCGGGGGTTCGACATGAACTCAGCCTTGATGCGCCAGCCAGGACCGCCGGTACCAGGCATGCCGTCCGGGCCGGGCTTGCCTGCGGCGACGTCTTCGGGCGTCATGTCGCGCGTATTGGGGCAACCGCCCTGGATGACGAAGTTGGGAACGTAACGATGGAACTTCAACCCATCGTAGAAGCCCATGGTGGCGAGCTCGCAGAAGTTGCCGACATGGATGGGCGCACCATCGCCGTCGAGGCGCACGCGGATGACGCCTTGAGACGTCTCGATCACCGCCACCTCGTCGCCGCGGACGTCATACTCGGGCGTATGGAGCTCAGGCTGTGCGAAACCGAACATATGCTTCCTCCAGGAGCGTCAAATCATATATCCGTTTAATTCTAGCAATATCGAGGGAATTACACGAATTGAGCACGAGGGGCTCGAGGCGCCTCTGGCTCGGTCTGGCTCCTATGTCCCCCTGGCACCCGATTCGCTTCGCTCACAAAGGGTGCCAGGGGGGACATAGGAGCCAGACCGAGCAACGACGGAGACTCAGGGGAGCCGGGATGGGTAGGATGCTTGATCGCAACCAAGCGCGACCAATAGAAGGAACCGCAGAGCTTGGCATGGAAACGGCACCAGAAGCTTACGGCTCCTGAGGCTCCCACTCGCCCACGTGGGCGTAGTAGTTATCGAGGGCTGAGCTGCCGGCTTCGCGCATGGGGGCAAGGATCTCGTCCTCATGTTGGAACGGGTACTCGTCTTCAGGAACGGCAAGCGAGATGTCCCACGATGCGCAGATGACGTCCACACGCTCGTACATCCACAAGGCGAGCTGGCGCACGTGCTCGCGGTCGTCCGTATAGGCCGAGCCGTCGGCAAGGTTCATGGCGTCGAGGTCATCGATGATGCCCTGTAGCTCATCACGGAGGGCGTAGGCGCCGGCGGAAGCGCTCTTGCGCGTCTCGAGATCAGGATCGAGGTACGAGGCGTTGAACGATGTGATGGCATCGGCGAAGCGCTCGCCGTCGTTGATCGCGACAACCGCTTCATATGCCTGGTGCAGCTGTTCATAGGCGCTGTCATCGGAAAGGGCAGAATCCTCGATGGTCTCGACGGTCGTATCGGACGCATCTTCGTCCGCCTTTCCCGCCTCGGGTGCCTCATCGGTGGTCTCGCCCTGCTGACGCGAGGGGAACATGTCCTCGGCAGACGCTCGGATCGAGTCGACCAGACCAGGCGTAACGTGGAGGGGATCGAGGACGAAAAACGCGACCACCGCCACCGCGGCAATCGCGAGTGCGACGGCTGCGACCACGCCCTTGCGAACGCGCGGGGCCCGGGAGCTGGAGGCCTTGGCGGAAGCTGCAAGATCCGAGGCGTCGAGCACGTGAGTGACGCTCGGGTCGAGCGCATCGTCGAGGACGCTGCGGGCGTTGACGGTCGATGAGACGCGCGGGAGCTCGGTTTCGATAGCCGGCTGCGAGATCTTGGGAAAGCTTGCGGTCTTTCCCGCAGCTAGATCCGAAGCAGAGGATTCAGACGAGAGGATCGCTGGTGCGGGACGGCCGCACTTGGGGCAAACGCGTTCTTGCGCGGAAAGGCGCGCGCCGCATCCTTCGCAGAAGAGGAACGAAGCGGGGCGCGGTGCATCCACGTACGCATGGCACACTGGACACACCGAGGTGCCGTCGTCTATGGTCGCATGGCACTGCGGGCAGATCATGTGTGCTCCTCTCGAATCTTTCCACGATCTCTATCGGACAAACGGGTCTTTACACCGCACGGCATGCGCGCGATGCGAGTCGGTACGTCGAGACACCACGGGTAGCATACCACCGAAGCCGGCCAGCGGCGGAACCTGTCGGGCGTCAACCTCTCCGAGAGTCGGCGAAGCCTTCGGCTGCACCGCCCTTCCCTCCCCGCGAGCCACGCCTGCGGGAGGGCATCTTCACCTTGATTCCAGAAGCGGACTTCGTGACCCGCTGGCTGTCTGAACGTTGCGGGGCAGCGCCATCTGCAAGCACCGCAGAAGATGCATCGTCACGCCGGGCGCCCGCGGAACTCGCATCGGTCTCGCCCACCGTGGAAAAGCCGTCGCGTATCGTTGCATCCTGCGGGCGAGCCACTCCCCTGCGACCCGTGCCCGAAGCGCTCCGATGCGTGAAGGCGCCGACCGTCCGGTTCACGAAACGCCTGGCAGAAGAACCTGTCGAGGTAACGCGTCGACCGCCACGACGGTGCCGCGTAACGCGCACGCCGCGGCCGAAGCCCGTCGCGATCCTTCTGCCGACATCACGGCGCGCATCCATCGCTCGCGCGAGCCGAAAGAAGAGCGCGCAGGAGCCGACGGAGACCGCGAGCACATATGCCGCGGTAAGCACGCTCAAGGGGGCAATGGAGAAGAACTCGGTGAATCCAAGGATGCCGATAGCAAGACCAGCCACGATGGAGACGAAGAGCACCCGGCGCAGGAGCGTGAACGGCTGCGAGATGCGCCAGATAAGACAGCAACCCACCGCGCTCGTCGCGAT
Organism: uncultured Collinsella sp.; assembly: GCA_900538305.1. Classification (GTDB taxonomy): domain Bacteria; phylum Actinomycetota; class Coriobacteriia; order Coriobacteriales; family Coriobacteriaceae; genus Enorma. The sequence goes on from UPXY01000003.1 coordinate 89,021, forward strand.
GAGGCACATCGTGGAGAGCATCGAGTTATCGAGGGCGAAGAGTGCTGAGCCCACCATGCAAAGGCACGCGGCGAGGATGACCGAAAGCGAAGCAGGCAGCGCGCGCTTCACGACGTTCACGAGGAAGCTGCCCTCCACGCGCGCGCGATTCGCCTCAAGGCCGAGCACAAAGCCGGGATACCCGATGCAGAAGAAGTTGATGAGCGTCATCTGGATGGGCTGGAAGGGATAAGGCGGGAACGCGATGCAGATCGCGGCGAGCCCCATGGAGAAGAGCGTCTTGGTGAGGAAGAGCGCGGCAGAGCGCTGTAGGTTGTTGATGGAGCGCCGACCCTCCGCCACCACAGCAGGCATACTCGCGAAGTCGTTGTCCACAAGCACGAGCTCAGCCACGTTGCGCGCAGCATCCGATCCCGCCGCCATGGCGACGGAGCAATCCGCTTCCTTGAGCGCGAGCACGTCGTTCACGCCGTCGCCCGTCATGGCGACCGTATGCCCGCGTCGCTGGAGCGCCTGGACGAGCTCGCGCTTCTGCTGCGGCGTCACACGACCGAACACGTGGTAGCGATCAACAGCGGCGTCGATCTTAGACGGCGTGTCGAGCGTCGTGGCGTCCACATAGGCGCTCGCGCCGGGAATCCCAACCACCTGCGCGATGGAAGAGACGGTACGCGGGTCGTCACCGGAAATGACGTTGAGCGCGACGCCCTGCTCGTTGAAGTAGCCGATCGTCTCGGCTGCGGAGGTGCGGATCTCGTCTCGAATGGTCACGAACCCCAGCGGTTGAACGCGACCCGCCATGTCGCCGTCTTCTGTGAAACCATCGACCGATGCCACCACAAGCACGCGACAGGTGCTCGCAAGCTCTGCCACGCGGTTCTCCACCTGCGCGAACGCATCGCGATCAAGCACGAATTGCGCCGCGCCCATCACGAACGCGCCCTCTGCGAAGGCGGCGCCGCTCCACTTCTTCGCGGACGAGAACGGCACGACGCGCACGGGGTCACTGTGCGGGATCGCAGAGCCCTCATAATGGTCGAGGAGCGCCTTGCAGGTCTCGTTCGCATCGGCCGACGTGGCACGCGCGATGTTGGCGAGGGCGAAGTCCACAAGCGCCACGCCGCCTGGCAGGGCGATGCGCGCCGCGCGGCCCTCAACAGGCAGGGGGTAGGTTCCTTCGACCTCCATACGGCCCGAGGTGATGGTGCCGGTCTTATCGAGGCAGAGTACATCCACGCGGGCGAGCGTCTCGATGCAGTACAGCTGCTGCGCGAGGACGTTTCTCCGTGCGAGACGCACGGTGGAGATAGCAAGCACCGACGAGGTGAGCAGCACGAGTCCCTGCGGGATCATGCCGAGGAGCGCACCGACCGTGGAAAGAATCGCCGCAGAGACCTCGCGCGAGGCGTCCGCACCAGAGAACATCCACGCAAGCATCGTGGTCGAGGAATCGGGCGAGGCTGCCGCCCACGAGGCGTAGCTCTCATGGGCGCTCGAAACGAAGAGCGCAAGACCCAGCGGAACCATGATGATGCTCGCGAACTTCACGATGAGGTTCAGCGTGTTCAGGATCTCGGAATTGACCTTCTTGACGTACTTGGCCTCGTTGTTGATCTTCGCAACGTAGTTTTCCGCGCCCACATGGACGACGCGCGCATACACCAAGCCGGAGTCGAGGAAGCTGCCGCTCATGAGGTCGCTGCCCGGCTCCTTCTTGATGAGGTTGCTCTCGCCGGTGAGCAGGCTCTCGTTCACCTGCGCCTCACCAGCGAGGACGATGGCGTCGGCGGGAATCTGGTCACCGCGGCCGAGCTTTACGACGTCGTCGATGACGATCTCGTCGAGGTCGAGCTCAACCTCCAGCCCGTCGCGCACGACCTTCGCCTTCTTCGTGGCGAGCAGGGTGAGTTTATCGACCATGCGCTTCGAGCGCAGCGCCTGAACGATGCCAATGCCGGTATTGAGCACGACGATTGCGAGGAACGTGAGGTTCTTGAAGGAGCCGGCGAGGATGACGAGCACGGCAAGCACGAGGTTGATGAGGTTGAAGAGGGTGAGCAGGTTCTCCAAGACGAGCTCGCGCACGGACTTCGTCTTGAGCTCCATGTTGATGTTGACGCGCCCCGCTTGAACGCGCTCGCGCACCTCATCTGCGGTAAGCCCGCGCACCTCGACGTCGTGTTCTGTCATGCATCCTCCTGCGTTCACTGCACATACGGGGCAAGTGTACCCAATTGCACGCATGCCACCGCGCGCTCGCAAAAGATGCAGAAGTGAAAAGGGAAGCCTCGATATCGCATCTGCGGCTCATACCTATAGTTGGCAGTTTTCCATAGGAAAGTATCCGTACAAGCGCCTTCGCACCCAAAGTCGGCAATTTTGGGTTCGAAATAACTCGAAGTACAACCAAAACAAAAAAATCGTGCGGGCCCGACAATGGGTTCGCAGGATATTCCCGCCTGGTTCCTTCAAGTCCCCCGAATAATAGCACCAAACCCGCAGGTAGACCTACGGGTTTGGAATTGAGTGCGTTGGTGTCCCATGCAGGATTCGAACCTGTGACCTTCTGCTCCGGAGGCAGACGCTCTAATCCACTGAGCTAATGGGACGCTGTGCATCGACCATTATACTCAATCATCGCCAACGCGCCACCGATGTTTCTAATACATCGGGCACGCCGGTCTATTCGCACCATGGTATACAATGAGCCGATACGAATTTGGAACACTCTGGAGTAAAGGAACCACCGCATGATCGCGATCATCAAAAAAGATGCCGACCGCTCTTCCGTCGACAACCTCGTCTCGTGGATCGAGAAGAAGGGGTTGCAGGCGCACGTGAGCCAAGGCGAGAACGAGCTCATCATCGGCCTGGTGGGCGATACCACGAAGGTCGACCCGTTCCTGCTTGAATCGATGGACATCGTAGAGCGCGTACAACGCGTTTCCGAGCCCTTTAAGAAGGCGAATCGCAAGTTCCATCCTGCCGATACCGTTGTGGACTGCGGTCACGGCGTCAAGATCGGCGGCAACCACTTCCAGGTCATCGCAGGGCCGTGCTCGGTGGAGGGCGAGAACCTCATCCGCATCGCGCGCCGGGTGAAGGCGGCGGGAGCCACGATGCTTCGCGGCGGCGCATACAAGCCGCGCACCTCGCCCTACGCTTACCAGGGCATGGGTGCCGAGGGTCTCGATTTGCTCATGGAGGCCGCCTCTGAACTCGATATGCCCGTCGTGACCGAGATCATGGATCCGCGTGACGTGCAACTGTTCGTCGACAAGGGCATCGACGTCATGCAGATCGGCGCTCGCAACGCGCAGAACTTCCCCTTGCTCAAAGAGGTCGGCAAGACGCGCACGCCCGTGCTGTTGAAACGCGGCATGTCTGAGACCGTCGACGAGCTGCTCATGGCCGCTGAATACATCATGAGCGAGGGCAATCCCAACGTCATCCTCTGCGAGCGCGGTATCCGCACGTTCGAAACGCGCACCCGCAACACGTTCGACCTGAACGCCGTGCCCGTGCTGCGCTACCTTACCCATCTGCCCGTCGTGGCCGACCCGAGCCATGCGACCGGCTACACGCGCTACGTCGTGCCCATGGCGCTCGCGGCGACGGCGGCAGGCGCGCACGGCCTCGAGATCGAGGTGCACGATGCGCCCGATACCGCATGGTCCGACGGAGCGCAGGCTCTGACGCCGGACATGTTCGACGACTGCATGCGCCGCATCGCACTCATTCGCGAAGCTATCGAGCCCGCTACCAAGGCGTGATATGCATATGAGCGTGAAGCATGTCAACACTGCCGCGAACGTCGATGAGCGAGGCTTGACCGTCGGAATCGTGGGTCTCGGGCTCATCGGCGGCAGCTTCGCCCGTGCCTACGCCGCCGCCGGCGCACGCGTGCTGGCCTTCGATACCGACGAGGACACGATGGATGCCGCGATGGTGGAGACGGTCATCGGCGAACTCGACGATGCCGCGCTCCCCTCTTGCGACCTCATCGTGCTCGCGGCCTATCCAGATGCCTGCACCGCGTGGCTTGAGGGTCATGCCGCGACGTTAGGAGCCGCGACGAACCTCGCAGAGGGTACCGGTCCTGTGGTCATCGACACCGCGGGTGTGAAGGCAGCCGTATGCGAGCGCGCCTTCGAACTCGCTCGCGAGCACGGTTTTGCCTTCGTGGGCACGCACCCCATGGCGGGCACCGAGCATTCAGGATTCGCCCACGCCCGCGCCGACCTCTTCCAGGGCGCGCCCATGGTTCTCGTGCCGCCCGCACTCGAGGACACCGAGCGCCTCATGCTCCTTGACCGCGTGCATACGCTGCTCCTTCCCGTGGGATTCGGCACGTTCAGCGTCACCACGCCCCAGACGCACGATGAGGTTATCGCCTACACGAGCCAGCTCGCCCATGTGGTTTCGAACGCCTATGTGAAAAGCCCTACCGCACGCGAGCACCATGGCTTTTCCGCCGGAAGCTACCGCGACCTCACGCGCGTCGCGCATCTGAACTCCCGCATGTGGGCCGAGCTCATGGTGGACGATGCCGAAAACCTCAGCCGAGAGCTCACCTGGCTCATCGACGCGCTCGCTGCCTACCGCGACGCACTCGACGCGCGCGACCAAGAGCGGCTGCGTGCGCTCCTTGCCGAAGGCGACCGCATCAAGCGCTCGCTCGACGATGAAAGGCACAGCTGATCACCATGGCAGAGATCACTATCGACATACCGGTGAGCACGCCCTATCGCGTGCACGTGGGCACGAGACTCCTCGAGGCCGCAGGAAGCATCGCCCGCAACGCCGTACCGAGAGCGCACAAGGTCGCGATCGTGACCGATACGAATGTGGGGCCGCTCTATGCGCACATCGTTCGGGATGGCCTCGAGGAAGCCGGATTCGATGTGGCGACGCACGTGGTGGCAGCCGGCGAGGAGCACAAGACGCTTGCGACGTATGGCTCGATTCTCGAGTTCCTCGCTGCCGAGGAGCTCGACCGCTCGGACGCCGTCGTCGCGCTTGGCGGCGGGGTCGTGGGCGATATGGCCGGCTTCGCTGCGGCGACGTATATGCGCGGCGTCGCCTACATCCAGATGCCTACGACGCTGCTCGCCATGGTCGATTCCTCCGTGGGAGGCAAGTGCGCCGTCGACCTCTCATGCGGCAAGAACCTCGCCGGCGCGTTCTGGCAACCCGCAGCCGTCATCGCAGACGTCGGCTGCTTGGGCACGCTCACTCCCGAGCGCCTTGCCGACGGTTGCGGCGAGGTGGTGAAGCACGGCGCCATCGCAGACCGCGAGCTTTTCGAGCTGCTTGAAAAGACGCCGTTCACGTTCGATCTTCTTATGCACGACCTCTCGCTGGCCGCGGCGATCATCGCGCGGAATATCGAAATCAAGCGGGATGTCGTCGCAGCGGATGAGCGCGAGGGTGGCATCCGCAAGATCCTGAACTTCGGCCACAGCATCGGGCACGCTATCGAGGCGCGCTCAGGCTACACCCGAGGTCACGGTAGCTGCGTTGCAGCAGGCATGGTCGCCATGGCGCGCGGATCGAGGCGTGCCGGTTGGAACGCCTCTGACCTCGAGGATGATCTCGCTGAACGCATCGACGCGCTCTGTCGCGCGCACGGGCTCGATACCGGCTGCCCGTATGGCACCGACGAACTCATGGAGGCGGCGCTCCACGATAAAAAACGCCAGGGAGATGCAATCGACCTCGTGATACCCCACAGCATCGGCGCGGTCTCCATCGAGCGATGCGACTTCGAGCAGCTGCGTGCCATCATCGAGCTCGGGCTCGCGGCGCAAGCCGGTGATGCGGCATGATCGCACGAATCGCACCTGCCAAACTCACGGGTACCGTTCCCGCCATCGCATCGAAATCCGTCGCCCACCGCGCGGTCATCGCCGCAGCGCTCGCAAACGGTACGACGCATATCATCTGCAACACGGTCTGCGACGACATCGAGGCCACGATCGGTTGCCTGGTCGCCCTCGGCGCGCGCTTCGAGACCGTAGCGGACGGCTTCATCGTGCACCCCATTCCCAAAAGCCAGGAGCACGGAATCTTGCGCGCGCTCGCCGGTTCCGTGCTTGATTGCAGGGAATCGGGCTCGACCCTTCGCTTCATGCTGCCCGTCGCGTGCGCACTCGGCGCAGACGCCACGTTCACCGGCTCGGCACGTCTGGCCGCTCGCCCGCTCGCACCGCTCGACGCTGAGCTCATCGCCGCCGGATGCGAACTCTCAGGAATCGGAGCCTTCCCGCTCGCCACGCGCGGGCGCATGCGTCCCGGCCGCTTCGAGCTCCCCGGAGACGTGAGCTCGCAGTACATCTCGGGGCTCATGCTCGCCTGCCCGCTGCTGGGGCAACCCTGCGAGATCCGCGTGACCGGGCGCATCGAGAGCAAGCCCTACATCGCGATCACGCTCCAAACACTCGCCGCCTTCGGCGTCCACGTCGAGGTGGAACACGAGATCGTTTCCGACGTTGAGGCCACCCGCTACTTCCTTGATGGGTCGCCCTACCGCACACCCGGCGAGTTCGCGGTCGAAGGTGATTGGTCGAACGCCGCATTCTGGCTCTGCGCCGGCGCGATGGGCACCCACCACATCACCGTGACGGGGCTCTCCCTTGCCTCTTCCCAGGGCGACCGCGCCATCATGGCCGCCCTCTCGCGGTTCGGCGCACGCATACGCCGCGGCACGGGTACCGCGACCGCGCAACCCGACCACCTCGTCGGCTTCACCTTGAGCGCAAGCGACGTACCCGACCTCGTCCCCGTGCTCTCCGCCGTGGCATCCGTGGCTCAGGGGCGCACGATCATCCGCGATTGCAAACGGCTGCGACTCAAAGAGTCCGACCGCCTCGCGACCACGACGCAAGAGCTCGCAGCCCTAGGCGCCCATATCCACATCGCCGGTAACGACCTGGTGATCGAGGGTCTCGACGAGCTTCAGGGCGGCACCGTGGATGCGCACAACGACCACCGCATAGCCATGATGGCAGCCATCGCCGCCACGCGCTGCGCGGGAACCGTTGAGATCCACGGCGCGGAGGCGGTGCGCAAGTCGTACCCGCTCTTCTTCGAGCACTATCGTCTGCTCGGCGGACAGGTCGAGCTCATCGAAGGATAGGACTGGCCATGGCATCGGTTATCGGTAATGCGCTCAAGCTCTCGATCTTCGGCCAATCGCACTCGGCGGGCATCGGCTGCTCGCTCGACGGCATGCCCGCGGGTATCCCTGTAGACCTCGACGAGCTCCAACGCTTCTTAGTTCGCCGCGCACCCGGGCGCGATGAGACTGCGACCACACGGCGGGAAGCGGATGCCCCCGAGATCCTCTCCGGCATCACAGACGGCCACACCGACGGCGCGCCCATCGCGGCAGTGATTTCAAACACGAACACGCGGAGCGCGGATTACGACGAACTTCGCCGAGTACCTCGCCCCGGGCATGCCGATTTCCCTGCGCGGGTGAAGTACGGCAACTGGCACGACGTCGCCGGCGGCGGGCACTTCTCCGGCCGCCTCACGGCGCCTCTGTGCATCGTAGGTGGCATCGCACTGCAGGCGCTCGCTCAGCTCGGGGTCGAGGTGGTCGCCCACATAGCGAACCTAGGACCGGAGGGCATCGCCGATGAACCCCTCGACGCCCTCGAGCTCGACGACGCGCAGCTTGCCGCCCTCCGCACGCACGCCTTCCCCTGCATATCTACCGACGCAGGTGAGCACATGCGTCGCGCGATCCTTTCCGCCCGTGATGAGCTCGATAGCATCGGTGGCGTCATCGAGTGCGCCGCCTACGGCATGCCTGTCGGCGTGGGCGACCCCATGTTCGACGGCCTGGAGAACCGCATCGCGCGCATCGCGTTCGGCATACCTGCTGTGAAAGGCGTGGATTTCGGCGCGGGCTTCAGCGCGGCCTACCTCACGGGCAGCGAAAACAACGATCCATACCGCATGGTCGATGGCGCCGTTAAGCCCCAGACAAACAACGCCGGCGGCATCCTCGGCGGCATCTCGACCGGTATGCCGATTATCTGGCAGATGGCCGTGAAACCCACACCGTCCATCGGAAGCGTCCAGAAAAGCGTCGACATGGACGAAGGCACGGACTGCGACCTCACCGTCCGTGGCCGCCACGATCCCTGCATCGTACCGCGCGCCGTTCCCGTCGCCGAAGCGGCCTGCGCGCTCGCACTTCTCGATGCCCTCATCGAAGACGGCCGCTACCCCGCTCCCGCCCCGAAGAAATGATGCAACCCCGCTTGCTGGTTGCATCTTGCTTGATTTCATGAACTGAAGGAACGCATATGGAACTGTCTGACATCAGGTCGCGCATCGATGGCATAGACGATGAGCTGTTGCGCCTGTTCGCCGAGCGCATGGGTCTCGCGGCAGATGTCGCGCGCGCCAAAGCCGGTACGGGCAAGGCGGTTTTCGACCCCGCGCGGGAACGCGAGAAGCTCGCTCGCGTGGCTGCGGAGGCACCCGAGGGGCTGCGCCCGCAGGCAATCGCGCTCTTCTCGCTCCTCATGTCCATGAACAAGGCCGAGCAGCAGCGCATCCTCGCTGGCGGCAACCCTACGACAACGAGCTCGCTTATGCGGCGCGCGCTGAAGGGCAATGACGAGCCCTTCCCTGCCACGGCGTCTGTTGCGTGCCAAGGCGTTGAGGGGGCATACAGCCAGATTGCCGCGTCGAAGCTGTTCCGTGTGCCGAACATCTCGTTTTTCAGCACGTTCGAAGGGGTGTTCCGCGCCGTGAGCGAAGGGCTATGCGAGTTCGGGGTGCTGCCCATAGAGAACTCGACCGCCGGTTCGGTGAACGCCGTGTACGACCTCCTCGCCGCGCATTCGTTTTACATCGTGCGGAGCCTACGCCTCAAGATCGATCACAACCTCCTCGCCAAGCCGGGGTGCGCTCTCGCCGATATCCGCGAGGTCTATTCCCACGAACAGGCTATCGCTCAATGCGCCGACTACCTTGAGCGCATCGGCGTAAAGGCGACAGCCTGCGAGAATACCGCGCGCGCGGCGGAGGCGGTCGCACGGTCGAGCCGAAGGGACGTGGCCGCCCTCTCCTCACGCGACTGCGCCGCGCTCTACGGGCTCGACATCATCGATGCGAACGTGCAGGATTCCGACAACAACTACACGCGCTTCGTCGTGATTTCGGCCGAGCCCGCCATCTATCCCGGTGCGAGCCGCACCTCTCTCATGCTCACGCTTTCGCACGAGCCCGGCTCGCTCTTCCGCGTGCTCGAACGTTTCTATGCCCTCGACATCAACCTCGTGAAGCTCGAGAGCCGCCCCATCCCCGGCCGCGACTTCGAGTTCATGTTCTACTTCGATGTCGACTGCCCAGTCGGCGCGGCGTCACTCGGCACGCTTCTCGACGGCCTCGGCGACGTCTGCGAAAGCTTCACGTATTTCGGCAGCTACACGGAGGTACTATGACGAAGGTCTCACCGCGCACGGACGCGCCCTACGGCGTGCTGGGCCGCACGCTCGGCCACAGCTACACGCCACGCATCTACCCCATGCTCGCCGATATCGAATACGTGCGCTTCGAACGCGAACCAGAAGAAGTGGAGGCGTTCCTGCGTGGAGACGAATGGTCGGGCGTGAACGTGACGATACCCTACAAACGCACCGTCGTGCCATACCTCGACGAGCTCACCGCATGCGCGAAGCGCCTGGGCAACGTGAACACCATCGTGCGCCTGCCAGACGGACGGCTGCGCGGCGGCAACACCGATTACTTCGGCTTCAAGACACTCGTCGAATCGACCGGTGTCGATGTGACCGGAAAGCGCGCGCTCGTGCTCGGCGGGAGCGGCGGCGCGGGAACTACCTGCATGACCGTGCTTGAAGACCTGGGCTGTGAGCCCATCGCTGTGGGACGCTCCGGCGCGGTAACATACGATGATCTTGATGCATACGCTGCGGTACATCTCATCGTGAATGCCACGCCCGTGGGGATGTACCCTGCCTGCCCGGACTCCCCTGTTGATCTTACTCGGTTCAAAGGCCTCGAAGCAGTCGTGGATATCGTCTACAATCCCGCCCGCACCGGTCTCATGTTGCAGGCGGAAGAGCTCGGCGTCCCAAGCGCGGGAGGCCTCCTCATGCTCGTGGCGCAAGCAGCGGAGGCAGTGCGAGCCTACACCGGAGTCGAGGTCGCGCGCGAGCGCATCCTCGAGGTTACCAACGCGCTCTCGCAAGCAGAGCAGAACATTGCACTCATAGGAATGCCGGGTTCGGGCAAGACGCGCGTGGGACAGGCGCTTGCGCGGCTACTCGACCGCGAGCATGTCGACCTCGACGACGCGTTCCGCGAGCGAATCGGCATGAGCTGCGCCGAGTTCATCACCACCCAGGGAGAAGAAGCCTTCCGAACGCGCGAGACGCAGGTGCTCGGCGAGGTCGCAAAGCGAAGCGGCCAGGTCATCTCCTGCGGCGGCGGCGTCGTCACACGCGATGAGAACTATCCACTCCTGCATCAGAACAGCCGAATCGTGATGCTCAACCGGCCGATAAGCGAGCTTTCGCGCAAGGGGCGTCCCATTACCGCTCGCGACGGCGTCGAGAAACTCGCCGCTGAACGCATGCCGCGCTACCGCTCATGGGCAGACATCATCATCGATTCCCGCGAGAACGCCGAAGCTACCGCCCGCGCGCTCCTCAAGTGATGCGTTCAATCCAGAACTCAGACTCTCACTGAAAGGATTGTCATGAAGGCTCTTGTCATCAATGGCCCAAACCTCAATATGCTCGGTATTCGCGAACCCGATATTTACGGTTCGCAAAACTACTCAGAACTCGAGCATATCTGTTTGCACGCAGGCCGAGAATTTGGCTTCGAGGCCGTCGAGGTGTTCCAGTCGAATCATGAGGGCGCTTTGGTCGACAAGATTCAGGAAGCCTATGGGGTCTTCGACGGAATCGTCATCAATCCAGCTGCATACACGCATACGAGCGTAGCGATTCTCGATGCCCTGAAAGCCGTTGGCCTACCCGCTGTAGAGGTCCATATCTCCGACGTCGATGCTCGCGAAAGCTTTCGCCAGGTCTCTTATGCCGGCATGGCTTGTTTTAAGCGCGTCACCGGCGAGGGTCTCGCCGGTTATCGTCACGCCCTCGCCCTTCTCGCCGATAGGCTGAAGTGAGGACTTGAACCCTGAACTGAATGCATCACTTCGTGAGGCTGAGCATTTCGCGAGCGTGGGCAAGGGAAGTCTCGGTGGCGTCACCCGAGAGCATGCGGGCAATCTCGCGCACGCGGTCTTCGCCCTCGACACGTGAAAGCCGGGTCTCGGGCACGTCCCCCTCGAGCTTCTCCACAACGTAATGACGCTCGGCGAGCACCGCGACCTGCGCAACATGGGTAACGACGATGACCTGGTGCGTACGCGCCAGATCTGCGAGCACTGCGGCGAGCGAGCGCGCCACAGCACCGCCCACACCGGCATCGACCTCGTCGAAGACGAGCGTGTCCACGCCGTCGGCCTCGCCGAGCACCACTTTGCAGGCAAGCATCACGCGCGAGAGCTCACCACCCGAGGCGATACGGCGCAAAGGTCGAGGCGTGAGCCCGGATGCGCCTCGGTACAGCAGCTCGCACGCATGGGGTCCCATCTCCATCCAGCGCTCGCGTGGCAGCGGCCGCATGTCCCATACCAGTTCGGCCTTCCCCATCTCGAGGCGAGACATCTGCTTGCCGACCTCCCGGCAGAAGCGCGGCGCGGCGTCGGCTCTCCTGCGGGCAAGAAGCTTCGCCGCGCGCGCGAGCTCGGCTTCGGCGGCATCGAGCGTTTCCTGGGCGCGAGCGATGCGTGCTTCGCCATCGCTCACGAGCGAAAGCAACTCACGGGCTTCGTCGCGACGGGAAAAGACATCGTCCATATGAGGGCCGAACTGTCTCAGAAGCCCCTTCAATGCCGAATAACGTTCCTGTAGGCGCGCCAACCCAGCTGGATCGAAGTCGACGCTGTCGCGGTACCGTCGAAGATCGGACGAGGCATCTTCAAGGATGATCGCCGTCTCGCTCAGGCTATCAGCGAATTGCGCGAGCTTGCCATCGACCGTCCCCATACGCGAGAGCCCGGCGATGGCGGTGTTGAGCGCATCGAGCGCTCCCCCCTCGCCGGAAAGCGCCTCGGAGGCTTCGTGTGCCGTGGTTGCAAGCGCCTCGGCATGCTCAGCGCGGGGAAGCGTCTCTTCGAGCTCCTCGAACTCGCCAGGCACAGGGTCCACGTCCTCGATGCGCTCGAGCGCGAACCGCGCATCCTCGATCCTGGATCCCTGTGCGTTCGCCGCCGCCGTTACGCGCGCCAGCTCATCGGAAGCGGCGCGCGCTGCATGCAGCGCCTGGCGATAGCCTTCCAAGGCATCCAACACGGGCCGGCCCGCCCATGCGTCGACCATCTCGACATGGGAGGAGGCGTCGAGCAGGCGCTGGTGCTCGTGCTGCCCGCACAGGTCGACCGCAGGCCCCACGAGCTCGGCGAGCTCTTTCACACTCGCCATATGCCCGTCGATGCGCGCGCGGCTACGGCCGTCGGAGCCTACACGGCGCGCGATGCACACCCCATCGGCATCGCGCACGCCCAGGAAGAGCCGTCCTTCAACCTCGGCAGCATCGGCGCCCTCTCGCACCTGGGAAGCTTCGGCGCGTTCGCCCACTAAAAGCTTCAAGGCAGAGAGCAGCGCCGTCTTTCCCGCTCCCGTCTCACCGGTGAGCACCGTGAGGCCGGGCGCAGGCGAGAATGTCGCATCGCGTATGAGCGCGAGATTTGAGACATGGATCTCATCGATCATGGTGCACTCCATAGAACACGCGGGAGACCGAGTTGTAGAAGCTTTCAGGGCCATAGTCGAGCAAGAGCACGTCTCCCGGACCCCTGCGCGCCACGATACGATCGACCAGCGTGTCTTTGACCATGAACTGCCCGTCGACGGCGATCGCGGGCACCGAGGGGCGGTCTTGCGACATCGAGATCTCGACGACGTCGGAAGGCGAGGTAAGGAAGGCGCGCGCTTGGATGGTGTGCGGGGCGATGGGAACGCAGACCATGCCCGTGTAATCGGGGCTTACGATAGGACCTCCCGCAGAAAGGGCGTATCCCGTCGATCCGGTCGCGGTGGACACCACGACGCCGTCGCCGCGCAGACGGTCGATGTGATGCCCGGAGACGGTCATATCGAACTCGACCATATCGGAAAGCGGGCCGCGGGTGAGCGCAACATCGTTCAGGGCAAAGGTCTCGAGCGCGGCCTCCCCGCCCATCGATTCATGTGCATACACCTCGACAGAGAGCGTCGCACGACGGCTCACGTGCATCTCGCCGGCGAGCGCATCGGCCACCACGCCGAGTACATCGCGCTCTTCGGGGCTCGCCGCCGTGAGGAAGCCCACATGGCCATAGGAAAGGCCGAGAATGGGAATCTCCTGGTAGCCCACGATACGCGCCGCCCGCAACAGCGTGCCATCGCCGCCGAGCGAGATCACGAGGTCGGAGCCTTCGATATCAGGGGTCGCGGTGATGCCGCTGCGCTGGTCGGCCGCCCAGGCGACCTCATACCCTTGTCGACCAAGCCAGAGCTCGAGCGAAAGCCCGCTCTCGACCGCTTCGTTCTTGCGGTAATTCGGCACGAGGAACACCTTCATGCGCCGCACACCTCCCGAATCGCATCGCGCACGCGCGCAGAAGCCGCCTGAATATCGTTGTCACCCGCGTCGAGCGTGCCGAGCATGAAGAACTCGACATTGCCCTTTGCGCCGGTGATGGGCGATACGCACACGCCCTCGGGTACGAGGCCGCGAGCGCAAAAGAGCTCGAGCACGCTCTCGAGCACGTCGCGCCGAACGCGCGGGTCGCGGACGACGCCGCCCTCGCCCACATCGGCAGGATCAGCCTCGAACTGGGGCTTCACGAGTGTAAGAAAGCGTCCGCCGTCTGCAAGAAGCTCTATGACGGCATCGATGATATGCCCGATGCTCGTGAACGAGACGTCGCACACCACGAGGTCGCAGCTCGATGCATAGCCCATGGCGGGGACATCGACCACGTTCGTGCGCTCAAGCAACTCGACCCGTTCATCGCAGCGTAGCGCCCATGCGAACTGGGCGCGCCCCACATCGACCGCGAGTACGCGCGCTGCGTCGCGTTTGAGCAGGCAGTCGGTAAAGCCGCCGGTCGAGCAGCCGATATCCGCGCATGCAAGGCCGCAGGGATCGACGTTGAACGCATCGAGCGCACCCTCGAGCTTGAGCCCACCGCGACCCACATAGGGCAGGCGTCCCTTCACATGGAGCTCTAATCCCGGTGCAACCTTAAGACCAGGCGATGTGAGGCGCTCGCCGCCCGAGGAAACATCGCCCGCCATCAACGTGCGCAGGGCATCCGCGCGATCCACGCAGATGCCCTGTGCGATCAATTCATCATCCAAGCGAACGCGCTTCATGGCACGCTGCCTAATCCGCGTGCTCGCTGCTGTCGGCACCTGCCTCGTCAGGCGCACCATCGCCGACCGTGGGTTCAGATACCTCCCGACCGGGGGTATCCGATGCACTCGCAGCTTCGAGCTGCTCAGCTTCGCTCGGGCTCAAATCGAAACTATCCACGAGCTCCACGGCATGTGAGCCGAGTGAAATCGCCTCATCGAAAAGGTCGAGGCTGCGCTCGAGCGATGTGTCCTTAGAGCGCACGGCCGAGATGATCTCGTCCATGCGCGTCGTGATGTCCTCAAAGCTGTTGCGTGTTGTCTCGGCCATGCGCTAGCGCTCCTCTTCGCCCAGCGAGTCCAGAGCATCCGAAGCGCCCTCGGAAGGGTCGGTATCGGGCACAGAAACGTTCGCGAACAGGCGCGGGTCGCGGACGACGCGGCCGAGCACGCCGTTCACGAAGCTCGAGGAATCGTCGGTGCCGTATGCCTTCGCAAGCTCAACGGCCTCGTTGATCACGACGGCATCGTCGATATCGTTCGAAGAGAACCGCAGCTCGTACACGGCGAGGCGCAACAGGTTGCGGTCGGCACCAGGCATGCGCGAAAGCGCCCAGTTCTCGGCCACCCGCTGCAGGATAGGATCGATCTGCGCGATATGCTCATACGTCCCACGCGCGAGCTCCTCGGCATAGGGATCGAGCGGTCCCTTCGAGATGAGGAAGTCGCCCGCAAGAACATCATCCACGGAAAGCCGGCGAGCCTCTGCCTGGAAAAGCAGCTGCAACGCCTGGCTGCGCGCGAGTGTGCGCCCGCGCTCGACTTTCAGGCTCACACTTACTCCTTGGGGAAAACGAGGCCGTCGATGCACACGTCGACGCGCGCGACCTCGACGCCCACCTGGGCATCGATCACGTGCGCAACGGCAGCACGCACGGCCTCCGCGAGCTTCTTGAAGGGATAGCCGAAGAACACGACGACGTGCACCGTGAGCGCAAGCTGATCGTTCACGACCTCGGCCTCGACGGCGGGAGCCGCGGGTGCAGAGCGCGACTGGAACATCGAGACGAGGTTCGTCGCAAGATCCTTCACGCCCACCGATGCGATGCCCTCGACCTCTTCGACGGCGCGGGTCACGACAGCACCGATGACCTCGGGCGCGATGCCGATACCCGAAATGTAGATCTCCTGAGCCATGGGGTCCCTCATTTCTGCTTGAAGAAAGCGCTAGACGCGGGAAACGAACTTTCCGTCGCGGGTGTCGATCTTGATGGTCTCGCCCTCGTTGAGGTACATGGGAACCTGGACGACGGCACCCGTCTCGATGGTCGCGGGCTTCGTGGAGCCCTGAACGGTGTCGCCCTTGAAGCCGGGGTCGGTCTGGGTAATCTGAACCTCGATGAACATCGGGGGGTTCACGCCCATGAGCTCGTCGTCGGCATAGAGCAGCTGGCAGACGTCGTTCTCCTTGAGCCACTTGGCGTTGTCACCGATGAACTCATCGGACACGGGCACCTGCTCGTAGGTCTCGTTGTCCATGAAGATGTAGTCGTTGCCGTCGTTGTAGAGGTACTGCATCTCACGGGTGCTGAGCATGACGCTCTCGAACTTCGTACCGGCGTTGCAGGTCTGCTCGACGACGCGACCGGTCTTGATGTCCTTGGTCTTGTAGCGAACGAACGCGCCACCCTTGCCGGGCTTCACATGCTGGAACTCGACGATGGTGCACACCTTATCCTTGATGCGCAGGCCGATGCCGTTCTTGAAATCTGCGGTGGTAATGGTTGCCATGAATCGCCTTTCTTGCCTTTACGGGACTTTACGTTCCCCTTCAGCTATAACGTACAAAGTATACTCTTTCGAGAGCGATGGCGCAGGTACATGCGAAATATACACGTCGCAGAGCAAACGCTGCGGCTAGCAGTCGATGATCTGCAGCTCGTGCGGGCTCTGGGTGAAGGGCTCAAAGCCGTCCTTGGTAATGAGGCCGAAGTCCTCCAGGCGCACACCGAACTCGCCGGGAAGATAGATGCCCGGCTCGATGGTGATGACGGCACCCTCCTCGACCGTATTGCTCGTGCGCCCGAAGACCGGCAGCTCATGGATGTCGATTCCCACGCCATGGCCAAGGCCGTGACCGTAGTACGCGCCGTAGCCCGCTTCCGCGATGATCTTGCGCGAGAGCTCGTGAATCTCCTTGCCGTCAACGCCAGCGTGCGCCGCCTTCGCGCACTCCTCGTGGGTGCGCTGCACGATCTCATAGATCTCGAGCTGCTTGGCGCTCGGCTCGCCCACGCACACGGTTCGGGTCATATCGGACTTGTAATCGTGGTAGCCCGCACCGTAATCCATGAGGACGAAATCGCCCCGCTCGACCACGCGATCGCTCGCGATGGCATGCGGATTCGCGGCGTTGGGGCCGGAGGCAACGATCGAGGTGAACGCGAGACTGTCGGCACCCTGGCTGAACATGAAGTTCTCAAGCTCGAGCTTGATCTCCTTCTCCGTCAAACCGGGCTTGATGTACGTGAGCATATGCTGGAAAGCGGCATCGGTGATCGCCTGCGCGCGGCGCATGAGCTCGACCTCTTCAGCGTCCTTCACGGCACGCATGAGGCGCAGGTCTCCGTGCATCTGGGCGATCGGGACAGCGATGGAGGCATCCTCGAGCGCGCGCACGAGCCCCGTGTAGAACGAGAGCTCCATGGTATCCTCGACGGCGAGCGTACGGCAACGACCATCGCGAACGCGCTCGGCAACCCACTTGGGGATAGCAATGACGTCCATGTCGAGCTTCCAAGGGCTGTCTTTCAGCATGCGCTCGACGAAGGAGTTGTAGTAGCGCGAATCCGTGTGCAAAAAGCAAGCGTCGCTCGTGATGACGCCCGCGTGCGGCAGCTCGCCGGTGAAATCGAACACGCCCTCCGCGCCGGTGAGCCAGCGGAGGTTAGCTTCGTCGCGAATTACGACCGCATCGTAGCCGCGCTCCTCCATAAGCGCGCGCACGCGCGCGATACGTCCTGCCGGACCGGAAACAACCTCAGACATACTCATCCTTCTTTCCTATCAAGACCCGTACGGCCAAAGTGAAGCCAAAAGACAGCATACCCCAAACCGCAGCGGCAAACCCCGGTTCTCCGGTGTGAATTTCCGGCCGGCAAGTGAGAATCTAAGTCCCGGGCGGAGTGTATCACTCAGAGCATAGCGAGGCGGCGTAGGCGGCGGCGTGACGCTCCAGGATCTCGTCTGAGACGGACGTGAGACGAATCATGCCGGCCGACTTAGGCAGCGGGAGCAGGAAGCGATTCGAGTACCGTGCATGCACTTCGTGCATGGCTTTCGCGAGGGCTTCCGCGTCGAGGGTAAGGGACGCTTCCTCGATACCGAGGTCGAACAGCAGGTCATCCTGGTCGAACACGAGCTCCGGATCGAGCCCTGCCGCATCGACGGCAAGACGCGCCTCGAAGCGCATGCCCTCTGCCAGAAGCACAGAGGCGGGGATATCGGATTCAACGCAGCGTGCGAGGGCGCGTGCAGCGGTACGACCGTATTCGAGCGCATGGCGAGCGGACGGGTTCGGCGACTTGAGGACGTTTCGCCGGGCAACCTGCGTGGCAGAAAGGGCTTCCTTCACCGCGAGTTCATCGCCCGAAGCCAAGACGGCCGCTTGCTCGCACAGATTCGTCCAGGTCTTCTTCCCCTCGGCCATGGCAGCACCCACCATGAGTGCGTAGCCAACGAGCAGGTGCTCGCGTTCCATAGTGGGCAGCAGCGAGAGGTCGCAGAGCACCATGGTGGGATCGGCCTTAAATGAAACGGCATCGGGTACTGAACCCGCTGCGAGCGGGTGCATCTCGGTAGCGAGCAGCACCATGCCGTCGAGCCCCATCGGCATGAGCGCCGAGGCGCAGCCGCCGCGCCAGAGTCGCGCACAGAACGCAGCGAGCGAGCAGAGCTCGTAGGAGCCAAGTGCGAAAACAAGATCGTCGCTCGTGATGTTCGCGTCTTCGAGTGCCCCGAAGAGCCCCTGCGCGGCATCGACCGAGGCGATGCCAACATCCACAGAGGTGGCAGGAGCATACATTTGGACTGCGAACCCGGCGTCGATGAGCGCTCGTCGCGCTTCCTCCGTTCGTTCAGCCACTCCGGTATCGGCTGCGACGAGCAGGGCGCGCCTGGGCTTGCCCACCGCGGAGGCAATCACCCTCGGCAGTTCATCCATGATCTCTGAACCCATGCGGACATCGACCGTGTGCTGGTTGAAATTCAGAATCTGACGCTTGATCGTCACAGCAGACCACGCTCCAAAAGCATCTCGGCGCACCGATAGGATACCTCTTTGAAGGTGCGCCCACGGATATCGAGGGTGAGATCGGCAGCCGCCTCGTAAAGCGGGCGTCGATGCCGGAACAGCTCGGCGGCATGCTCAGTCGAGCGGAAATCCGGCCGGTTCTCGAGTGAGCGAATCTGTCGAAGGGAATCGTCGAGATCTCCGTCGAGATAGACGCAGTAGCCCATGCGCCGCATGAGGTCTATATTGTCGGGTGTCTCAACGATCCCGCCGCCGCACGAGACGAGAAGGCTCCGTTTCGCCTCGAGCGAGGCCAAGGCCGAGGTCTCGAGCGCGCGGAACCCATTCTCCCCCTTCACATCGAAGATTTCTGAGATGGGCATTCCGGCACGTCGCTCGACGAGACGGTCTGTGTCGACGTAGCGTCGATGGAACATGCGCCCCAGATTGCGCGCGAGCGTCGACTTCCCGGCACCGAGGAATCCGATGAAGAAGATATGGTCGCAGCCGCGCTTATCCACGCGACAGGCATCGTCGCCCCTCGTCATCGAGCCTTACTCCTCGCAGGTCAGATCGCGCAGCGCACGCCGCTCGAAGATGCGAAAGATCTGCGTGTACCACAGATCGACCGTCGTCTGCGGCTTGACGAGAATCGTGTCGATGCCTGCGAAGTTGCCTGCCCACACATCGGTATAGAGCTGGTCGCCAACCATGACCGCCTCCGCTTTGCGCACGCCCGTGCGCTTGAGGCCGGCCGAGAGCGCAAAGGGCGCGGGCTTCATGGCGTGGCTGATCGCCTCGAGCCCGAGCTCGCGCGCCGAGCGCATAACCTGGTCGCGATGCCAGTTGTTCGAGACCATGCACAGGCGAAACCCCTTTTCGCGCGCACGATCGAGCCACGTGGCAACCTCGTCTGGCGCCGTTTCACGGTCGCGCGGAACGAGCGTGTTGTCGCGATCGAGGAGGATCGCGCGCTTCCCGCGCTCCCACAGCTCATCGAGGTCGATGCGGTCTACCGAGGAGACATATCGGTCGGGTGAAAAGAGGCTCATGACAGGGACTCGCTATACGCTTCGCTGTTCTTAAGGAACTCATCGTAGGTCTCGCTGAAGTTATGCGTGCCGTCACCTTCGGGTGAGAGCACGTAGTAGAGGTACGAGGTATCTGCCGGGTTGAGCGCGGCCTCGATGGACGAGACGCTCGGGCTGCAGATGGGGCCGGGAGTGAGGCCGGTGTTCTTGTAGATGTTGTAGGGAGAATCGATCTCGAGGTCGTCATAGGTCACCGGGTCCGATCCGCCGCCGCGGGCATACACGATCGCAGCGTCGATTTGCAGCGGCATGCCCTGGTCTAGACGGTTGTAGATGACGCTCGCAACGAGCGGGCGCTCATCGGCGACGGCCGTCTCGCGCTCAATGAGCGATGCGAGCGACATGATCTCCTGTGCCGTGAGGCCGTTCGCCCCCTCCTCGAGACCGAGCCCTTCCGTCTCGACCTCGTACTGGTCGAGCATGGCGCGGATGATCTCGTCCGACGTAGGCGACTCGCCCAGACTATAGGTCTTGGGATAGAGATAGCCCTCGAGCGAATCGTTGTAAGCACCCTCCAAGAACGGATAATCGGCCGCGTAGTTCGACGCCTTGGCCTGCGCGAGGAACTCATCGGCGGGGATGCCGTAGGTCTCCTCGACGCGCTGCGCCGTCTGCTCGACCGTAAGGCCCTCTTGGATGGTGAGCGTGACGCCCGCGACGTTCGGACCGTCGATGAGCTGCTGCACGACTTCATTCGGATCTTGCAGCGTGGTGAAGCGGTAGTCGCCGGGTTTGATGAGCATGTCGGCTTGCATCTCACGGACGGTGGCGTAGTAGACCTTGGGATCTTCGATGATGTGGTTCTCTGCGAGGATCTGGGCGATCTGATCGCCCGAAGCCCCCTCGGGGATGTTGATCTCGACTTCGATGCCCGCCTCTACCGTTGGCTCCTCAGATGCGGAGAAGAGCTTGCCTACGGTGGGAACGACGAAGAAGATGATCACCGCGACCACCGCAGCGATGACGACGCCCGCGATGATGATGGGCACGGGGGAGTTCTTCTTGGGCGGTCGGGGGGCGCGATGATACGCCGGCTGGACGCCGTGCCTCCCCGCCGCTGGCGCACCCGCGCGCGATGGAGCCTGTCGATAAGCAGAGGGCTGCGCGGAGAGACGGTTGCCCGAACCGTTTGTCTTGAAGCGCGTCCCGCCGCTCGGGGCTGAGCGGCGATATGCGCCATCGCGACCGCGTGCGCCACCGCCGATACCGTATTGATTCGCCACGGGATCCCTTTCGTCTCGTGCTCAATGCAACTCACAAGTTCAACCCTACAGTCTAGCGTACCTCGCGCGAAACATTAAAGTTTCCATCCAAGCTTTAAGGTTGGTATCGCCTTGAGACGGGTGCATCACGTTGGCGACGGACATGTTCGTGCCATTTTCGACACGAGCGTACCCGTCAACCAAGTGACGCCAAAGTGAGGTGCTAGCGTTGCTCGTCAAGCCAGGTCTGAAGAAAGAGGCTCGCAGCCACCATATCGACCTTGCCGCGCATGGAGCGCTCGGTTAGACCCTGTTCATGCAGGATGCGCTTCGCCTCACGAGAGCTCAGACGCTCATCGGTGAACGCAACCGGCAGGTTCGTGACGCGCGAGATCCGCTCGGCAGCCGCACGGATGCGCGCCGCCTGCGGCCCCTCCTCCCCCGCGAGGGTTTGCGGAAGACCGCAGACGAGCACATCCGGTTCGTAATCTTCAATGAGCAGGCGAAACGTACGCGCACAGGAGAGCACCTCCTGTGCGGGAAGCACCTTAACGGGCATGGCGACCGATCCGCTCGCGTCGGAGACCGCGATGCCGACCCTCACCTCGCCGATATCGAGTGCAAGCGCGATCACGCTATAGACCGAGCTCGACACGCGCCGCATCGAGCGCAGAGGCGATGCCCGCGGCGTTCTTGCCACCGGCTTGCGCCATGGTGGGCTTGCCGCCGCCGCGCCCCTCGACCACAGGTGCGATCGCTTTGATGATATTGCCGGCATGGAACCCAGCCTTCACGGCGTCGTCGGTCGCCGCCGCGAGGAGCGCCGGCGTGCCCTTCTCCGTGACCGTGGCGATCACGCAGGCGCACGCGCCGCCGACCTTCCCGCGGATGGTATCCCACACGTTCCTGAGCTCGGCACCCTCGAGGCCGGAAAGCTCCGCGATAACGACCTGGTAGCCTCCAGCGTCTTGCGCAGCGTCGATCGCACGCCCGATGGCATCCGACGAACCGCCCGTGAGCGCAGCCTTAAGCTTCTGGTTCGCCTCGCGCAGGCTCTGCTGGAGCGCCGTGACGCGCGAGGGGACCTCTTCGGGACGGCACTTGAGCGCTTCGGCGGTCTCGAGAAGCATGCGCTCGCGACCTTCCAGGTAGTTTATGGCGCCAAGGCTCGTCACGGCTTCGATGCGGCGCACGTTCGAGCCGGTCGAAGATTCGGAAACGATACGGAAGAGTCCGATCTCTGCGGTATTGCCGGCATGCGTACCGCCGCAGAGCTCGCGCGAGAACGGTTGCTCTTCCGTTCCGCAGGAAACCACGCGCACCACGTCGCTGTACTTCTCGCCAAAAAGCGCCACGGCACCCGATGCCTTGGCATCTTCGATGCCCATGACACGCGTCACGACCGGCTTTGCGGCGAAGATCTCGCGATTCACAAGCTCCTCGACACGGCGAAGCTGTTCGGTGGTGAGGCTCTCGAAATGCGTAAAGTCAAAGCGAAGGTGCTCGGGCGAGACGAGGGAACCGGCCTGGTTCACATGGCTGCCGAGCACTTCCTTAAGCGCAGCATCGAGCAGGTGCGTCGCAGTGTGATTGCGCTGGATGAGTGCACGGCGATGCTCGTCGACCTGCGCCGCGAGAACAGCGCCCTCGTGAAGCGTCCCCTCTTCGACCTGAGCGGTATGCGCATAGAGACCGTTGTGGCTCTTCGTGTCGCCAACAGAAAGGCGAATCCCCTCGCCCAAGAGCACGCCGGTGTCACCTACCTGACCACCCATCTCGGCATAGAAAGGCGTACGATCGAGCACGACGTCGACGGTATCGCCAGCATGCGCCGCAGCGACGCGCTCCCCGTTTGCGACGAGCGCCACGACGCGTGCGTCCGAAAGCGAGCATCCCTCGTAACCGGTGAACTCGGTGGCGGGCAGAGCGTCGGAAAGCTCGACCCAGATATCGTTGAACGTACCCCAGGCGTCGCCCTTCACATTCGCGCGGGCGCGCTCGCGCTGGAGCTCCATCTCGCGGTTGAAGCCCTCGATGTCGACCGCATGCCCAGCGCCCTCGGCGATCTCGACCGTGAGGTCGATGGGGAACCCAAACGTATCGTGCAGCTTGAAAGCGGAAGCGCCATCGAGCACCTCGCTATCGGCGAGCTTCGAGAGCGCTTCATCGAGGTACACGCGGCCATTATCGAGCGTCGTGGAGAAGCGCTCCTCCTCCGCGCTCACGATACCGCGCACGAGCGCGACGTTCTTCGTGAGCTCGGGATAGGCATCGCCCATGAGCTCGTTCACGCGGTCGATGAAGCGCGTGAGGAACGGCCCCTCGACGCCCAGCAGACGGCCGTGGAACACGGCGCGGCGGAGCAGGCGGCGAAGCACGTAGCCCCTGCCCTCGTTGCCGGGAAGGACGCCGTCGGAAATCATGAAGTCGACCGAGCGCGCGTGGTCGGCGATGATGCGGAGGCTCCGACTGGGGCCTTCGTAGTCGTCGCTCACGTACGTGACGCCCGAAATCTCCTCACCGAGTTTGATGAGCCCCTGCATGATGTCGCTATCGAAGAAGGACGTCTTACCCTGCATGATGGCACTCATGCGCTCAAGGCCCATACCGGTATCGAGGTTCTTGTGCGGAAGCTCCGGCATGGAGCCGTCCTCCTGGCGGTCGAACTGCGTGAAGACGAGGTTCCAGTACTCGAGGAAGCGGTCGCAATCGCAGCCGGGCGCGCAGTCCGGTCGACCGCAACCCACGTCCTCGCCCATATCGTAGTAGATCTCGGAGCAGGGGCCGCAGGGTCCCGTGGGGCCGGCAGCCCAGAAGTTATCGTCCTCGCCTAAGCGCGAGATATGGCTCTCCTCGACGCCGAGCGAACGCCAGATCTCGAACGTCTCGTCGTCGTCCGTGAACACGGTGAAGTGGAGGCGCTCAATGGGCAGATGGAAGACCTCGGTGGAGAGCTCGAGCGCCCACGCGCACGCCTGTTCCTTCGACACGCCGCCGAACGAAAAGTTGCCGAGCATCTCGAAGAACGAGGCATGGCGGCCGTCTGAGCCGATGATGTCGATGTCGTTCGTGCGCACGCACTTCTGGCACGACGTCGCGCCGATCTCCTTCATGGTCTTCTTACCCTGGTAATACTGCTTGAACTGGTTCATACCGGCGTTCGCGAGCAGAAGCGAGGGGTCATCGGGCACGAGCGAGGAGCTCGGGAAGAGCTTGCAGCCGCGCTCTTCGAAGAACTTCAAAAAGGCAGAGCGGATCTCGGCCGTCGTCATCATGGGAACATCTGCAGCCATGTGGGTTCTCCTTGATACACTGGTGAAACGCATAAACGTTACTACTATAGCGGAATACGGTAAACGATGACGTCCTCGTCAGGAATCGGCGACATTCTCCTTCGCTTGTCCTCGCTCGCTCCGCTCGCTGCGAAATCGCTCAGGAGAATGTCGCCGATTCCTGACGAGGACGCGCCGTGCTCGATAGCGAACATTCACCCCAAATGAATGAAAAACGGAATCGACGCCGGTGGGATGCCCTACTTCTGCTCATGGTCGGAACCATCCGAACGATGGAGAAACTGGAGCTTGCTCCAGGGGTTCTCGAGGTCGGGGCGGGGCACGGCGGAGCCCGTCGGTGCGACGTCGTCGTCGATGAGCTCGGACTCCTGCACGAAGCTATCGTCGCCAAGAGCATCGAACGCGGGTACCGGTTCACCGTCGTCGTCGCGAAACGGCGTTCCCTGGAAGATGGCGCCATCGTAGGCGACGAGTGCGCGCCCGGTCGATTTCTCGAAGTAGAAGACGAAGAGTCCCTTAAGGGCAGCGCAGAGCGGGATTGCCACGACCATGCCGATCGCGCCCATAAGGGTGGAACCCACCACGAGCGCCGCAAGGTTCATGGCAGGATGAATCTGCACCGAGGACTGCATGACCTTGGGCGAGACGACGTTGTCGGTCACGTTCTGCGCCACCATGCAGATGATGAGCGTCCAGATAGCGAGCACAGGGCTATAGAAAAGCGCGAGCAGGGTTGCCGCGAACGCAGAGATCCACGGGCCGAGTACAGGTATGAGATGCAACAGCCCGGTGAGCACGCCCATAAGTGCGGCATAGGGGTGCCCCGCGATGAGAAGCCCTATGAACGCGAGCACGCCGTTCACGAACGAGGTGATGACCATGCTGCGCATATAGCCTCCCACGGAACGAGAGAGGATCGCGACCATAAACCGATAGCTCGTCTCGCGTTCCTCGCCTACGATCGTTCCGACCTCGCGATGGATCTTCGGATAGTCGAGGGCGAGCCAGTATGCGAGTACGAGCCCCAGGAAGAAGATGAAGAGCTGGGAGGCAAACCCCGAGAGAATCGGGAAGAGGCCGCGGCCCACATCGCCGGCAAGCTGCGTCACATAGCTTGAAGCGATGTTCGCCAGCGACTGGAACATCGAATCGAGCTCGTTCGCCCAAGAGGACTTCGAGATGGCCTCGAAATCCTGCGCGACCTGCACCGCCCAGTCGCCGAGGCTGCGCAGTTGGCTCGGCAAGCGAGAGAGCACCTCGAGCACCTGGTCAACGAAGATGGGGGCTATCACCATGATGACGCAGAACAGGATGAGGATCACCGCGACGAGGCCGATGAACGCGCCCGCAGCACGCGGGACGCCCTTGCGCTCGAGCGCGTTCACGATCGGCGACTCGATGAAGGCGATGAGCGAGCCCACGGCGAGAAACTCGATGACCGGCGCGAGTGCGCCGAGCACGTTCAACACGGCGATGGCGATGACGATGCCGCCGACCACCGTCCACACGCGCAAGGCGAGAAGACGCGTTCCCGGCAGCTTGGCTTCAACGGCATCGAGCCGCACGCGAGCACCCATGCTATCTCCTCGTCATGACGCCTTCGGGATCGAGCCGATCCTGGATCTTCTTGAGCGTGCGCCTGAGCAGGCGCGAGACCTGCACCTGTGAGACCCCGAGCTTCTCGGCAATCTCGATCTGCGTCATGCCCTTCAGGAAGCGAAGCTCGATGACCTCGCGCTCGCGGGGCGAGAAGCCGGCAAGCGCCTCCTCGATGATGAGACGGTCGTCGGTGAGAGCAAGCTCGCTATCCTCCTCGGCATAACGGTCAAGGACGGAGGGGGCGTCGTCGCTCTCCGTGCTCCCCGTGCCCTCAAGGGGCACCGAGCTATAGGCGCTCGAGGACTCCATGGCCTCGAGCACCTCGTCCACCGAGGCATCGAGGTAGTCGGCGATCTCTTCGACTGAAGGAGAGCGCTGCAACTGGGTGGTGAGCGTGTCGGTCGCCTGGTTCACCTTGGCGGAAAGCTCCTGCAGGCGCCTCGGCACGCGAACGCTCCAGCCCTTATCGCGGAAATGGCGCTTGATCTCGCCTAAGATCGTCGGCGTCGCATACGTGGTGAACTCGAGGCCGCGATCGGGATCGAAGCGATCGATTGCCTTGAGCAACCCGAGATAACCGACTTGCATGAGGTCGTCGAGCGGTTCGCCGCGGTTCTTGAACTTGTTTGCGAGGAATCGGACGAGGTTCATGTGCGACATGACGAGCTGCTCGCGCGCGTCCATATCGCCCTGCTCCTTGTAGCGGCGGAAGAGCTCTCGCGTCTTCTGCTTGTCCCAGGCCGATTTGCTCGACGTGGTCTTATCTGCCATATCAGATATCCGCCTTGAGCTCGAGATGAAGCCGAACGGGCGCGTCCGATTTCTCGTAGACGTCGCACACGGCCGTAAGAATGAGGCCGGCATAGGCGGCGGGGTTATCCGCTTCGGGCTCCGCCACGGGTTCGGCACTCAGCAGAAAATCCATCGCGACGTGCTGAGCATCGACAGCGAAGGAGATATCCACGGTAGCGCCCTCCTCTACGGAGCACGCGTAGATGAACGCCTCTTCCGCGGCCATACGAACATCCTCAACGCGGTCTACGGACATAGAGGAAAGCGCCGCGACATTCGCCGCAGTCATTCGTACCAGCCGTGCTAGGCTCGGGTCGGCGGCAAGCGAAAGCGTGATGGGCGCGATGTGGTTGGTGCTACTCATGCGCGGTCTCTTCCTTGGTAGGGGCTTCGTAGGTCGTGACGGCCGTATCGTCGGCCATGGAGCCTCCATAGGTGTAGTAACTCCCCGAAGGCGCAGCGGCATCTTGGGACACTTCCGACGGAGTCGGGGCATCTTCGGCCGCCTCCTCGCTGGGAGCTGCCTCGAGCGTGCGCTCGCCTGCATCAGGTCTAGATTTGAACTTGCCGAGAAGCTTGCGTGCGGCCTCAGATGCGGAATCGGCCACACCCGAAACGGCGTTGCCCGCGGACGCGGCGGCGCCGGTCACAGCGGACACATCGCGCACCACGCCCTCGATCTCAACAAGGTTGGCAGAGAGCGCGTCGACGGCGACATTCGCCGAGGAAAGCAGCGGCTCCACCTTGGCAATGGCAGGCTGCAGCTCATCCACCGCGCCGTCGAGCTTAGCTACGACCGGACGGGTTTCGGCGAGCGTCTCGTTCAGCTCGGCAACGGTCTTATCGACCTCTGCCATCGTACGACGAGCGCGGCGCGCGGTGATCGCAAGCTCGGCAACGAGCCAGATTCCCGCCACGACGAGCACGATGACCAAAATCTGAAGGGGTTCCATGCTCCCTCCCTTTCATCGACATACATACGCCTTCGATTCTACCCCAAGACGCTTCGTTGAATCCGACTCCATAGGACGATGGGTTGGTTGTGAACGGGTTCGCTCCGACCCATCAATGGCTCATTGGTTGAAGCGAACCGCACCAAGCCAACCCTCGCTCAGTGCTGCTGGCCTTGTTCGAAACGCCATTCCTCCCAACCGCGACCGGCGGGCTTCCAGAACGCACCGCGTTCGAGTCCATCGGGAAGGTAGCGCTGCTCGATCCAGCCCTCGGGATAATCGTGCGGATACCGGTAATCGCCGTACGTCTCGGAGCCGGGACGATGACGGTCGCGCAGGTGTGTAGGCACTGAACGCATGCCACTTGCGCGCACGTCGGCGAGCGCGGCATCGATCGCGGCTTCGCATGCGTTCGACTTCGGTGCGAGCGCGTTGTAAATCGCTGCCTGCGCGAGGTTGATGCGACATTCCGGATAACCTATGACCTCGGCGGCTTTGAACGCGGCTGCCGCGACCTGGATGGCCTGCGGGTCGGCGTTGCCGATATCTTCAGATGCCGCGATGAGGATGCGCCGGGCGATGAACTTCGGATCCTCGCCTGCGTCGATCATGCGTGCAAGCCAATACACGGCGGCATCCGGATCGCTTCCGCGCATCGACTTTATGAATGCCGAGATGATGTCGTAGTGCATGTCGCCGTCTTTGTCGTAGGGCAGGCCGCGCCGAGGATTGGCCGTGCGGACGTCCTCGAGGCTGATGGGCATGGCCTCCCCGGGTTTCGGCACCGGGACACCATCGGTATCGGGGCGCGTCAGAGCAATCTCGCTCGCGAGCTCGAGCGTCGTGAGGGCGGAGCGTGCGTCGCCCGCCGCAAGCGTGCAGATGGCCTCGACGACCTCGTCTGTCGCCGAGAACTTGCCATCGAGCCCCTTCGGCGAAGCGAGCGCACGGCGCACGAGCTTGGCGACGTCGTCGTCTGCAATCGGTGTGAGCTCGACCACGCGCGCCCGGGAAAGCAGCGCCGTGTTCACCTCGAAATACGGATTCTCCGTCGTCGCGCCGACCATGATCACGGTGCGGTTCTCCACGGCATGCAGCAGGGCGTCTTGCTGCGAGCGGTTGAAGCGGTGAATCTCGTCGATGAACAGAATCGTGCGGCGGTCGTAGGCCATAAGCCTGCGGCGCGCATCCTCGATGACTGCTCGAAGATCCTTCACCGTTCCCGTCACGGCAGAAACCTCGACGAACTCGCTCCGCGTATGTGCGGCGATGAT
Organism: uncultured Collinsella sp.; assembly: GCA_900538305.1. Lineage (GTDB taxonomy): Bacteria > Actinomycetota > Coriobacteriia > Coriobacteriales > Coriobacteriaceae > Enorma. The sequence continues at coordinate 117,969 of UPXY01000003.1, forward strand.
GTGCGCAAGCGTCGTCTTGCCCGTGCCTGCAGGCCCGTAGAGGATCACGCTCGAGAGCACGTCGTGCTCGATCGCGGCGCGCAGCCATGACCCCTTCCCTACCGCCTGCTCCTGGCCGACGTAGTCATCGAGGGTCTCCGGACGCATGCGAACGGCAAGTGGCGCGTTCCTAAGCGTGCGCTCGACTTCATCCTGTGAGAACAGCGTTTCCATATACAGCAATCAACTTTCAGATGTCGGACATTCCTGGGCACGAGCCCAAGACTGCCACCCAACGCTACCGACCGCCCGCGCCCTTGCAGCGAGCGAGCGAACTCCCGACCTCAGCGCGCCTCGTTGATATAGGCGCGCCGCGGAAAATGAATGTCCGGGAACCAATGTTGCGCGAGCTCGGCGAAGTAGCCGTCCGTCATGCTCGCGATGTAATCGACCACGGTCTGATCCGGGTCGCTTTCCCAGTCGTAGACCCGTTCATAATGCGAGAGCTGCTCGGACACGCGGCGGATATGATGGCGGAAGATGAAACTCGACTCATCGCGGGCGGCGAGATCTGCCAGGCAGCGCTCATACATGAGCTCGAATGCCCGCGAGAGCAGCTCGGCGCGCTCGCCTTCGATGCCGCTCGAACGATAGATTTTCGCGTAGTTCTCCGCCTTCGCACGTCGAATCTCGGCAAAGAGCTCCTCGCTCATCTCGATGCGGTCCTTACCATAGCTATGGGCGATGATGTCTGCAGAAGCGTGCGTCAAGATCCAGGAGTTATAGGCGCCCCCGAGGCCGTCCTCGAACGCGTCGCCCGTGAGCAGACCCGCCTCGATCGCATCTTGCCGGTCGCGCCCCACATAGGCGATGATGTCCGAGATGCGCACGACGCAGCCCTCGAGCGTCATGGGCCGGAGGTGCGCGATGGCGTGGCCGCCCTGCGTGTAGCAGCTCTCGACCGCTTCATCGAAAGCGTCGAATCCAGAGAGATTCGAAAGCTGGAAGACGCGCTGCTCGTACTCGCCGTTATGACAGAGCACGCCGTCGAGCGTCTGGAGGGTGATGTTGCGCCCGTAGAGCACGTCGAGCACGCGCACCGAATGCACGTTGTGATGGAACCAGCGCCCCGTGCGCGCATGGAAGACGTCGTTCAGACAGCGCTCGCCTGCGTGTCCGAAGGGCGTGTGACCAAGGTCGTGCCCGAGACCGATCGCCTCGATGAGGTCACAATTAAGGCCGAGGGCGTAGCCGATATCGCGCGCAATGCGGGCCACGAGCTGCACGTGAAGTCCGCGTCGCGAGAGGTCGTCGTTGGCACGGAACGAGAAGACCTGTGTCTTCCCAGCGTAGCGGTTGTAGGCCGGCAGGTGAAGGATCTTCTCGACGTCGCGCACGTAGGCCGGGCGCCAGAAGTTGGCCTCGTCCGACACCCGCGCCTCGCGCCGGAGCGCGTCTGCCCCACGGGCGCGATATGGGTTCTGCCATCCGTGTGCGCGGTCCTCTTCCATGCGCTCGACGAGCTCCGGTGAGAGGGCACCGGGGATGGCGGCCATGCGTTCGCGCACCGCCTCGATATCCCGCCCTGTTCGCGTTGACATAGCACTCCCCTTTCCGCTCATATGCTTCGCCCCTATCATCGCACATCGCCCAGACAAACGCCGGACGGCGTAATGAAAACCCGAAGGAAGGCATCTGGTCCCCGAGCTCAAGCGATCACTGCCCCGAAAACGTCGTCATATTCAGCGGTAATTTAATCTAAACGCTGGGAACTGCCCAAACGGGCCGACGTCGCGGATGCGCGAATCTCTCCACTGCCGACACTAAAGCAACGTAGCGATCCAGAGGATGAGGAAAGCAGAACCAAAGAAAGGCATGAGTGGCAAGCTTGGGCGCCGCATGACGGCCGCAGTCACGGCGAGCGCGAGGAGACCCACCGCGAACGAGGCGACCGCGACCACAGGATGCACGAGCATCATGCAGAAGAGCGCCTTGATATCGCCCATGCCGAGGCCGGCATCTCCACGCCATCTCCTCCACAGCACTTCCGCTGCGACGAGTGCCGCGCAGACCGCGAACGTCGCCACGAACACGAATCCGCGTGCGGCAGCGTCATATCGGCACCAGGCGACCACGGCGCCACAGGCGAGCATGGCGAGCACGAGCCTATTGGGAACGCGCCGCTCGCGAACGTCGAACGCGATCGCTGCCGCGACGAGCGCGAAGAAGAGAAGCAGCGCTGCGCCCGCAAGAACATCGCCAACCGAATACCCTTCTGCGAAGTCCGCTGCCGCAGGCATCGCTACGCGCCTTCGACCACGAGACAACCCATGTTCAGACGGCCGGCAAACTCACCGATGACCGAGGCCTGCCCGCAGCGCGTGAACACGCCGGAGAAGCGCCCGTTGAAGAGGAAGAGCCCCTCCATGTTCATATACGGCTCGAACGGCCTGTCCTGCCCCGCGACACCGCCCTCGACGTTCGACGACGCATAGGGCACGACGTATTCCTGGACGATGCCACCGCTTTGTGCGACCTCGTCGAGCACCGCGCGCCATTCCGCATCCGTGCAGTCGCGTCCCGCGCGCACGCCGATGCTGTTGTAGCCGTCGCGCGGCTTGGCTATCCAGCGCTCGCGCTCGGCGAAGGGCGCAAGGTCGCTCGAAGCGTCAAGAAGGTAGGTCGCTGGCACGTGCTCGCGCACGAACGCTCGCTCCGCGCTGGTAAGGACATCCTCCACCGCCTCGCTGTGAAGCACCGCGAAAACCGTTTTCGTGGCGCACGGCCAGGTACGAAAACTACCGACGATGGGTACGCGCCCGTCCTCGGCACAGGCCATGAGGGCATCCGCGCCGGCACATGGCTTCTCGAGCATCTCCGAGATCACGACGCGCCGCCACACGCAGTCGATGACGCCCTCCGAATCGCACAGCACGCCATCCACATACCTCAGGTCGCGGATGTCGGTGAAGCGCAACTCCGCACCGTGTTCGGCAAATACGTGCCCGAACTCCTCGATCTCCTCGCGGACGATGCTCTCGGCATAATCGACGGCCGCAACGCGCGGGCGAGCAGCGCTCCCACCCGCATCGCGGTAGCAAGAAAGGATTGCCTCGACGCACGCTCCATAGATGTCGAAGGCCGCGACACCATGTCGCCGCGCGAACTCCGAGCCCGTCGCCGTGAGCAGGTTCGCACGCGTCACCTCCTCAGTCACGAGCATGCCGGAGGAGCCATCGGTGTTGAGCTCGCAAAACTTGAAAGCACCCGTGACCTCGTCGAGGAAGATGTCAACGCGGGCGATGGGAATCTGCACGGGAAAGGCGTTCGGCATGCAGGCAAGGCGCTCGATGGCGGGATCGAGCTTGAAGAGCGCTCGGAAGTCCGCGTCCTCCACGAAGCGCGCCGTGACCTTCTCCATGATGCCACCCATGGTCTCGGCGATCCAGGTGAGGTATCCAAGGTCACGGCTGGAAAAGATCTTAGGCACGAAGCTCCACTGCACTGGACCTCCATGATAGAGCGCGTTCGTGGTGGAGAGGAACGCGTCGCCCGCGCGATGCGAGGGCGCGTCTCCACCGAGGCCTTCGGCGACCTGGATATACTCGGCCTCGAGACGCACGCTGTCGAGCGGGGCGTCGGCGGTGGGGCGCGCGGCAAACGTGGGTCGCACCGGCAGATGGAAAGAGGTGGTCGTGCGAGATTCCATGGACGGGGCTCCTAACGGGAAGATGGTTTTCCCTATACTACCCCGCGCGGGCGCAGACATCCCGGCGGGCGCGAAATCGAAACGCAACCGGCGGATGCCGCGAAACGCCTACGCCCCTGCGGCCTTCCCCACTACGTCGTCCAGCGTGAGCGAGATGCTATGCGGCGTAGGTACCCAGTCGACCTTCAAGAAGAGCGCCGCTACGATGAGCGGGATATACGTGAGCATGAATAGCGGAAACGTAAAGATGTTGAGCAGGATCCTGAGGCGGCTCTTGCAGTGGATGTGCCGACGCTCGATGACCATGGTGAAGAGTCCCATGATGAGATACGTCTGGTAGAGCGTGGCAAGCGAGGCCACGATCGACTGGAAGCAGGAATCGATCTCGGCGTCGGTAGCGAGAAAGCCGTGGCTCAAGAGCCCTACGACGAGAAACGTCCCGTTCGCAAGAATCGAGATGAGCGTGATAAGGTTTCCCGGCGCGATCGTCATGAACATGTCGTATGCCGAAAACCGCCGGTACCGGGCGAACGATTTCACGAGCTGCGAACCGTAGGTGAAGAACACCTGGTAGAAGCCTTTCGTCCAACGCATGCGCTGCTTCCAAGAGGCGGCGAACCCAACTGGCTGCTCATCGAAGAACTCCGCGGGCGCGTAGGCGATGCGCACGCCATGGACGGCGCAGAACGTCGAGAACTGGATGTCCTCGGTGAGCGTATGGAACTGCCAGCCCCCCATGCCCTCGATAATCTTTGCCGAGATAAGGTACCCAGAACCCGAGACGGCGCACGAGGTGCCGCAGAGCATGCGCGCGTTGTTCAGGAACCGCGCCTCTCGTAGAAACGAGGTGGCGTAGGCAGCTGAGACCCACGAGCTGCCGAAGTTCTTCGAATTCCGATAGCTCGTGACAGCCATGTAACCCGCGTCGAAGGCGTCGTTCATGATGCGCGTGTACTCCGGGCTCACGAGGTTGTCGGCATCGAAGATGAAGAAGCCCTCGTACGTGCCCGGGTATTCGCGCAGGATGCGCTTGAAGCCGAAATCCATGACCCAGCTTTTGCCCTTACGTGCAAGGTCCTCGCGCTCGTAGACGATCGCCCCGGCCTCGCGAGCGACGCGCGCCGTGTCATCCGTACAGGCATCGGCCACCACGAAGACGTCGATGAGCTCGGGCGGATAGTCCTGTTCGCGAATCGAACGGACGAGATTCGCGATGACGGCCTCCTCGTTATGCGCGGCGATGAAGAAGGCGTAGCGATGCAGCTTCTGGGCCTTCGGATAGCGCACCTCGCCGCGCACGACGCCGATGACGAAGAAGACCGCCTGGTAGAAGAAGCACACGGTGAACAGCGCTACGACGATCATGTTGAACTGCACGATGGGCGTCGCGTTGAGGAAGTTCGCGATGAAATCGGGCACGAGGGTACTCCAAGGGTTGAGGTGATGGTGGGAATCAGTTTAGGACAGGGGCGGCGCGGCGCGGCGAAATCGATAAAATCCAGACAGCCGCACCGGCGCGAACACGGTGAAACCAAGTATGGCTGGATGGTCTTATCCCATAAGCTGGGGGATGATGTCCTCACCCGCCTCGGTGCGACCGAGCGAGCGGTCTTGGAGCTCCTCGAGCGCAGCGTCGAGATCCCAGGGAAGCGTATCGCGGCATTCCACCGTCTCGCCGGTGACGGGATGCACGAACTTCACGCGCCAGGAATGCAGGAACTGCCGGGTTAGCCCCAGGTCGGCGCGATCCGAGCCCTTGCCGTAGAGCGGGTCTCCCACCAGTGGATGGTTGATGTGGCGCATGTGGACGCGGATCTGGTGCGTGCGCCCGGTGTACAGGTGGCATTCGACGAGCGTGTATCCTTCATCAAAGCGCTTTGCATCGAAACGCTCGAGCACGCGAAACGTCGTGATTGCCTGCCGCGCGAAGGGGTCGTCCGACACCGCCATCTTCACGCGGTCGCGCGTCGAGCGGGCGATACCCGTGTCGATCGTGCCCTCGTCGTGTGCGATATAGCCGTGCACGAGCGCGATGTAGCGGCGGTCGAGCGTGCGTAAGCGAATGAGGTCCTGTAGCGCACGCTGCGTAGCGTCGTCTTTCGCGGCGAGCATGAGACCCGTCGTGTCGCGATCGAGCCGATGAACGATACCCGGGCGATCCTCGCCCTGAAGCGTGCCGAGGTGCTCCAAGCCGCAATGGTACACGAGTGCGTTCGCGAGCGTGCCGTCGGCGTGTCCGTGCGCCGGATGGCACACGAGGCCGCGCTGCTTGGAAAGGACGATGAGGTGCTCGTCCTCGAACCGGATATCGAGCGGAATCGCCTGCGGGATCACCGCACCGGGCTCTCGTTCTTCGGGAAGCTCAACGGAGATGCGGTCGCCCGCAGCCACGCAGTATTTCTTCGAAAGGTTCGTCTCGCCATTCACCGCGACGGCGCCAGCCTCGATGAGCCGTGCGCACGCCGAACGCGAGGGACATGAGTCCTGTCCTCCCAAGAAGGAGTCCAAACGTGTCCCAGCATCCGATTCGTCAACCAGGATGTGCAAGTCGCCGGTCATCGTGAGCGCCCCTTCCGTGCGCCTTTGCGCGAGGCACGGCAGCGAACGGCGCTGTCGGCGTGGGCAGCGCGATCGGCTTCGGCGCGCTCGCGAGCAGCCTGGTTCGCAGGCGAGAGGAAGATGAAGCCGATCAGCGCCACGACGACGCCGACGGTAATACCGATATCGGCAATATTGAAAACGGGAAAATCGATGAACGCGGTCGCGATGAAATCGGTAACGACACCGTGTGCTACGCGGTCGATAGCGTTGCCGACCGCCCCGCCGCAGGTGAGCGCGAGGCCAACGACCTCGAACCTCGATACGAGCGGCGCACGAAGCAGGTATATGAGCGTTCCCGCGACCATGAGGACTGCGAGCGCTACGAACACGAGCGCATAGCCCTCTCCCAGGCCGAACGCAGCGCCTTCGTTATACACGAGCTCGAAATCGAGGATTCCGGGGATGACCTGGACGCCGACCGTGCCAGCAGGAGAAAGCGCCGCGCGGGCGACGGCTTTGGCGATCTGGTCGATGCACGCAATCGAAACGCCGACCACCAGGAGCATGCCAAGCCTCCACAACAGAGGCGGCTTGAACTCATTAATGTCCACTCGCTTCTTTGCCACTACCATACCTTCCAACATGAACCGTGACAGGTTCCCCTGGCACCGCTGTCACGTCAAAGCCAGGGAAAACGTGACAGTTTCCCCTGGCACGATTGTCACACTAGCTAAGCGCGGCGGCGCAACGAGAGCAGATATGCTCGTGTTCGCCGTGGACGCCAGTGTCCACGCGGTAGTTCCAGCAGCGGTCACAGCGCTCACCATGTGCAGCCTCGACCGTCGCGGTGAATTCGCCGCCCTCGGCGAGCTCGACCTCAGACACGATGAAGAACTCGGCGAGGTCGCAGGCAAGGTCACCGGTGAGAAGCGCATAGGCTTCCGCCGGCGCGGTCGCCTGAACGCGTACCTCCTGGCTCTTGGTGAAGGTGCCCGCGCCTCGGGCGTCCTCGATAGCCTTCGTCACGACGCCGCGCAGCTCCATGGCCGCATCGAGCACCTCGCCGTAGCGATTGGCCTCATCGAGCGCGATGGGTGCCTGGTACCAGTCGAGCAGCGCCGCGTAATCCTGGCCGTCGCGTGCTCCGGCAGGCGCATAGGCCATGACCTCGTCGCACGTGAACGCGAGGATGGGCTGCAGGTCGCGCAGGAGCATGGAGAGGAGCTCTGCGAGCACGGTCTGGGCGCTTCGGCGGGCAAGCGAGCCCACCTTCTCGCAATAGAGGCGATCCTTAAGCGCGTCGAGGTAGACGTTCGAGAGCTCCGTGACCACGAAGTCGTAAAGCGTGCGATACGCGCGGTTGAACTCATAACCGCGATAGGCGTCGTCGACCTCTGCCTGCACCTGCGTGAGACGCGCAACCATGAGCTTGTCGAGCGGCAGCAGGTCTTCGAACGGAACTTCTTCCCGCTCCGGATCGAACTGACCCTCGAGCTCACCAAGCAGGAAGCGGAACGTGTTACGGAAGCGGCGGTACGCATCCGAGGTGCGCGCAAGAATCTCATGGTCAATCGCGACGTCAGAGGAGGTATCGACGCTCGCCACCCACAGACGGATGATATCGGCACCCATCTCGTCGCAGACCTTGTTCGGGTCGATCACGTTGCCGAGCGACTTCGACATCTTGCGACCCTGGCCGTCGAGCGTGAATCCCTGGGAGACGACCGCCTTGTACGGTGCGACGCCGTTGGCGCCCACGCTCGTGAGAAGCGAGCTCTGGAACCAGCCGCGGTGCTGGTCGGAACCCTCAAGGTACATGTCCGCCGGGTACTCGAGCTCTGGACGGTTCTCGCACACCGCCTTCCAGGACACGCCGGAATCCCACCACACATCGAGGATGTCGCGATCGGTCTTGAGGTGGTGCCCGCCGCACTTGGGACAGACGCACGCATCGCCCAGATAGCTTTCGGGCGCGTCGGTGAACCAGGCGTCTGATCCCTTCTCCTTGAAGAGCGCGATGACCGCGTCGAGCGTGGCGTCGTTCATGACCTTCTCGCCGCAGTCCGCGCACGTATAGCTCGGGATGGGCACGCCCCAGTTGCGCTGGCGCGAGATGCACCAGTCCGGGCGCTGCTCCACCATGGCCCCGATACGGTTCTTCGCATGGTCCGGATACCACGCCACATGGTTCAGCACCTGGTCGAGCGCCTGCTTACGCAAACCCGTCTCGTCCATGGACACGAACCACTGATCCGTCGCACGGAAGATAACGGGATTCTTGCAACGCCAGCAGTGCGGATAGCTGTGCGTGATCTTCTTCTCGGCAAGAAGCGTGCCGCGCTCGGTGAGCCAGGCGATGATCTTCGGGTTCGCCTCGTCGGTGTCAAGCCCGCTGAAAGGACCGCCCGTGCCGTACTCCTCGCCCACATAGAAACGGCCGTCGTCATCGACGGGCATGATGATGGGCAGGTTGCAGCGGACGCCGGTATAGTAGTCGTCGACGCCGTGGCCGGGCGCCGTGTGCACGCAGCCGGTACCGTCTTCAAGCGTGACGTAATCCGCCGTGACGACCTTGCCCGTCACGCCTTCGAAGATGGGCTGCTTATAGGTGATGCCCACAAGTTCTTCGCCCTTCGCGCACCAGGGCTCAGCAGCATCGGTGGGCGTGAAGAGGCGTGCGTTCTCGAGGTGCGCAGTCTCGTGGAAGACCTTCTCCCAGAGCGCCTTCGCCATGATGCCCAAACGGCCGTCGGCCTCGACGGCGACGTAGTCCGCCTCGGGAGAAAGCGCCACACCGGCGTTCGCGGGAAGCGTCCAGGGGGTTGTGGTCCAAATCACCACGTCGACAGGCATGCCGCTCGAGGCGAGTGCTTCGGGTACGTCGATGAGCTCGAAGCGAACGAAGATCGAGGGGCTCGTCTCGTCGGAGTACTCGATTTCAGCCTCGGCGAGTGCCGTGTGACAGTGTTTGCACCAGTGCACAGGCTTGCGTCCGCGATAGATCATGCCGGCGTCGAACATAGCCTTGAAGACCTCGATGTCGGCGGCGTCGTGCTCATGGTAGAGCGTGAGGTACGGATGATCCCAATCGCCGAGCACGCCCAAGCGGCGAAAACCGGCCTTCTGAAGCTCGATGTTCTCGACGGCGAACTCGTGGCACATCTCGCGAATCTTCGCCGTGGGCGTGGCATTGAACTTCGCCGTTCCGAGCTTCTCTTCGACCTTGTGCTCGATGGGCTGGCCATGGCAATCCCAGCCGGGGACGTAAGGCGTCTGCTCACCCAGCATGGCGTGGTAACGCATGATCATGTCTTTGGAGATCTTGTTCATGGCGTGACCGATGTGGATGGGGCCGTTCGCATACGGGGGGCCATCGTGCAGGACGAACTTTTTATGCCCCTCGTTCTTCTTCTGAAGCAGCTCGTAGACCTTGTTCTCGTTCCATGCCTCAAGTCGCTTGGGCTCGGACTTGTTCAAGCCCGCGCGCATAGGGAAGCTCGTCTTCGGCAGGTTCATGGTCTCTTGGTACTTGCTCTTTTCCTTCGCCACGGGATGCCCTCCCCTTCTCGTCTGTCGAGGCGCCCTGGCGCTGCGCCGCGACGTTCGGACGCGGCAGCGACGCCGCCCGCCCTGGGCGCCAACAAAAAAAGCGCCCGTCCCTGCAAGCTGGGACGAAGCGCCTTGATGCTCGTTTGTGGCGCAGGCACGCCACGCGAGCGGGAGCTCTTCGCTTAAAACCACCCAGCTTAGGCGCTCTCGCGCCCGTTACTCGGCTGGCCTATCACGGCGGCCATCCCGGCGACGCCTACTAAAAGGGATTGATTGGGGACGTATCGCCCTCAACCCATCGGCTGAAGGCAGATTCAACCCCCCAGCCGATCGAACCCCTTCGTTCGGGCCGCAGCTCCGGGGTGATATTCGCACGGGCGCGCCGGCAAACCTCGCAGCGCGGACGCGTCCTCGCCCGCAGTTTGCTCTCTCATCGGCACGGAGACCGGCTACTCGTCCCCTTCACAGCCATTGCGCGCTATTGTAGCACGTTCCGCACGATGTGGAGCGTCATTTGCCCATCGCATCACACAGTTGCAGACAGCGCTTCAAGGTATATCTTTTTTTTCAGGTCCACGCAGGATTTTGCTGTTCCGCCGCGCTCGCGAAAGGCGTGACTTCAACACCTAGGTTCCCGCGCAAGCCAGGGTTAGCACAGGTGCACCGCGAACCCGGCAATCTCTTCGTTGAAATAGATAAGCTTCGTGGTGCCGTCTTCGTTCAAGACGCGAGATTCCTCACAAATGGTAAGGCCACGCGAGCAGAAGTATTCCTCAGCCGCAGCGATATCGCTCACAGCAAAGCCGATGTGACCCATCGACCCGCGACCGCACCCCTTCATGACCTCAATAAGCGCATCGTTGAAATACGAGACGGGCGTTTCGCTCTGTTCCAACCCGAACAGCGCCTCAACAAGCGCCGCGATACGAGCGGCATCCGCCTCGTCTGCTGCGTTGATGCCGACGTGCTCGATGTGCATACCGAGCTCCTGAACCGGATTCTTGATCTCGTTTGCCATGGACTCTCCTCTTTCTTTCCAAGCGGCAAAATTGAAACTGCAGGTAGAACCTTACCCTTGCGCGAGAAACTCATCGGGACTGAGCACGGGAACACCCTGCTCTTTGAGCATGCCTGCAAACACGCCGTCTCCGGACACGAGCACGCCGGAAAACGTACCGTCGTAGATGCGGCCTACACCGCAGGACGGACTGCGCGGCTGCAAGATGGCGACGTCGATCGCTCCTGCGCGCGAGGCACGGGTGAGCTCAGCAGCGGCTCCAGCTCGAAACGTCTCGTCAACGCGCTCTCCCGCCTCGTTCACCACGACACCGCTTCTAACCTCCGAGCGCAACCGCGGCGTAGGCAAGCCCCCGGCGACCTCGGGGCAAACGGCGACGACCTCGCAACCACGCTTCTCAAGCGCGACCACGAGGTCATCGTAATAGTTGTTCCCACCGTTGTACTTGCAGTTCCTGCCCAACAGGCAGGCGCTTACGACGACGCGCATGGGTATGGCGCAATCAGAAGCACTCGTGCTACTCGCCGAGCTTCTGCCCGCAAGACATGCAGAACGCGTCGCCCTCGCTCACAGGAGCGCCGCACTTGGGGCAGACCGGCCCCGCGACGGGAGCAGCAGCCGGAGCGACGGGCGCAGCGGCACCGGACGCCGCCATGATGTCGGCCATGGACTTGCCGCAGCCGGCGCAGAACATGTCGGAAGCGCTGATGCGGGTGTGGCAGAACGGGCACACCACGACCGTCGCGGCCTGCTGCGACGCGGCGTTCTGGCGCTCGAGCTCGTCGAGCTGGGCCTGGATGGAGGCACGCTCGGAGTCGATCTGGGCGATACCATCGAAGAGCTGCTCGCGCCCGGTACGGAACGACGGATCGTCCTTCGTGATATCGTAAAGGCTTGCGCCCAGCTGCGCCGCAAGCGCCTGGCGACGCTTCATGGCGTCGTTTAACTGGTTCTTGAGCTTCATCGATTCCACGCCGCGGTTGGCGCCGGCCACGCCGCGATTCAAGGAAGCCTGGACGTCATCGAGAAAACCCATGGGTTCCACCTTCTTAGCTATTCGAGCGAAACGGTCAACGGATCCACGGAGATTGAGCTCGCGAATCGCTACGAATATACCACCTGTTGCGGACAAGATGCGCGGCGTACCAAAACTTGTAACGCCCGACTCCGTATAGGCACTCCAAGCCCATGCGCGCGCTCCCACGCAGCCTCGGTGAAGATACGATGTCGAGCGTCAGCTCATCACAGCTCTTTGATGCGCAGGTAAATCGCCCGGGCACCGGCGGTGTTCGCCCGTTCCTCGAACTCGTACACACCGAGGGACTCCAAAAACGGGCTGAGCTTGCGGAATCCGTAATTGCGCACGTCGAAATCGGGCAGGCGCTTAGGGAGCTCGCTTCCGACCGTCCCCAGAAACACCCAACCCTCTTCGTCGGAGAACTGGTCGACGATCGAATCGACCGCCGAACGGATGCGACGCATATGGCTGCGACGCGCCGTGCGAGGAAGCTCGCTGAACTCGATGTCCCCGCCCATATCGCCGGGAGCGCGCCGGGGACGCTGGGGCACCGCGCCGTGTTCCCCTACTGGCTCTTCCTCCTCGAGCCCGTCTTTCGCCCTGCCCAATGCTGACTTGCGCGTATCGGACGGCTTTTCCGCCTTCTTCGAAGCAGATTTCGAGGTGCGCTTCGCGCGCTTCGTGGAACCCTCGGGCTCGGCGTCGTCATCTTGGACGTCGTCTTCGTTGCGCCGTGCGGCGAAGAGCAGGTCGAGGTATTTGAACTGGTTGCACGCCGAGATGAACGGCTCGGGCGTCTTCTCCTCTCCCATGCCGATCACCTGCATGCCGCTCTCGCGCAAGCGGGCTGCAAGGCGTGTGAAATCGGAATCCGAGCTCACGAGCGCGAAGCCGTCGACGGTACCGGAGTAGAGGATGTCCATCGCGTCGATGATCATCGCCGAATCCGTCGCGCTCTTGCCCGTGGTGTAGCTGTACTGCTGCATGGGGATGATCGAGTTATCGAGCAGCACGTTCTTCCATGAGGTGAGGCGCTGGCTCGTCCAGTCGCCGTAGATGCGCTTATAGGTGGCGATGCCGGAGTTCGCCACCTCGTCGAGGATGATCTTGATGTACTTCGGCGCGATGTTATCGGCATCAATGAGAATCGCGAAGCGCAGGTCGCTCTGGGTATCGGTAGCCATGATCGCCTTTCTGCGGAATGCTCGGATGTGAGAACCTGAATCCTGGACTGAGATTCTCACTTGGATGATACCCCGAACAACCTAGTACAGAATCATTCGCCGCACCCCTTCGCATCGGCAACAAATGAGACGCGTCTGATTCCGCCACGTCGAACGACAGATCACCTTGTCCACGTTCAGAAAAAAGCCCCACCGAAGTGGGGCTTTCGAGGACTATCTGAGCACGGAGGGTGTGCCGGGCCGCGAAGGCCAAAACTGCGCGCGCCCTTTAAGCCTGCGGGTTCGGCGGCATGAGCGGGTTCTCGCGCTTCAGGAGCGTCATAAACTCCTGCCCCGTGATCGTCTCCTTCTTGTAGAGATAGCGCGCGAGCTCATGCAGCTTGAACTTATTCTCCTTCAAAACCTGCATCGCGCGGGCATGTGCGTCCTCGATGAGCTTGCGCACGGCCTCGTCCACGTGCTCGGCGGTTCCGGGTGCGCACGTGAGCGACGTATCTTGCGAGAGGTAGGCGTTCTGCACGGTGCCAAGCGCCATCATGCCAAATTCCTCGGACATGCCGAAGCGCGTGATCATGTTGCGCGCGAGCTTCGTCGCCTGCTCGATGTCGTTCGCCGCGCCGGTGGTCATCTCGTTGAAGATGAGCTCCTCGGCTGCGCGGCCGCCGCAGTACACGGCAAGTTTGTCGAGCGCCTCCTGGCGGGTGGTGAGGAACTTCTCGTCCTCCTCCACCTGCATGGTGTAGCCGAGCGCGCCCGAGGTGCGCGGCACGATGGTGATCTTCGTGACCGGCGCGCCCTCCTTCATGCTCGCCGCAACGATAGCGTGCCCGATCTCGTGGTAGCTCACGACCTGCTTCTCATGGTCCGAGAGCACCGTGGACTTACGCTGCTGGCCGGCGATGACGACCTCGACGGATTCCTCGAAGTCCTCCTGCAGAGCACGGCTGCGACCCATGCGCACGGCGCGGAGCGCGCCCTCGTTGATGATGTTTGCGAGGTCGGCACCGGACGCACCGGGCGTGGCGCGCGCGATAGCGGAAAGATCGATGGGCGGTTGCGTCTTAACGTCCTTGGCATGAAGCTCAAGGATCGCCTTGCGGCCAGCAAGGTCGGGGAGCTCTACCGGGATGCGCCGGTCGAAGCGGCCGGGACGCAGGAGCGCCGGGTCGAGCGAGTCCGGGCGGTTCGTAGCGGCGAGCACCACGATGCCCTTGTGGTTATCGAAGCCGTCCATCTCGGTGAGGAGCTGGTTCAGCGTCTGCTCGCGCTCGTCGTTCGTGGAAAGCCCCTGATCGCGCCGCTTACCCACGGCATCGATCTCGTCGATGAACACGATGCACGGAGCGTTCTCGTTCGCCTGCTTGAAGAGGTCGCGTACCTTGGCGGCGCCGCGGCCGACGAACATCTCGACGAACTCTGAACCAGAAATGCTGAAGAACGACACACCCGCTTCGCCGGCGACGGCCTTTGCGAGAAGCGTCTTACCGGTGCCCGGAGGGCCTACGAGCAGGGCACCACGCGGCAAGCGCGCACCGATGTCCTCGTAGCGCTTGGGATTCTCCAGGAAGTCGACGACCTCCTTGAGCGATTCCTTCGCCTCTTCCTGGCCTGCGACATCCTTGAACGTAACGCCGACGTCTTCGGATTTCACCTTGCGCGCGCCGCTCTTGCCGAGACCGCCCGCGCCGCCGAACCCGCCGCCGCCGAAGTTCATACTCGGGCCGTCATCACCCATCGCCTTCTTCATGCGGCGGTTGAGCCACCAGCCGATACCGAAGAAGATGAGGAACGGCACACCGAGCGTGAGCAAGTAATACGTCCAGATGCTCGAGTCGGTGTTCGGGATGATGACGTCGAGCGTGGCGCCAGCGTCGGTGATACGGTTCGTGAGATCCGAGTCGTTCGGCATCACCGTGCACTGGTAGGCCACGGAGCCGTCGCCGCCCTTGAGCGTGTACAGCGCGGTGTACTCACCCTCCGTGTACTGCACGGCGTCGACCTTCTTGTCTGAAAGGTCGTCGAGGAACTGGCTGTAGCTCACGTCCTCGACCTTCACCTGACGCGCCATGTTGGGGAACAGCAGCGTGTTCAGCACCAGATAGACCACCAGTGCGATCAACACGTAAAGGATCATATTCCTTCTGCGTTTATGCTCATCCATCTCCATGGGTGAAACTCCATCCACTCGGTTCGCAATGATAGTAAGATACCCAGCGGTACTACCTGTAATCAGAAAAGTTTGCTGCATTTGGAAGCGAGAATCCATGTCGATGTTGAAACGCAGAAACACTCATGCGGGCGCCGCATCGCTTGACGTGACGAGCGGTGTCATCTGGCAGCAGCTGCTCCTCCTGTGCATCCCCATCTTCTTGAGCTCGTTTTTTCAGCAGGCGCACGCACTCATCAACACGTTCATATTGGGGCAATTCGGCGGAAAGCTCGCCCTCGGCGGCGTGCAAGCGACAGCCTCCCTCTTCGAGCTCGCTGTTGGCTTCTCCGTGGGCGTGGGCGCCGGCTGCGCCGTGATCTCCGGCCAGTTCTTCGGTAGCCACGACGACGAGCGCCTGTCGCGCTCCATCCACACCGCCATGACGCTCGCACTGGCGGGCGGCTTGGCGATCTCGGTTGCAGGCGTGGTCTTCGTCCCCCATATCCTCGCCTTCATGGGCACACCCTCCGACCTCATGGCCGAGGCGGTTCCCTATGCCCGCTGCTACGCGGCCGCGATGGTATGCTCGCTTGTGCTCAACATGGGTTCGGCCCTTTTGCGCTCCGTGGGCGATACCCGCACGCCCGCCATGATCATCGCGAGCGGCTGCATCATCAACGCCGCGCTCGACATCCTGTTCGTCGCCGTGCTGCACCTCGAAGCCATGGGCTGCGGTCTCGCCACCGCGCTCACGCTCACGATCAACGCGACATTCATGACGCGTCGCCTCATGCGGGCGCAAGGAGCTTGGCGGCTCGATCTGAGGCGTCTGGGGATAGACGGCCGCATCTGCAAGAGCATGCTCGCGACCGGACTCCCCTTAGGCATCCAGTCCTCGGTATATTCGTTCTCGAACATCATCCTGCAATCGACCGTGAACACGTTCGGCACGGACGCCGTCACAGGCTGGGGGCTTTCGAGCCGCCTCGACGCGATCGTATGGATGGTCACGGAGGCACTCGGGGTCTCGGTGACGACGTTCGCTGCGCAGAACTTCGGTGCCCGCAACTACGAGCGCATGCGACAGGGGTACCATACATCGCTCGCGATCACGATCGCGCTCGTGGGCAGCTTGTCGGCGCTTCTCGTCGCATTCGTGGGGCCGCTCTCCCGCATCTTCATCGATGATGCCGCGGTAACGGGATACACCACCGTCATGATTCACTTCATCGCGCCGTTCTATCTGTTCTATTCGATCGTGGACAACACTTCCGGAGCGATTCGCGGCTCCGGCGAGAGCCTTCGTCCGATGCTGCTCACGATCCTCGGCACCGTCGTGTTCCGCATGATCTGGCTGCTCGCCGTGGTGCCGCTCCATCACACCATCGAGACCATGCTCATGGTCTACCCCGTGACATGGATCCTCACGTCGATCCTGTTCGTCGCCTACCACCATTGGGGGCACTGGCTCCGTCATGCGGAGAGCCGCGCCGCACGACTCGCATCCGCCGCGAAGGCGCAGTCCACCGGCTCCCACTTGCGCTGAATCGCCTTAATTCGACATTTTCTAGCCGAAGAACAGCGATTCTGTCGAAATAAGGCGATTCAGCGGATGCAGCCAAAACGGGATGCGGCGAGGGGCAGAAACAGGATGCAGCCAAAGCGGGATGCAGACGAGGGGCGGGGACGCATGGCGCGCCTTAGGCGTAGTGGCCGTGCTGGTAATGGTAGCTGTTTGAAGTGTGCGGGCAGAGCTGCCAGAATGCGACGGCGGAAGCCGCGGCTACGTTGAGGGAATCCACACCGCGCGCCATGGGGATGCGGATCGTGAGATCGCAACCGTCGATGGTGCGACGCGAGAGGCCATCGCCTTCGGTGCCCATGAGCAACGCAAGGCGATCGATCGCGGCGAGCGCCGGGTCGTCGAGCGAGTAGGAATCGTCGGCAAGCGCCATAGCAGCGCAGGTGAAACCCGCTTCATGCAAAACGCTGAGACCGTCGGCAGGCCAGGAGCGCGCATCGGTCCCCAACCGCGTCCACGGCACCTGAAACACCGTGCCCATGGAGACGCGGACGGCACGCCGGTACAGCGGGTCGCAGCAGGTGGGGCTCACGAGGATGCCATCGACGTTGAGCGCGGCGGCGCTTCGGAAGATCGCGCCGACATTCGTATGGTCGACGATGCCCTCGAGCACGCAGACGCGCACCGGGCGGCAGTCGGCATGGCTGGTCAGACCGTTCAAGAACGTTCGAGCATCCTCCATGCGTGGACGCTTGAATGCCGCGAGCGCGCCGCGCGTCACGTTGAAGCCGGTGAGCTCCTCCATAAGCTCCATCGGCGCGATGAACGCGGGGATATCGAGTTCGGGTCGAGCGGCGGAAAGGTCGCCGAACAGCGGTTCGAACTGTTCAAGCCAGCGCTCTCCCATAAGAAAGCTCACCGGCTCGAGTCCTGCATTCAGCGCCCGCTCGATCACCTTCGCGCTCTCGGCGATGAAGATGCCCTTCTGGGGCTCGAGGACGCTCCGCAGCTGCCGCTCCGTGAGGTGCGTATATGCCTTGAGGCGCGGGTCGTCGAGATCTGCGATGTGCCGAACTTGAACCATGGTGCTCCTTATGAGAATCACCCCGAGGTATTTCGACATGCGTTAACGGCATGCTTGCCGGGTCGCTTGACCGGCGCACGTCGAGATAGCCCTGGGGCAGCTTTTCTACTGATATAGATGATCCCGCAGAGGCGATCGCTACCCCACCACGTGGTCGAGCGCAGCCGAAACAACGTCGACCGCAACATCGAACCAGGAATATCCCGCACCCTTGTCTGCATCGCCGGGTTCCACGCGCTCGTACGTCATGAACTCGAAGGCAACTCCCTCGTCGCCCTCACCGGAATCAATGACGTATCCGCCGTCGCTCGAGCCAACGCGCCACGCAGGGTCTTCGTCCAAATTGGGGAAATACGCATCCGCCTCGCGCACGCAATGATTCTTCGTCACCACAGCCTCAGAACACAAGGGCAGAAATTGGCGGTACACCTCGGCGCCGCCGAGGACCCAAGCTTCGTCCTCGTCTGCTACGGCAGCGAGCGCCTCGTCCACCGAATGTACAACCTCGACGCCCTCGCGAGCAAAGTCCTCATCGCGCGTGAGCACGATATTCCGGCGATCTTTGAGCGGCCGTCCGCCCGGGTAACTCTCCAAGGTCTTGCGCCCCATGATGACGGCATGCCCTTTCGTGCAACGCACGAAATGCCGCATATCGGCACGGTTTGCGACCACCATATCGCCCGCGCGCCCGATGCCCCAGTCGTCGCACACCGCGACGATGGCTTTCAGCTTACAGCCCACGCGCACCTCCTATACCGCGATGGGGATGTTGCGAATCTGCTCGCCGTGTTGGTAATCCTCGACAATGAGGTCGTCGGTCGTGAAATCGTAGAAGTTCTTGACCTCGGGGTTGAGCGAAACCTTCGGCGCCGGGTACTGCGGGCGCTGGATGAGTTCACGCACGATATCAACATGACGGTCGTAGATATGCGCGTCAACGATCACGTGCAAAAGCTCGCCCGCGACCATATCCACGCTCTGGGCGACCATCATGAGCAAGATCGCGTACTGGCACACGTTCCAGTTGTTCGCGGCGAGAATATCCTGGCTGCGCTGCATGAGCACCATGTTGAGCGTAGGCCGCTCATCGCCCTCGGCGTGCGTGACGTTATAGGTTACGCTGTACGCGCACGGGTACAGATGCATCTCGTGGAGGTCGGCGAACGTGTACATGTTCGTCATGATGCGCCGCGAGTACGGCGTGTGCGTAAGGTCGTAGAGCACACGATCCATCTGGTCGAACTCGCCCTCGGGATACTGCGACTTCTGAGCGATCTGGTAGCCGTAAGCCTTGCCGATAGACCCGGTCTCATCTGCCCACTCATCCCAAATGTGGCTGTTGAGGTCGTGGATGTTATTCGACTTCCTCTGGTAGATCCAGAGGATCTCGTCCATGGCGCTCTTCAGCGCCGTGCGGCGAAGCGTGAGCGCCGGAAACTCCTCGCGCAGATCGTAGCGAGCCGTCACGCCGAAATTCTTAATCGTATAAGCAGGCGTTCCGTCTTCCCACTTTGGGCGCACCTTCTCACCCTGCGTGGTGGTACCGTGATCGAGGATGTCCGAACACATCTTCACGAAGAGCTGATCAGCTTTGCTCATGGCGCTCCCCTCTCGTTGCGTCTAGCCGAATGCATCCATTGTACGCGAGCGCACGCCCGCATGCCCGCCGGAGCAGAAACCGTCACAACAACCAAGGCCCAGCAGCTTCCGCAAGCTCGCAACGGCTCACAGGTACGAGCATCTCAAACTGCAGATACGCAAGATCTTACCTGCCATGACGCCTGAACCCGATGCCTGTGCCCTACGCGACGACGAAACCGTCCTCCTCCTCGCCCTTCGCATCGTTCGCACCGAGCCCCACCACAAAATCGATAAGCGGCGAGGAGATGAACACGGTGACGAGCGAAAACACGATCTTTGTGATGGGGATGTAGCTCAGCGAGAGCAGAAGCACGGAGAGATCCGTGAAGAGATAGCAACGCGCGAGCTTGAGGCCGGTTACCTTGTGGATAGAGAGCGCAAGCGCGTCATCGCCGCCGGCAGATGCGTTGCAGCGCACGACAAGACCAGCCCCCACGCCCACGAACACACCGCCCAGAATGGCCGCAACGAGCGGGTACGCGGAAAGATCCGGCAACATATGCGGAAGGCTCTCCCAAAGCGCATAGAAGAGCGCGAGGAGCACGCTCGAGACAGCAGACCAGCCCAGAAAGCCAGCGCCCAGTACAAAAAGGCCGACCGTGTAGCACACGACGTCGAGCACGGGCGAGGCGATGGACGCGTCGATGCCGAACCAATGGTTAAGCAGTAGGATGCCGCCAAGCACGCCGCCTTCCGTAATGCCCACGACCTGATGGATGTTATGCATACCGAACGTGAGGATCGCGCACCCGAGCGCGATGGTGGCAAACCGCTTGATGAGCCCTGCCGGGGTCGTCTTCGCGAGGGCTTCCTTGGCGGAACGTTGAACTTTGTTGACAATCTGAGCGAACACGAATCTCACTCCATACTCGATCGCTTCGTCTGCATCTGAGTGCATAGGGTAAACTCTGGTATAGTACCAGGGTCAAGCCTCTGCTATGGAGGAAGTATGAAATCGACGCGCATCAAGGACAGCTATACCATCAGCGAGGTGTCGCGCCTCTTCGGGATCGGCATCGACTCCCTGCGCTACTACGAGCGACTCGGCATCATCACGCCGACACGCGCAGCAAACGGGTACCGCATCTACAGCCTTTCCGATATGTACCAACTCGCAAGCATCAAGGAGCTGCGCGAACTTGGTCTTCGCATGGACACCATCGGAACGTATCTCGAGCATCAGTCGCTTGAGAACACGAAAGCGCTCATCGAAGACGAACTCGCGCTCATCGATGCGCAGATGAAAGATCTTCACGCAAAGAGAGAGGCGCTCGAGTCGCGGCAGCGCCGCCTGGAGACGGCGCGAGCTGCAGCTGTGGGCACGGTTTTCGTCGAGACCATGCCTACCCGTCGCTGCGTGAAGCTCTCGGGTCGGCTCGAGCGCGACGAGGAGATGGACCTCTTCATCTCGCGCCTGCATCGCCGCTACGACGAGCAGCTGCCGTTATTGGGCACGATGACCGTCGGCGCGTTCTTCGATCGCGACGCGCTCGCCGCTGGGCGGGCAGATGTTTTCGAGTCGGTGTTTTTCGTGATCGACGATGATGCAATCCCCTGCGAATTCGAGCTGCCAGCGGGCGAGTATCTTGCCTACCGGTACCGGGGTTCATATACGCAAGATGCCGATGCACTGCGAAATCTTGCCGCATACCGTAGCGAGCCGGGTCTTTGCGAGGGCGCCGCGCCATTCGAGATCTACGAGATCGATAACCGGGACACCGCGCGCGAAGAGGAGTTCCTTACGCGCGTTGAGCTGCGCATCGACTCGTTTCGCACCGAAGAGGGCGCCGCCACCAAACGGTAACGACGCCCTCTTCAGCCATCAAGCCAGCAGGCTAGAACTTTTTGCCTTTCATCTGCTGTTCCATGGCGCGAAGCATATCCATGTCGGCGTTGCCGGAGCCACCGCCCATGCAGGCAAACGGGTTTCCGCCCATGCCGCCGAAGGGGTTCGCGCCGCCCATGCCGCCCATACCGGGCATACGCATCTTCTTGCCCTTCTTACCCTTCTTACCGCGCTTACCGGCAGCCGCCTGCTGCTGAGCCATCGAGCGCATCTTGCCCATCATCTTGTTCATCTCGCCCCACTGCTTCATGAGGTTGTTCACATCGGTG
>UPXY01000004.1 GCA_900538305.1 uncultured Collinsella sp.
GGACGAGATGACCGGACTCGAGGTCGCGGGCATCAACCTGCGCATCGAGGATGTCGTGACCCGCGAGGAATACGAGGCGCGCAAGAAGACCTTCCTCGACAACCTGAAACGCGAGGACGCGGACGAAGCATAAGGCTCAGCCGCGGGATGTAAAATTACCCCAGGGGTTTTTTAACATGAAAGGAAATGCAGGGCGTTAAGTGACAACGCCAGGAGCCATGTTAAAAAACCCCTGGGGTAATTTTACATCCCGCGTCCACCTTGCGTTTCGCCTTTATTGCGGGCTTGCCATGCCGCGCGCACGCTGCTACGCTAAAGCGTATGTTGAGCGCCGTTGCACATATCACGATGATGATGGTCATGGAGATGCCCTCGCCCGGGCACTTTGCCATGCCGCGCAACCGTCGCGTGCATGGGGAGACCGGGCGCCTTCACTAGGTCGTCTCCGGCGGGGGACGACCCGCCGGGCGGTGCCAGCGCGCCGCCGCCATTCGAACCATATCATCGAGCGGAGCCATCCCGTGATAGAAATCCAACACCTTACCAAGACCTTCAGCACGGCTGCCGGCCAGGCGCACGCGCTCGACGATGTCTCGCTTGCCATCGAAGACGGCGACATCATGGGCATTATCGGCATGAGCGGTGCGGGCAAGTCCACGCTTGTGCGCTGCATCAACCTGCTCGAACGTCCCACGTCGGGCAAGATCGTCGTCGACGGTCAGGACGTGACCGGTCTTTCCGGTGCCGCGCTGCGTGCCTACCGCCGCCGCGTGGCCATGATCTTCCAGAGCTTCGGCCTGCTCGCCCAGAAGACGGTCATCGACAATGTCTGCTTCCCCTACAAGGCGGCGACGGGGCGCGTTACGGCTGAGAACCGCGCACGCGCGCTCGAGCTGCTCGAGATGGTGGGCTTGGCCGAAAAGGCGCAGGCCTATCCCGCGCAGCTCTCCGGCGGCCAGCAGCAGCGGGTGGCCATCGCCCGCGCGCTCGCGTGCGACCCGGAGTACATCCTGTGCGACGAGGCTACGAGCGCGCTTGACCCCGCGAGCACGAACACCATTTTGAAGCTCCTGCGCGAGATCAACCGCACCACGGGTGTCACGATCATCGTGATCACGCACTCCATGGGCGTGGTCGAGAAGATTTGCCGCAACGTCGCCGTGCTGGAGCACGGACGCGTGGTTGAGCAGGGGAGCGTGGCGGACGTCTTCGCCGCGCCGCAGAGCCAGGCGGCCAAGGTGCTGCTCGAAAGGGTTGATTGGGATGCCTAGCTTCGTGACCGAATTCCTTGCAGAGTACGGCGAGCTTCTGGCCGAGGGTCTCGGCGATACGCTCGCCATGCTCTTCGTTTCCACCGCAATCGCCTATGTGCTGGGCATCGTGCTCGGTGTGGTGCTCTACCTCACCGCGCCCGGGTCGCTTCGACCCATGCCCGTGCTCAACGCGGTGCTCGGCTGGGTGGTGAACATCGGCCGTTCGCTGCCGTTCATCATCTTGCTCATTTCCATCATGCCCGTGACCGAGGCGCTCGTGGGCACCACGTCTGGCGTGCTCGGCGTGATTCCGCCGCTCGTGGTCTCGACGGCGCCGTTCGTGGCGCGCATGATCGAGCAGTCGCTTGCCGAGGTTCCGCGCGAATCCGTCGAGGCGGCCGAGGCGTGCGGCGCGAGCATCCCGCGCGTCGTGTTCTCCGCCCTCTTGCCGGAGGGGCTGCCGTCCATCGTGCGCGGCGTGTCCATCACGCTCATCGCCGTGCTGGGCTACACCGCCATCGCGGGTGCGGTGGGTGCCGGCGGCCTGGGCGACATCGCCATCCGCTACGGCTACTACCGCTACCAAGATCAGATGATGATCGTGACCGTCGTGCTGCTCATCGTGCTCGTTCAGGTGATCCAGAGCGTGTGCGACATCATTGCGCGCAAGATTGACCATCGCACGTCTTCCACTCAGTAATACCGGTTTCTATTCGAAGGAGCTTGTCATGTCGTTGCTTTCGAACTCCATCTCCCGTCGTTCCGTCCTCGCCGGCGCTGCCGCGATCGTGGCCGCCGCGCCGCTCACCGCTTGCGGTGGCTCCGGTGAGCCTGCGGGCTCCGCTGCCGGTTCCGCCGCCGAGACCCAGACGCTCACCGTGGGCGCGAGTCCCAGCCCCCATGCCGTGATCCTGAACGACTATGCCGCCCCGCTGCTCGCGGAGCAGGGCATCGAGCTCACGGTCGAGGAGTACACGGACTACATCCAGCCCAACCGTGACACCACGAACGGCACGCTCGACGCGAACTACTTCCAGCACATCAACTACCTCAACAACTACAACGAGGAGAACGGCACGGACCTGGTGAACGCCGGCCGCATCCACTTCGAGCCGATGGCCGTGTTCCCCGGTCGCTCGACGGATATCGAGAATGTGGCCGAGGGCGCGACGTTCGGCGTGCCGAACGACCCCACCAACGAGGGTCGCGCACTGCTGCTTCTGCAGGAGCTGGGGCTCATCACGCTCGCCGAGGACGCGGGCATCACCGCGACGCCGAACGACATCGTGGAGAACCCGCTCTCGCTTGAGTTCTCCGAGCAGGAGGCCGCCGCGCTGCCGCGTACCGTGGGCGACGTGGACTTCGCGGTCATCAACGGCAACTACGCCATCGACGCCGGTCTTGAGCTCGCGGACGCCGTGGCGCAGGAGGACGCTGAGTCCGAGGTCATCCGTGATGAATATGCGAACGTCATCGTGACGACGCCGGAGCTCGCGGAGGACGAGCGCATCCTCGCGCTCGTGGGCGTGCTTCAGACGGAGGACTTCAAGGCCTATCTCGAGGAGACCTTCGGCGGCGCCGCCCAACCCGCGTTCTAAATCGGTTGGTTGGCCCGGGCTCGTTCCAGCCCGTCGCCGGCATGCTGTAGCCAGTTGTGCAGAAAGCAAGAAAAGCTTCAATAAGAGCTCTCTTTGTTGCTCTTATTGAAGCTTTTCGCGTGTTCTGCACAATAGCGGAGCGATTAGTTCAGTACCGTCCCTGCAGCGAATACCAGCCGTTACGTTCTTCCACCATGAGCGGCACGCCGAAAAGCTCGCTCATGCGCTCGCTCGTGAGGAGCTCCACCTTGGGGCCGTCGGCGAAGATTTGGGCATCCTTGATAAGAAGCACGCGCTCGATAGCAGGGATGATGTCCTCTGGATAGTGTGTCACCAGCACTACGGAGCGTCCTTCGGCGGCGAGCAGGCTCATGGTGTTTCGCACATGGTACATGCCCTCGGGGTCAAGGCCGGTGCAGGGTTCGTCGAAGATGAGCACGCGTGGGTCGCTCATGAGCTCGCGCGCCACGAGCACGCGCCGCACCTGGCCGGTAGAGAGCGTCATGACGTCGCGATCGGCGAGGTCGGCGATGCCCAGCCGTTCGAGTGCGTCGAATGCTTGTGCGCGCTGGGCAGGCGTTGCCTCCACGTGGTTCGGCAGGCCAAGCGTGCCGAAGATGCCGCCGCACACGATGTCGCTTACTGGCAGGTGCACACGCACCTGGTCGTGCATGGTGGCGGACACGATGCCGAGCGCTTGCTTTATGTCTGTGAGGAGCGGGCGCGCAGCGCCGCGAAAGCACACGGGAGGCTCGTCGCGGTGGAGGGGGAAGATCTCGCGCGTGAGCAGCTGGATGAACGTCGATTTGCCTGCGCCGTTGGGGCCTAAGAGTGCCACGCGCTCGCCTTCCGCGAGGTCGAAGTGATCGACGGAGAGGATCGTACGGCCGGCGCGCACCACTTGGGCGTTGCGCAGGGAGAAGAGGGGCGGCACAGACGGTGCGGGCGCGGGCGGTGCGGGCGGCGCGGGCGCTGTGGCCGCCACGCCGGTGGGCGTGGATGCGGCGGGCGCGGGCGCTGTGGCCGTCACTCCGGCGGACGCGGCCATGCCGCCCTCAGTCGCAGGCCGAATTGTTTCTGACATAGGCGTCTCGCTTCCAAAATGGCATGTGATGGTATGCTACTTTACTACACAAAAGTATGACTCATGTGGTGACTCGTTTGGGGAGGGTTTATCTGAGTCTCATAACGCGATAAACCCGTCCCAAACGACTCGCTGCGACGCACGCGCGAAAGGAACCGCCCATGCTCGAGATGCTCACCCTCGATGCCTTTGAGCAGGCGTCGGAGAAGGTCAAGGAAGTCACGCAGAAGACCGAGCTCGTGGAGAGCCCGTACTTCAGCCAAGCAACAGGCAACCGCGTGTTCTTCAAACCCGAGAACATGCAGCGCACGGGCGCGTATAAGGTGCGCGGCGCGTACTTCAAGATCTCGACCCTTTCTGCCGAAGAGCTTGGCCGCGGTCTCATCACCGCGAGCGCGGGCAACCATGCACAAGGCGTGGCGTACGCTGCCTCGAAGGCCGGCGCGCGCTCCATCGTGGTCATGCCCACCACCACGCCGCTCATCAAAGTCGAGCGCACGAAAGGCTATGGCGCGGAGGTCGTGCTCTTTGGCGACGTGTACGACGAGGCCTGCGATTACGCCATGCAGCTTGCCGATGAACACGGTTACACGTTTGTCCACCCGTTCAATGACCCCGTACTTGCAACGGGGCAGGGCACCATCGCGATGGAGATCATTCAGGAGCTGCCGCTGGTGGATACGATTCTCGTGCCCGTGGGAGGAGGCGGCCTTTCGTGCGGCGTTTCGACGTTCGCGAAGCTCTACAATCCTAAGATCCGCGTGATCGGCGTGGAGCCGGAGGGTGCGCCGTCGCTCACGGCCGCACTCGAGGCGGGGCACCCCGTGCGCCTGCCTTCCGCCAACACCATCGCGGACGGCACCGCCGTGCTCGAGGTGGGCGACAAGGTCTTTCCGTACCTGCAGGCGAACCTCGACGACGTCATCACCGTATCGGACGACGAGCTCATCGTGGCGTTTCTCGACATGGTGGAGAACCACAAGATGATCGTCGAGAATTCCGGGTTGCTCACGGTGGCCGCGCTCAAACACCTGCCGGCCGAGAACCGGCGCGTGGCGGCGATCCTCTCCGGCGGCAACATGGACGTGATCACGATGTCCTCCGTGGTGCAGCATGGGCTCATCGCGCGCGACCGCATCTTCACCGTGAGCGTGCTGCTGCCGGACCGCCCGGGTATGCTCGTGCGCGTGGCGCAGGCGATTGCCGAGGTAAACGGCAATGTGATCAAGCTCGAGCACAACCAGTTCGTGAGTACGAATCGCAACGCCGCCGTGGAGCTGCGTGTAACCATCGAGGCGTATGGCACCGCGCATAAGGAGCAGATCATGGACGCGCTGCGCACCGCCGGCTTCGAACCCGCCCTCAGCGCCACCATGCTCTAGCGAGTGAGCAATTGAACCCAGGATGGGATTTCTCACGTATTGCAGGTGAATAATCTGAGTTCCAGACGGAATCAACCACTCGCACTGAAGCAGCCGACGGGATGGGTATAAGCGCTCAAACGACGAAAGGAATCCATGCCGTATCTCTTCGATTACGTGGAACACGAGCTCGCGACATTCGACCAGAAACCGTTTGGCCCCGTCGACGCGGCGGTGCTTTCCCAGGCGTGCATGATCGACGGCGCCGGCGTGGTGCCCGAGCCATCTGCGCTGCCGGCACTCATCGACCGCGCACTCACGCTGCTCGCCCCCGACTCCCGCGGCGTGACGTTCGCGAATCTCATGCGATCCGAGCTCTTCGAAGGCATGTTCACCGGGCTCGTGCCGGACGATATCCGTCGTCTGCTTATGGCGCTCGCGGCGAGCCCGCGCTACCGCGACCTGCGCCTGTGCGGATACCGTTCCGTGTTCGACGAGGCGTCGTGCACGCAGTTCGCAGCAACAGCGTTTACCTGGAGAAACGCGTTTTCGTTCGTGGGCTTTCGCGGCACGGATATCTCGGCCACCGGCTGGCGCGAGAACTTCGACATGGCGTATATGGACGAGGTGCCAGCGCAGAGGCTCGCGCGGGAGTATCTGGAGCATATGGCGTCGCGCTTGCCCGGCGAGCTGCACGTGGGCGGCCATTCCAAAGGCGGCAACCTGGCGCTCTATGCAGCGCTGACGTGCAGCGCGGGTGCGTGCGAGCGCATCGGTCGCGTGTGGTGCCTCGATGCGCCGGGTTTCCGCGCAGGGAGGTTTGCGGCTGAAGATTTCGCGCGGCTGGGTTTGCGCGCTGGCGCGGGAGGCAATGGCGCTGCCGCGGGCGAGGAATCTGCGGTGGGCAGCGACGCTGTCGCGCGTGCCATGCCGCCGCGCGCCTGTAAGGTTGAGCGCATCGTTCCGCAGGACTCGCTGGTGGGCATGTTGCTCGAATGCCCGGTGCCGGCGCGCGTGGTGCGCAGCAACGCGCAAGGGCTCATGCAGCATTCCGTGTTCACATGGGAGATCGCGGACGACCGAGGCGATTTCGTGGACGCCGAGCGCTTGGGCGAGGGCTCGCAGGCGCTCCATGATGTATTGGCCGAATGGCTTGGCGGTATGGATGACGAGCGCTGCGAGCAGGTGGTGGATGCGCTCTTCGCCGCCTTGGGCGCGAGCGGCGCCCGCGATGCCCGCGACGTCTTTCTTGGTGGAAAGGCGTTTCCGCAGCTCGCGAGTGACGCGGTGCGCAACTTGGATGGCACGGCGCGCGACGTGCTCGGCACCGCCCTGGGCGACCTCGCCGCCATCGCCGCCCGCCGTGCCGGTCGCGACCTCGTCGCCGCGATCTTCGGGGAGTGATGTGCCGGCGAGGGGCGGTGGGCTGTTATGCGTCCACATCCTTCCGTGCTAAAAATTGCCGAAACCGTCACGAAGCGCATGCGAGAGGCCGCTTCGTGACGGTTTCGGCAATTTTTAGCACTGAAGGGCGATGCGGAATCTAAGCCCAGGACGGAAATGCTCGCCCGCGTCGCTTGCGTCGAGCTGCCGGCTCCGAGCCTTTCGACATAGTGCGTGCTAGCACCGCCATCTTCGGCGCTCGATTCTTTACAAATGCGCATGCATGCAAAAGAAAAGCGGAACATCCATTAGCTAACCGTAAGATTCCGTTAGCCTTGCGCAAGCCTTTCGGCGCAAGGGGCATCTTCCGCTCCTCCCTTCAGTATCGTCTTCTTGCTGTTTGTTGCAACGTA
This sequence comes from uncultured Collinsella sp., assembly GCA_900538305.1. Classification (GTDB taxonomy): domain Bacteria; phylum Actinomycetota; class Coriobacteriia; order Coriobacteriales; family Coriobacteriaceae; genus Enorma. The sequence continues at coordinate 7,093 of UPXY01000004.1, forward strand.
GCCATAGAGGCAATGAAGACGATGGGAGTAAACGTGGATACGGAAAAGATTGTTCGCATGGCGATGGAGCGCGGTGTCTCTCGCCGCCAGTTCTTCAACATGCTGGCGGGTGCTGGCATGGCAGTGGTGGCTGCCGGCGCCTTGACCGGTTGCGACGATGGCTCCGGAGATGCGGCTGCCGTTGATTACAACGAGATGCCGCTCGAAGACCTCATCGCGCAGGCGCAGGAGGAGGGCGAGATCCAGTCCGTCGGCATGCCCGATACCTGGGCGAACTGGGTCGAGACCTGGGAGGACATCGAGGCCGAGTACGGCATCACCCACGCCGACCAGGACATGTCCTCGTCCGAGGAGCTCGCTATGTTCCGCGAGGAGGGAACCGACGGCACCAAGGATATCGGCGACGTGGGCCAGTCCTGGGGTCCTACTGCCGAGGAGCAGGAGCTCACGTTCAAGTACAAGACGAGCTACTGGGACGAGATTCCCGACTGGGCCAAGGACGACGACGGCGACTGGATCGTGGGCTACTACGGCACCATCTCCTTCATGTCCAACGACGCCACGGTCTCCAACCCGCCCACGAGCTTCCAGGACCTGCTCGACGGCGACTACACGGTCTGCGTGGGCGACGTGACCGCCGCCGCGGTGGCCCAGTACGCGAGCCTCGCCGCCGCCTACGCGCTTGGTGGTGACATCGACAACATGCAGCCTGCCTATGACTTCCTGCTCGAGCTCGCCGAGGCCGGGCGCCTCGATGTCGCCGACGCCTCGCTCGCGCGCCTCGAGTCCGGCGAGATTGATGTCTGCATCAACTGGGACTACAACTCGCTCAACTACCGCGACCAGATCCAGGAGAACAACCCCAACGCCTCCTTCACGGTGAGCATCCCGCAGGATGCGAGCGTACAGTCGGGCTACTGCACGGTGATCAACAAGTACGCCCCGCACCCGGCGGCTGCGTGCCTCGCCCGCGAGTTCATCCTCTCCGACGAGGGCCAGATCAACCTCGCCCGCGGCTACGCGACCCCTATCCGCGACGTGGATCTGCCCGAGGACGTGGCCGCCATGCGTCTGCCCGACGAGCAGTACGGCGATCAGGTTCAGACGGTGGACGAGTCCGTTTGGAGCGGCGTGTGCCAGGACCTCATCACCTGGTACCAGGAGAATGTCATCCCGGCTCTGAGCTAAGGAATTTCGAAAGGAGCTAGACGGGGCGGGATCTATCGCGCCCCGTCGTTCTTATGGAAAACGTTTTGCAGCAAGGTGTCGGTGCTAAGCCGGCAACCGCGAGCAAGGCGAAGACGGCGAAGCGCCGTCCTTGGATGGCCTACATCGCCATCGTTCCGTTCTTCCTCGTGGTAATTCTCTACGAGCTTGCCCCTTTGGCGCAGCTCGCCCTTAATTCGGTGATCGGCCGCGACTCCGAGGCGCTTGGTCTTGAGAACTACATCCGCGTGTTCACTACGCCGCTCTATACGCAGTCCATCTGGAACAGCGTGTGGATCAGCCTGCTTTCGGCTGTGGTGGGCATCGTGGTGGCGTTCCTTGCGGCGCGCTTCTGCTCCGAGGCGAGCCCGCGCGTTCGCAACGGCTTCACCATGGTCCTCAACATGATGTCGAACTTCTCGGGCGTGCCGCTGGCTTTCGCGTTCATGATCCTCATGGGCAACGCCGGCGTGCTCACGCTCATCGGCGAGCAGTTCAACATCCCCTTCCTCGCCAATTTCAATCTCTATGGTTCCGACGGCCTGGTCATGATGTACATCTACTTCCAGATTCCGTTGGCCACGCTGCTGCTCATCCCGGCGTTCGCAGGCATCCGCAAGGAGTGGCGCGAGGCGGCGACCATTCTCAAGGCCTCGACCTTCGATTACTGGTTCCGCATCGTGATTCCCAACCTCATGCCCTCCATTCTGGGCACGCTGTCGGTGCTCTTCTCTAACGCGCTCGCTGCCTACGCAACGGCCTATGCCCTCGTGATGAACAACTACGCGCTCTTGGCGCTGCAGATCACCTCGCGCTTCCGCGGTGACGTGCAGACCGATGCCGCCACGGGCGGCGCCCTCGCCATAGTGCTCATCGCCCTCATGGTCATCTGCACGCTCGTGAACAACTACTTCACGCGCCGTGCTGCCAAGGGGAGGGAGATCGTATGAGCAAGAAGAACGCCGTTGCCGCCGTTGCGCCTCAGCAGAAGACCTCCCTTGCCGGCAAGATCTTCTTGGGTGCCGTCGCCCTGTATCTGCTGATCCCGTTTGCTGTGACGCTCGTGTATTCACTCTTCGTTGAATGGACCGACATCCTGCCGTCTGGGTTCACGTTGCGCAACTATGTAGAGCTGTTCTCCAACACCACGTTCTGGATGTCCATAGGCCGCACATTGATCCTGTGCATCGTGAGCGTGATCATTACCATCGTGCTCATCCTTGCGGCCATGTATGTGGTCGTGGCCGTCAATCGCAAGCTTGCGGGCGTGATGCAGTTTCTTTGCATGATCCCTTATGCACTGCAGGGCGTGATCCTCTCGATCGGCATCATCTCGCTCTACACCGGTACGGGCACAATTCTCTCCAACCGACTGTTCATGCTGTTCGGCGCGTACACCATCTTGGTGCTGCCCTACATCTACCAGGGCATTCGCAATGCACTCAATTCGATCGATGCCGAGATGCTCATCCAGGCGGCCGAGATGCTCGGCTGCGGGCGCTTCCGCGCGTACGTGCAGGTGGTGCTGCCGAACATCCTCTCCGGCATCTTGGTGTCGAGCTTGCTTGCCGAGAGCATCATCTTCGGCGACTTCGTGCTCGCCAACAACATCGCGGGCACCAACTACCAGAACATCCAGGTGTTCCTGCAGGCGAACATGGACGTTTCGAGCGGCCTTTCCAGCGCCATCGTCGTGGTCATCTTCGTGGTGGTTGCGCTCGTGACGGCGGTAGTCTTGAAGCTGCAGAACTCGTCTATCCAGAAGGAGACCAAGTAATGGCCTATATTGAATTCCGCGACGTCGTCAAGCGCTTTGGCGACAACACCGTCCTCGATCACATCAATTTCGGTATCGAGAAGGGTGACCTTGTCACGCTGCTCGGCCCCTCCGGCTGCGGCAAATCCACCCTACTGCGCTGCCTTTCCGGCTTGGAGCAGGTCACCGAGGGCACCATCATCCTCGACGGCGAAGATATCACCAACGTGCCGGCGAGCAAGCGCAACATCGGCATGGTGTTCCAGCAGTACAGCCTGTTCCCCAACATGACGGTCGAGCAGAACATCGCCTTCGGCCTCAAGATGCAGAAGACCCCGCAGGACGTGATCGACAAGAAGGTGGCCGAGGCCATCGCCATGGTCGAGCTTACCGGCAAGGAGCGCGCCTATCCCGCAAATCTTTCCGGTGGCCAGCAGCAGCGCGCGGCGCTCGCCCGCTCGATCGTGACCGAGCCCAAGGTGCTCTTGCTCGATGAGCCGCTTTCGGCCATCGACGCGAAGCTCCGCAAAGCCCTGCAGTCGCGTATTCGCGAGATCAACCAAGAGCTCAACCTGACCTCGATCTTCGTGACGCACGACCAGGACGAGGCCATGGTCATGTCCGACGTGATCCAGCTCTTCCATGACGGGCGCATCGAGCAGGCCGGCAGCCCGGTCGAGGTGTACACGAGCCCGGTCTCCGAGTTCGCGGCGAGCTTCATCGGCAGCTACAACCAGCTGAGCGCAGAGGAGTTTGGCGCACTGGCCGGTACGGTGGTGCCGGCGGGCAACGTGGTGGCCATCCGTCCCGAGACCATCGGCATCACGACCGAGCGCCCCGCCGATGCCGACGGCTGCTACGTGGTCAAGGGCATGGTCGTGGACAGCGTGCCGCGCGGCAACGTGCTGCGCTACACCGTGCGCGTGGGCGCCACCGTGCTGCGCGTGGATGCGCTCTTCCGCAGCTTCCACATGTTCAATACCGGTGACGACGTGTTCCTGACCATTCCCGAGCACGATTGCCTGGTCATTCCCGCCGCGGCGTAGCGCTGCGTGCGGAGACGCTCCTTCCAGACGCGCGGGCGGCGGTGTGTGCGCACATGTTGGCGCATGCGTCGCTGCTCGCGCAGCACATTTGGGAGCATTTTGCCAGGGCTTGCCTTTATTACCTACCACCTGCTTGCTTGCAGGTGTCTCAGCTAAGGATGAACCATGACGCATTTTGCCGATCAGACGGGGCTGCCGGAGGGCATGCCTCGCTATAAGGGGAACCTGCACAGCCACACGGTCAACTCCGACGGGCACTGGACGCCCGAGCAGTCGGTAGCCGAGCACCGGTCGCACGGTTACCAGTTCCTCTGCCTTTCCGATCACGATCTGTTTACCGACTATTCCGGTGCTTTTGATACGGAGGACTTCATCAGCCTGCCCGGCATCGAGGCTTCGGCGGTCCTGGTATCCGATGACGGCAAAGACACGCGCCTGGCCACGCACCATATTCACGGCATCTTGGGTACGGACGAGATGGTTGCTGCTGCACCGCGCCGGTTTGCGCACAGGGAGCGGCTGGAGCCGGTGATATGCCGAGGCGGCTGGGATGGCCACGCCGTGGCGCAGCAGGTGGTGGACGATTTGGCCGCGCATGGCTGCGCCGTGATGTACAACCATCCTATCTGGAGCCGCGTGGACCCGGCGGACGTCGTGGGGCTCGAGGGCTGCTTTGCCATTGAGGTGCACAACTTCGGCACGGTGGAGGAGTGTGCGCTCGGGCACGATACGCTGTTCTGGGATCTTATGCTGCGCCGCGGGCAACGGCTGGGCGGCGTGGCATCGGACGATAACCACAACGCGCCTGAGCTGCCCGACTCCTTTGGCGGCTGGGTGATGGTCGCTGCTCCCGAGCTCACGCGCGATGCGGTGGTGCGCGCGCTTGTGAGGGGGGCGTTCTATGCGTCGAGCGGCCCTTCGATTGAGAACTGGGGCGTACGCGACGGGCGCGCCTGGATAGCGTGCAGTCCTTGCGAACGGGTGAGCCTTATTGCAGGAGGTCCGGTGGGAGTGGGCGAGACGCGCCGCTCCGCTGGCGGCCCGCTCTTGGATTATGCTGAGTTCGAGTTGCACGGTACCGAGACGTACCTGCGCTTTGAGTGCGTGGATGCGACGGGCCATGCGGCGTGGAGCAATCCGCTGTATCCTGAAGCGTAGCACGGTTCCGCGCGACCCGTTTCCGTATCGCTCTCCGAGCGGGGCGAGACTTAGAAAGGGAGCGGGCGATTCCGGAAGACTGTTAGAGAAAGCGAGACCGAGCATGATCGAGCCTTTGCCTGCCCGTTCTATCGTCGACACGCACACCCATACGCGGTTCTCGGACGGCGTCGGTACGTTTATGGAGAACGCGGCTGCTGCGGTCGCCGCGGGATGCCGCGTGATGGTTTCGACCGACCATCTTACGCTGCCGCGCATGATGGATTCCGGCGAGGAGGTCCAGGTGCCCGAGGCTCGCCTTGCCGAGCACCGCGCGGCGTTCGAGGCCGCTGCAGCCGAGTACCCTGAGCTCGAGTACATCTATGGATTCGAGTGCGATTGGTATGAGGGCTGCGAGGAGAACATCCGGCGCTGGAGTGCGGGCGCGCTCGTGCGTTTGGGGTCGGTGCATTGGCTGGGACCCATCGAGGGCGGCGCCTGGATCGACGATTCGACCGACCGGCGCATCTGGGAGGAGTTGGGCCCGGACGAGGTTTGGCGCCGCTATGCAGAGTCCTGGTGCCGCGCGTGCGAGTGCCCGCTCTTCGACACGATGGCGCACCCGGACCTCGCTATGCGCTTCGTGAACGACGGCTTCGCGCCCACGATCGACCTCGCGCCGCTCTGGGACGAGATGGTGGCCTGTGCGCACGATACCGGCAAACGCGTGGAGCTTTCCACGGCGGGGTGGCGAAAGGGCGTGGGCGACTATTACCCGGCCAAGGGCTTGCTCGAGCGATTCTGCCACGCGAGCGTGCCCATCACGGTGGGTTCCGATGGCCATGTGCCGGGCGACCTGTGCTGGGGTATCGAGCGGGCGTACGACCATGCGGCGTCGGTTGGCTACCGGTCGGTTGAGGTGCCGCGCGCGGACGGCTCGTGGGAGCAGATGACAATCGCGGCGTAGCAGCGCAATGAACGAAGCGGTGTGGGAGCTCGTCGCTCTGCGCTTTACAACAGTCCATTCTCAAGTTTGGGCAAGAATGTGCAGAATGAGGACGCGTAGAAGGCCGTTTTCGACGCATTCTTGCCCAAAGACGTGAAGACGTCATCGACCGTTGGTGCACGGCCGTCTCCAAATGCAACCTCGTCTCAAAAAATCGACGGGCACTTTTACGCAGGACTGGGCGAAAAATCGGCCTTACGTGCGTAAAACGCGCTCGTCGATTTGTAGGCAGGGGTGACGGCGCAAGCCCATCCACGAGAAACGCTATTAGCTCAGGCCGGACAGTGAGCGCATGACCAAATCAACATCCTGGTTCTCAAGTTCCTGGATGACGTGCAAGTAGACTTTCTGCGTGGTGGTCATGCTCGAGTGGCCCAGCCGCTTTGCAACGCTTGCGACCGACACGCCGGCAAACAACAGCAGAGAGGCATGCGTGTGCCTGAGCCCATGCACGGTTATTATGGGCACGCCCGCCTCGTTGCACCGTCGTGAAAGGACGGCGTTTACCGTCGAGTTATATACCTTTCCCTTAACGAAGATGGGTTGGCTTGGTGGCATACCTTTGATGAGTTCGGCAAACTGAATGATGAGCTGCCAGTCAAGTTGTACCTTTCGGATAGATGAGCGGTTTTTCGTTGGCAGGAATCCGCCGTTTTCTTTGTAGTCCCATGTCTTGTCGACTGAGAGCACTTGCCGCGAAAAATTGAAGTCATCGGGTGTGACCGCCAGCGCTTCAGAAAATCGTAGGCCCGTCTTGGCAATGAGCAGGATGAGCCAGTCCCAGTTCACGTGATGGTCGAGATGAAGCACGTCGAGCAGTTTATGAAGCTCAAATTGATTTAGGTACTTCGGCTTTTTTGCACGCGGGGGCTTCCCCTTGATGACCGCCTTGCGTGTGGGATCCCGCTCAAGGAGCCCCTCGTCGACGGCATCGAGGATGGCGCATTTGAGTTGGTGGTGGAAGTCCATCGTCGTTTGCCGCTCATGGTGCTCCGCATAGCCATTGAGCAGCTGCTGGTATGCGGCTCGGGTCAGGTCTTTGATGGGCAGATCGGGGACAAGCCGGTCGATCCACGCTGCGGTAAGCAAGTACTTGTCCATCGTGACCTTGCGAATAGCTCCCTCTTTGTACGTGACGATCCAGTCGCGATAGTAGTTGCAGAATAGGTCGGTTGGTAGCGTATGAGCAGCCATCCTTTTCCTCCTTTCTGAGGATGGGCTTACACCGCGATATGCGTCCAGCTTACGCTGGTGAAGGGCGATGAGGTCGTCGAGCCGGGAGAAGAGGGCTCCGATGCGTCGCTGCTCTGAGAAACTAGGAGTCGGAATGAGCTGATTGAGGAGGTCATCAATCACCAGCTCATTCATCATCGTGCCGCTCTTGGTGGCCCGAATGAGGACGGCGCGCATCGAGCGCTCGTTGTGAAGGTAGTACTTCCAGAAAAGAACCGGGTAGTTGAATTTAGGGCGCAGACATGAGAAGCGCGGGGACATTATCCCGTCTGCCAGTGCGTTCACTACGAAGCGACCGTAGGCGAACTCCTTGTTCGTGTGCCCTTCGAAGGCAACGTCCCCGACGCGTATGACCTTATAGCCCGGCAGCGATGCTTCATCCGCACCATTGCCGTCCTCGTTGAAGGTCATGGTCGAGATGGACATGGTGCACTCTGCAGTAAAGCCGCGGGAGTTCCTTTCGTTGTTCCTGTCGTAAAGCTCCCCCAGCCTACGCTGTTCCCAAGCGGATGCGTTTCTGTCCTCACGGGTTGATACAATAACAATTGCATATACACCCGGGAGGACTCATGAACAAACAGCAGCTCGCAGCTAAGATTTGGGCATCGGCGAACAAAATGCGCTCAAAAATCGAGGCGAACGAATACAAGGACTACATCCTCGGCTTCATCTTTTACAAGTACCTTTCCGAGCAAGAGGAGAAGTACTTCTATGCGCAGGGTGCTACCAAGGAAGACCTTCCCGCGCTCACCGAGGAGGATGCCGAGATCCTTGGCATGATGCGCAATAACCTTGGTTACTTCATTGGGTACAAGGACCTGTTCTCCACCTGGCTCAATCTTGGGCACGATTTTAGCGTCGACAACGTGCTCACAGCGCTCTCGGCGTTCGACCGTCTCGTGGATGACAGCCATAGCAAGGTGTTTGACGGCATCTTCAACACGCTGCAAACGGGCATCTCCAAGCTCGGTAACAGCACCGCTTCGCAGACCAAGGCCGTCAGCGACCTCATCCACCTCATCGACGAGATTTCCATGGACGGCAAACAGGACTATGACGTCCTTGGCTACATCTATGAGTACCTTATCAGCCAGTTTGCCTCCAATGCCGGCAAGAAGGCGGGAGAGTTCTACACGCCGCACGAGGTGTCGCTGCTCATGTCGGAAATCGTAGCCGACCATCTTTCCCAGCGCAGCAATATCGAGATTTACGACCCAACCAGCGGTTCGGGCTCGCTGCTCATCAACATCGGTAAGACAGCCGCGAAGCACGGTGTCCCGGCAGAGTCAATCAAATATTACGCGCAGGAACTTGTGCAGGCCACGTACAACCTTACGCGCATGAATCTCATCATGCGCGGTATCCGCGTCGACAACATCGAAACGCGCAATGACGACACGCTGGCGCGCGACTGGCCCTGGTTTGACGAGAAGGACCCGGATGGTACGTACGAACCGCTCTTCGTAGACGCGGTGGTCTCGAACCCACCGTACTCGCAGAACTGGAATCCCGACGGCAAGGAGACCGACCCGCGCTTTGCGAGCTACGGCATAGCGCCCAAGTCCAAGGCGGACTACGCATTCCTCCTCCATTGCCTGTTTCACCTCAAGCCCGATGGCGTCATGACCATTATCTTGCCGCATGGTGTTCTCTTCCGTGGTGACCAGGAGGGCGTTATCAGGCGCAATCTCGTGGAGCACCGCAACATCGAGGCGATTATCGGTCTACCGGCGAACATCTTCTATGGTACGGGTATCCCCACCATCATCATGGTGCTACGCAAGCCGCAAACGGGAGACGATGGGAGTATCCTCATCGTCGATGCCTCGAAAGGTTTTGAGAAGGACGGCAAGAACAATAAGTTGCGCTCTTCGGATATTAAGCGCATCGTGGACGTCGTACGGACGCGCCAATACGTTGAGAAGTTCGCACGCGTCGTGTCCATCGACGAGGTGCGGGCCAACGACTACAACCTGAACATCCCCCGGTACGTTGATTCGTCGGAAGACCCGGAGACCTGGGACATCTATGCCACCATGTTCGGAGGCGTCCCCACAGCCGAGTTGGACAAGCTCAATGCGTATTGGGATGTCTTGCCGGGCTTACGCGAGCATTTGTTCAACGAAAGCGGTCGCACTGCTGCGTTGGCGGTGGGCGACGTGGCGGAAGCAATTGCGTCGCACGCATCAGTCCAGGCGTACCAACGCACGTGCGCCGATGCCTTTGACGGCTTCGACGCCTATCTCTACGATGAGCTGATTGACGAGCCCTCGCTCGTGCATATCGCGAGCGAAGAGGAGCGCATCGCCGATGACGTGTTCGAGCGCCTCTCTACCGTGCCTCTTGTAGACAAATACGTTGCTTACCAAGCGCTTGATGACCAATGGGAGGGTATCGCTGCCGATCTAGAGACCGTTCAGAGCGAGGGGTTTGGTGCCGTGCGCCAGGTCGACCAAAACATGGTCACCAAGAAAAAGGGGGACACCGAGGTCGAGGAGCAAGACAAGAACGACCCTTGGAAGGGGCGCGTGCTGCCGTTTGACCTCGTGCAGAAGTGTTTACTTGCCGACGAGCTCGCGGCGGTCAATGCAATGGGCGATCGCTTGAATCAAATTGCTGGATCGTACAGCGAGCTCATTGCAGAGCTGGATGATGAGGACCTTGAGAGTGCGCCGTTTATGAAGGACGGGGGCGAGGAGTTCGACTTTAAGGCGCTCCCGGCAGCGCTTGAGGCAGAGCTGGGGGCGCTCGATACCGAGCTCGATGCGCTGCTTGCCTATCGGAAGTTGGTGGACGGGAAGCGTCCGCTGCAGGAGCAGCTCGGTTTCATTGCCGCGCATCCGGAGGTTGCTTGGGACGCCATGAAGCCCGCCCGTGATGGAAGCTACGCAAAGCGCGCGGTTAAGGCTCGCATCAATGAGGTGCGGGCTCGTGTGAGCGTGCCCGAGGGCTCGCTTGCTGAGGCGCTCGAGAAGGCTCTTGCGCTCAATGTCGAAGAGGCGCAACTTAAGAAGAATGAAAAGGCTGCGCGGATGGAGCTGATCGAGCACACCAGGACGGCGATTGAGAACGTGACGGATGAGCAGGCGTTTGAGCTGCTGCATCGCAAATGGGTCACACCGCTGGTCGAGCGCTTGCAACAGCTTCCGGGTGAAGTCGTTGGTGCGCTGGTCAAGCGCGTACAGGCCCTGTGCGATAAATACGCAACTACATTGCCCGATCTGGATCGTCAGATTCGCGATGCCGAGCGTGAGCTTTGTGGCATGTTGGGCGATTTGACGGGCAATGAGAACGACATGGCCGGTATCCGCGAGCTGCAGAAGCTTTTGATGGGTGATTTCGATGCATAGCTCAGAGGAAAAGGCGCTCGCACCGCGTATCCGCTTCGCCGGCTTCACTGACGCTTGGGAACAGCGTAGGCTGGGGGACGTGGCCGAGATTGTTGGAGGAGGAACTCCCGATACGGGCAATCCGAACTTCTGGGATGGCGAGATTGATTGGTACTCGCCCGCCGAGCTTGGGGAGCGGGTTTATGCCGATGGGAGCGTCCGCCGTATCACAGAGAAGGGCTTTGCAAATTGTTCTGCAAAGATGCTTCCTGCTGGCAGAACGATACTCTTCACCAGTCGTGCCGGCATCGGCAACACCGCAATTCTTCGCAGGTCAGCATGCACGAATCAGGGATTTCAGTCGATTGTCATTAAGGACGGTGTGAACGTCTACTTCCTATATTCGATGAGCGGATCGATCAAGCGGGGCGCGGAAGAGAAGGCGTCAGGTTCGACTTTCCTCGAGATTTCCGGTAAGCAGCTCTCCACAATAGACATTGCAGTTCCACAGGCTCCAGAGCAGCGCAAGATCGGCGCCCTCTTCTCCCGGCTCGACGACCTCATCGCCCTTCACCAGCGTAAGTGTGATGGCCTGAAAACGGTCAAGAAATCGCTTCTCGAAAAGATGTTCCCTCGCGACGGGGAGACCTCGCCCGAGGTTCGCTTCGTCGGCTTCACTGACGCTTGGGAACAGCGTAGGCTGAGAGATGTTGCGCACTCCTTTGAATATGGGCTCAATGCTGCTGCAATGCCCTATGACGGCAAAGTAAAGTATCTGCGAATTACCGACATCGATGATGAAACTCGAGAATTTCGTCAAGATGATGTTACGTCTCCCGATGCTCCCGATAGCCAGATTGGGCCCTGCCTTCTGAGCGAAGGCGACCTGCTGTTTGCTAGAACGGGGGCGAGCGTTGGCAAAACGTATCGCTACCAGCGGAAAGACGGAGTAACTGCATTTGCCGGCTTTCTTATTCGCGCTATCCCAAATTCAGATGTGGGTTCCAGTTTCTTGTACCAAAGCACCTTGACGGAAGGCTATAAGAGGTACATCGATGTTACGTCTCAAAGGTCAGGCCAGCCAGGCGTAAACGCAGCGGAATACTCCCAATGGGAGCTAATGGTGCCGCGCGGGCCCGAGCAGCGTAGGATCGGCGCCCTCTTCTCCCGGCTCGACGACCTCATCGCCCTTCACCAGCGTAAGCTGGACGCGCTCAAAAACGTCAAGAAATCGCTCCTCGAGGGCATGTTCGTGTAAGAGGTGGTCCCGTGGCGTTCATTGACCAGCTTTCCAAATGGCGTGAGAACAATCGTCTTGAATTCAAAAGTGCTCGCGGCGGCTTTCCCCGCAGCTTCTGGGAAACATATTCTGCGTTCGCCAACACGAATGGCGGCCTTATCGTTCTCGGCGTCGATGAAACGCCGGATGGGCTCAAGATGTCGGGCGTGGCAAATGCTGCTGCGCTTGTTCGGGACCTATGGAACAACCTGAACAACCCGCAAAAGGTGAGCGCCAACCTGCTGCTCGACTCGGACATCGCCATTCATCAGATAGACGGCGCTGAAATCGTAGCAATCAAGGTGCCGCGCGCTGATCGCACGCAGCGCCCTGTGCACATTAACAACTCCATGAACGCGGGAACGTACCGGCGAAATGGCGAGGGCGACTACCATTGCACCATGGAAGTCATTCGCGCCATGGTGCGCGACAGCTATGATGGTGCGCTCGACAAGGAGGTCGTCGAAAGGGTCGGTCTCGATGCGTTGAGCAGCGATTCCATACGCAGGTATCGGAACGAGTTCGATGGCGTTCGTCTTAACCACCCATGGTCCGATTTGTCCGATACGGAGTTTCTTCTCCGATTGGGTGCCATCGGGCGCTCGGAAGACGACGGGAAGCTGCACCCTACGAAGGCTGGCCTGCTCATGTTCGGCGAGGCGTGGCGTATCACCGACGAGTTCCCCAACTACTTCCTTGATTGTAGACAAGTGAGCGAAGGACGTCGGTGGGACAACCGTATCACGTCGGATTCCGGTGACTGGAGCGGTAATGTATACGACTTTTCGAGTCGAGCGAGTCGCATGCTCTGCGAGGGGCTGCCTGTGCCGTTTGAGCTTGACTCGAACATGCGGCGCATCGATGATACGCCGCAGCATGAGGCAGTGCGCGAGGGGCTTGCCAACGCGCTCGTGCACGCTGATTACTACGGCCGTACCGGTATCGTCGCCATCCAGCGGCGCTCGACGGTAGAATTCTCCAACCCTGGGCTCTTGCGCATTCCCGCAGAGGTAGTGGAGGGCGGAGGCGTTTCCGACCCGCGTAACAGAACACTCATGACCATGTTCAACCTCATCGGTGTATGCGAGAAGGCAGGTAGCGGATTCGACCTCTTGAAACGGGCGGCGCGGTACGCCAACGTTGCGCAGCCGACGTTCGAAGAGTTTCTTGACCCCGATAGGACGAAGCTGACTTTGCATATTGTGATGGATGGCACGAAGCTGGCAAAATACGGTCGCTCGAGCTTCATTGACAGTGGCATCGATGCCGGTATTAATAACGGAGATTTCTCAATAAATGACGGTGAAGCCGGAGAAAATATCGGTCAGAGGCAAAGTAATGACGGTGAAGCCGGAGAAAATGTCGGTCAGAGGCAAAGTAATGACGGTGAAGCCGGAGAAAATGTCGGGAAGCACGATGCCAATGATGAAGGTGCGGTCAATGAGAAGCGAATTGATGGGCGCGTCGCTCGCACCTTGCGGACGGAGAGGGCGGTCTTGGAATGTATAGCATCTGATTCTAAGATGACTGCTGGGGCGATTGCCGAACAGACAGGTCTTTCGGAACGCCAAGTAGAGCGCACGATAAGAAGGCTTCGGGAGTCCGGAAAGCTGGAACGTATTGGCGGCGCACGTGGACATTGGGAGGTGCGGGAGTGCGAGTAATCAATTTGCTTCCTTCACTCCTTTTGCGCGTAACCCCATCCGCTTGGGAACAGCGTAGGCTGGGGGATGAGTTTGCATTCCTACGAAATAACACTCTTTCGCGCGCGGAGCTGAGCAGCTCTCATGGTTTGGCTTTCGACATTCACTACGGCGATCTGCTCGTCAGGTTCGGATCCGTCCTTGATCTCGCTGTCGAGGAGCCGCCACGCATTGCTGACGATGAAACGGTCCTCGGTTTGACGTGCGACGAGCTTCGAGACGGTGACGTCGTCGTTGCCGACACCGCTGAGGATTTAACCGCGGGCAAGTGCTCCGAGCTGCAGGGGCTTGGCAGGCTAAAGGTTTTTGCCGGCCTGCACACAATGCCGCTCAGGCCCCTGCGCGATTACGCACCGGGCTTTCTGGGGCACTACCTCAACGCTCCGGCCTTCCGTGGGCAGTTGACACCGCTCATGCAGGGCATCAAGGTCATCTCCATATCCAGGGCGGCGATGGCCGGAGCGACCATGCAAGTGCCCACCCTCTCCGAGCAGCGCCTCATCGGCGCCCTCTTCTCCCGGCTCGACGACCTCATCGCCCTTCACCAGCGTAAGTGCGACGGGCTCAGAACTGTTCGGAAATCACTCTTCGAAAGTGCATTGGCATAGACGTATGCTGTAATTGGGCTGGATACGCACAGCATGTCGAAAGGGGTGCTTGCGATATGTCGGCTATCGTTTACCGTAACGGCACGCGAGATGCCCTGCGGCGACGGTCCTCAGCAGCATGTCGGTATTATCGACGGTTTAATCGTTTGTGAGTCATTTGAGTGGGCACAAAGCGCAACGGTCGGTGGGAAGCGCGTTAGGAGACGGTAATGGATCCAGTGACATTTACGACTGAGGCAGCCTTCGAGGAATCGGTTATCGAAAACCTCAAGCGCTGCGGCTGGGACGATGCTGAAGGGGTTATCAGGCATCCTACCGAGCAGGACCTCATCGATAACTGGGCGCGCATTCTCTTCAACAACAATCAGGAGCGCGACCGTCTGAACGGTTATCCGCTCACCTCCGGCGAGATGCGCCAAATCATGGAGCAGATTGCCGATCTCCGTACGCCGCAACGGCTTAATGCGTTTATCAACGGTAAGACCGTCTCCATTATTCGTGACAATCCGGAAGATAAGTTGCATCTGGGCAAAATGGTGAGCATGCGCATCTACGATCGTCGCGAAATCGCAGGCGGCAGAAGCCGCTACCAGATTGTGCAGCAGCCGAAATTTAACGTGCGCTCCGAAGTACTGCCCAAGCGTCGCGGCGATCTTATGCTGCTCATCAACGGTATGCCGGTTATCCACATCGAGCTCAAGAAGAGCAGTGTGCCGGCAAGCGAAGCCTACAACCAGATTGAGAAGTACGCACGTGAGGGCGTGTTTACAGGACTGTTCTCGCTCGTACAGGTGCTTGTCGCCATGAACCCCGACGAGTCGTATTACTTCGCCAACCCTGGCCCCAGTGGAGAGTTCAATCGAGCGTTCCGATTCCACTGGGCGGACTTCAACAACGAGCCGAAGAACGATTATCGCGACGTGGTGCATGACCTGCTCTCCATCCCTATGGCGCACCAGCTCATTGGGTTTTATACGGTCGCCGATGCCGGCGATGGTGTCCTCAAGGTCATGCGTAGCTACCAGTACTACGCAGCGAGTGCCATCTCCAACCGAGTTGCGCAGCACGACTGGTCCAAGCGCGATCAGCTTGGCGGTTACGTCTGGCACACTACGGGCTCGGGCAAGACCATGACGAGCTTCAAGTCTGCTCAGCTCATTGCCGATTCGGGTAATGCTGACAAGGTTGTATTCCTCATGGACCGTATCGAACTGGGCACACAGTCTGTGCGCGAATACCGAGGATTCGCTGGCGCGGGCCTTACCGAGGAGCAACGCAAGCAAGCGGTTCAGGATACCGAGAATACGGCAGTGCTTAGGAAGAAGCTCAAAAGCGACGACCCGGTGAACACCCTCATCGTGACGTCCATCCAAAAGATGAGCATGGTGAACGAGGAGGGCATGCTCTCTGAGAAGGACCTCGCCGCTCTGCAGCACAAGCGAATCGTGTTCATCATCGACGAATGTCATCGCTCGACTTTTGGCGACATGCTCGCCAAAATCAAGCAAACGTTTCCCGGTGCGATGCTCTTCGGATTCACCGGAACGCCGATTTACGAGGAGAATAAGAAGAGCCTCTCGACCACTGCCATGGTGTTCGGCGACGAGCTGCATCGCTACAGCATCGCCGACGGCATCCGCGACGGCAACGTGCTGGGGTTCGACCCTTATATGGTCATGACGTTCAAAGATGCCGACCTGCGCCGCATGGTTGGGCTCGAACGGGCGAAAGCCCAAAGCGAGGAGGAGGCGTTTGCCGATCCTGCCAAGAAAGACGTGTATCTGCGGTATCTCAAAGACGTGCCCATGGCAGGCTATGTTGGAACCGACGGCTCGTACGTGCGGGGCATCGAGGACTACGTGCCGCGAAGTCAATACGACTGCAACGGGCACCGCAGGGCCGTTGTGCAGGATATCGTTGATGGGTGGACGGCGCGCAGCGTCGGCGGGCGGTTCCATGCCATGCTCGCCACGAGCAGCATCGCGGAGGCCATCGAGTACTATCGACTGTTCAAGGAGCTGGCACCGCACTTGCAGGTGACCGCGCAAGTAGACCCCAACATCGACAACACGGAAGGCACGGCATTCAAAGAAGAGGGCCTCGAGGAGATTCTCACCGACTACAACGCGTGCTATGGACAAACCTTCACTATGTCGACGTACGGGCTGCTCAAGCGCGATATCTCGTCAAGGCTTGCCCACAAGGATGGGTATGGCACCATTCCCACCAAGCCGGAGGAGCGCATTGACCTGCTGATCGTCGTCGACCAGATGCTCACCGGGTTCGACTCGAAATGGGTGAATACGCTCTATCTCGACAAAGTGCTGCGGTACGAGGGCTTGATCCAGGCGTTTTCGCGCACCAACCGCGTATTCAACAACAGCGGCGACAAAACGACGGGAACGGTGCGCTACTACCGCTATCCGCATACGATGCGCCGCAATGTCGAGGATGCGTTCAACCTGTATTCCGGCGATAAGCCGCAGGGGCTGTTTGCCAGCAAGCTCCAGGAGAACCTCGACAGCATCACAGCGGCGTTCACGAAGATTGCCAGCATGTTCGAGGCGGAGGGTATCGAGGGGTTCGTCTCGCTGCCCGAGAGTACGGCGGTCCGCGCCCAGTTCGCCAAGCTCTATCGTGAGTTGAGCATTCACCTCAAAGCTGCCAAAATTCAGGGGTTCACATGGGAGCAGCTCGATTACCGTGCGTACGGGCTCGACGCACAGAAGGATTTGCCTATCGATGCGAGGACGTACGCCGTGCTCGTTCAACGCTATGCGGATTTGCGTCCCGATGATCCCGGTAGCGATGGGGGAGACGACGTTCCCTACGATATCGACCCATATCTCACCGAGATCGATACGGGGCGTATCGATACCGATTACATGAACTCCCGGTTTGAAAAGTGGCTCAAGGCGCTTGACGACGGTGAGGACGCCCAGCGCGCGCTGGAGGAGCTACACCGCTCGTTTGCCATGCTTTCGAAAGATGACCAGCGCTATGCCGAGATGTTCTTAACCGATGTGCAATCGGGTGAGGTTGCGGTTGAGCCGGGCCGAACGTTCAGAGAATACATCGAGGAATACCGCGAGCATGCTCAAAACGATCGAGTGAGCAGGTTTGCCGCCGCTTTTGGTCTTGATGCGGGTCTGCTGCGCGAGATGCTGGCGCAGCGGGTGACCGAGGCGAATATCAACGAGTTTGGGAGGCTCGACCGTTTGAAGGAGTCGGTCGATGTATCTCGCGCGCGGGCGTACTTTGAGGAGCGAGACGGCGCTTCGGTGCCTGCGTTTCGCGTGAGCGCCCGCCTCGATGCGGCATTGCGTGCGTTTATTCTCGGCACAAGCGACTTTGAGTAGCGGCGGCGGAGTAGGCTCTCCAAGATGAAAGGATGTCGCATGGCAATTCCAAAATATGATGAGCTGTTCAGTCCGGTCCTTCAATTCTTGGCTGACGGTAAAGAACATACATCGAAGGAAATGGTCGAGGCGCTCATCGAGCAGCTTGGGCTTACTGACGAGGAGCGCAATGAATGGCTGCCGAGTAAGCGGCAGCGCGTGATTGACAATCGCGTGGGGTGGGCTCGCACGTATCTCAAGAAGGCGGGACTTATGAGTAGCCCGCGCCGCGGGGTGTACCGTATCGAACAGACTGGTCTTGACGCGCTGGCAAGTGGAGCGGCGATAACGAACGACTATCTTGAACGTTTTGATGCGTTTAAGCAGTTTAAGAATGGCGCTGTAGATGGTGTTGCGGTTAGTGCGCCGACGACAGATGCGGTTATCGAGGAACGGGCAGAGACTCCCGACGAAGCGTTGGGCCATGCCTACGAGCAGATTACCGCGCAGCTTGCGGACGAACTGCTCGATGAGGTCATGAAGCTTTCGCCTATCGCATTCGAGCAGATGGTGCTCGATTTGATGGCGGCCATGGGCTATGGAGCATTTGAATCTGCTTCGACCGCAACGCCGGCTACAGGCGACCAAGGCATCGATGGTGTCATCATGCAGGATAAGCTTGGCTTCAACTTGATATTTGTGCAGGTGAAGCACTATGCTATCGACCATGCTGTTGGCAGGCCCGAGGTACAGGGGTTTGTGGGGGCAATTGCTGGTCGTGGCGGTAACGGTCTCTTTGTGACGACTTCGACGTTTACGCATCATGCGGTTGAATACGCCGCTCAACAGCATGTGATCCTGGTCGATGGTGAGAAGCTCGCACGCCTGATGATTGAGCATGATTTTGGGGTAACGACAAAGCGTGTGTACGCCATTAAGACGGTGGACACGGACGTTTTCAATGCATATCTGGATGAATAGCACGTTTGCGCAACAAGTGTCAGCGAGTCTACTCGCAAACTCGGGCAAGAATGTGTCGATGCGCGGACTAATCGAAGCGGTTTTCGGCACATTCTTGCCCGAAGACGTGGCGCGGCGCTCATGCAAAAAACCCTGTCCTGATTTTGCATTGTCAACGCCGTTTGCCGGCGCGTGTTAGCCGCTCGCCGAATGAGTTATTTCGAGATGGTTTCGTGCCGGAGCACCGCCGGCGCACCCTTGTGCGCGCACCCCGCGGCGCGGCATACTTCTAGCCACTCAGCAAATGCGATGACAGGGCGAGTACCGGCCGGACGTGCCACAGCGAGCGGGGATGCGTGAGAACCCGCGGCGACTGGTTGGGAACACCCCCTCGAGCAGTGCAGCTGAACGCGTGTCTGCGCCGGGCGATCCCCCGCGCGGCAGACTCGTCAGTACGCCGCGCCGGCGCCCCCGTTACGGGCATCGAGTAGGGTTGGGTAGCAGGCGAGAGCCCCGACGGGCAACCGTCCAAGCGACCGCGCGGGAATCGCCGCAGCAATCGCCGAACCCACGCCATGACCTCGCATTTCCTGAATTTCACCAGCCGTTTGGCCGCGCGTCGGCGTAAAGGGAAGCGAGGGTGTATGGAACTCAGAAGCGATGCCGTAAAGAAGGGGCTGGCTCGTGCGCCGCACCGCAGCCTGCTCAAGGCAGATGGCCTTACCGACGAGGAGCTTGAGCGCCCGCTCGTTGCCGTTGTCTCCGCGCAAAACGAAGTTATCCCGGGGCACCTCCACCTCCAACAGATCGCCGACGCCGTGAAGGCGGGTATTCGCATGGCGGGCGGCACGCCGCTGCAGATCAACACCATCGGCGTATGCGATGGCATCGCCATGAACCATGAGGGCATGCACTACAGCTTGGTCTCGCGCGAGGTCATCGCAGATTCTGTCGAGTGCGCCATCCAGGGCCACCAGTTCGATGCGATGGTCCTCATCCCCAGCTGCGACAAGATCGTCCCCGGCATGCTCATCGCCGCGGCGCGTCTGAATATCCCCACCATGCTCGTCTCCGGCGGGCCCATGCTCGCCGGGCATGATAAGTGCGGAAAGCCGACGGATCTGAACACGCTTTTCGACGCCGTGGGCCAGGTTACGGCGGGCACCATGACCGAGGAGGAGTGCGCGTGGCTCGAGAATACCGCCTGCCCCACGTGCGGCAGCTGCTCGGGTATGTTCACCGCCAACTCAATCTGCTGCCTGGCCGAGGCACTCGGCTTGGCGCTCCCCGGCAACGGCACCGTGCCTGCCGTGTATTCCGAGCGCATCCGCCTCGCCAAGCAGACGGGCATGCAGGTGATGGACCTGGTCGAAAAGGGCATCACGGCGCTCGACATCCTCACTCCCGCGGCTATCCACAACGGCATGGTGCTCGACATGGCCTTCGGCGGCTCCACCAACACCATGCTCCACCTCACGGCCATCGCGCAGGCGGCGGGCTGTCCCGTCACCATGGACGACTGGGATCGCATCTCCGACGAGACGCCGAACATCGTGCGTATCGCGCCGGCGGGGCCGCTTCATATCGAGGACCTCAACGCCGTGGGCGGCATCCCGGCGATTCTGGGCGTGCTCGGGCGAGCGGGGCTGCTCGACGAGACGGCGTGCACCTGCCATGGCTGCATGAAGGATTGGATCGCCCAGTGCCCGCCCGCGGACGGAGAGATCGTTCGCGAGATCGAGAACGCATACAGCCCCATCGGCGGCCTTAAGGTCATGCGCGGCAGCCTTGCGCCGGATTGCGGCGTGGTGAAGCGCTCCGCCTGCTCGCCCGAAATGTACCGGCATTCCGGCCCCGCGCGCGTGTTCAACAGCGAGGAAGAAGCTTGCAAGGCGATCTTCGGCGGGACGATCAACCCGGGCGACGTGGTGGTCATTCGCTACGAGGGCCCGGCAGGCGGCCCCGGCATGCGCGAGATGCTCACGCCCACGAGCGCTATCTGCGGCATGGGGCTCGATAAGTCCGTGGCGCTCATCACCGACGGGCGCTTCTCCGGCGCGAGCAAGGGTCCGTGCATCGGCCATGTCTCGCCTGAGGCCGCGGCAGGCGGTCCCATCGCGCTCGTGGAAGGGGGCGACATCATCGACATCGACATCGAGGCGGGATCGCTTGAGCTGCGGGTGGACGAGGCGGAGCTCGCTCGTCGCCGCGCCGCGTGGCAGCCTCCCGCGCCCAAGTACACCACCGGCGTGCTGAGCCGGTATGCAAAGCTCGTGACCAGCGCAGATAAGGGGGCGTATCTGTCATGACGAACGCAAACGACCAAAGCCGTCTGGACCAGACGGACAGTATGGTTGCCCCGGCGGCGGGTGGCGCTTCTGGCCAGGTGGGCGGCGATGCGGGGCGCGCGGGCGCCACGGCGCCGGCACCGCTCGCTGGAAGTCCGCGCACGCCGGACATGCCCGACGATATTCGCCAGCATGTCTGTGTAACTGCCGCGCAGGCCACTCCTTCGGCGGGCACCACGCGCGCCGAGCGGCTGGCGCTCAAGGAGCTCGCCATAAGCGGTAAGCCCTTCGGACCAGGCAGCCATACCGAGCACGAGGGCAAGACCATGACCGGCGCCCAGGCCATCATCGCGAGCCTCGAGGCCGAGGGCGTGGACACGCTCTTCGGGTATCCCGGCGGCCAGGCCATCAAGATCTATGACGCGCTCTACGACTCCACGAAGATTCGGCACATCCTTGCCCGCCACGAGCAAGGTGCGGTGCACGAGGCCGATGGCTACGCCCGCGCCACCGGCAAGGTGGGCGTCGTGCTCGTGACGTCCGGCCCCGGCGCCACCAACACGGTGACGGGCATCGCCACGGCGTACATGGACTCCGTGCCGCTCGTGGTCATCACGGGCCAAGTCACGCGCGGCGTCATCGGCACCGACGCCTTCCAGGAAGCCGACATCGTGGGCATCACCATGCCCGTGGTGAAGCACAGCTTCCTCTTGCAGAGCACCGACGACCTTACGAAGACGTTCCGCGAGGCGTTCTACATCGCCTCGACCGGCCGCCCCGGTCCGGTGCTCATCGACATTCCGAGTGACCTCGCCGGCGCGCAGATGGTGTTCCGCTATCCGGATCATATCGACATCCCTAGCTACCGGCCCAACTATCGCGGCAATGCCAAGCAGGTCAAGCAGGCGGTCGAGTATATCCGCGCGGCAACGCGACCGCTGCTCATGGTGGGTGGCGGCGTGGTGTCGAGCCATGCGTGCGACGAAGTGGTTGAGCTCGCGGAGAAGATGCAGATTCCCGTGGTCACGACCTTGTTAGGCAAGGCGGCCATGCCCTGCTCAAACCCGCTCAACTTAGGACCCGTGGGCATGCACGGCTCCAAGTATGCAAACATGGCAGTGACCGAGTGTGACCTCCTCATTGCGGTGGGCGCGCGCTTCTCGGATCGCGTGACGGGCAAGCTCAGCGAGTTCGCGCCGCACGCGAAGGTTATTCACATCGACATCGACCCGGCCGAGATCGGCAAGGTGCGCGATCCGCAGGTGCCCATCGTGGGCGATGCCCAGGGTGTCGTCGCGGCCATCAACGCGCGGCTTGACAAGGTTGAGGCCCAGCCAAGAAGTGCGGAATGGGTCGAGACCGTGTTCGAATGGCGCGAGCGCTGGCCGTTCTATACCGAGGATTTCGTCGACTATCCCGACCGCATCGCGCCGGAGCAAGTGCTCGAGGCGCTTTCCAACAAGCTCGATCCCCATGAAAGCGTGGTCACGACCGAGGTGGGCCAGCATCAGATGTGGGCGCACCAGCACGTGCACCGCGAGGAGAGCCGCACGTTCATCAGTTCGGGTGGTCTGGGCACGATGGGCTTCGGATTCCCGGCGGCCATCGGCGCCAAGATCGGGCGTCCGGACGCGCAGGTGGTGTGCATCGCGGGCGACGGCTCCATCCAGATGAACATCCAGGAGATGGCCACGGCGCTCGGTAACGGCGTGGCGGTGAAGGTGCTCGTCATCGACAACAACGCGCTCGGCATGGTGCACCAGTGGCAGCGGCTGTTCTACCACGAGCGCTATTCGTGCACGGAGTTCACGGCGAACCCCGACTTCGTGAAGCTCGCCGAGGCGTACGGCTGGCAGGCGGAGCGCATCGCGCACCCCGACCAGATCGGTGACGCTCTCGACCGGATGCTGGCGGCCGAGGGCCCCTACCTGCTGGATGTCATCATTCCCACGGCGCAGACCGTCTATCCCATGGTGGCCCCCGGCGCGGCCATCGACGATATTATCGGCGCGATCGATGTGACGCTTGGCGGCGTGCGCGTAACCGAGAAGGGTATGAGCCCGGCGGGCGAGCATGCGGGAACCGTGGCAGAGCCGCTGCCGCTCGATGAGTCCGACGCGTCGGTTCGCGTTGCCGCCGGTCCGCAACCCGGCTCCAAGGGCAGCGGGCTCGCGCGTGGCGTTGCCGCGCAGAAGGGAGGCGAGTGAGATGAAATACATCCTGTCGGTGCTCGTTGAGAACAAACCTGGCGTGCTCAGCCGCGTGACGGGGCTCATCAGCCGACGCGGGTTCAACATCGACTCGCTGACCGTGGCTCCAACCGAAGACACCACCATGAGCCGCATGACCATCATCGTCGACGCCGATGCGGTGGCATACGAGCAGCTCACCAAGCAGCTCCATAAGCTCGTGAGCGTCTATAAGATCAGCGATATGACGCATGAGGACGCTATAGATCGCGAGCTTGTGCTGTTCAAGGTGCTCGCGCCCGCCGACAAGCGCCACGAGATCATCGAGATCGCGAACATCTTCCGCGCGAAGGTGGTCGACGTGGGCAAGAACTCGCTGACCGTCGAGGCGACGGGCACGGCGAGCAAGCTCGACGCCATGGAGGACCTCTTCCGCGGTTACGGCCTGCGTCAAATCACGCGCACGGGCAAGATTGCCATGTCGCGCTCGTAGCGGCGTCCGCTTTGGAACGGGTCATTATGGTTCAACAAGGTACTATCAGCCACGATTCAAAGGAGATAAGAAATGGCTGTTACGATTTACTATGAGGCGGACTGCAAGCCCGAGGTGATTCAGAACATGAAGATCGCCATCATCGGGTACGGAAGCCAGGGTCACGCCCATGCGCTCAACCTGCTCGATTCGGGCTGCGACGTGCGCGTGGGCCTGCGCGAGGGCTCCAGCTCCTGGGCGAAGGCCGAAGAAGCCGGTCTCAAGGTCTGCTCCATGGACCAAGCGGCCGAGGAAGCCGACCTCATCATGATCCTCACGCCCGACGAGACCCAGTCCAAGGTGTACGAGGAGCACATCAAGGCGCATCTCAAGCCCGGTAACACGCTCGCCTTCGCCCATGGTTTCAACATCCACTTCGGCTACATCGTGCCACCCCAGGACGTGAACGTCATCATGTGCGCTCCCAAGGGACCTGGCCACATCGTGCGCCGTCAGTACACCGAGGGTTCCGGCGTGCCGGACCTGGCCTGCGTGCAGCAGGACGCCACCGGCAACGCGTGGGACATCGCGCTCGCGTACTGCTGGGGCGTGGGCGGCGCTCGCTCCGGCATCATCAAGGCCACGTTCAAGGAGGAGACCGAAGAAGACCTCTTCGGCGAGCAGGCCGTGCTGTGCGGCGGTCTTGTTGAGCTCGTGAAGGCGGGCTTCGAAACCCTCACCGAGGCCGGCTACCCGCCCGAGCTCGCGTACTTCGAGTGCTACCACGAAATGAAGATGATCGTCGACCTTATGTACGAGAGCGGCATCCACTTCATGAACTACTCCATCTCCAACACGGCCGAGTACGGCGAGTACTATGCCGGCCCCAAGGTCATCAACGACGAGAGCCGCGCTGCCATGAAGCAGCTGCTCGCACGCATTCAGGACGGCAGCTTCGCGCAGGAGTTCGTCGATGACTGCAACAACGGCCACAAGTGGCTGCTCGAGCAACGCGAGAAGATCAACGAGCACGAGATCGAGAAGACCGGCGAAAAGATTCGTTCGATGTTCTCCTGGATCAAGAAGGACTAGCTATATGTAAAATAACCCCAGGGGTTATTTTACATTGCGACCCTGCTGCCCATGCCGGTGGCGGGGTCGCCGGTGTTTGAACGCCAAAACTTCCGGATATCAACGGTTATTTTTGGATCTGCCGAGTATACGTCCGAAATCTCGATTGTTTTCCCAGATAAACGCGGGCTAAAAATCGTCTATACTCGGCGACTCGGAAAACAACCGTTGATATCCGGAAGTTTTTGTCTGACGGGTGCGCGGCAGGCGTTTCGCGAGGCGCGTTTGCGCCATTGCTCGCGGCGAGATGTTTCAGAAATGTTGTCGTGCCTCCAAGGCAAACGCCAGAGTCTCACTTTGCTACAATCGCGAACCGTTTGTTGGGTATAGCGAACGCCCGAGTAGCAGGGAGAGGGGATGGACGATGGAAAAATGCGGAGAAGCGGTTGCCGTTGAGATTACATCTGCCGCTGCTGCCGCAACCGAGTCGTCTGCCGAACGCGGTGCGGCAGCGCGCACAGCTTCCTCGCAGAGCGACGCCATGACGGCGCGGCAGTGGCTTGCGCTTGCGGGTCTCACCTGCTCGGCCTTCGTGTTCAACACCTCGGAGTTCATGCCCATCGGTCTTTTGAGCAGCATCGCCGGCGGTTTCGGCCTTACCGAGGCGCAGGCTGGCATGATGACCTCGATCTATGCATGGGCGGTCATGGCGCTCTCGCTGCCGCTCATGGTGTTCGCATCGCGTTTCGAGTTCAAACGGCTGCTGCTCACGGTAATTGCGCTGTTCACGGCGGGTCAGTTCGCCTGCGCTGTAGCTCCCACGTTCGAGCTGCTCGTTGCAGCGCGTCTGCTCGTTGCCTGCGCGCACGCGATCTTCTGGTCGATCGCCTCGGTCATGGCGACGCGTGCGGTCGCGCCGGAGCATGGGTCGCTTGCGCTCAGCATGGTCGCGACGGGAACGTCGGTTGCCATGGTGTTCGGCCTGCCCCTTGGCCGTGCGATTGGCTTGGCAGTGGGCTGGCGCATGACGTTTGCCTGCGTGGGCGTGGTGGGTGCAGCTCTCGCAGTCTACATGGCGGTCATCTTTCCGCGCGTTCCCGCTGGCGAACGTTTCGGACTGCGTCAGCTGCCTGGTCTCTTCCGCAACCATGCGCTCCTGACGGTCTATGTGAGCACGTTGCTCGTGGCGACCGGCTATTACACGGCGTACAGCTACATCGACCCGTATCTTGCGCAGGTCGCGCGCCTCGACGCCGGTACCGCCACCATGGCGCTCACGGTTTTCGGCGCTGCCGGGCTCGCAGGGAGCCTTCTGTTCTCGCGCGCCTACGACGCGCACCGGCTTCCGTTCTTGGGCGTGGCGCTCGCGGGGCTCTCGGCAGCGCTGCTCCTGTTGAATGTCGCAGCACCGTTTGCAGCAGGCATATTCGGCATGCTCGCGCTGTGGGGAGCGTGCAACACGGCATTTGGTATTGCGTTTCAGGCCGAGATCATTCGCTACACGCGACCAGCCGAGGCGTCTGTGGCGGTCGCGCTGTACTCGGGGATCTTCAATTTGGGGATTGGTTCTGGGTCGTATTTTGGCGGCATGGTGAGTACGGCGTTTTCGCTGTCGAGCATCGGGCTCGCAGGTGGTGTGCTCGCAGCTGTGGGTTCCGTCGTGTGCCTGGTGGGACTGGCGCGCGCGGGACGTGCTGCGGAATAGCCAAGGTGGCTGCCGTCTCGCTCGCACGGGACGGCAATGTTAATAACCCCTTGTTAAAAAACCCTGGGGTGATTTTGCATGATTTTACTTGGGCCGTTTTGCGCGTCGCGCTAGGCCGGTAGCTTGCATACGTCGACCCAGGTACAGGGCGCGCACAGCTCTTCGAGTTCGGTCAGGGTGAGCTCGGCGGCGCTGTTCGAGCTGCCGCAGGCGGGGAAGACGGTTTCGAAGCGGCGGAGCGTCGCGTCGAGGTAGATGTCGCAGCCGTCGTTCACGGCGAAGGGGCACACACCGCCGACGGCGTAGCCGATGAGCGGCTCGGCTTCCTCGGCCTTCAGTATCTTTGCCTTGCAATGGAATTGCGCCTTGAACTTAGGGTTATCGATGCGCGCATCGCCGGCTGCCACGATGAGTGCCACACGGTCTCCCACATGGAACGAGAGCGTCTTGGCGATGCGTTCCGGCTCGCAGCCCACAGCAGCGGCGGCGAGCTCAACCGTCGCGCTCGACGTGTCGAACTCCTGCACGCGGTCTTCCATGCCATGCTTTGCGAAATGCGCCTTTACGCGATCGATCGCCATAGTTTCCCTCCAACGCCGAAAACCCTTGGGATACTGCAATGTTTACTCACTGGATCAACATTTTTCGACAGAATCGAGCCAGTCGGAGGTAATTCTGTCGAAAAAAGCCGATTCAGTGGGCGCGGCAACGTCGAAAACCCTTCGGGCAATTGTACCTTACCGAATCGTCACCTTACTGTAAGCGAAATCGATGGCAGCGCGCGGTGCGGAGGACGAGAATCGATGCTGAAGAACAGAGGCGATTCAGCTAGGGGACGGTAGCGCATGGGGCTTATCGAGCGCTTCTTGGGAAGCTATAGCGACAATTTCTTGCTTGCGCTCGTGTTGTGGCCGTTCGCGTCGGCGGCGTGCACCCTGCCGATCCTCGCGTATCTCTACCACCGCGACGGACGCCTTCGCTTCGTATCCGTAGTCTCCACGTATCTCACGGTGCTCTACGTGCTGGGACTTGGCTGCTTCACGCTGTACCCGCTTCCTTCGGGCGACGAGGGGTTGGGCATCACCTATGGCGTCCCATGGCAGCTGAACCCGCTCGCACCTCTTGGTGATTTCATGCGCGAGGGCATCTCGGTCATTCCGCAAATCGCCTTCAACGTGGTGTTTTTCGTCCCGCTCGGGTTTATCGCGGCGAGGCTGTTCCGTTGGGGGTTTTGGAAGACGCTCGCGGCGGGTCTCATCACCTCGTTCGTCATCGAGGCTGCGCAGGGCACGGGGCTCTTCGGCATCTACCCGTACGCGTACCGCACGGCCGACGTGAACGATCTCATGTACAACACGGCCGGTGCTGCGCTGGGCTGGTGGGCAGCGGCGCTGCTCGCACGCGTGCTGCCGCCGGGTGCGCTCGCCGAAGAGGACGAGGTGACGCATGAGCCTGGATTCATCCGCCGGTGCGTGGCGTTTTGGATCGATACGACGCTAGTGGGCATCATCGCCTCGACGGTCGCGGGGGCGTTGACGCTTTTGTCGAACAACGTGCCGGGGTTTGCATGGCTCTCGGCGCTGTTTATGGAGCAACGGCTTGCGCTGTGGCTTTTTGCCGTGGCATTCGTGCTGGTGGAAGTCGTGCTTCCGTGGTTTCACGAGGGGTCGACTCCGGGTGGTGGCTTCGTGCGCATGAGTTGCGAGACGCGCGAGCGCGCGGGCGTACGCCGAGTGGCGTTTTATGCGGCGCGGCTTGCGGTGCTGGCCGGGGCGTTCGTGTACTTCCCCTTCGCGTGGCCGCTGCTGGGACTCTTCTACCTGGTTGCCCGCCGTATGCCGTACGACCTCCTGTGAAGTGGTAATCTGAGTCCTGGGCTGAAATGATCACGGGAGAGCGGCCATGAAGCAGGGGAAGCACGGTTTCGCGCAGGTCAAGGAGCATATCGGACAGCACGTGAGTTGCGAGGAGTTGCTCGACGGTTTTGCCGAGGGCGACGCACGTTTCGCGATGACGGCGTTCGACGGGCTCGAACTTGAAGGCATATCGACGAACGGCACCTCCTTCGACCAGGCGATCTTCCGCTCCTGCCTCTTCGAGGATGTCGACTTTTCCGATGCATCGCTCACCGACGTTCGTTTCGAGGCGTGTCGCTTCATCTCGTGCACGATGGAGCGCTGCTGGCTCAACCGTTGCGACTTCGCAGGGTGCTCGGCTCCGGGCATGAGCTTCGCGAAAGGGCGGTTGACGAGCGTGTTCTTCGGCGATTGCCAGCTCGGCTATGCCGATTTCTCCGAAACGAATGTTCAGGGGCTCGTGGCGGAATCGACTTCGTTGGTGGAAAGTGCCTGGCGCGAGGTTCGGCTCAAAGTGGCGCGCTTCGATGAGTGCGACCTTGCGCGCGCGGAGTTCGTGGGCACGTCGCTTGTCGGTCTTGACCTCTCTACCTGCAATATCTCCGGTCTTGTGGTGTCGAGTACCCTGTACGAGTTGCGTGGCTGCACGGTGAGTCCGCTCCAGGCGATCGAGCTCGCCGGGCATCTGGGCGTGCAGGTAAAATAATCCCTGGGGTATTACCGAGAGGGAGCAAGATGGACGCACGCATCGTGATCGAGCTGGCAGCTGGCGGCGACGAGGCCGCTGCGTCTGCTCTTGCCGAGCGCATGGATGTGCCCGTCGTCGCCGGGGGAGACGTTGCTCCCGAGGCGCTCGCCGTGCGCTTCGATGCGGAAAGCGCGGCGTTGGTGCGTGGCGGCATGGCACTGCGGCCGGATCTTTCGGCCATGCTCCCGCGTATACGACAAGACAGGCTTGGCCGCGAGCTTCTGGTGCGAGCCGCGCGCATGAAGGGCGTGGAAGCTCCGGTGGCTGTCGATGCCACAGCTGGCTTGGGCGAGGACGCGCTGCTGCTCGCAGCGGCGGGGTTCGAGGTGCTCCTCTTCGAGAGCGACCCGGTTATTGCGGCGCTTCTGGCCGATAGCCTGCGCCGTGCCTCGGCATCCGATGCTTCTGCGCTCCGTGAAGCTGCCGAGCGCATGCGCATCGCAGGCGAGGATAGCGTGGCTGGTCTCCCGGTGCTTGCAGAAGAGCTGACCGCGCCGCCGGACGTCGTCTACCTCGACCCGATGTTTCCCGAGCGGCGCAAGAGCGCTGCGGTGAAGAAGAAGTTTCAGCTCATTCACCATCTGGAGCGTCCATGTGAAGACGAAGAGGCGCTTGTGCGGGCGGCGCTCGCGGCAAACCCGCGCAAGATCGTGGTGAAGCGCCCGCTCAAGGGGCCGGTGCTTGCTGGCGTGAAGCCGAGTTACGCGCTCGCGGGCAAGGCCATTCGCTACGACGTGATCGCGCGGTAGGCGACCCCGGGGATGTTAAAAAACCCCTGGGGTATTTTTACATGGTGCGGGCAGCTTTACAATGCGACACTTTGTAAGCTGCGCGTAAGCACGTCGTTCACCCTGCGTAATGCTTCATAAGGCGTTGGTAACAGCTGCCAGGCGAGCGCTTCGCGCTGTATCCTTCGCGGTATCTTGCAAATCGACGAGCGCGGGCTCCCACCCACGAGTCCGCGAATCTCGCGTGTGTAAGATTCTGGAAGGAGAATCATTCATGTTGAACACTTCGTGCTCCCGTCGTTCGTTCCTCGGCCTTGCTGGCGGTCTCGCTGCCTTCGCCGGCCTTGGCCTCGCTGGTTGCGGCCAGGCTCCTGCCGCTGGTTCCGCTGCTGGCAGCGGTGACGCCGCAGCCGCCCTCTCCGGCACCATCAACTGCGGTGGCGCCACGTCGTTCCAGCCCCTCATCGAGGCCGTTGCCGAGGAGTTCTATAACGAGAACCCCGACGTCGTGATCGCCATCTCCGGCGGCGGCTCGGGCGACGGCATCTCCGGCATCGTGGACGGCTCGCTGCAGATCGGTCGCTCCGACGTGTTCGCCGAGGAGAAGGTCGACGACGAGTCCCAGCTCGAGGGTCTCGTTGACAACCAGGTGTGCATCGTGGGCATGGGCCCGATCGTGAACGCCTCCGTCGACATCGATGACATCACGACCGATCAGCTCAAGGGCATCTTCACCGGTGCTATCACCGACTGGTCCGAGGTGGGCGGCACCGCCGGCACCATCAACGTCATCAACCGTGAGGCCGGCTCCGGCACCCGCGCCACCTTCGAGGCCGCTGTGCTTCAGGGCGAGGAGGTCCCCGCGGACTTCACCCCGGTTGCCGAGGTCGACTCCTCGGGCACCGTCGTGGAGCAGGTCGCTGCCACCGAGGGCTCCATCTCCTACGTCGCCTTCAACTACTACGAGACCAACGAGGGCATCAAGGCGCTCAACGTCGACGGTGTCGAGCCCACGCAGGAAAACGTCGAGTCCGGCGACTTCAACATCTGGGCTTACGAGCACATGTACACCCGCTCCGACGAGGATGAGGCTACGGCCGCCATCACCAAGGCGTTCATTGACTTCATCATGAGCGAGGACATCCAGTCCACGACCGTCATCGAGCAGGGCTTCATCCCCGTGAGCAACATGAAGGTTAAGAAGGACGTCGACGGCAACGTCACGCCGGTTGAGTAGCGCACGCGCTGCTTTGAGATTCTTGTACTGAAATCGAGGGGCGCCTCCCGCTTGCGCGAGGTGCCCTCTCGCCTGTGAGAAAGGCGTCACATGGCAAAGGTCATGCCAAAACGCCGTTTGGAGAACATCGGGCTCAGCATCACGGGCGCATGCGTCCTGCTTGTCGCCGTCGTGGTCGTCGCCTTGATCTTCATGGTCGCCCAGCAGGGTTTGACCACGTTCTTCGTGGACGGCTTTGACCCCATCGCGTTCCTGACCGGGCAGAACTGGATTCCCGAGCAGGATATGTACGGCGCGCTGCCCATGATCGTGGGCTCGTTCTCCGTCACGCTGCTCTCGACGCTCATCGCCCTGCCCATCGCACTCGGTTCAGCGATGTTCGTGGTCGAGGTTGCTCCTGGGTTTGGCACACGCGTGTTCCAGCCGCTCGTCGAACTTCTGGTGGGCATCCCGTCTGTTGTTTACGGCGTGCTCGGCCTTTACGTGGTGAACGCGGCGATGCGCGCGATCTTCGGCGCGGCGGCAGGCACTGGCGCGGGCATCCTCTCTGGTTCGATTGTGCTTGCGGTCATGATTCTGCCCACGGTGACCACGCTTTCCATCGATGCGCTGCGCGCCGTGCCCATGGAATATCGCGAGGGTTCCTATGCGCTCGGCTGCACCCGCTGGCAGACCGTGTGGCACGTGGTGCTCAAGAGCGCGACGCCATCCATCATGACGGCCGTGATCTTGGGTATGACCCGCGCCTTCGGCGAGACGCTCGCTGTGCAGATGGTCATCGGCGGCGTGGAGCGCAACATGCCCACGGGTCTCCTCTCGCCGGCTTCGACCCTCACGGCGACGCTCACCTCCGGTCTCAACAATGCCGTGGCGGGCACCGAGTTCTACCATGCGCTGTGGACGCTCGGCCTCATCCTGCTTGCCATGTCGCTCGTGTTCATCCTCATCATCCATCTCATCGGTCATAAGGGGGCGAAGCAGCATGGATAACCAGGTCATGGTTTCTGCCGATAATCTCGGGCAGGATACCGTCCCCGCTGGCGCTGCGCCCGTGCAGGGAGCGGTGACGCCTTCGCCGGAACCCGCGCGCCGCGACCTTTCCGAGCATGTGAAGCGCATCGGTCGCCAGGACAAGATCGCCACGGGCATCCTCACCGCTATCGTGGGCTTCGTGCTCGCGTTGCTCGCGGCCATCATCATCTACATTCTCGTGCGCGGAGGCGGCGTTGCGCTCACGCCCGGATTCCTCACGAACCCCAGCACGGCCGAGGTCTCGGGCATCCTCTACCAGCTGTTCGATTCGTTTTACATGCTCATCATCACGCTTATCATCTCGGTGCCCATCTCGCTCGGCGGCGCGATCTTCCTGGTGGAGTACGCGCCCGATAACTGGATCACCTCCGCGGCGAAGACGGCGATCGAGACGCTTTCGAGCCTTCCTTCCATCGTGGTGGGCATGTTCGGTTCGCTCTTCTTTGTTGTCGTGATGGGCTGGGGCATCTCGATCATCTCTGGTGCCGTGGCGCTCACGATGTTCAACATCCCCATCTTGGTGCGCACCATCCAGCAGGCACTCGAGGACGTGCCGCGCAGCCAGCGCGACGCGGCGCTCGCCATGGGTCTTACCCGCTGGGAGACCACGGTGAACGTGCTCTTGCCCGCCGCCATGCCTGCGATTGTGACGGGCATCGTCATCTCGGCCGGCCGCGTGTTCGGCGAGGCCGCGGCGCTCATCTTCACCTCGGGCTCCGCACCGAGCCGCTTGAACTTCGAGAACGTGCTCAACTTCTCGAGCCCCACGAACCCCTTCAATATCTTCCGTCCCGCCTGTACGCTCGCTGTCTATATCTGGCGCCTCACGAGCGAGCCCACGCCCGGTTCGACCGAGATCGTGTGGGGTACCGCGACGGTGCTCATCGTATGCGTGCTGTTGTTCAACGTGCTCGCGCGCGTGCTGGGCAAGTTCCTTGCGAGGAGGCTGACCGCCGAATGATCGACACCATGAACCAGCAGGAAGCAGCGGCGGTTGCCGTTGCCACCGGTGCGGCTGGCGTGTCTGCCGCGACCGATACCCCCGCCGCCCTCCTCACCACGAAGGACGTGACCGTCACCTACGACCTCAAGCACGAGGCGCTCCACAAAACGAGCCTCGAGTTCCGCGCGGGCGAGGTCACGGCGCTCATCGGCCCCTCCGGTTGCGGCAAGTCCACGTTCCTGCGCTGCCTGAACCTCATGAACCTCGAGATCCCCCGCTGCAAGGTGGGCGGCGAGATCTTCTACCACGGGCATAACATCAACACGCCCAAGGAGAACCTCTTCGAGCTGCGCAAATCTATTGGCATGGTGTTCCAGCAGCCCACGCCGTTTCGCAAGTCCATTCGAGAGAACATCCTGTTCGCGCCCAAGAAGCACGGACGGCTCCACGGCCGCGACGAAGAGGACGAGCTCGTGGAGACCGCACTTCGCCAGGCGGCGCTCTGGGACGAGGTCAAGGATAAGCTCAAGCAGAGCGCCCATGCCCTTTCCGGCGGCCAGCAGCAGCGCCTGTGCATCGCGCGTACGCTTGCTATGAAGCCCGATGTGGTGCTCTACGACGAGCCGTGTTCCGCGCTCGATCCTATCTCGACGTACACCATCGAGGAGACGATCCGCTCGCTCTCCGAGACCGGGCTCTGCCAGATCATCGTGACGCACAACATGCAGCAGGCAGGCCGCGTGTCCGACCGCACCGCCTTTTTCTACGTGGGCGATATGGTCGAGACGGGCACGACGCAGCAGATTTTCTCGGCACCTCGTGACCAGCGCCTTTCCGACTATCTGACGGGTAGGTTCGGCTGATGGAGAAGCATATGGATACCACAATCAATGAGGACGTCCACCGCAGCATCGAGGGCGTGGAGAGCATGATCTCCATCCGCGACTTCAACCTGTGGTACGGCGACTTCCAGGCGCTCAAGCACATTTCGCTTGAGATTCCGAAGAACCGCGCGACGGCGTTCATCGGCCCCTCCGGCTGCGGAAAGTCCACGCTGCTGCGCACGTTCAACCGCATGTGCGACTTCGTGGAGAGCGTCCGTACCGAGGGTACGATCGAGTTCGACGGCCAGGACATCTTCAAGATGGACGCCAACGCTCTGCGCGTCTACGTGGGCATGGTGTTCCAGCATCCCAACCCGTTCCCCATGAGCATCCGCGAGAACGTGCTCTATGGTCCCAAGCGCATGGGGCGCATGAGCCGCGCGGAGGAGGACGAGATTCTCGAGCGCTGCCTTACGCGCGCCGCGCTGTGGGACGAGGTCAAGGACGACTTGAACAAGAGCGGCCTGGGGCTTTCCGGTGGCCAGCAGCAGCGCCTGTGCATTGCCCGCGCGCTCGCGACCGACCCGTCGGTGCTGCTCATGGACGAGCCTACCTCGGCGCTCGATCCCATCTCGACGAGCATGATCGAGGAACTCATGATGCAGCTTTCCGAGGATCATACCGTCGTGGTAGTCACGCACAACATGGAGCAGGCCGCGCGCGTCGCGGACAAGACGTGCTTCTACTACCTGGGCGAGCTCGTCGAGGCGGGTCCCACGAAGGAACTGTTCTCGAATCCCAAGGAACAGCTTACGAACGACTATCTCACGGGAAGGTTCAGCTAATGATTGCCACGCGTTCCAAGTACAACCACCAGCTTGAGAAGATCGACGAGCTGCTGGGCAGCTTTGCCGATAAGACCGCCGGCGACATCCGGGCGCTCACCACAGCGCTTGCGGGTGACGCGGAGGTGGCCGAGACGGTGCTCGACGGCGACCAGGAGGCGCGCCGCCTGCGCAGCGCGATCGAGGGCAATTGCACGGATGCCCTGTTGCTGCAGCAGCCCGTCGCCGGCGACCTGCGCTTTGTGACGGGGACGTTTCGCCTGGTATCTGACCTGGCGCATATCGACTCCAAGGCGCGCGACGTGGCGGAGCTTGCGCAGACGTTGCCCGTCGAGGTGACGGCGAACCTGAGCGAGCACCTCGCATTCGCCGCCGAGCGCGTAGCGTCCATGGTCGAGGAGGCCATCGAGGCGTTCCGCACGTCTGACGCCGACCGCGCGCGCGGCGTGTTCGCCATGGACGACGATGTGGACGATGTCTACCTTGCCGCCGAGGGCGTGGTCATCGACCTCATCAAAGCGGGCGAGACGCGCGCGAAGTACCTGCCTGAGCTGCTCATGGTGGCGAAGTATTTCGAGCGCATGGGCGACGACGCCGTGCGCATCGCCGACTGGGTGATCTTCCGCGTGACCGGTGCCCGCGAGCGCGCCGCCGTGAAGCCGGAGGAATAACCGGGAGCACCGCGGGCGCAATCGACATCTCCCCCGCGCGATCTTGCGCGTCATCCGAGCCGGACGGTTCCTTCCTCGCCGTCCGGCTCGCTTGTTGGCACCTCGTGCGCCCATCTTGGAGCACGGGGGTGCCTGTTCGCGATGTGAGCGCCCGCCGACCCCTCAACTTCTTTCGCAGCTCTTAGCTGCGTGTACTTTTTTCGACAGAATTTGCCTCAGCAGAGTCGATTCTGTCGAAAAAAGTGTATTCAGTGGAACGAGAGGGTACGTGAGCTGCTGATCGCCGCCGTGCCGGCGCCGCTGTCGCTTGTTACCGCAGGCCTAGGCGTTTCTGTAGGATGAGCACGGCGCCGCGGTCGGGTTCAAACTGCGGGGGAACGAGCTCGCAGCGGCGGGGGAGGGCGGCGGCGAGCGGTTCGAGGACGAGGTCGCCCGCTTTGAACGTGCCGCCGATGTACGTGACGGGGATGCGTTCGCAACCGTCGAAGATGCCGCGGACGATGGCGGCGACCATCTCGGCTTCCTCCTGTGCCGCGCGCTCGAGGATTGCCCGGGCGCTCGCGTCTCCCGCGCGCGCCGCTTCGGCAACCAGTGGAGCAAGCTGGGAGATGCGCGAGCGGCTTGCCATGTTCTTCTGCGCGAACTCGATGACTTCGAAGTCGTCGGCGATGCCAAGCTCGCGACGAACAAGGCTATGAATGGCGCCCGGAGCCTCGCGGCCGTCGCTTTGGCGCGTGAAGGCACGCAGCAGCTCCTTGCCAAGCCAGCCGCCGCTGCCCTCGTCGCCCAGTTCATAATCCCAGCCGCCGCAGCGCATGGAGCGGCCCTCGCACGCGCCGTAGGCGATTGAACCGGTGCCCGCGATGATAACGATGCCGTCGCACATGGCAAGGCCGGCAGCCCAGGCGCTCTCCACATCGTTCACCAGGGAGAACGGGTGCTTTCCTGCTGCGTCGAGCACGGCGTTCTCGATCGCAGTGCTCGATTCAACGCCCTCGCCATAGCCGCAGATGCCGAACCCGATACCGAATTCAGCGCCGAGCGCACCGGATGCCTCGGCTCGTTGTACGCCTTCGTTGAATACGCGTTGCATGCCGGCGTAGCCGACCTGCGCGTAATGGCAGGTGGGAAGCTCGAAACGATCAAGCTGCGACATGTTCTCATCATACAGGGTAAATGCGGTCTTCGTACCGCCGCCGTCGACGCCAAGCCAGCGCATGTGCACATACTCCTCTCGCTGATATTCTTCGTCTGATTCTCTCAGATTGGACCCTTTTGCGCTGCTCGGTTTTGCACTGCGGTGGCACGCAATGTAAACATTGCAAAAAGCGCCGCGCATGCCGTGCGGGCGCGCCTGCAAGCTGGTAGTATGTCTCCTCGTGCGCCGAGCTGCGCTGTCTACACAGGCTCGGCGGTCTGTACGACGCCGTCCGTTCCGGCACGGGACGGCACAGATGAAAAGGAGGAACCTGTGGCAGAGACCCAGGCAGCGGCCGCATCGGCCGCGATGAACCCCGCAAACATCCATTCCATGCACACCCGTACCGCGGGTGAGCTGCGTCGCGAGAACATCGGCGAGGACGTCACGCTCACCGGTTGGGTGTGGCGCCGTCGCGATCATGGTGGGCTCATCTTCTGCGACCTGCGCGACCGCACGGGCATGACCCAGTGCACCTTCGACCCGGAGCACGCGGGCGGCGAGGCGTTCCATACCGCCGAGACCATGCGCCCCGAGTGGCCGATCCTCGTGCACGGCACGGTCATCGCGCGCGACGACGAGACGGTGAATTCGGCGCTCCCCACCGGCGAGATCGAGGTGCTCGCCGACCGCGTCGAGGTGCTCGGGCGCTCCAAGACCCCGCCGTTCCAGATCGAGGACCGCATCGAGACCGCCGAAGATACGCGCTTGCGTTACCGCTACCTCGACCTGCGCCGTCCCGAGATGGCTCGCCGCATCCAGCTGCGCAGCGACTTCACGTTCGCCATTCGCTCCGCTCTGCACAACCGTGCCTTCACCGAGGTCGAAACGCCGGCGCTCTTCAAGTCCACGCCCGAGGGCGCGCGCGACTTCATCGTGCCGAGCCGCCTGCAGCCGGGTAACTTCTACGCGCTGCCGCAGTCGCCGCAGCTTTTGAAGCAGCTTCTCATGGTGGGTGGCGCCGAGCGCTATTACCAGATCGCGAAGTGCTTCCGCGACGAGGACCTGCGCGCCGACCGCCAGCCCGAGTTCACGCAGGTGGACATCGAGATGAGCTTCGTTGACCAGGACGACGTCATGGGCGCACTCGAGGATGTGCTCCAGGATGCGTTCGCACGGATGGGCGTCGAGATGCCCACGCCGCTCCGTCGCCTGTCCTACTGGGACGCCATGGACACCTACGGCTCCGACAAGCCGGATACGCGCTACGACATGACGCTCGTCGACCTCACCGACGTGTTCCGCGGATCCTCGTTCAAGGTGTTCTCGAGCGCCGCGAATACCGAGGGTCACGTGGTGAAGGCTATCAACGCCAAAGGTGCCGGTACGTGGCCGCGCGCGCAGATCGACAAGCTCTCCAAGGTGGCCGAGACGTTCGGCGCGAAGGGCCTCGCGTGGATCGCGTTCCGCGAGGACGGCTCGGTGAACAGCCCGATCGTGAAGTTCTTCAGCGATGAGGAGATGGCCGAGCTGCGTAGTCGCTGCGACGTGGAGCCCGGCGACCTGGTGATGTTCGCCGCCGGCCCGCGCCTTGCCTCGGACGAGATCTTGGGCGGCATGCGCAGCCACATGGCAGATGCGCTCGATGTGCCGCGCGAGGGCCACGACTTCCTGTGGGTCGTCAACTTCCCGCTCTTCCACTGGGATGACGACGCCAAGCGCTACGAGGCCGAGCACCAGCCCTTCACCCAGCCGCATCTCGACGAGCTCGACTTGCTCGAGACCGACCCGCTCGCGATGGGCAGCTGCACGTACGACTTCGTCATGGACGGCTTCGAGGCCGGCGGTGGCGGCATGCGTATCCACGATTCCGAGCTGCAGCTCAAGATGCTCGAGTTCATGGGCTTCACCGAGGAGCGCGCAAAGAGCCAGTTCGGCTTCCTCATGGAGGCGCTCACGTTCGGCGCTCCGCCCATGGGCGGCTTCGCACTCGGTCTCGACCGCGTGTGCATGCTCCTTGCCGGTTGCGATTCCATTCGCGACGTCATGGCGTTCCCCAAGACCGCGAGCGGTTCCGACCTCATGAGTGCCGCGCCCAGTGAGGTTTCGCTGGCGCAGCTTAAGGAAGTCGGTCTGCGCATCGAGTAAGCGATACGTTCCGTCCAGGACTCAGATTCTCACTTCACCGCGAGATAACGAGGCGCCTTGGGATTCGTCCCGGGGCGCCTTTCGCTTTGCCCCGCGAGCATTTCCGTCCAGACCCCAGGTTCTCACAGTTGCTTACGGGGCGGACGGCGCTTCTTCTATACCGTGATCTCGATCTGGTTGCCTTCGGCGTCGAGGATGCAGCTTTCGTAATAACCGTCGCCGGTGGTGCGGGGACCGCTCAGCACCTCGTAACCATCGGCGGCAAGGCGCGCGGTGAGGGCGTCGACCGCGTCCTTGCTACCCACGGAAAGCGCGATGTGCGCATACCCCGTGCGAGCAGAGGGCTTCTCCAGCTCGGTCATGTTCGGCCGCGTCATGATCTCGAGTCGTGCACCATCGTCGAATGTGAGGAAAAACGAACGGAACCCCGTGCGCTCGTTGTGATAGGGGGCGCCTGCGCGTGCATCGAAGTAGCGCTCGAAAAACATGCGCGCGGCCTCAAGATCCTGCACGTACAGCGCGACATGCTCAATGCGCATGATTCCTCCCAGGAAGGTGGGTGATAATTCCAGTTCAAGACCCAGCTTCCTCTAAGGGTAGCACGCGTGAGAAGTAAGCTATTGTTACCTTTTTGTTAGCGAAGGCTAATTTCCTCTTCCAAAGAACGCTTGCTCGTGATAGTTTACATAGGTGAACAAACGAGGCGCGGGCGTTCCACAGGGAAAGGCTTTCTCTTGGTGCTCCCACCTCGCAGTTCACGGTGGGCGAAGGTTGAAAGGCGAAGGAGCAAGCATGGCACAGAGATCGGGCATGCCGGCGATGCCGCTGTCCTTCGCGCGCAGCGGCGACGACGTCACGGTCGCGCGCGTGCGGGGCAACGATGCCATCAAGCGGCACCTCGAGAACCTCGGCTTCGTCGAAGGGTCTCGGGTGCACGTGGTGAGTGCGAGCGGCAGCAACATCATCGTCATGGTGAAGGGTGCCCGCTTCGGCCTGGATGCCAAGGTGGCCGCCCACGTTATGACCGCGTAAGGAATCTGCGCTGCGCTCGCGCGTGCGGCGCAGATGCGAAGACATAGGAAGGGGGAAGCATGAAAACGCTGGGAGATGTGCAGGTGGGGGATTCGTCCACCATCGTGAAGCTGCACGGTACGGGCGCGCTGCGCCGTCACCTCATGGACCTGGGGCTCATCAAGGGCACGCCGTTCACCGTGGTGAAGGTCGCTCCGCTGGGCGACCCGGTCGAGATCACCGTGCGTGGCTACGAGCTCTCGATCCGCAAGGAAGAGGCAGCGATCGTCGAGGTGCAGTAGGCACGACGGTCACGCGCGAAGGCGCGTATTTTTTTTGATGGCAGAGTTAGCCCAACGCAACATGTTGGCAAGACGGGGAGCGGGAAACGACGCGTGTCAACCCATCCCAAATGAGCCATATGCGGAACGGCGACTCGGCAACTGAAGAAGTTTCAAAGCCAGGGGAGGCCAGCAGGCACACGGGTTGAAAGGGATTGAAAGGAACACAGTCCCAGCCAACCCATTCGGCGAGCGCCTTCCCCAAGAAAGAAGGAATGCATGGCAGCTTCACAGCTTCATGTCGCGTTGGCGGGCAATCCCAACTGCGGCAAGACGACACTCTTCAACCTCATCACCGGCCAGAACGGCTACGTGGGCAACTGGCCAGGCGTGACGGTCGAGAAGAAGGAGGCCAAGCTCTCGCGCGACAAGAGCGTGACCGTGACCGACCTTCCCGGTATCTATTCGCTTTCCCCCTACAGCCCCGAGGAGCGCGTGAGCCGCGACTACCTCATGAGCGGGGAACCGGACGTGGTGATCCAACTTCTCGACGCCACGAACCTCGAGCGCAACCTCTACCTCGCGTTGCAGGTCATTGAGACGGGCTTGCCCGTGGTCGTGGCGCTCAACATGGCCGATCTTGTGGAGAAGAACGGCGACAAGATCGACACGCGTGCGCTCTCGAAGCGTCTGGGTGCGCCCGTCGTCATGGTATCGGCGCTGCGGAACACCGGAATCGACGAGCTCATCGCCGAGGCCAAGCGCGCCGCCGCTGCGAAGGGTGCCGTGCAGGCGCATAAGTTCGACTCGGCGATCGAGGATGTCCTCAACAAGATCGAGGCGGAGCTTCCCGGCTCGGTGCCGGCAAGCAAGCGCCGCTATTTTGCGGTGAAGCTCTTCGAACGCGATGAAGATGCCGCGCGTTCCATCAACCTCACCAAGGACGGTGCTGCCCGCGTCGAGGCGCTCGTCGCCCAGTGCGAGCGGGATTGCGACGACGACGCCGAGTCCATCATCACCGGCGAGCGCTACGCGGTGATCGCGCACATCATGGATGAGTGCGTGAAGAAGGCGCCGGAGCGCATGAGCATTTCCGAAAAGATCGACCGCGTGGTCACGAACCGCATTCTGGGCTTGCCGCTCTTCGTCCTCATCATGTGGGCGGTGTACGCCATCGCCACCGGCGCGAACGCGTTCGGCACGGCCGGCACGGATTGGGTGAACGACAACCTCTTCGGCGAGGGCTTCGAGCTCTTCGGTATGGCGTTCCCGTCTATCCCCGGCGTCATCGAGGGCTGGCTCACCGCCGCAGGCGCGAGCGACCTCGTGCAGGGTCTCGTGCTCGACGGTATCGTGGCCGGCGTGGGCGCGGTGCTCGGCTTCATCCCGCAGATGTTCGTCCTCTTCGTGCTGCTCTCCTTCCTCGAGGACTGCGGCTACATGGCGCGCGTCGCCTTCGTGATGGACCGCGTGTTCCGTCGCTTCGGACTTTCGGGCAAGAGCTTCATCCCCATGCTCGTGTCCACGGGGTGCGGCGTGCCCGGCGTGCTCGCCACGAAGACCATCGAGAACGAGAAAGACCGCCGCATGACGGTCATGACCACGACGTTCATCCCCTGCGGTGCGAAGCTTCCCATCATCGCGCTGCTCATGGGCGCCATGGTGGGCACGGCCGAGGCAGCGTGGATCAGCCCGCTCTTCTACTTCCTGGGCGTCGTCGCGGTGATCGTCTCGGGCATCATGCTCAAGAAGACCAAGCTCTTCGCCGGTCGACCCACGCCGTTCGTCATGGAGCTTCCGAGCTACCACTTCCCGTCGATCCGCTCGTGGGCGCTGCATGTGTGGGAGCGCGTTTCCGCCTACATCAAGAAGGCTTTCACGATCATCTTCGCGTCGACCATCGTGGTGTGGTTCCTCTCCAACTTCGGTATCTATGAGGGCGCGTTCGGCTTCCTGCCGGAAATCACCGGCGGCCTCGAAGAGTTCACGGATTACTCCGTGCTCGCCATGGTGGGTAGCGCCATCGCGTTCGTCTTCGCGCCGCTGGGCTTCGACTCCTGGCAGGCAACGGCTATGTCCATCACCGGTCTCGTAGCCAAGGAGAACGTCGTTGCGACCGCGAGCTCGCTGCTCCACATCGCCGACGGCACCGAGACCGATCCGAGCCTGTGGGCGGCATTCGCCGGCATGTTCCCCTCGATGGGAGCCATCGCTGCGTTCGGTGCGTTCAACCTCTTGTGCGCCCCCTGCTTTGCCGCTATGGGCACCATTCGCGCGCAGATGAACTCCGGCAGGTGGACGGCGATCGCCATCGGGTACGAGTGCGTGTTCGCGTGGGTCGTGGGGCTCATCATCAACCAGCTCTACAACCTCATCGCGCTCGGGCAGTTCGGCATCTGGACGGTCGTGGCGTTCGCGCTCATCGCCGCCATGTTGTTCCAGCTCTTCCGACCCATGCCGAAGTGGGCGTGGGATGACGACGTCGCGCCCAAGTCGGCTTCCGCTGCCGCTGCGGCATAAGGCGGAATAAACGTCTCTCCTCTTGGCGGCCGGGGCGCATCCCCTCTCGTGCTCCGGCCGCACCTCATGTTGATAACAGTCGTGAGCTCGGTGCGGGTGTGGGCGCCACCGGGTGCAGTGCGAGTCCGACGCGGGCATGTCACGTAGCATGGCCACAGGTGTTGTTCGCATCTGTCTTTGCCGTCGGCGATGCCGTCGTGATTGCACGATCTACAATAACCCCAGGGGGTTAATGGGCGGAGCACGCCCGAGTCGCCCGCGCCGTCACTACGAAAGAAAGAGGCCACCATGGGTCTTGCCGATATCATCATCTTGGCGCTCATCGCGGTGGCGTTCGTCGCCGTGTGCGTGCGCATCAAGCGAAAGGGCACCTGCGCCGATTGCTCGGAGGCGGGTACGTGCAGCGGACACTGCAGTTCGCATTGCAGCCCGCGCAAGCAGGCAAATTGTCCCGCATGCAAGGGCATCGACAAGGTTGCCGAAGACCTTCGCCGCGGCGTGAAATAGGAGTTGCCGCAAAGCCCGCTCCACCCTCGCGCCTTAGGAAACCCCGCCGAAACAATGCTATGAGACAATACGCAGCTGGAAACTGTAGCTGCCGTTTCTCTCAAGGGGGTTCCCATGGATCAGCAGCAGAACATCGATTTCGTACTCCGTACCGTCGAGGAGCGCGACATCCGCTTCGTGCGCCTGTGGTTCACCGACGTGCTCGGCCGTCTCAAGAGCTTCGCGATCAGCCCCGAGGACCTCGAGGTCGCGTTCGAGGAGGGCGTCGGCTTCGACGGCTCGTCCATCGAGGGCTTCACCGCTCCCGAAGAGGCCGATATGCTCGCCTTCCCGGATCCCTCGACGTTTCAGGTGCTGCCGTGGCGCCCGTCGAAAGACGGCGTCGCCCGCGTGTTCTGCGACATCAAGAAACCCGATCGCACGTCGTTCGAGGGCGACCCGCGCGCATGCATGCGCCGCATGTTCCGTCGTGCCGAGGCCGCGGGCTTCATCATGAACGTCGGCCCGGAGATCGAGTACTACCATTTCCCCGACGATCATACGCCCAGGCCCTTGGACGAGGCCGGTTACTTCGACCTCACGCCGTCGGACTCCGCGCGCGACCTGCGCCGCGACACCGTGCTCATGCTCGAGAAGATGAGCATACCGGTTGAGTACACCTTCCATTCGAGCGGTGGCTCGCAGCACGGCATCTCGCTGCGCCACGCTGAAGCGCTCACCACGTCGGACGCCATCATAACGGCGAAGTACATCATCAAGCTCGAGGCGTTCAGCTCGGATAT
Source organism: uncultured Collinsella sp. (assembly GCA_900538305.1). GTDB lineage: Bacteria > Actinomycetota > Coriobacteriia > Coriobacteriales > Coriobacteriaceae > Enorma. The sequence continues at coordinate 50,690 of UPXY01000004.1, forward strand.
CCATGCGTCGTTCATGCCGAAGCCGATCACCGGGGCGCCGTCGAGTGCGATGTTCCTCCACCAGTCGCTCTTTGACCGCGAGGGCAACAACGTCTTCTGGGGGCCGGAGGATACCACCTACCATCTTTCGGACGTCGCGAAGCACTACATGGCGGGCATCCTCGCGCATGCGCAGGAGATCTCGGCTATCACGAACCCCACGGTGAACTCGTACAAGCGCCTGGGAGGCGGCACCTCGAACGATGGCCCCGCGTATGCCATGTGGGGGCTGCGCAACCGCTCCGCGATGATTCGCGTGCCCATCTACAAGCCGGGCAAACAGCTCTCGACGCGTATCGAGCTCCGCACGCCCGACGCCATGTCGAACCCCTACCTCGTGAACGCCGTGACGCTTGCCGCCGGTCTCGACGGCATCGAGCGCAAGCTCGAGCTGCCCCCTGAGCCCACGCCCGAGCTCATCGCGGGCGGGGAGCGCGCGCTCGCCGAAGCCGGTTTCGCGCGCTTGCCGGACAGCCTCGACGAGGCGCTCGACTACTTCGAGGATTCGCAGTTCATGAAGGATGCGCTCGGCGAGCATATCCATTCGTACTTCCTCAAGCGCAAGCGCAGCGAGTGGCGCAAATTTGCCTCGACGGTCACGGAATGGGAGCTCAAGCATTATTTCGCCGATGCCTAATCGATGCCGGCGCTTTTTCGCAGATAGTTTGCGAGCTTGTTGTTCGTGCGCGACGAAACCTGCGCAAAGCCCCAGCATACGGTATGATTGATAGAACGAAGGAGGTGCTACATGGCCGAGAAGTGCATTTTGTTCATGGCACGCACGACGCGTTTCCATGAGTTCGTCTGCACGCTCACGCAGCCGCTTGGTGTGGAGGTGAGCCTCGCCACGCCGGATTCTCCCACGGCGGCGCACGATTTCGACCTGCTCGTGCTTGATGCCGACGGCATTCGCAACGATCGCATCGAGCAAATCGTGAAGTGGCTCGAAGGCCGCGGTAGCATCCCCATGCTCGTCATCGCCGATGAGGAGACGCTTCCCGGGTTGCGCTTGCCGGCGCACTCGCGATCGGATTTCATCAGCTCGGGGGCGAGCGACGTGGAACTCGAGGTGCGCGCGCGGCGCCTGCTGGGTGACGAGGACGCCTTCGCCGTCGATGACGTGCTGCACATCGACAACCTCGTCATCAACCTGGCGACCTACCAGGTGTATCTCGACGACGAGCCCGTCGACCTCACGCTCATGGAGTACTCACTGCTCTCGTTCTTGGCGACGCATCCCAACCGCGCTTACTCGCGCGAGGTGCTGCTGCATCGCGTGTGGGGCTTCGAGTACTGCGGCGGTACGCGCACCGTCGACGTTCACATTCGACGCATCCGCTCGAAGGTGGGGCCGCAGATTGCAGCCCACATCACCACGGTGCGCGGTGTGGGGTATCTCTTCAAAGAATAGCTTGTGGGGCGGGTCGCGTGCCCGCCCTTCTTATGTTTCAGCGGACTGCCTCGGCGCGTTTTGCCATTCGGTGCGATACCATTAAAAAAGACTGAAGATTGAGGTCTGAATCCAAGCCGTGCATCGCGCGGGGTACAACCCGTACGAACAGGTTGAACATGATAGCGAAGGAGAAGACCGCTATGGACGATAAGAACATGCAGCTCCCCGACAACGTCCCGGCAAGCGAGAACACGGGCTCATCGCCGCGCATTTCAATCGAGCCGAGCCAGCCTGAGGCTCAGGCGCAGGCAGGCCAGGCTCCGCAGCAGCCGGGTGCGCAGGCCGCATACCAGCAGTCGGGCGCGTATCAAGTAGGTGCTACGGCGCAGCAGCCCCATGCGCAGCCGATCCCGCAGCACGCGGCATCCATGCCTGCCACGGCGACGGTCGACACGCGCACCGTCGTGAAGACAAAGACGAAGAAGCTGCCCGTGTTTCTGGCGTCGCTCTCTGGCCTGGTGGTGGGCGCCGTGCTCGTGATCGCGCTTGTCATGACCGGTGCGTTGAACATCGGCGAGACGAACGTCGAGGCGCCGGCTTTGAGTGATGCGGGCACGAGCGGCACGCAGACCATTCAGATCGACGCGGAGGATACTACGCTCGCCGAAGCGGTCGCCGCGAAGGCGCTGCCCTCCGTGGTCTCGATTTCGGCGGTGAACGAGCGTTCCGGCGAGGGCGGCATCGGTTCTGGCGTGATTCTCGATACGGACGGCAACGTGCTTACCAACCACCATGTTATCGAGGGTGCCACGACGATCTACGTCGAGGTGAACGAGGAGAGCTACGAGGCAGAACTCGTGGGCGCGGACGCCTCGAGCGACCTTGCCGTCGTGAAGATCAAGGACATCGATGAAAGCCAGCTCACGCCCATCGAGGTGGGGGATTCGAACGACATCACCGTGGGTGAGTGGGTCATGGCGATCGGCAGCCCCTTTGGCAACGAGCAGTCCGTCTCCACGGGCATCGTGAGCGCGCTCTACCGTTCGACGGCGCTGCGCGGCACGTCTGGCACCTCCATCTACGCGAACATGATTCAGACCGATGCCGCGATCAATCCCGGCAACTCGGGCGGTGCCCTGGTGAACGCTGAGGGCCAGCTCATCGGCATCAACTCCGTGATCGAGTCCTATTCTGGTTCGAGCTCGGGCGTGGGCTTCGCCATCCCCGCGAACTACGCGATCAACATCGCCAACCAGATTATTGCTGGCGAGACCCCGGCGCACCCCTACATAGGCGTGACCGTGACCTCGGTGAACGCATTCACGGCACGTGAGCAGGGTCTTTCGGTGAGTGAGGGCGCCGTTGTGACTTCGGTGAATGCCGACAGCCCCGCCGAGGAAGCCGGGCTGCAGCCCGACGACATCGTGACGGCTGTGGACGGCGAGTCGATCGCCTCTGCCGACGGCCTCATCATCGCGGCGCGTGAGCACGAGATCGGCGAGACGATCACGCTTACGGTGGTGCGCGGCGACGAGACCTTCGATGTCGAGGTCGTGCTGGGTTCCGACGCGGAGCTCCAGGAAGAGAACCAGGACGGCACGACGGGCGACAGCTCGGGTAGCCTTATGGACGAGGACGAGTTCCGTCAGTATCTCGACGACCTCATGGCGAATCGCTAAACGGCTCAGCGCTGCAACGCGCGTACGCTCAGATTGTACTCGGTGCGCCGCACTGCCTTGTTCCGGGCGGTGCGGCGCTTCGTTATGGGTTTCGTCGGGCGGTGCGGGCGCGGCTGGCGGGCGACGCGCGGCTTGATGCGGGCGGTGCGTGCAATCGGTGCGTAACGCTCGGTGCGGTTGCCCATTCGTTTCGGTTATCAACGGTTGTTTTGCGGTAGTGCGAGTAGCCGGTCTTAGTGCACGCTTTCTACCTGCAGTTTCTATTAGCTAGAACGGGTGTCTACTCGACCTTTCGCAAAACAACCGTTGATAACCGAAACGAGTTGTTTGGAGCTGCTTGGTCTGGGCGAGATGGTACCCTTACAAGGTATGACGAAACGCCAACGAGTGGGGGTCGCTGTGGAGCAGTTGAGCCTTTTTGACGATATGGACGCCATCGCGCCTGCGAACGAGCGGGACACGGCGAACGGGGCAGCCGCGGGTGGCGCGATGGGGGTTCCTCCTGCGGTGCTCGATGATGAGCGTGCTATCGCTGCGGAACGCGCCGCCGAGCTCAACCACCTGCTTGAGTACCATGCTTACCGCTATTACATCCTCGATGCACCCGAGATCACGGACGCCGCCTTCGACAAGCTCCTCGTCGAGCTGCAAGACATCGAGGCGCGCTATCCCGAGCTCGTCACGCCGCAGTCCTACACGCAGCGCGTGGGTGGCGGCTTCGTGGACATCGAGCAGTTCCAGCCGGTGACGCACATGGCGCGCATGTACTCCATGGACGACGCTATGAACCTCGAGGAGCTGGATGAATGGCTCGAGCGCACGGAGACGGCGCTCGGTGCGGGACAGGTTGCCTATACCTGCGAGCTCAAGATCGACGGCCTCGGCGTGGCGATCACCTATGAGAACGGCGCCTTCGTGCGCGCCGCCACGCGCGGCGATGGCACCACAGGCGAGGACGTCTCGCTCAACGTGCGCACTATCCGCGACGTGCCCATGCGCCTTTCCGCCGCCGCTCTTGCCCACATGGGAGCCGATGCAGGCGTGCCCATCGAGGTGCGCGGTGAGGTCTACATGCCCAAGGGCAGCTTCGTGCGCCTGAACGAAGAGGCCGACGCGGAAGGCCGCGACCCGTTCGCCAATCCGCGCAACGCCGCCGCCGGCAGCCTTCGTCAAAAGGATCCCAAGGTCACGGCGAGGCGCGACCTCGCTACCTTCCTTTATGCCGTAGCGGATACCGCGCCCTTGCACGTAGGCTCGCAGCACGAGTTCCTACAGTGGCTCGGCGACGCCGGGTTCTCCGTGAACCCCAATGTAGCGCGCTGCACGACGCCCGCCGAGGTGCATGCGTTCTGTGCCGACGCTCTGGCGCATCGCGCCGACTTGGATTACGACATCGACGGTGTGGTGGTGAAGGTCGACAGCTTCGCGCAGCAAGATGAGCTGGGCTTCACGGCGCGTGCCCCGCGTTGGGCGATCGCGTTCAAGTTTCCGCCGGAGGAAAAGCAGACGGTGCTGCGTGAGATTCGCATCCAGGTGGGGCGCACGGGCGTGCTCACGCCGGTCGCGGAGTTCGACCCGGTGATGGTTTCGGGCTCCACCATCGCGCGAGCGACGTTGCACAACGAGGACGAGGTACATCGCAAGGACGTCCGTGTGGGCGATACGATTGTCGTGCACAAGGCGGGCGACGTGATTCCCGAGGTCGTGGGGCCGGTGCTCGACAAGCGTCCCGAGGGTGCGCTCCCGTGGCAAATGCCTGCGACGTGCCCTGCCTGCGGCAGCCCCGTGGTGCATGAAGAGGGCGAGGTCGCCTATCGCTGCGTTTCCATCGACTGCCCCGCGCAGGTGAAGGAACGTCTCGCGCATTGGGTGAGTCGCGGGTGCATGGACATCGACGGTGTGGGCGACGAGCTCATCGATAAGCTCATCGAGGCGGGGCTCGTGCGCGACGTGGCGGATTTCTACCAGCTCTCCGTCGACGATTTGGCTGGCCTCGACACGGGGCGCACGTACCTTAAGGACGACAAGCGTCGCGGTGTGCGTGCGGGCGACCCCATCCCTGTGGGCGCGACCATCGCGCAGAAGGTCGTGGACGAGCTTGTGAAGTCGAAGGCGCAGCCGCTCTCGCGCGTGCTCTTCGCGCTGGGTATCCGTCATGTGGGAAAGAGCGTGGCCGAGGTCATCGCGCGGCGTTTCCTCACCCTCGACGCGCTTGTCGTGGCGAATGCGGACGAAATCGCCGCTGTCGACGGCGTGGGGCCGAAGATCGCGGCGAGCGTGAAGCAATTCTTCGGCGTGCCCGAAAATCTTGCTGTGCTCGAGCGCCTGCGCGTGGCGGGGCTCACGCTGGAAGAAGATCTTTCCGGAGAGGCGGCGCGTGCGGCCGAAGAGATGGGCGTGGCCGAGGACCTGGTCACGGCTCAACCGCTCGCCGGGCTTACGTTCGTGCTCACCGGCACGCTCGAGCGCCGCACACGCGACGAGGCAGGTGCGGCCTTAAAGGCGCTCGGCGCGAAGGTGACGGGTTCCGTGTCCAAGAAGACGAGCTACGTGGTTGCAGGCCCTGGCGCGGGTTCGAAGCTCGCGAAAGCCGAAAGCCTGGGCGTCTCCGTCCTCAACGAGGAGCAGCTCGAGCACGTGCTCGCTACCGGCGAAATCATCTGAGATTGTGGGCAATCCACTGCCGAACGGGACAGCCCTCCCGTCAAAAGAGACTGTCCCTTCTGGCGGGAGGGCTGCCCCTTTCGGCTGGGTGATCCTACCGGGTATAGAGACCGCGCTTCGATTACAACTGAGATTCACTCCTTGACGCGCGATGGCCAACACGCTCATAGTTGATGCATCAACGCGATACATCAATAGCTTGGAGATGAGCGGAGCATGGGAGATTTCCGTCGGGGTATGGTGTGCGCTTCCGCGCGGAAGGGGGCGGCCCATGCATGAGCTTCGCCGTATCATCGGCTACCTCGGGCACTACCGCCACGACGCCATCTTGGGCATGGTGCTCGTCATCGTCGAGAGCGCCTTCGAGATGGTCATCCCCATTCTCATGGCGGATATCATTGACGTGGGCGTAAAGACGCGCGACCTGGACTTCATCTTCCGCCAGGGCATCCTCATGGCCATATGCGCGCTGCTCTCGCTCGTCACGGGGCTTGCCTATGCGCGCTTCGCGGCGCGGGCGACCTACGGACTGGGTGCACGCCTGCGCGCGGCGGAGTACGAGCGCGTACAGGAATACAGCTTCGCGAACCTCGACCACTTCGAGACATCCTCGCTCGTCACGCGCATGACGACCGACGTCACCGTGATCCAAAACGCCCTCAACGCGGGCTTTCGCCCCATGGTGCGCGGACCGGTGATGCTCGTGATAGGCTTCGCCCTCGCGTTCTATCTCAACACCGAGCTCGCGCTCGTGTTCTGCGCCGTCACACCCATCATGGCGCTCGCGATGGTCTTCATCGTGCGCCACGTGGGGCCGCTCTACGGCGTGCTGCAGGGTACGGTCGACAAGCTCAACGACGTGGTGCAGGAGATGCTCACCGCGGTGCGCGCCGTGAAGGCGTATGTGCGCGGCGACTACGAATGCGAGCAGTTCCGTCGCGTCAACCAGGGGCTCGCCGCAACGAGCGAGCATACGTTCCGCTTTGCCGTGCTCAACATGCCCGTGCTCTACGTGTCGATGTACACCGCGACGACGCTCATCATGTGGTTCGGAGGCCAGATGATCTTGGGCGAGACGCTCGAGGTGGGCGAGCTCACGGGTTTTCTCTCCTACGTGCTGCAGATCCTGAATTCGCTCATCATGATTTCGAACGTTTTCCTGCTGCTCACCCGTTCGCTCGCGAGCGTGCACCGCATCTGCGAGGTGCTCGACGAGCCTGTGGACCTCTCTTCGCCCGCAGACGCGCGCACCGAGGTCGCCGACGGGTCGGTTGCATTCCGTGACGTCTCATTCAAGTATCGCGCGGACGCCCGCGAGCGCGTGCTCGAGCATGTGAGCCTCGACATCCCCGCCGGCTCGACTGTGGGCATCTTGGGCGGCACCGGTTCCGGCAAGACGACGCTCGTGCAGCTCATCCCGCGTCTCTACGACGTGACCGAGGGCGCGGTGCTCGTGGGCGGGCACGATGTGCGCGAATACGACCTCGCGAAGCTTCGCGACGCCGTCGCCATCGTGATGCAGAAAAACGTGCTCTTCAGCGGTACGGTGCGCGAGAACCTTTTGTGGGGGAACAACAAGGCGACCGAGGAAGAGCTGCTCGAGGCATGCCGGCAGGCGCGCGTGGACGAGTTCCTCGACCGGCTGCCCGGCGGTCTCGACTACGACCTCGGCCAAGGCGGCGTGAACGTCTCGGGCGGGCAAAAGCAGCGCCTGTGCATCGCCCGCGCGCTGCTCAAGCACCCAAAGGTCATCATCTTCGACGATTCCACGAGCGCGGTCGACACGGCGACGGACGCCGCGATCCGTGCGAACCTCGCAGCGCTCGAGGGCGTGACGAAAATCATCATCGCGCAGCGCGTGGGCTCCGTGCAAGATGCGGACCAGGTCATCGTGCTCGATGACGGCCGCGTCCATGCTCGGGGCACGCACGAGGAACTGCTTGCGACCGATAGCATCTACCAGGAGATTTACGAATCTCAAACACATGGCGGCGACCCTGCGGCGGAATCGGTACGCAATGGTCTCGCAGCGGGCTCCAGACTGCCGCACGGGGAAGGGGGTGAGCGCTGATGGCCGCTCCCGGTAACAAGCCGAAGAACCTTGCCGCCACCGTGCGCGAACTGCTCTCGTATCTCGGCCGCCACAAGCTCATCTTCGGCGCGGTTGCTCTGCTCGTGGCGACGTCCGCTGTGGCGAACCTGCTGGGCACCTACATGATCCGACCGGTGGTCGACGCGCTCGCGTTGGGCTCGTACGACTCGTTCATCGCCGGGATTGTGCTTACGTCCTGCATCTACGGCGTGGGCGTGCTCGCGGCGTTCGGCTACACCCAGCTCATGGTGCATGCCGCGCAGAAGGTGCTCGTCGACATCCGGCGTGACCTCTTCGCCCACATCCAAACGCTGCCGCTGCGCTATTTCGACAACCACAACCGCGGCGATGTGATGAGTTACTTCACGAACGACGTGGACACCGTGGCGGAGGCGATGAACAACAGCTTCGCGATGGTGATCCAGTCGTTCATCCAGATCGTGGGCACGCTCATCATGATCTTCGTGCTCAACTGGCAGCTCTCGCTCATCGTGGTCGTGGGCTATGTGTGCATGTTTGCCTATATCTCGTATTCCACGAAGAAGAGCCGGTCGTTCTACCAGCGGCAACAGGGTGTGCTGGGCGAGCTCGACGGCTATATCGAAGAGATGGTCACCGGTCAGAAGGTCGTGAAGGTTTTCAACCGCGAGCACGCTAACGTGTTCTCTTTCCGCGAGAAGAATGAACGTCTGCGCGTGGCGGGCACGAGCGCGCAGTCGTATGCCGCGTCGATGATCCCGGCGGTCGTGTCCATCAGCTATATGAACTACGCGATCGTGGCGGTGCTCGGCGGCTGGATGGCGCTCACTGGCCAGACCGATGTGGGCGTGCTCGCGAGCTATCTCGTGTTCGTGCGCCAGACTGCCATGCCCATCAATCAGTTCACGCAGCAGTCGAACTTCCTGCTTTCCGCCCTTGCCGGCGCGGAGCGCGTGTTCTCCGTGATGCACGAGGCGCCCGAGGTGGACGAAGGCCGCGTGACGCTCGTCAAGACTGGCGAGGATGCATGGGCGTGGAAGATTCCCGCAGGGTACGGCGTGGGCGCTTGGGGCGCGCTCGTGCCGCTTGCGAAGGACGGGCATGTAGGCGAGCCCGTTGGCGCCAGGCAAACCGTGACTTCGCCGCCGCGCGAGGCTCAGCAGGGGGCTTCATCGTCTCGTGGTGTAACGGCCGAGCCAATGGCCGGTACCGGTGACGAAGCCGTGCCGCAGCACGTTGCTGCCGAGGATATGGGTGCGCAGGTGCAAGACGCGGCGCTCGGCGCGGATGGTACCGTGGTCGCGACGGGGCTTCTGCCGCTTCGCGGCGACGTGCGCTTCCACGATGTGACGTTTGGCTACGAGGCAGGGCATGAGGTGCTGCACCAGATCAACCTCTTCGCCAAGCCCGGGCAGAAGATCGCGTTCGTGGGTTCCACGGGCGCCGGCAAGACCACGATTACGAACCTCATCAACCGGTTCTACGACGTGCAGGAAGGCGAGATCACCTACGACGGCATCAACGTGAAGAACATCGCGAAGGACGATCTGCGCCGCTCGCTCGGCATTGTGCTGCAGGATACGCACCTGTTCACGGGTACCATCGCCGACAACATCCGCTTCGGCCGCCTCGAAGCCACCGACGAAGAGGTGCGCGCGGCGGCGAAGATCGCGAATGCCGACAGCTTCATCCGCCGCCTGCCGCAGGGCTACGAGACCATGGTGACTTCCGACGGCGCGAACCTCTCCCAGGGGCAGCGCCAGCTTCTGGCCATCGCGCGCGCCGCCGTGGCAGATCCGCCGGTGCTCATTCTGGACGAGGCGACTTCGAGCATCGACACGCGCACCGAGATGCTCATTGGCCGCGGCATGGATCAGCTCATGCGCGGGCGCACGACGTTCGTGATCGCGCACCGGCTTTCCACCGTGCGCGACGCCGACGCGATCATCGTGCTCGAGCACGGACGCGTGGTGGAGCGCGGCAGCCACGACGAGCTCCTTGCATTGCGCGGACGGTACTACCAGCTTTACACCGGCATGCTCGAGCTGAGCTAAGGGGGTTGAAAGGAACCCGTTCCCAACCAACCCATTACAGTAATCTCGCGGCGCGCATGCAAGAAAGGCCGTATACTTGGGTACACTGAACGGAACTTGACCGGGAGCCGCACGGATTCCCGGTTCACCGATCGGAGGAAACTATGAACGAAGTCGAGCGGTATCAGAGTCAGCAGTACGATCCATACGGTAGCCCGATCTACCAGCAGGGTCCCGCTCCCCAGGTTATCTCGCGACGGCTATACAACATCGTGCTCACGGGGTTCGTGCTGCTTTCGTTCGTCATCATGGCGGCGTGCTCCCACATCGCCGGAACGTACGAATTCCTGCTCTTCATCATGCGCAACTCCACGATGTTCATGATCGGCACCTTCGTGGGCAGCATCGGCGGCATCATCGCTATGAGTATCGGCCGCGCCAAGGAGAACCTCGCGCTGGGGCTCATCGGCTACGCCCTCTTCAGCCTGACGTTCGGCTTCACCACGGCGCTCGCGCTCATGTCGTATAGCATGGAGACGATCTCGCTCGCGTTCTCTGCGACCGCTGGCATCATGATCGTGTTCGGTGCTGCAGGCATCATGTTCCCGCAGTTCTTCGAGCGCATCCAGGGCGTGCTCTTCACGGGGCTCTTGGCAATCATCGTCGTTGAACTCGTGCTCGCACTCATGGGCGTCCAGCAGTCCGCGACGGACATCGTCGTCATCCTGCTCTTCTGCGGCTTCATCGGTTACGACGTGCATCGCGCTTCCACCGCGGTGCCCACGCTCAGCAACGCGCTGTGGTATGCCATCGAGCTCTACCTCGACATCATCAACGTGTTCATCCGCCTTTTGGCCATCTTCGGTCGCAGGGACTAGCATGTAAAATAACCCCAGGGGTTTTTTAACATTGCGCGGGCGAGTGGCTTCGGCTGCTCGCCCGTTTCGTATGAAACGACCTCACAAGGCAAGAATGGTCCCTGGGGTTATTCGATATGTCGCACCCGCCTGTTATTCGGCCAGGAAATCGACTGCGTACTGCGCGGCAAGCATGGCACCTTTCGCGAGCACGCTTTCGTCCACCTTGTAGAAGCACGAGTGCTGGGCGAACGTCGCGCCGATCGCGGGGTTGCGCGTGCCCACGAAGGCGAGCACGCCGGGCACGAGCTCAAGGTAGCGCGAGAAGTCCTCGCCGGAAAGCGTGCCCTGGTAGCGCCCCACGGCCTCCGTCCCCAGCACCTCGACGATCGCGCGCCGGCAGCGCTCGGAAGCCATCTCGTCGTTCACCACGGCACCGTGCGCGACGGTGTATTCGGTGAGCTCCGCTTCGGCACCCAGTGCCTGTGCGGTATGGATGGCGATGCGCTCGATGAGCTTCGGCATGGCTTCGTGCGCGGATGCGCTGTACGTGCGTACCGTGCCTGTGAGGTAGGCGGTGCCCGCGATGACGTTGCGCGCGGTGCCGCCGTGCAGCTCACCCACGGTCACCACGGCGGGCTCGTATGGGCTAAGGTCGCGGCTCACGATGGTCTGCAGGTTGTTGACGATCTCTGCTGCGGCGATGATGGCGTCCGCGCCACGTTGCGGCATGGCGCCATGGCAGGAGGTGCCACGGATGTCCACGCGGAACCAGTCCGTGTTCGCCATGCGCGGTCCCGGCTCGCAGGAAATGGTGCCTGCGGCGACCTCGCTCCAGATATGCGCGGCGTACGCGCCGTCCACGCCTTCGCATGCACCCGCGTTGATCATGAGGGCAGACCCACCGCCATTCTCCTCGGAGGGCTGGAACACGGCGCGCACCTCGCCGTGGAGGGCATCGCGCATCTGCGAGAGGATGCGGAGGCTCCCAAGCTGCATGGCGATGTGGCAGTCGTGGCCGCAGGCGTGCATGACCCCTTCGTGCTCACTGGCGAACGGCTCGCCCGTGCGTTCCGTGACGGCGAGCGCGTCGATATCCGCGCGGATGAGCAGGCGTCGGCGCGGGCTGCCATTGGGGAGATACGCGTCTGGCGCGGTACCGGAGAGCGTGGCGATGAGCCCTGTGGCGGTGGGACGCGCGTAGGGGATGCCCATGGCCTCGAGTTCGCGGGCGATGGCCTCGGTCGTCTCGAATTCCTGCAGGCTGAGCTCCGGGTGTTGGTGGAAGTACCGTCGCTGCTCGATGATATACGGCTCCGCCGCATGGCCGAGCTGCTGGATGCGTTTCGTTGCCTCGCTGCCCATGGTTCCTCCTCGCACGCTTCCATATCTCCCAGAATATGCGATTGTGGGAGATACGGGCGGCTGAAGTTCGCGCTATCTCCCAGAATATGCAAAAGCAGGAGATGCGGGCAGCAAAGACGCTCGTGCCCATGACGAGACGGGGCGTTAGCGTTTGTCACACAGGGGGACAGGTTTATAGTGTAGCTGGGTGAGAGGCTCAAGACCTGTCCCACCATGAGCAAAAGGACGGTATGCGGCCGTCCCCATATGACGCATACGGCGTATGAGGAGGAGCTATGGGCAATGTGTTCATCGTCCGGTCGAAGCGCGTATTCACGGCGGAGCACGGCGTCGACGTGCCGCGTGAGCTCGCGTTCGCGGTCGAGCTTCCTGCAGGTGCTTCCAATGCCGAAGGATCCGGTCGCATCGCGCACATCGGCGCACCGGACGACGTTATCGCTGCATATCCGGCGGCGACGCCGGTCATGGATTTCGGCGACCGCTTCATCTGCCCGGGATTCCACGACGCTCACCTGCACTTCTTCCACACGGCCGTCTACAATTCGCCCTACGTGCTCATGCACATGGGAGAGAGCGAGGCGGAGCTCGTGGCGCGCACGCGCGAGTTCGCCGCTGCGCTGCCGCCGAGCGCGTGGGTCGTCACACAGGGGTGGCGAGATTACCGTTGGAACCCGCCGGTACCGCCCACCAAGCGCTCGCTCGACGAGGCGTTTCCAGATAGACCCTGCGCGATGTGCTCCGGCGACGGTCACACGCTCTGGTTGAACTCGCGCGCGCTCGAGGCGCTCGGCGTGCACCGCGATTCCGAGCCTCCTGCTGGCGGCATCTACGACCGTGACGAGAACGGCGAGCTCACAGGTATCATTCGCGAGGCTGCGGCCATGGAGCTCCAACCGCGCCTGCTCGAATGGCTCACGCAGGCGGACTTCGAGCGCGCCTACACCGAGCAGATGGCGCGCATGGCGGCGCAGGGCATCACGTCGATCTGCGACATGTCGCTCATGCCGCTTCCGGGCTGCGATTTCATTCGCGAGGATATCTACGAGGCGCTCGATGCGCGCGGGGCGCTCACGCTGCGGGCACATCTATTCCCCACGCTTCTCGACGATCAGACGCGTTTGGAGCGCATGCAGGAGCGCTATGGTGCGCCCACTGCGAGCACGCTCATCAAGGCGCCGGGGTTCAAGCAGTTCTTCGACGGCGTGTCGAGCCAGCATACGGCTTACCTCACCGAGCCGTATACGAACGCGCGCTATGCAGGCGACCGCGGGCATCTCACGGTGAGCGCGGATCGCATGCGCGAGCTCGTATTGTCGGCGGCAGAGCGCGGACATGCCGTGCGCATCCATACCATCGGCGATGGAGCCATCCACGCGGCGCTCGATATCTTCGAAGAAGCCGCGGCACGTTTCGGAACACCTAAGCAGGGAAGGAACACGCTCGAGCATCTGGAAAACTTGTTAGCGGAGGATCTGGGGCGCCTCGCAAAGCTGGACGTGGTCGCGTCGTCCCAGCCGTGCCACATCACGCTCGACCCGGGCGGTCCAGAGCGCGACCTGGGGTTGGAACGATCGCGCATCATGTGGCCGTTTGCGACGTACGAGCGACTGGGCGTTACTCAGGCGTTCGGCACGGATTCTCCCATCACGCCTGTGACCTCGATGAACGTGCTCTACACGGCGGTGACGCGGCAAGACCCCGCCACGCACGAGCCTGCGGGCGGCTGGCTGCCCGGGGAGCGCATCCCCATGGCGCAGGCCATTCGGAACTATACATTCGGAAGTGCGTGTGCTGCAGGAAGGGAGCACGAGCTCGGGAGCCTTGAAGCCGGCAAGCTCGCCGATTTCGTCGTGCTCGACCACGACCTCACCGCGTGCGAGGCGGATGATATCCAGGCTACGTGCGTGCTCGCGACCTACGTAGGCGGTCGCTGCGTATTCGAAGCGTAACGCTATAACGAGGGGCTTTTGGCGGGAGGCATGTTGTTGTGCGGTGTGCAGGGCAGCTTCATGCGGATGGCTCCAGCGGCCATTCCGTACAACCCTGTAAAATAACCCCAGCGACTTTTTTACATTGCCCAGTAACCCATCAAGCGAAGACTTGCTTATCATGCAATGCAAAAAAGTCGCTGGGGTTATTTTACAGGGTTCGGATGACCCATGTAAAAACGGCGGGAGTTATCTCATGGGGTTACTTTGCATGGAGCCATCCCATATGCCCTAGGCATCTTTGCTCACTCATAAAATCTAAGTGTCATTTAATAAGATTTTTTGCTACCGAGTTGTATAAGTTCGCGCAGCTGGGTACTATTCACTGCGTACGTAACGGATTGGTGCAGCGAGCGCCGTCGCGCCCGCGCAACCGACGAAGGAGGAACCTTCTATGAGTTTGAAGCCGCTTGGTGATCGCGTCCTGATCAAGCCGGAGCCCGCGGAGCAGAAGACCGCGACCGGCCTGTACATCGCGAGCAACGCGCAGGAGAAGCCGCAGCGCGGCGAGGTCGTCGCCGTGGGCGCCGGCAAGCTCAACGACAAGGGCGAGCGCATGCCCATCGACGTCAAGGTTGGCGACACCGTGATCTATGGCAAGTTCGGTGGCAACGAGGTCAAGATCGACGGCGAGGATTACCTGCTCATGCGCGCCGACGACATCTACGCGGTCGTCGAGTAGCACCCGCGCTCGTGTAATCCACATGCAGCTTATCTAGTTGGAGGAAGAACAAATGGCTAAGGACATCACCTTCGATACCACGGCGCGCGCCAAGCTCGCCAAGGGCGTCAACAAGCTTGCTGACGCCGTAACCGTCACCATGGGCCCCAAGGGTCGCTATGTTGCGCTGCAGCGTTCCTTCGGCGCGCCGACCATCACCAACGACGGCGTTTCCGTCGCCAAGGAGGTCGAGCTCGAGGATCCTATCGAGAACATGGGTGCTCAGCTCGTGAAGGAGGTCGCCACCAAGACGAACGACACCGTCGGTGACGGCACCACCACCGCGACCCTGCTCGCCCAGGCCATCGTGAACGACGGCCTGCGCAACGTGGCCGCCGGTGCCAACCCGCTCGCCATCCGTCGCGGCATCGAGAAGGCCGTGAACGCCGCCGTGGCCGAGATGAAGGAGCAGGCGCAGCCCGTCGAGACCAAGGAGCAGATCGCGTCTGTTGGCACCATCTCCGCCGGCGACCCGAAGGTTGGCGAGAAGATCTCCGACGCCATGGACGTCGTGGGCAAGGACGGCGTCATCACCGTCGAGGATTCGCAGACGTTCGACATCACGATCGACACCGTCGAGGGTATGCAGTTCGATAAGGGCTACGTCTCCGCGTACTTCGTTACCGATAACGACCGCATGGAGGCTACGCTCCGCGACCCGTACATCCTCATCACGGATCAGAAGGTTTCCAACGTTCAGGACATCATGCCTGTTCTCGAGGCCGTCCAGCGCTCCGGCAAGGGCTTGCTCATCATCGCCGAGGACATCGACGGCGAGGCGCTGCCCACGCTCGTGCTCAACAAGATTCGCGGCGCGCTTCAGGTCGTCGCGGTGAAGGCGCCGGGTTACGGCGACCGCCGCAAGCGCATGCTCGAGGACATCGCCGCCCTCACCGGTGGCCAGGCTGCCCTCGATGAGCTGGGCATCAAGGTTGCCGACATCACGCCCGACATGCTCGGCACCGCGAAGTCCATCACCGTCACGAAGGACAACACCACGATCGTCGACGGCGGCGGCACCAAGGAGGCCATCGAGGCCCGCGTTGCCCAGATCAAGGCTGAGCTCGAGCACACCGATTCCGATTTCGACCGCGAGAAGCTTCAGGAGCGCCTCGCCAAGCTCTCTGGCGGCGTTGCTGTGATCAAGGTCGGCGCTGCGACCGAGACTGAGCTCAAGGAGATCAAGCACCGCGTTGAGGACGCCCTGCAGGCGACCCGCGCGGCCGTCGAGGAGGGCATCGTCGCCGGCGGTGGCGTGGCCTTCATGGACGCCATCCCCGCGCTCGACGCCGTCGAGATCGATGACCCCGAGGAGAAGATCGGCGTCGATATCGTCAAGAAGGCGCTCACCGCGCCGGTGGCCACCATCGCGAAGAACGCCGGCTTCGAAGGTGCCGTCGTGGTGGACAAGGTCGCCACGCTGCCCGCGGGCGAGGGTCTGAACTCCGCGAACGGCGAGTGGGGCAACATGATCGAGATGGGCGTGCTCGACCCGGTCAAGGTCACCCGCACTACGCTGCAGAACGCTGCGTCTGTGGCTTCGCTCATCCTCATCACCGAGGCGACCGTGACGGATGTGCCGAAGAACACCGCGCTTGAGGATGCCATCGCCGCTGCTACCGCCGGTGCGCAGGGTGGCGGAATGTACTAAGGCTTAGCTGAGCCTTTGACTCCAACCGGGAAGCCCCCGACTTTCCCCTTCGCTTGTCCTCGGCGCATGGCCGCCGCCCGGGAAACCGCCTCCGGCGGTTCCCGCGGGCGGCGGCCGCGCCTGCGGAATCGCTCAGGGGAAGGCCGGGGGCTTCCCTGCGTCTTCGGGCTCGCCGCGCAGGCGGGGGGGGGATGCGGGGGCGCTGGGCGGCATCGCTCCGCTCGGCGCGTGCGGCGCATCGCGATTTTGGCCAAAAACGAAAGGTTGGTGACACTCCTTCCTGGGGAATGCGGGTGCGGTCTTTCCGTAGCTGGGATAACCGGCGTCGTTACCAGGGCGGTGGACGGTGCGCACCCCCGTTTCTCGAGAGGAGGTGTCACCAACCTTTCATTTTTGGCCAAAAAATGTTTCGGGCGCGTGCTCGGGGTGTCTGGACGGGTTGTTTTTCTCGTACGAGGGCGAGCACGATGGTGGGCGTGGTATGATGCACGTCCATTTGGGTACAGTTGGAAAATGCAGCGAGTTTGCTGCGACTGTGGTTGAAGACCAAGCATAACAGGGGTTTCAGCATGTTAGAGAGATTTACCGACCGCGCGCGGCGCGTCATGTCGACGGCGAAGCAGGAGGCGGTCGAACTCAATACAACGAATGTGGGCACCGAGCATCTGCTGCTCGCGCTCGCGAAGGAAGAGGAGGGCATCGCGGCAGAAGCGCTGCGTTCGCTCGATCTCTCATACGACGATATCTTGGCGCAGCTCAAAGAGAGCCCTGCCAAGACGAATGAGGGTTCCGACCTTGCCAGGCCTTCGGATCGGGTGAGCGACGATGCCGATGCGGCGGCTATCGAACCTTCAGACGAGGCGGCCGCCACCGACGTCACTTCGTCGAATGTGACCAACGCGCCCACCGCGGCAGAAGATGAAGCGCAGGATTCCGCTCAGTCAGGGAAAGCCAAGCTTGCCTTCACGCCGCATGTCATCCATGTCATGGAAAGCGGTTTTAGGCACGCGCGCGAGAACGATCAGACCTATGTCTCGACAGAGCACCTGCTTCTGGGCATCATCGATGATTCCTCGTGCCGCGCCATGGACATCCTCATGCGTCTCGGGGTGTCGGCGGCGTCCGTGCGTCAGGCCGTGCATAAGCTTATCTCCAAGGATCAGGATAAGCGCCCCATGGCAGGTGCCGGCTTCGGCCGTCCGGGTGCGGGGCTTCCGTTCTTCTCCGGTGAGGCTGCTGGCGGCAAGGTGAGCAAGGGTGGCTCCATGCTCGAGCAGTTCGGCACGAACCTCACCAGTAAGGCACGCGACGGCAAGCTCGACCCGGTGATCGGCCGCGGGCGCGAGATCAGCCGCATGATGGAGATCTTGAGCCGCCGCACGAAGAACAACCCGCTCATTCTGGGCGACCCGGGTGTGGGCAAGACCGCGCTCGTAGAAGGTCTCGCGCAGGAGATCGCCGCCGGCAACGTGCCCGAGAATCTCATGGACAAGAACATCTGGGCGCTCGATCTGCCCGGACTTGTTGCCGGTGCGAAGTACCGCGGCGAGTTCGAGGAGCGCCTGAAGGGCGTCATCCAAGAATGCACGGACGCCGATGACGTCATCCTTTTTATCGACGAGATGCACACGCTCATCGGTGCCGGTTCCGCCGAGGGATCCATCGATGCGAGCTCTATGTTGAAGCCTGTGCTCGCGCGCGGTGCATTCCAGATCATCGGTGCTACCACAGCCGAGGAATTCCGCAAGTACCTCACGAAAGACCCCGCGTTCGAGCGTCGATTCCAGTCGATCGACGTGGAGGAGCCGAGTGTCGAGGATACGGTTCAGATTTTGAACGCACTGCTTCCGCGCTACGAGGAGCACCACCACGTGCGTTACACGCCCGAAGCCGTCGAGGCGGCCGCGAGCCTTTCGGCGCGCTACATCCAAGACCGCTACCTGCCGGACAAGGCGATCGACCTCATCGATGAATCCGGCGCGCGGGCGCGTATCGCGAAGAACCGCGCTCCCGAAGCCGTTCGCGATGCCGAGGCGAAGGTCGCCGAGCTCAAGGCTGCGATGGAGGAAGCGTCCGAGGTGGACGACATGAACCGCGCCGCCGAGCTCAAGGAGCAGGAGCACGAGGCCGAGATCGCGCTGTCTGAAGCGCGTGCCGCATGGACAGCTGAGCTCGACGCGAGCCCGCTCGTTATCGATACGGAGCAGATCGCGGATATCGTGAGCGCCACCTCCGGCGTGCCGGTGTCCTCGCTCACCGAGGACGAGAGCCGCCGCCTGCTCGCGTGCGAGGACGCGCTCAAGACGCGCATCATCGGCCAGGACGAGGCGGTCGCCGCCGTGGCGAAGGCCATTCGCCGTAGCCGTTCGCCGCTCAAAGATCCGCGCCGCCCCGGTGGCTCGTTTATCTTCCTGGGACCCACGGGCACGGGCAAGACCGAGCTTGCGAAGACGCTCGCCGAGTACCTTTTCGGTAGCAAGGACGCGCTCATCTCGTTCGACATGAGCGAGTTCGCGAGCGAGTACGAGGTTTCGAAACTCATCGGTTCGCCTCCCGGCTACGTTGGTCACGAGGAGGGCGGTCAGCTCACGAAGGCTGTGCGTCGGCACCCGTATTCGGTCGTGCTTTTCGACGAGATCGAGAAGGCGCATCCGGATATCTTCAACATCCTGCTGCAGGTTCTCGACGAAGGTCGCCTCACGGACGGCCAGGGCAAGACGGTCGACTTCCGCAACACGGTTGTCATCATGACGTCGAACGTGGGCGCGCGCGAGATCGCGCAGGAATCGAGTGTGGGCTTTGGCAGCACGGGCGAGGCGGGACTCTCTGGCAAAGAGATCAAGAGCCGTGCCATGACCGAGCTCAAGCGCCTGTTCCGTCCCGAGTTCCTGAACCGCGTGGACGATATCGTGGTGTTCCAGAAGCTCACGGGCGAGAGCCTTACCGCGATCGCGGAGCTCTTGGTCGACGACCTGCGCCAGCGCCTCATTGCGAACGGCATGAACATCCAGCTCACCGATGCCGCGGTGGCGAAGATTGTCGCCGAGGGCACCGACCTCACGAACGGCGCGCGCCCGTTGCGCCGTGCTATCCAGCGCCTCATCGAGGATCCGCTTTCCGAAGAGCTCCTGGCGGGTGAGTGGCGCGCGGGCGACACGGTGCTCTGCGACGTTGATGGCGGGGAGTTCGTGTTCAGCCACGGTACGGGCGAGATCCCTGCGCCGCGCGCGACGGGCGAGCTTGGGGCGAGCTTCGAGACCGCGCCGCATTCGGCGGGTGCCGCGCCGCGCCTAGGCGGTGGCGGTTCCGGTGGAATCCAGCAGGTAGGAGCCGGCGCGAAGGGATAGGGTTCGAACGGATACCGACTCAAGTGATTGAAGCGAGCGGGTGTCACGCAGGTGGCGCCCGTTTTGCTGTACGACGGGCGCGCGAAGGGCCGTCCCGGGGCGACGCCTTCGTGCCCGTCCTCAAAATGACGCCCCGAGGCGGCGCTCAAGGTGTTAGGCATTTTTTCGTAAAGTCCCGTGTGCCGTCCCGTACGCCCGCCTGCTCATGCGAAAATAGATGCATACGTGTGAACGCTGTGCGAGATGGGGGAGTAGAGTGGATAAAGAAGAGATTCAAAAGCGCATGAACGAGGCTATCCGCCTCACCGCCCCCGGTCAGCCCATCCGCACCGCTCTCGATATGATCATCGCAGGGCACCTTGGCGCGCTCATCTGCGTGGGCGACACCGAGCACGTCCTCGCGGCCGGTAACGACGGTTTCCCGCTCAACATCTCGTTCACCTCGAACCGCCTCTTCGAGCTCTCGAAGATGGACGGTGCCATCGTCATCGACGAGAATCTCTCGCAGATTCTGCGCGCGAACTTCCATCTCAATCCGGACCCGTCGCTCGCCACGAGCGAGACGGGCATGCGTCATCGCACCGCCGCGCGCATGAGCGTCCTCACCGACGCCATCGTGATCTCGGTCTCGGAGCGCCGATCCGTTGTAAACGTCTACGTTCACGGCAAGTCCTACCAGATCCAGCAAGTTTCCGAGATCATGGCCTCGGTGAACCAGCTCGTCTCCACGTTGCAGACCACGCGCACGCAACTCGACCGCGCGCTCCTGCGCCTTACCGCGCTCGAACTCGACGACTACGTCACCCTTGCGGACATCACGGACATCTTCTCGAGCTTCGAGATCCTCCAGCAGGCGAAAGACGAGCTCAAGTTCTGCATCGTGAAGCTCGGCAGCCAGGGCAAGCTCGTGCGCATGCAGCTCGAGCAACTCGCTGGCGACGTGATCGAGAACGACTACAACCTCATGATCCGCGACTACGCGCAGGATTCCTCCGAAGAGAACGCCGCGCGCATTCGCAAGCTCTTCTCGAGCATGTCCGCGCAGGAGCTCACGAATCCCAAGCGCGTGGCAGAGGCGCTCGGCTACGACGACCTCGACGAGGACTCTGTCATGACACCGCTGGGACTCCGCACGCTCTCCCAAGTCTCGGTCGTGCGCGACGGCGTGGCCGAGAAGATTGTGGACGAATACGGCTCGCTGCAGGAGTTGCTGGACGATATCCAGAAAGACCCGGAGCGTTTGGGCGACTTCGGCGTGAACAATCCCACGATCCTGGCCGATTCGCTCTACCGTATGGGCGGCAAGCATGGTGGTGCCGCGTGATGGCGGCTAACGAGCGCGCCGACGCTTCTCGCGCCGACGCATCGCGCTCCGAGGCGTCCCGCTCTGCGGAAATACAGACAGAAGCTGACGGATGCTTCGGCGATTTTGCAACTATGCCCGCCATTTCTTGTCCGGATTCCACGCGTGTCGAAGAGGCGGGGCAGCAGCGTGGCTCCGTGTGCGCGATCATCGTGGCGGGTGGCACGGGCTCGCGGTTCGGCAACCCCGGTGGTAAACAGCTCGTGGAGATCGCCGGCCGCCCCATGCTCTCGTGGACAATCGAGGCCTTCGACTGCGCGCACGCGATCAGCCATATCGTCGTGGTGTGCCCGGAAGAGCGGTGTGCTGAGTACCGTGTTCGCGCGGTGGAGCCGTACGGTTTCGAGACGCCCATCACCTTCGCCGATGCTGGTATGACGCGGCAGGACTCCACGCATGCCGGCCTCGTCGCCGCGCCGGAGGGCTGTGCGTACGTCGCTATCCACGACGGCGCACGCCCGCTCATCCGACCCGAGACCATCGACGCAGCGGTGCAGGCGCTCTGCGCCGACGCCGACCTCGACGGCGTGGTGTGCGGTCAGCCAGCCATCGACACGCTGAAAATCGCCGACCCGGTGGGGCTCATCGACTCTACGCCCGACCGCAGCCAGTTCTGGTGCGTGCAGACGCCGCAGGTGTTTCGCACCGACGCCCTGCGCCAGGCGATGGATCTCGCCACGCGCACGGGGTTTGTCGGTACCGACGACGCCTCGCTCGTCGAGGAGGCGGGGGGTTTGCTGCGCTGCATCGAGGCTCCGCGTGACAACCTTAAGGTCACGGTGCCCGAGGACCTGCCTCTGGTCGAGGCCATCATGCAGATGCGCCGGAATTGAGGCCCTGAACGCAGGGGAGCCGTGCGCTCGCCGCAGACGTTGCATCGTGCCCCGCTGCCGCGCGTGGTTTTCCACAGGGCAGCTGAAAATCGTGCCAGAATTGCCCAAGGTGTTGAAAAATAATATACCCGGGTTAATGTTCCTTTCACGATGAATAAGACAAGGAATAACGCTACATTTCGAAGATAGGCTATCAGTCAGCCTAAAAACACGACCCCCCACCTCAAATGATGAGTATTGACAAAAGTACCTCCTCATAAATTTAATAGACTTACCTGGGCATCGTCCATAAAACTGCTTGTTAAATGGCACATTTAGGAGGCGGTTTATGTGCGGGAACCCAGCCTGTTCGAAGGAGGCATCCGCATATGAAGATGAACCACGCCAGAATCGCTAAACTCCTGAAGCGCGCCTATCACTCGTGGGGTGCCCGAGCCATCGCCATCGTGCTCATCGTCGTCCTGTCGCTGCAGACGGTTATGAGCTCCGGTGTACCGCAGGTGCTGGCGCAAGAGATCGGCCAGGTGCTCGCCATGTCGCGCGCGGGCGACGGATCTCAAACGAACGACGATGACGGGCAGGACGGTTCATCTGCCGAAACCCTTGAGACCGGAAATAGTTCAGGAGGGTCTGCTCAAAACGGCCAATCCGGCGAGCAGGAAACTGAGGGCGACGCCGACACCGAAGCGGTAGCGAGCGCCTCCGACGATGCTGCCGACTCCGAGGATCCTGCTGCAACGGGCGATTCGGCGAGCGGCGATGATTCCACCTCCACGGCGACCGATGACGAATCCGATTCGACGGATACCGCGCAGTCTTCCGACCCCTCTGAAGACGGCGACCAGACTCCGTCCGATGCCACCGACGAAGCTGCCGAAACCGAGGATGCCGCTGATACCGACGCTACCGACCCCGACACCGAGGACGTGACGCCCGCCGAGCGCACAGAGCTCTTCAACTGGACGGGCGATCTTGGCGCCCTCAAGCTCTCGAGCACCGGTCTTACCATCGCGCTGCCGGAAACTGATGAACCCGAGAACACCGCCTCAGATGCCGAGGACGCCACCGGCGCGCAGGCCGACGCCACCGGCGATGCCGAAGAATCCGCGGCCATCGATGACGCGGAGGGCACATCCGCAAACGCGCCTGAAGACGAGCAGCCTGCAGCCGAGGAGCCAAAGACCGAGACGTTCGTGCCCGAAACCTATCCGGCAAAGCTCAACCTCACCTTCTTCCTCGATCCCGCAAACGCCGATCAGGTGGATACCGCGCCCGAGGGCATCGTCCCCGGCGACTCGTTCGAGGTCGCGCTTCCGTCGGGCATCGCGCTTGCGAACCCCGCAGACGTGATCGATGTGTTTCAGGTCGCGGCGGACGGCACACCCTCGACGGTGAAGATTGCCGAGGCGACCTACAAGGACGGCGCCCTCACCGTGACGTTTATCGCGCCCGTGGACACGGCAACCGGCGAGGCGCGCGAGCTTTCGACATACAGCGCGAGCATCGACCTCGACGTGCTCCTCTCCACGAGTCTCGCGGGCGAGACCGCGACGCAGATCGACTGGCTGTTGCAGCAGGGCGCGACAGGTGCCGTGCAGACGGCCACGCTCCAGATCCCCGCGCGCTCGGCCTTCGAAGTCGTGGTCGAGCTTCCGGAGCTTTCGAATAACGAGACCATCGCCGAGCAGGAGATCGCCTCGACCGACGCCGCGATGAACGTGATGAACGCGCTCACGCTGCCGGGCATGATGAACGCCGCGAACGTCGAGGGCTCGACGACGTATTCCTATGAAAGCCTCACCGGGTCGGCGCAGATGGCCATCACCTGGTGCGACAACAACTCGAGCAGCCGCCCCGTCATGGCGGACTATGCCAAGCATGTCATCCCGCAGTTCTCACTCGACGACGGCACCACGTGGATCGACCTCGTTGACGCGAGCGGCAACCTTACGGAAGAGGCGCGCCAGAAACTCCATATCGGTGAGGGTCAGAAGCCCAACTGGGTGAAGCAGGCGAGCGCCGCGGCGCAGAGCATCGGTACGTGGAATGTGTCTGTCCAAGGCATGCCCACGCAGTTCAACACTACGGTGACTGTGCCCGATGTGGATGAAGAGGGCAACCAGAAGTACGACAAGCACGGTAACCCACTGTTCGTTAAAGATGAAGAAGCCAGCTCGTCGGACGATATCCTTTGGCGTCTCAATGATACGAACGAGCGCCCCGAGAACTACACCTACGGTGAGAACGATGAAGGTGCGACGGGCAGCCAGCGCTACCCCATGCTCACGCAGGAGTACACCTTCACCATCCAGGGCAAGCTCGGCGACAAGACGTTGGAGGAAGTCTTCGGCAGCACGCTCAACGCGAGCGCATACGCCGAGTACTTCCGCTTCAGCGCACTCATCGACAACGAGCAGGTCGTCGATGGCGACGATAACGTGCGCTCCACCACGCTTGCCGCTATGGAGGCGCTCCAGCCCGCCGATGGTCAAACGTTCGACATCGCGTTCAGCGGAGACGGCAATACGGCCACCATCACCGCGACGCTGCCGCAATACGACCTCAACGGCGCGCCGATTGTGTACTACGCATACTTCCAGGATCCGACGGACGCCGCTTCGGGCAAGGACTACTACCAGCCCGCGTACAATAACTCCGCGTCCCCGAGCCACGGCAGCTCCGTCGACAATCTCTACGACGGTGGCACCATGACGATCCGTCCCATGGGTACGACGAGCTACGATGCAACCAAGGTGTGGCTCGACGGCGAGAACAGCGATGAGCGCCCTGCGGCATCGTTCACGTTGTGGCGCTATTCGACGAATGGCAGCCCTGCTACGGCATCGCAGGTGCAGATGAACGCTATCGACGATTCCGGTACCGCCGCCGAGAGCGTCGAATACGTGACCATCGAGATCCCCGCAGGCTCGCAGGACGTTAAGATCGACCTGGGCAAGCTGCTCGCCGAGCAATATGGCGAGCAAGGCACGGACATTCTGAGCAACCTGCCGAAGTACGATCCGGATGGCTACCCCTATATCTATGCATTGCGCGAGGATACGGGTCTGTCTTCCAACTATGAGGTCGTGTTCGGTTCCGTGGACGACCAGGGCAACGAGACCGACACGCAGCCCAACTACACAGATGGGGACGGCAACAAGCAGGAACTCGATCAACCCGATCGCTCGAACGACCCCTTCATTTACAACGACGGCACCATCACGAACCGCCTGACCGGCACTGTGACGGTCGAGGCCACGAAGACGTGGGAGATCGCGGCATTCCAGGACTCGATCGATACCGTGACGGTCACGTTCACGGCACAGAGCCGTCTGGCATCGAGCACGAGCGATGCCGATTGGAAGGATACGGACACCACGATCGAGGTGGACGGCTGGAAGGCCGAGACCCTGAGCCAGACGTTTAGCGGCGCTTTCGACCAGTATGATTCCCAGGGTCGCAAACTCGCGTACCGCTGGATCGAGACGGGTATCTCGATCGACGGCGAACCCGTCGAGTTCGAGCGCGACGGTGAGGGTGGCGGCTCGTTCACCCTGACGCTCGAGAACATGGAAGGCGAGCAGGAAGACCTCGCCTTCACCTCGACGCTTGATGAAGAGACGAATACCATCACCAACACGTTCGACAACACCACGTATGAGCGCGTCGATAAGTTCTGGGAGCAGCCCGACGGCACCATGGCGCAGATCAAGCCGCAGGGAGATGCGTACGACGTCGACTTCGACCTCGATACCGACGGCATCGCCACCGTGCAGCTGTTCCAGGACGGTGTGCTGATCGGCACGTTCGAGATGGACGGTACCGTCGACCCCTCCGCTACGGACATCAAGAACCTCCCGGGCGCAACCTACCAGGAGACGAGCTCGTACCATCTCGATTTCGAGGATCTGCCCAAGTACAACCCGGAAAACGGCGTGCGCTACACCTACCTCGTGCTCGAGACGCCGAAGGATGGCTGGCACGTCGATCGCGTCTATGACGCGGAGACCCATACCACGACGATCAACAACACCATCGGCGTGGGCGAGGGCTCCGAGATCCGTGTCATCAAGCAGTGGAAGGACGGCGACGATTCCTCGCACCGCCTGCCCGTGGTGGTCGACCTCGTCGCGGTGAAGTCGATGACCGCAAAGCAGAATATCGATCCTGCGACAGATGAGCTCTATCACTATGAGCCCGGCGATATCGTAGTCGAGGACATCGTTCTCACGGCGGGCGAATCCTGGTATGCCGAGGTCGATGTTCCTATAGGTAACGTCGACTACACGTACTTCAAGGTCGTCGAGCGCGGCATGGGCGTCGTCGAGCAGGAAGACGGCAGCATCGAGCCGCAGTACCCAGCCGTGACGTACGAAGAGGCGCGGGACGTATACAAAGGCATCACCGACGACCTCGCGTGGATCAACACCGCGTGGGAGTATATGAGTACGAAAGATGCCGTGCGCATCGCCACGGAAGATCACGTCTACCGCACCACGGCGGGTGAGGATGCCGCGCCGACGTATCTTGAAGATATGCAAGCTGTGACGGCGTCGAACCGTCGTCTGGGCATCTTCGACCTCACCATCGAGAAAACCTGGAACGATCAGGGAGAACATGACCGTCCGCAGGCCGAGCTCGTGGTGAGTTGCTTGGAGAACGACGGGGCGTTCGGTGTCGACGACCGCGGCGGCATCACGGTGTCTGCCGGCGGTGCGAATGCGAACACGCTGCCTGTGGTGGACAACGAGGACAACCAGCTCTCGACGGGCGTTGACAGCATCTACCGCGTGGAAGACGGCAAGCTCATCATCACCGTCGATACCGCAGACGACGAGTACAGCTCGACGTACTATATCCACGGCCTGCCTAAGTACGACGGCAACGGTCTCGTCGTGCACTACGACGTCGAGGAGAGGTGGACGGACCAGAACGACGAGTACGTTTACACGAAGACCGTGAGAGACTACAAGGTGGGTACGCGCCACTTCCACGATAACCAGACCATCGAGTTCACGAACACGCGCCAGGGCACTCGCACGGTCACGTTCAACAAGGAGTGGCAAGACCGCTACGTGAACGAGAGCCTGCGCCAGCGCCCCGACATCTACCTCACGCTGTACCGCGTGACGGTGGGCGTGGACGATGAGGGCAACCTCACCTACAGCGATCCGGAGCAGGTCGACGGTTACGTGCAGTACCTGTGGACGGGCACGCCCGATACCGAAGACCCGCAATACGAGCAAAGCTGCTCCATCGCGAACCTCCCTGCCTATGACGAGAACGGTAGCGAGTATATCTACTACGCGAGCGAGTCCATGGCCGCCGACGGCGCGTCGCTCGATTACACCGACGTCAAGTTCAGCTACGAAGGCATGACGACTCTGCATGAGGAAGCAGGCGAACCACATGCGGTCAAGGTGCCCAATGCTGAACAGGACAGCAATGACCCCACCGAGAACGGAACCGGTTGGGCAATCCATGAGAACGGCACGTTCGTAAACGGCCTGACCGATAACCTCGTCGCACGCGGCACGAAGCTCTGGGAGGATGTGCCCGCGAATGTGAGCCAGGGTGCGACGGGTACGATGCTTACCAATACCGACCTGCCCGAGATCACTGTGTACCTGCAGCAGCGCGTGCAGGGCGAGGATACCTGGCCGTCGCTTAGGTTCAAGGTGGCAGAAGACGGCAGCTGGTCGTTCGCCGATGGTGCCGAGGCGATCGCCTGGACATCCGACCTCAAGCAGGTGACGACGAACCAGTACTCCTACTCCATGGCGCACACTAGGGCGAACACCACGGAGTCTGTGGCGGCGGCGATAGATGAAGACGGCCCCGTTCTGTCCACGGGTGAGGACCTGCTGCCGCGCTATACCGAGGACGGTAAGATCTATCAGTACCGCGCTGTCGAAGTCGTGTGGGGGCTCGTCGGCCAGCCGGGCGGACCGACCGCCGAAGAGATCGAGAGCATCGACTTCTCCAAGCTGCGCGACAGCGATGACGACTCGATCGGCATCTACGTAATCGAGCACGGCGAGACCGGTTCGTTCCTCATCAACAACATTTATACGTCCGAGACCGGCAGCCTCACGGTGCAGAAGCACTACACCGGCCGCGACGCGGGCGACCTCTACCCCGAGACGACGTTCGACGTGTACCGCTACTACGTGAACGCCGATGGTAAGAAGAGCGACGCTGCGCTCGTGGACTCCGTGACGCTCACGAACGACATGCTGAAGGAGAACGGCGAGCAGCTCGACGGGCTCACGGTCGAGAACGCCGGCAAGGAAACGACCACGGCGCAGTACACGTTCAGCGGGCTCGACATCTACGCCCCCGACGGCAGCTACTGGCAGTACTACGTGGTCGAGCACAACATCAACGGCTACACGACCACGGTGGGCGTGGGCAACCTCACGGCAGATGAGGTAATCGGTGCGGGCGAGACCGTCGACGGCGGCGTGAGCTCCGGCGGGCTCTGCACCGAGCAGGGCACCGTCGAGGCGCCCGAGCCCGGCGGTGGCTCCGGTGACGGTACATCGACGAGCAAGGTGACGGACACCGTGCTCGCCGAGGACAAGGTTGCCGATGATGGCATCATCACGCCCGGCGACACCACGCCCGATGTGACGTTTAAGAACGCATATGAGCCCGAGTCCATCAATCTGAGTGGAACAAAGACCTGGGATGACTACAACGGCATGTTCAACCTGCGCCCGAACGTCCAAGACTTCTGGAACGGCTTGACGATCCAGCAGGTGGGTAATGGCAAGACCATTAACCTCAAGGACGAAGGCAAGCTCCAGGACACTGAGGCGGAAGAGCCCTACTATTACGTGCTTGATGAGACCGCGGACGACAACGATTACGTCATTCGCATCAACAACCTGCCGAAGTGGGCTCCGGACGGAACCGCGTATCAGTACAAAGTCTCCGAGAACCTCTCGCAGATGAAGGTCGGCGACGGAAACCATGTTGCGGATGGTTACTACAGTGTCGTTGTTGGCGAGGCGACAGTTTATGCCAACAGCGCGAACCCGAGCTTCAAGCTGGAGAACGCGCTTCGTGGCCAGGTGACCGTGCATAAGAACTGGTCGCCCGCGGACGATCCGTACGGAATCCGGCCGACGTCGGTGACCGTGCGCCTGCAGGCGCGCTTGGTATACCACGGAGCGGGTGGCGACTCCACTCTGCCTGCAGATGGCAGTTGGACGGATGCGCGCGAGCTGCTTAAGTCGACTGGATACGCTACGGAAGCGCAGCTCATCGCGGCGGGCATCGACGAGGATTTCGTCGTGCGCGAGCTCAATGCGGACAATGGCTGGAACGCTTCGTGGACCGGCCTGCCCATGGCCGGTATCAGCAGGATGGCAGGCAGCGAGGGCGTGCTCTTCAGCATCGAGTACCGTGCGGTCGAGATTGCCATCGGTGATCAAGATGTCACCGCGCCCACGCTCGATAAGCCGGCTTCCGGTAGCGACACGATTTATGACACCGTGTATCCGTATCAGCCAAGCCAGGAGGAATCCGGTAACGCACAAGACGGATACCATTCCGAGATAACGAACACGCTCAAGGCCACGGAGATCTCTGCCACAAAGACGTGGGAAGGCGATGCTAAGAACGCGTGGGATACGCGTCCCGGTGGCGATGAGTGGACCGTGCACTACCTGTTGCAGCGCAAGCTCGTGACCGAGGGCGATGCTGCGTGGCAGTGGCTCATGGAGTACGGCGCGGAGAAAGCAGAGAGCCCGCTCGATGACGGCATCGTGTCCACGACCATTTCCGGCACGGGCGATTTTGCAACCACGACCTGGGAGAACCTGCCCGATTGCGACGAGGACGGTACGTCATACGAGTACCGCGTGGTGGAGCAGGTGCCGGGAAGCTATGACGTGAGGGACGGCACGGAGGTCGCAACGGCGACAGATGAAACGTCCGGCGTGACGTACCGCTACTACGTGGTCACGAGCACGGATAGCGACGGAGATGACTCGGTGGATACGCAGGAGTTCATCAACGACCTGCGCACCACGACGCTCACCGGAACGAAGGTATGGAACGACTCCGAGACCACGCTCGCTGACAACCTCACCAAAGAAGATATGCCTGAGATGGTGCTCTACCGTGCCATCGTGACGGCGACCGACAAGGACGGCAAACCGACCGCGTTCGGCACCGCTGAACAGGTGAAGAAAGACGGTGCGATTCCGCAGCCCACGTGGGAAGAGACAGGCGACCAGGTTTGGACGTTCACCTATGAGAACCTGCCCGCGGCGAACGAGGATAACGTCGACTACGTCTACTGGGCGGTCGAGAAGGAAGCCGGTGCACCCGGATACTACCCGCTGTACGGCTCGGATGAGGATGCCTCTTCGAGCGGTGCTCAGGGCACCACGGTGACGACAACCGCGACGGCAACCCAGGACGGCGCTCAGACGAACGAGCTCATCACGAACATGGCGACGCGCTTCACCCTCGACAAGGTGAGCGACTTCACGCTCGAAGGCGAGAACGATCCCGAGAATCTCGAGGACATTGAGCTCACCATCTACGGTGCGGACGACAAGGTCTACGCCGTGTGGACGGACGAGGGTGGCACGGCGTCGAGCGTCGTGTGGCCTGAGGGCATCGCTGAGAATGAGGTCAATGCCGCCAAGGAGAGCGCTGATGCGTTGAAGCAGAGCGGCGGCTACGAGATGACGGGCAAGAATGCCGGCTACATCGTCGGCCTGCCCGCCGGAACCTACACCGTGGAGGAGACGAGCGCGGTACCTGAGGGCTATGCCAAGGCACCGACCGTGACCATCAAAATCGCGAACAACGGCACCATCTCTGCGACGCAGAGTGGTAGCAGCCAGGTGCTCGAGGTCGAGGGCACGAACCCCGGCGGTACCATCACGGTGAACGTCGAGGACCCGGTGCTTCGCGGCCACCTGCGCCTCACGAAGCACGTGTCCGATAACGGCACCTATGGCGGCACGAACGACGCCGCGCTCGCGGGCGCTACGTTCAGTCTGTACCGCGTCGACATGGATGACGACGGTGAGGCTGAGCTCATTGCAAGCGGGCTCACGTCGAATAGCCAAGGCGTTGTGGACACGCGCAACTTCCCTAACGTCTCCATCGAGACCGAGAGTACCGCGGGCGAGGACCTTACCTACGGCGGTAAGTACGAGAAACTCTCCGACGGCCTGCCGGCTGGCGAGTACTACTTCGTGGAGACCGCCACGACCTCCGGTGCCGTGATGCCGGACGAGGCGAACGCGAAGTCCGACACGCTCGAGATCACGCAGGACACGCACTTTGCGTTCACGAATGCTCCGGTCGAGACCACCATGGGCAACGAGCGCTTCAACGCGAACGTGGTGCTGCGTAAGTTCGATACGCTGACGAACGAACCCATCCAGGGCGCGAAGTTCCAGGTGGATTACGCGCCGTCCGATGGCAGCACGGGTTGGGTCGACCGCGAGTTCACGACGGATGCCAACGGCCAGCTCAAGCTCGAGAACATCAAGAAGGGCACGTACGTCATCACCGAGGTCTCCAACACGGGATACGTTTCGAATGGCTTCCGTGCGACGTTTAAGCTCACCGACGCCAACGACGATGAGACCTATGACATCAAGAACATCGCCGACGGCGCGGATATCAGCTTTACCGTGACGAGCGGTGCGGACGACTTCGTCGATGGCCAGGGCATTCCAAACGTGCCGCGGCGCGGAACGGTGACGATTGCCAAGACCGGCAAGGACGGCGTCGCGCTCAACGGCGCGACGTTCGAGCTGCAGCGCTTGGCCGATGACGGCACGACCTGGGAGACCATCATCGAAGGGCTCGAGACCGGCAAGGAGTATAAGGCCAACGACGCCAACGATGGCATCGAGGGCTCTGGCAGCACGGGCACCACGGGCAGGCTCCAGGTGACGAACCTCCTGTGGGGCACGTACCGCTTCGTGGAGACCGAGCCGGCGGACGGGTACTTCAACTACACCGATTCCGCGACCGCGGATGACCACCGCGTGACGAGCGGTAACCTCACCATCGATCGCACGCATCTGAACCCGTCGCTCACCGATGGGAACGCGGTACGCAACACGCCGACGAGCCTCGAGATCAACAAGGCTAACGATGTGGGCGAGGCGCTTGCCGGTGCTGAGTTCCAGATTACCGCGCAGGGTGACTCCGCGTTCGCACGCCCGAGCGAGTTCGCTGCGGGCACCTACGACGAGGCCACGAAGACCGTGACGCTCACGACCGATTCCACCGGTCACATCGAGCTCATCGGCCAGCTTGTCGTGGGCGGCACGTATACCATCTACGAGAGCAAGGCACCAAGTGGCTATGACCCGGCGGATGGCGTCCTGACCGTGACGGTGCAGGAGGACGGCTCGCTTGCGCCGCAGGGCGACATGCCCGACCGCTACGCATGGGCGGATCTGGATGAGGACGGCCATGCGGATAACGCCTACTCCTTCATGGTGACGAACATCCATGAGGAGATCGACATTCTGAAGGTGGACGACGACGGCGGTGCACTTGAAGGCGCTGTGTTCACGCTCACCGGCTTGTGCATGGATAAGAACACGATCCACACCTACACCACCGATGAGGACGGTTACATCCACGTGGACGCCGGTCTCATGGGCGGCGTGCGCTACGAGCTCCGCGAGACGAAGCCCGCCGACGGCTATGCTCAGCTGGGAGCGTCGCTCTACTTCATGATGGATGAGCGCGGCGAGATCGTGGTGACGGACGCACAGCAGAACCAGCTCGATGAGGAAGATTATCCCGAGGGGTATGCGGTGAACGACAACCGCATCTCGCTTACTGTGGAGAACGAGCCCGTCAAGCTGCAGATTACCAAGCGCGCGCCCGCCGGCGAGAACGGCGAACCGGGCAAGACGCTCCCGTGGGCGGAGTTCTCCATCACACCGGTGGACGACTCGAAGTTTGCTGCCGGCGCTGACCCGACCGCACCGCAGACGATGCGGACCGGTGAAGACGGCACGCTCAGCATGACCGCTTGGCTCATCGTGGGCAACGAGTACGACATCACCGAGACCAAGGCACCCGAGGGCTACGAGCGCGTCGCGGGAACCATGCGCATCCGCGTGGAGGAAGACGGTTCTATCAGCGTGGTCGGGTCGGTGAACGAGGACGGTAGCATAACGCCTGCACCGCCCACGGGCTACACGAAGGTCGACAATAACACCTTCGAGGTTTCCGTGGTGAACGAACCCATCGAGATCAACATCGAGAAGGTGGGATCGAACGATACCGCAACCGGTCTTGAAGGCGCCGAGTTCGAGGTCACCGGTGTGTTCGCCGGCTCGAACGAGACCGATACCCGCGCCTTCACCACGGGTGAGGGCGGCAGCGTCGAGATCGAGGCCGAGCTGAAGAGCGACGAGACCTACACGCTGCGCGAAGTCGTCGCGCCGGCTGGGTATGAGCTGCTCGAAGATGAGCTGGAAGTTCAGGTCAACGAGGACGGCACGCTTGAGATCGTGGGCGACGCACCTGCTGGTTACACCCTTGCCGATGGTTACGCGACCATCTTCGCTGTGGACGAACCGCTGAGCATCTCCTTCGTCAAGACCGATGAAGAGGGCGGCGCGCTTGCGGGCGCGACCTTCAGCATCGCTCCGGCGGGCGACGGTGCGACCTTCCCCGACGGTTCGGCGAGCAAGACGTTCACCTCGAATGAGAACGGATTGGTCTTCGAGGATCTGCAGCTCGCGGGTTCTGCCGAGGGCACCGCGTATGTGATCACCGAGCTTACCGCACCCGCGGGCTATGAGGTCGCGCCGGCGTTCACGATCCTCGTGTTCGAAGACGGCACCGTTGAGCTGGGCGACGTGCCCGAGGCGATTGCTGGCGCGGTGAGTGTCGAGAACGCCGCCGTGGCGTCTGCGGGCGAAGACCCTGATACCAGCGGCGACGATGCGGACGCACCTGCGCTCGCGACTTCCGCCGGTGTGGTGGTCACGCTCGCCGACACGCGCGTCGAGGCGCAGATCGCCAAGGTTTCCACGGACGGTGGTGCGCTTGCGGGCGCTGAGTTCGCCGTGACCGGCCTGTTCACCGACGGCTATACCACGAAGGCCGTAGCGGTGGACGCCAGCGGCCGCGCGTCGCTCGAGGGGCTCATCGTGGGCGAGACGTATCGCATTCGCGAGACGGTTGCGCCCGAGGGCTTCGACCTCATCGAGGAAACCTGGGAGTTCACCGTTCAAGCAGACGGTACGCTCGCGGGCGAGGCGACCTCTGGTTCCGCGGACGAGGCGGGCTATGCGATCGCCGATGACGGTGTGACGCTTCGCGCTGTCGACGCGCCTACGCCGCCCGTCCCCGGCGAGATGCCCGGTACCGGCGATACCAAGCTCACGTACGCGCTTGTTTTGGGAATCGTGTCTCTGGTATGCCTGGCCGGCGGCTTGAGGCTCTCGAGGAGGAAGAGGTAGAGATGGCCGTTGGAGAGGCTGCAACGGGGAAGTGCGCTGCAAAGCGCGATGGCGTGGCACGTGCCCGCAAGGCGATGGACATTCCCGCCCGCATTGATGGGCGCCATGCCTTCGCCCATGAGCGCGTGCTCGTGTTCATCGCGCTCGAGACGCGGCTTGAGGGCGCGGTGCGCTGCAGCAAGCGCGAGGTCTCCGAGATGCTCGGGGTGAATCTGCGCACCGTAGACCGCGCCGTGATGCGCCTGCGTGCTTCGGGCGAGATCGAGTCGGTGCCGTGTCACACCGCGACCGGTGCGCAGGTAGGCAACGAGTATCGTGCCACCAAGGAAGGGATGGCGCACGCCGACGCGCTCATCGCTCGCGCCTTCGCCGTGAGGTAGCACCTCGGAACACGCGTCACTTTGGGGACGGG
The DNA here is from genome assembly GCA_900538305.1 of uncultured Collinsella sp. Taxonomy (GTDB): domain Bacteria; phylum Actinomycetota; class Coriobacteriia; order Coriobacteriales; family Coriobacteriaceae; genus Enorma. Next base: position 85,576 of record UPXY01000004.1, read on the forward strand.
TTCGAACGTGTCAAAACGACACCGACGAAGCCGTCCCCACATTATTGCTTTGCATGGTACCCTGATACCCGATTGAGCATAACGCTGCGGCGAGAGAGGTGCCTTATGCTGCGCATCGGACACGGGTACGACGTTCACCAGCTTGTCGAGGGACGGCGCTGCATCATCGGTGGCGTGGACATCCCGCACGACCGCGGGCTGCTCGGGCACTCCGACGCCGATGTGCTGGCGCACGCGCTCGCCGACGCGATCTTGGGCGCCTGCCGCGGTGGAGACATCGGCAAGCTCTTTCCCGATACCGACCCTGCCTACAAGGGTGCGGATTCGCTCAGGCTGCTTGCGGCGGTTATGGCATACGCGCGCGAGCAGGGGTACGAGTTTGTGGACGCAGATTGCACCATCGCTTGCCAGGAGCCGAAGATCAGCCCGTATCGCGATGCCATGCGCGAGAATCTGGCCACCGCGCTTGGCGTGCCGGTGGAGAACGTGGGCGTGAAGGCAACGACGACCGAGCATCTGGGATGGGAAGGCGAGGGCAGGGGCATCGGCGCCTGGGCGGTCTGCCTGCTCGACTATGTAAAATAACCCCAGCGACTTTTTTACATTTGAGTTTGCTCGGTGCCCGGTGTTCCCCTGCAGATCCGACTATGCAATTGCGAAGCGCTTCCCTGCGACTTTTTACGTTCTGGTTGCCGGATACGCGGTATCATAGGACGCGATGCAGGGGTACCCACGTCGTTGCGGCTCGCGATGCCGCTTCGTGCGTGAGTTGAGAGGGCGCAAGCCCAACCCTTCGAACCTGTCAGTTAACACTGTCGTAGGGAGCATATCTGCGAACGAAGGCGCTGCTGACGGGCGCGATGTTTCGGCGGGCGGGCACGGCTCGAGCTGGCGAACGCGCGGCATCAAAGCAGCGCCTTTTTTGTTCGCGCTCCAGAAAGGAACCAGCCATGATCGAGAAAGCCGAGCTTCAGGGCCTTGTGCGCGACGCCGCTGCGTGCGTGCGCGCAGCGAACCCCATGGCACCGTCCATCACGAACACCGTAACCATCAACTTCGTCGCGAATGCGCAGATTGCCGTGGGCGGGTCTGCTGCAATGGTGTACCTGCCGGACGAGGGCGAGGCCATGGCCGCCGCCGGTCCTGCCATGTACATCAACGTGGGCACGCTGCTGCCCATCTATGAGGAAACGCTGCCCCGCACCGCCGCGCGCCTGGCGGAGCTCGGCAAGCCGTGGGTGCTCGACCCCGTGGCCGTGGGCATTGGCGAGATGCGCACGAAACTGCTCGCCGGCTTCAAGGAGCAGAAGCCCACGATCGTGCGCGGCAACGCGTCCGAGGTCATCGCACTTGCCGGCCTGTGGGGACTTGAGGGCGCGTGCGGCGAGAGCGCCGTGCGCGGCGTAGACTCCACGCAGGCCGTTGACGAGGCGCGTGCCGCTGCCGTAGCGATCGCGCGTTACACCGGCGGCGCCGTGGCGGTTTCTGGCAAGGTCGACTTGGTGACGGACGGCGAGGTCGTGGCGCTTTCGCACGGCGGTTCGCAGTTCATGACGCAGATTACCGGCTCGGGCTGCAGTCTGGGCGGGGTGTGTGCTGTGTACGCCGCCTGCGCGAAGACGCCGCTTGCCGCTGCGCTTGCCGCCGTGAATGTCTACAACCTCGCAGGCGCTCGCGCCGAGGCACAGGCCAAAGCGCCGGGCAGCTTCCAGGTGGCGTTCCTCGACGAGCTCTACCTTGCCACGCCCGAAGATATCGCCGCCAACCCCTTCGACCTCGAGGAGGCGTAAATGAACACGCTGGTAGCCGTTGCGATCGCGCCGGTCGGGGTGGGCGAGGAGCTCAAGGAGTACGTCGCCGACGTGATTCGCGTGATTCGCGAGAGCGGTCTTTCGTGCCGTACGAACTCCATGTTCACCGAGATCGAAGGCGAGTGGGACGACGTCATGCGCGTGGTGAAGGACGCGACGTTCGTGCTCGCGGAGCGCGGTATCCGCACGGAGGTCGTGTTCAAAGCAGACATTCGTCCCGGCTTCGAGAACATGATGGAGCGCAAGGTGCGCGTCGTCGATGAGCTCTTGGCCGAGTGACTCATTTGCCTCATGCGGGACGGGGTTCATTGCATCATGCGGCTCACATAAACCCGTCCCACATGGGCCACCACATGAGTCATCATAGAAAGGGATGCATATGAGTATTCGTGACAACTTGGATATTTCGGCATATCTCGTGCTTGGACCCGAGAATACGCTGGGACGTCCCGTGGCCGACGTGGTTCGCGATGCGCTCGATGCGGGCTTCACCATCGTACAGGTGCGCTCGAAGGTGGCGGGTGCCCGAGAGCTCATGGAATGTGCGCGCTCCGTGGCAGACGTTATCGCTGATGCTGGCAAGTCGGACACCGTGCCGCTTTTGATCGACGACCGCCTGGACGTGGCGCTTGCGTGCCGCGAGGCGGGCATCAAGGTCGACGGCGTGCACGTGGGGCAAAGTGACATTCCGGTCGAGGTGTGCCGCAAGTACCTGGGAGAAGATTCGATCGTGGGTCTTTCGGCGGCGGCTCACGAGATGCGCCGCTATATCGAGACTGCCGACACCTCGCAGGTCGATTACCTGGGCGTAGGGCCGCTCCACGAGACGGCGACCAAGCCGGATTGCGGCCTCGATGATGATGGGCGCGTCATTACGCGCAGCCTCGAAGAGCTGGCGGAACTGCGCCGCGTGAGCCCGAAGCCTATCGTGGTGGGCGGAGGCGTAAAGGCAGCCGATATCCCCGCGCTCGCAAAGACCGGCGTCGACGGGTTCTTCGTGGTTTCCGCTGTCGCGGGTGCCGACGATCCGCACGGGGCGGCAAAGGAGCTTGTCGATCTGTGGCGTGCGAACGCGTAGGCACGGTGACGTGGGCGCTGAACGGGCGTTTGATAGCGGGGCGTTAGCTTCGCGAGCCGTTCGTCAAACGCCCGATGCGCCGTTGTGGCCAAAAATGAAAGGTTGGTGACACCCCTTCCCGGGAAACGCGGGTGCGCTCCGCCCATAGCTGGGATAACCGAGCCCGGTACCAGGGCGGTGGGCGAGGCGCACCCGGCTAACGGCAGGATGGGTGTCACCAACCTTTCATTTTTGGCCACTTTTGTCCCCAAAACCTTCCAGGTCCCGGTACCTCAGGCGCAACAGCGGCCTCAACCTATCCTCTGGCGAAAACATGGGCGTGCGGCTGGTTGAATGCAATTTGTGGCGCAACGGCGTTGCGGGCTCGGGGGTGCGGGCGGTCCCGTTGCGCGTGACAAGTTTGTCCACCTTGCGCGGGATGCTTCAGAGTTTCGGGTATACCGTTACAATGAACACACGTGATCAGTACCCAACGCCGCGTTTGCCGGTGTGAATCGAAGGAGTCCGCATGCTCATCTACAACAGCGCGACGCGCACGAAAGAGGAGTTTCAGCCCATCGATGAGGGCAAAGTGCGCATGTACGTATGCGGCCCCACTGTATACGACAACATTCACATCGGCAACGCGCGCACGTTCATTTCGTTTGACGTGATTCGCCGCTGGCTCATCGCGAGCGGCTATGAGGTCACGTTCGCGCAGAACCTCACGGACGTGGACGACAAGATCATCAACCGCGCGAATGAACAAGGTCGTACCCCCGAGGACGTGGCGGAAGAATTCTCGAAGAAGTTCATCGACGTCATGCACAAGGCGAACGTGCTCGATCCGGATGTGCGCCCACGCGCGACGAAGGAGATCGGCCCCATGATCGGCATGATCAAGAGCCTCATCGAGCAGGGTCATGCGTATGCGGCGGAGAACGGTGACGTGTACTTCGCGGTGCGAAGCGACCTGAGCTACGGAGAGGTGTCCGGCCGCAAGATCGACGACCTCATGGTGGGTGCGCGCATCGAGGAGAACGAGGATAAGCGCGATCCGCTCGACTTCGCGCTTTGGAAGGCCGCGAAGCCCGGCGAGCCGAGCTGGCCGAGCCCGTGGGGCGAAGGTCGTCCCGGTTGGCACACCGAGTGCGCAGCCATGGTGCACCGCTACCTGGGCGTTCCGATCGACATCCACGGAGGCGGCTCCGACCTGGCCTTCCCGCATCACGAGAACGAGTGCGCTCAGGCCACGTGCGCCTGGCACGAGGGATTCGCGAACACGTGGATGCATACGGGCATGCTGCTCGTAGACGGCGAGAAGATGAGCAAGTCTCTGGGCAACTTCTTCACGCTCGAGGAAGTGCTCGAGAAGCATAGCGCGGCGGCGCTCCGCCTGCTCATGCTGCAGACGCACTACCGCTCGCCGCTCGATTTCTCGTGGGAGCGCCTCGAGGGTGCGGAGAATTCGCTTGCGCGCATCGCCGGTACGGTGCAGAACCTCAAGTGGGCAGCCGATCATGCGGAGGGGCAGCCGAATGTCGACCTCGCGGCCGGGCTCACGTCGGCTATGGAACGCGCTGCCGCCGAGTACGAAGCATGCATGAACGACGACTTCAACACCGCCGGAGCCGTCGCAGCGTACTTCCAGCTTGTTACCGAGGCCAACACCTATCTCGATCAGGTGGCGGGTGCGGTTGACGTGCAGGTTGCCCGCGTGTGCGGCGCTGTGATCGCAGGCGCTCTCGCACAGCTGGGCGTCGAGCTTCCGGTTATCGAAGAGCCGTTGCCGGTCGGGCTTCTCGGCGTGGCGGCAGGGCTTTGCGCCTACACGGGTGACGATGTGGACGAAGCTGCCGAGCGCATCCTTGCTGCCCGTGCCGAAGCCCGTGCTGCTAAGGACTGGGCGACGGCCGATGCCATCCGCGACCAGCTGCGCGACATGGGTCTCGCCATCGAGGACACCGCTGCCGGCTCCCGCATCAAATATGTAAAATAACCCCAGGGGTTTTATGTAAAATAACCCCAGGGGTTTTATTACATTGCCGATGACGTCGCTCCTTTCCACTCGGTGAGGGGCGGCGTTCCTTTAAAGCGGCCTGTCTCGCTCCTCGAAAATAGATAGAAAAATGGCTCGAAAATAGATTGTGAATCGGCTCGAAAATAGAAAGATTGACTTAGCGGGGTACGTTATGAGCCTTCAGTCAAAAGGATATCTACCGAGACTTACCGATCAAGTCATCGATCGCAGGCTCAAGGATTTCGGAGCCGTTGAGGTTACTGGTCCAAAATACTGCGGAAAAGAGCCTGCTGCGGCTTAAAGCAATAATCGCGAGAAACCCGACGGCAAGAAATCCGGAACCGGCGTTTCTTGCCGTGCTCGTTGGAATGGCATCCTACATGTGGCGTATGCCGAGCGGCGTGTACGTGATCCCCATTACTGAGCTGGGGGCGTAAAAGGGGCGCAGGGCCTAGCAAGCGGATCGGCCGCGCGATCCCCACTATAGTGGGGATAAGCCTCCCTTTACAGTGAGGCTTATTGCTATCTCCAAATGCAAAAAGGAGCGCGCATGGGACTCGTTTACCACTACACCTCTCCCCAGGGCGCGCTGGGCATCTTGCAGAACAAGACGCTTTGGTTCACCGATTGTGAGTTCATGAACGACCCGGCTGAGCTGGCGTATTGCTATAAGCTATACGATCGGGCATGGGTAGAGGCCTGCCGCGAGTTCGGGGTGCCTGAGGCCAAGATCGAGCGCGAAATAACGAGATTTGCGAATCCTTACGAGTGCGAGTCGATTGCGAGCGAGGCGACTGGCGCCTACGTCCCTGCGCGGTACTACGCTTTGAGCACGTGCTTAAATGGTGACGATCCTGCTATGTGGGCAAACTATGCCATCAAAGGCGGCAAAGCGGGATACGCGCTTGCGTTTGATGGAAGGAGCCTCGCGCGAGCTCTTGAACGACTTGCTTCCGGAGCGCCTGAGTTCGGTTTCTATGTCGAAGTTTTATACGGCCAGGTTCAATATACCAAGGAGAAACAGCTCGAGAATATCAAGTCGGCCATCAGAGTGCACCTAGAACGATTAGCTGAGGCGGCGGGTAGTACCGACGAACTCGATCGCGTTTTGTATTCCGCAATGGCGCGAGCAGATCATTGGTACTGGTTTGGCGACTTTGCTCCTTTTATCAAGCGTCCCGAGTTTGCTTACGAGCAAGAATATCGTTATGTGCTTAAGATGGCTCAGACCGACCGACTGTCGGCATCAAAAGCTGAGGGGTATTCGCATTTGGCTGCCGATGGCGAGCGAAGAAAATGCTCGTCTGATTCAAATCGCCCCTGCGCAAGCAAGTCTGAGAGTCCGGTTACGTTGCATTTTCGCGAGGGTTTTGCCGGCGCCATAACGCCCTATCTTGAAGTCAGGTTAGGCGAGGCGTGGGTGGACACGCTGTCTGCGGTTTGGGGTCATGCGTATACAGCACCCAGCCTCATAAAAGACGGTGTATCTCAATTGATGGAAGGAATTGGATATAAGGACGTTTCAATCCAATTGTCGGATATTCGGCTGAGAGGATAAACGAATGTTTGAAAAAGGGATTCACAAGCATATTTCTGACAGCCAGAGCGGGGTAAAGAAGCATGCGCTTTTGCTGACCGTTCGCTTTGAGGGGGAAAACGGAGGAGCGTTTCAAATACCTGCTTGTGGTCATGGCGGTATCGGTGAGTACTTTCCCTTTGATTGGATCGTTGATTGGGGAGATGGCGCGAGCGAGAGGATAAAAGGAGTCTCATCACCGAACGGTGGTGAGGTAGCGACAGGGAATCTAATTCATTCCTATGCCGCTTCAGGCGAGTATTCAGTGGCTATTTCCCCTGCAGGGCTAGTTTCGGAAACAACGGGGAACACCCCTGGCTGGCTGCAGGCGTTTGGACATCCAGAAGGATATTATCCAGTGGGGGGATTCGATAAGATCGTTTGCGTTGACGGTGTATTAGATGATTGCGCTATCAACATTGAGCTTGAAGGCGCCTGTGCCTACATGTTCTCTCATTGCAACAACATCACTATGGGGCCGCATTTCACGTTTTCCAGCAATAAAAAAACAGCAGGTGATTATTTCTGCTTCGAGATGTTTAGCTGCTGTAGTGGCGACGCTTTTACCATGGGCGAAGCCTTTCAGCTCCCGCAGAACCTTCGTGAGGTAGGAAATGCATTTTGCTGCAAAATGTTTCTTCTCTGTACCGGCTCGTCATTCACTATGAATGGCGAGTTCACCATTCCACCGGGAATTTATGTTGCAGGTAGATCATTTTGTCAGGAGATGTTTGGGGAACATGGACCTGCCTTGACCATGGGGAAATGCTTCAATCTCCCTCAGGGCATTTCGGAAGCAGATGATAATTTCTGTGCAGCCATGTTTTCCAATGTCGGCGGCGAGAAGCCCACTTTTTCGATGAACGACATTTTTAATCTTCCCCCGAGCATTACGGGGAATGTCGGCAAATCTTTTTGCGAGCGAATGTTTGCCTTCAACGATGGCGACGATTTTAGGATGAATAATCGTTTCAATTTACCGCACGGCATTACAAGCGCAGGTGACGCCTTTTGCAAAAGCATGTTTCTCAGGTGCTCGGGCAGCTCATTCTCGATGAATGATGTCTTTACTATGCCTCCACACCTCCAGGATGCGGGATCAGAATGCTGCATGCTCATGTTTTCCGAATGCAATGGTCATGGCTTCTACGTAGGCGAGGGTTTTGATTTTCCGTATACGCTTAATGGGCGTGGTTACTTGCTTTTTGAAATGTTTGGACAGTGCCGCATCGATTCTCTTAACTGGGCTGTTCGCGATATGGATGAAAGGAATCCATCGTTACATATTTGGTCGCCTCCTTATGACCAAATCCAGTGGTAAAACAACTTCCCAAAGGTTGGCGATAAAGAATGATTGTTTATAAAGATAAGATTTCAAGTATTTGGCATGGTGACATCTATACGGTAGAGCCCGGTTATGATGAATGCGCAAAATATCTATCTATACTGTCGCGTGGCGGTATCGGAGCGCTTTCTCCGCTTGGTACAAAATACTACGACTACGATGGATTTATGCCCTCGCTTGACAACATCAGTTCTTCATCTCCTGATGAGGTGGTGTTTGGCCCAAGTTTACGCGACTTCCTTCTTATGATGGATTATGTAGATGAAGACGTGCGATTCTATTGCACGACTTCACGGGGCAAGGTATACGACTATGTGCGGAGCTATCTCAACCATTTTCTGACAAGTGAGCAGGCAGCAGAGGTATGGCAGAAGATTCATTCTTATATGAATCGGCACAGCCACCTTGAGTCGGGCTATCGAGCCAATATCGTCATCGGTACGCCGTACTTCAATAATTTATTCTATGAGACAAGTTGGCTCGTGGCTCAATTTCTATTCTCGCCCGCTTTAATTGAAAGTCTTCAGAGCTCATTCATAAACATCCGTGGTTTTGATCCGTCTTTTCCGAGTTACAAAGATTTTGTAAATAAATTTGATGGAGGTGAGACACTGCAGTTTTTCTTCGATGCGCCAGATAACAAATGCTGGATGGACGATACGCTGTTTATCGTTTCGAAAGATTTCCATTGCTCAGAGAAGGATTTTATTAAGAGTCTTCGTCCGTACGTCCAGTTTTTATCCAATTGGACATTGCTGCTCGCATGCATCCTATGTATGCATGCGTTTGGCCAGTGCGCGTTTGGCATTTATTGGGAGACCGGCGGCACGGCTCTCGTACAAAAAATGCAAAAGGAAGCTTGGCGGGGGAATCGGCGCTAGCTTTAAGGGATAATGCCTACTATCCCTCAAACAAAAACATCGCCATCCAAAGCGGCAACGTTACCTTTTTGCCGTCGCGTCCTACGTTACCGTCGATAAGTTTGTAGCCAAGAGGCACATCGTTCCGCTTGAGCATCCTGTTGAGCGAGGCGGTCGACCCTCGCCCAGCCTTTACCTCGACGGGCACAACGGCGCCTTGCCAATCGATAAGGAACTCGATCTCGTGCTTCGTGTCGGAAGAGATCCAATATCGCAGTGGAATATCTTTCGAGGCCAGCGTGCATGCGATGAGATTCTCATACAGGCCGCCCTTCATCGGTCCGCTGAGCGTGTTGTCCACCACCGCCGCTTTGAGCGAAAAGTCGTGCATAGCAAGCAACAGGCCGGTGTCGTTGGCGTAAAGCCTAAAGCGGCTGTTGTCTTCGTAAGCTGTCAACGGATAGGTCGCACTGCTAACAGCCTGGCACCTCTGAACGATCTCAGCCCCGGCGAGCCAATCAACGGATCCATCGAACTTTCGCGCCCGTCCCCCCTTCTCAACCGTTGCATACGAGAAGCGCGTGTTTTCCTTTGCGAGCTGACGGGGGAGTGAAAGGTAGCAGCTGCGAGCCTTGACGCGCTCGGTTGGGCTTGCATAGCGAGCGATATCGTCAAGATAGAGCCTGTGCAGTTGCGTTTGCGCGTCGTGTGCCACCGCAAAGTTGCCCGAATCGACATACTGCTGCACCACGTCTGGCATCCCGCCGATGACCAGGTATTCCCTGAACAGCCGCATCATGCGCTCGTTGATACCGCTTTCCAGCGGCTCGAGCTGATCGAAGCGCTCGCGAAGCAGGTCTATTGCTGCTGGTTCATATCCATGTGCCCAGAGGAACTCCTCGAAATCGAGCGGGTGCATGGTCACTTGGCGTTCGTAGCCAACGGGCAGCGAGGGAGCGTCTTTCATCTCTCGGAAACGGAGTCCCAAGAGGGAACCAGAGGCGATGACGTCGTACCTACCGTCTTGTGCGAGATACTTGAGCGCTGTGCGCGCCTGAGGACACTCTTGGATCTCATCGAGGAAGATAAGCGTCTCATGTGGGACGAACCGGGCGGAGGGGATGTAGAGGGACATGCGCGAGGTGATGGTGTCCGCATCGAGCGAGCCGCTAAAGATTTCCTTGTATTCTGGATGGGCAACGAAGTCGAGCGTTATGAAATGCTGGTAATCGGAGACGCCGAATTCGTTGACGACGAATGACTTTCCCACTTGGCGCGCGCCGTTGATGAGAAGGCACTCGTTTTTATGCGCGCTGCGCCATGAACGGAGATAGTCAGTCATTTTGCGTCTGAGCATGGCGTTCTCCAGTCTATGCCGCATATCGAAAGCAATTTAGCAAAATTATGCCACTTTTTACCAACTCAAGTCAGTGGAGTATGCCACTTTCCGCCATGTTGCACTGATGCAAAAACCCGATGCAACATAACCCCAGGATTTTGTTACATCGCACGCATATGAGCACGCTCAAGCTCGAGTAGCCGAACCTTCCGCTCGATGCCGCCGGTGTAGCCGGTGAGGTGGCCGTTCGCACCCACGACGCGGTGGCAGGGGACGATGACTGAGATGGGGTTGTGTCCCACGGCGCCGCCGACCGCTCGGGCAGAGACGCGTGCCCCGCCGCGTTGCTCGGCCAGCTGCTGGGCGATTGCGCCGTACGTGGTCGTCTCGCCGTAGGGAATCTGGAGCAGCGCCGTCCACGCCGCCTGCCGAAATGTCGAGCCCGCGGGGTGCAGAGGCGGCAAGAAATCCGGTACGCCGCCCGCGAAGTACGCGTCGAGCCAGCGCACTGCCTCTGCAAGTGCAGGCGTCTCCCGCTCGAGGCGCTCTTCGGGCAGCCCGGCAGCAAAGTACTTCTGCCCCTCGAACCATGCGCCTACAAGCCCGACCTCATCGGCGGCGAGCAGCATGGCGCCCAGCGGGGAATCGTAGCGTTGGACGAACATCATCGCTTCCCACCAGTCCCCTTCGGCTGGTGATCTTCGGTTCGAGCTTTCGCGCGCGTCATCGCTTTCGGCTTGCTTGTCGCCTTCGGCTTCCAATCCCGCATCTCGGGGATCGCGCCGCCGGCTACCGCCCACAGGTACAGGCTCGCCACGCTGCAATAGGGCGAAAACCGTCGCCGATACTTCTCGAACAGCTGCCGCGTGATCTTGCGGTGGTGGTACACCATGCGGAGTCCCCGCTGGATGGCGAGGTCGTCGAAGCTCAGGATATTCGGCCGCTGCATGCAGAAGAGGAGGATCATCTCGGCCGTCCACACGCCCACGCCCTTGAGACCGCTCAGCGCGCGAATGGCATCTTCGTCGGACATATGCCACACGGCGTCGAGGTCGAACGCGCCGCTCTGCACCCGCTCGGCGAAATCTGTGATGTATTCCGCTTTGCGAAACGTCATGCCGAACGCCTGCAGCGCGGGCACGCCGGCGGCGAGCACGGTCTCCGAATCAACTGCGCCAAGCTCATCGCGCATGCGATGCCAGATGGTCGCCTGCGCCTTCGTGGAAATCTGCTGCCCCACGATGTGGTGCACGACGGAGGCGAAGAGGTCTGGGTCGATCTCGCGCGCAACGTGCCCCACGCGGTCGATGACCTCAGCAAGGCGCTGGTCTTTACTCCGCAGGTACGTGAGTTCCGTCTCACCGTATTCGAAATACATGGCTTGCCCCCGGCGTTCGTTTGCCTGGCCGTTACCTTATTGAGTATATCGTCGAAAAATACACAACAAGGCGGCTCGCAGGCTTCCTTATCGTCACTTCTGTCGCTTTTTGCTTGATAAGCTATGGCGCCGTCGTGCGGTTCCGTATACTTTCAAACGAACGCAAACACGAGAGGTGGCAGATGGCACGTCAACAGCATAGTAATGGGCGTTGGACGAACGGCGGGAAAGCTCGTCGTACAACACCCCGCCCCGCAGGCGCCTACATCGAGGGCCGCCGCGCTGCTGCGGAGGCGCTGCGCACGGGCTTCCCGGTGAAGCGTGCGCTCGTGGCGGAAGGCGAAGACCGCGACGCGTCCTTCATGGCGCTCGTCGCAGACGTGCAGGCTGCGGGCATTCCCGTGCGCCGCGTGTCGCGCACGGAGCTCGACGCGCTTTCTGCCCACGGTGCGCACCAGGGCATCGCGCTCGAGGTGGGGGAGTTCCCCTACGCGAGCCTTCAGGATGTCATCGCCCGCACTGGTGACGGGGCCGCCCTCGTGGTGGTGCTCGACCACGTGACCGACGCGGGCAATTTCGGCGCAATCGTGCGCTCCGCGGAGGTCGTGGGTGCCGTCGGCGTCGTCATCGCGAGCAAGCGCGCGGCCGAGGTCACCGTCACCACGTACAAGACGAGCGCCGGCGCCGTCATGCACCTGCCCATTGCGCGCGTGCCGAATATCGCGCGTGCGCTCGAGGACTTAAAAGTAGCCGGTTTCTGGGCGGTCGGGGCGTCCGAGCATGCCGAGGGCGTGTGCTGGGAGACGCCGCTTGCGGGACGCATCGCGCTCGTTATGGGTTCCGAGGGCGACGGCATCAGCCGGCTCGTGCTCGAGACCTGCGATGACCTCACCAAGCTTCCGCAGCGCGGACAGACGGAAAGCCTGAATGTGGCACAGGCCGCGACGGCGCTCTGCTACGAATGGTTGCGACAGAACCAATAATGAGTCGTTGGGGTCTGAGTCGTTGGGGTCGGGTTCGTTTGGTTCACCGAGGCACATGAACCCGACCCCATCGACTCAGCCTCAAGAAAGGTCGAAATGGGCAAGAAGAATCGAGCAAAAGCTAAGGCCAAGCGTTTTGGTGAGGGTTCGGCGCGCGCTGCCGTGAGTGCTGCCACCTACGGCGCTGGCAATGCCTTTTCTTCTGCGTTCGCGCCGGCGAACATCGTCGATCCGGCGCGCGGAACAAACGCCAGCGGTCAGCGCGAGCTGCTCGTCGTCGACGGCTACAACGTCATTCATGCTGCTCCGCGCTACGAGCACCTCATTTTCGATCGTTCGGACGATCCTTATTCGAGCGATGTGTACGACCGTGCCCGCACGGCGCTCATCGCAGATGTCGCCGCGTTCGCGCAACGTCGCTATGAGCCGGTCATCGTGTTCGACGGGGCAGGCAATGTGTCGGCCGACCGGCCCAACTTGCCGCAGGCGGGCGTGCGCATCGAGTTCTCGCCCACGGGGGTCTCGGCAGACACGGTGGTGCAGCGCCTGTGCACCGAGGCTCGCGAGGCCGGGCGCGCCTGCTCCGTGGTGACGAGCGACGGCACCATCCAGGCGACGGTTATGGGCAAAGGCGTCACCCGCATCTCGGCGCGCATGTTCGTGGAAGAGATGCGCCTGTTCGACGCCGATGTCAAAGAGGCCGAAGAAGCGCCGGACATCAAGCTCACTCTGGGCAGTCGTCTTTCGCCCGAGGCCATCGCCAAGCTCGCCGCCTTGCGCGACGCGACGTTGGGGAAATAGTTTAGATACGGTTTGCAACAAGGGAGGGTCTTCCATGCGTTATCGCAAGCTGGGAACCACGGGGCTCGAGGTCAGCGAGATCGGATTCGGCGGCGAATGGATGGACGGCACGCCGGAGGAGGCGCTCGCCGTGGTGCGCGCGGCCGACGAGGTGGGCGTCAACATCCTCGATTGCTGGATGCCCGACCCCACGCGCCGGTCGAACCTGGGCGATGCGCTGGCAGCGCTCGGCGCCGGCGCCCGCGAGCGCTGGGTCATCCAAGGTCACCTAGGGAGCACCTGGCAAAACGGCCAGTACGTGCGCACGCGCGACCTTTCCCAGGTGGAGCCCGCGTTCGAAGACCTGCTCGAGCGCTTCCATACGGACTACATGGACCTTGGCATGATCCACTACGTCGATAGCCCGGCGGAATACGAAGAGGCGACGACCGGCCCCTTCATGGGGTACGTCCGTGAGCTGTACGCGGAGGGGACAGTCCGGCATATTGGGCTTTCCACGCACAACCCGCAGATCGCGAGGCGCGCGGCGCTGAATCCCGAGATCGAGATGATTCTGTTCTCGGTGAACCCGGCGTTCGACATGATGCCGGCGACCGAGAACCTCGACGATTACTTCGGCGAGGTGGGCGAGCAATCTGCGCGGGACGGCATGACGCCGGAGCGCGCCGAGCTTTATGCGCTTTGCGAAGAGACGGGCACGGGCATCACCGTCATGAAGGGCTTCATGGGCGGGCGCCTGTTCGACGCCTCGCAGTCTCCGTTTGGTGTGGCGCTCACGCCGGTGCAGTGCATCGAGTACGCGCTCACGCGTCCCGCGGTGGCGAGCATCATGATCGGTTTCTCCGCGTCGGAGCACGTGGCGGAAGCGGTGGTGTATGAGACGGCCTCGCCGGAGGAACGCGACTACGCTCACGTGCTCGCCGGTGCTCCGCGTCACGCGTACCTGGGACAATGTACGTACTGCGGCCATTGTGCTCCGTGTCCCAAGGGTATCGACATCGCGAGCGTGAACAAGTTCTTCGACCTCGCCACCATGTACGACGAGGTGCCGGATTCCCTGCGCGAGCACTATCGCGCGTTGGGGGCTACGGCGGAGGCATGCGTGGCGTGTCGCGCCTGCGAGGCGCGCTGCCCCTTCGGCGTGAAGATCGCCGAGAAGATGGCGGCGGCCGCCGCGCTGTTCGAGTGAGAACTTTCGTCCAGGACTCAGATTCTCACTTTGCACATCGAACCGCACACGTTCTTAGAAAAAAAAGAAAAGCAGGTCAGAAATTATATCTACTGACCTGCTGTTTCTTGCGTGGAGCCAGCGACAGGAATCGAACCCGCAACCGTCTGATTACAAATCAGATGCTCTACCGTTGAGCCACGCTGGCGCTATGAAGCGTGTCCTAGGATACTGAAACCGCACGCTGGGTGCAAGGTGGCGCAAGCGAAGTGATAATCTATGTCCTGGACTCAGATTATCACTTCGAGAGGATTGGCCATGAAGCTCTTCGCGTTCGCGCTTCGCCCGTTTGATGAGCTAGGATACCTTGAGGCACTTAGCCAGGAGCTCGGGTTCGAGTTCGGTTGGACGGCCGAATACCCTACGCTCGAGAACGCGGAGCTCGCGCGCGGCGCGGATGTCCTCTCCATCATCACGAACCCCATGACGCCGGAACTTCTCGACCGCTACCACGAGCTGGGCATCCGCGCGATCGCGACGCGCTCCATCGGTTACGATCACATCGACGTCGAGCACGCGCGCTCGCTCGGCATGCGGCTCGCCCACGCGGCCTACCCGCCTGAGGGCGTGGCGGACTACACCATCATGCTCATGCTCATGGCGCTTCGCCGGGCGAAGTTCGTGTTCCGACAGGCCGCGGCGCAGGATTTCGGCCTCGAAGGCAAGCTTGGCCGTTCGCTTGCGTCCTGCACCGTGGGCGTGGTGGGTACGGGAGCCATCGGCTCGTGCGTGATCCGCGAGCTTGCAGGCTTTGGCTGCCGAATCATCGCCAGCGACCCGTACCCGCGCGACGACGTGCGCAATCTTGCCGAATATGTCGAGCTTGAAGAACTCTTGGCAAGTGCGGACATCGTGACGCTGCACGCACCCGGCCTGCCCGAGAACAGGCACATGATTGGCGCTGCGGAGTTCGCGCGCATGAAGAAGGGCGTCATCTTGGTGAACGCTGCTCGCGGCATGCTCGTCGACACGGCGGCGCTCGTGGACGCGATCGAATCTGGGCATCTGGGCGGCGCGGCGCTCGACACCATTGAGCACGAATCGAACCTCTATTACCGCGACACGAGCCGCGAGGTGCTGCCCAACCGCGACCGTGCGGTGCTCATGGCGCTGCCGAATGTGATCGTCTCACCGCACATGGCCTTCTACACGGCGGAAGATGTCGAGCACATGGTGCGCAGCACGACCGAGGCGCTGCTCGCGTTCTCGCGCGGGGAGGACTCGCCCTACGAGGTGTAGTATGCCGTGCGTCATTTGGGATGGGTTCAAACGGTTGGCACTCATCCCCGAATGACCCGTCGAAATTATTTCTAAAATTCTCGAATACCTTTGCCTGCGGCGGGGGTATAGTACGAGCACACACTTTTTCTTCCGTACTGCTCCGGGAAAGGTCTCTAGCACAGACTACGTGACCGGAGCGCCGAGCACATCAGACGTGAGTTGTAGCGAGTAAGAGGTAAGGGCAAGCACATGGGAAAGACCATCTAACAATTTCATAGCGTTGTGGTGCATGTCGCGGAGTATCCCTAGGCGGAGCTGTCTCTATTCGAGGCATTTTCGCTTGAGGACACTCGCCGTCCTGTCTCCCTATTCGGCGTAGTCGTTCCTGCGTCGTGGGATGCATGGGTCTCGGTAGTTTGACAACCGTATACGCATCGCCCCTATTGTGACGCCGCTGCGCCGTGATGTGCGGCGACGTGTCCTGGCGAGCGCGCCGCGAGCGCGCGACGACCCAGGTGGGGAGCCTGCCGAGGCCAAGATCCTGCGGTGGGGGCGATGCGAACAAGCACTCGGTGGCTGCAGCCGCAAGGAACGAGAGCAGCGGCCTACGGAGCCGCGCCGGTGCACGGGCGCCGGACACCGGGTGACATCAATACCAGCAATCAAGACCTTGCAGGCGCGCCGGTGCCGCAAACCGGTGACCACGAAGTATCAAGCGTTATCAAGCAAAGGAGCATCCATGACCGAACAAAACGATCATCAGCGCCGCCAGCTCACACTGTCCCTCATCAGGGCGTTCATGCAGATCCCCTTCGCCCACCTGTTCGGAGGCGTAGCATGAACATGCAAAACACCGTACTTGCCAGCCGCATCGAGGCTGCGTTCAACGTCACGATTCCGCGCGAGCTGATCTATCCCAGCCTGTGCATCATCGCGCGCACCCCCTGGAAGCGCTACTGCGGGGACGCGAAGGCGCGGCGCATGTGCCGCATGGTCGCCACGTCGGAGATGACTGCATTGCACCTCGAGCAATGCGGCATGGAGATGCCCGAGTGGACAGGCGACGTCGGCGGCATCGCGCATCTCGCGGTGATCCTCGATGCCGCCACCCGCCGTGTACGGAGCCGCGAAGTGCGCGACGCCCTCATCGCCGACCGCAACGTGCTCGTAGACGGCCTGCTTGTCCCGATCCGCAACTACACGATGCGCAACCGCGCGGCACGCGCGCGGAACCAAGCCGACCAAGAGCCCGGCCAAGCGGATGAAGCGACAAGCCACCCAAAGCGCAGGCGCGTCCCTCGGCACGACTTTGCTTTCATGGCGCGGAGGTACTGCAGAAACGAGCTCAACGCCAACGAAGCTCGTGCCCTGTTCTACGTCTTCTGCTTTTCCACGGCGCAAGACATCCTCGACGCCGTCGGGTCGTCGCCTGCGCTTTCCGAGGGCTCGGTGACCTTGGATTTCAAGCGTTACTCCGCGCGGGCGGCCCAGGCGCTCAAGGAGGCGCGCAACTGTTCTGCCGAAATCATGTGCGAGAACTGCGCAGACGAGCGGGAGCGCATGCAAAAGGAGGGTATCGAGAGCTACAGGGACGTATGGGACATGATGCCCGAAGACCCCGAGCCGCGCCTGCAGCGCCTGGCCTTGCAGCTCTTCTTCGAGCCCGTCGCACTTGCGAGCCGCTATAGAAGCGGTGCGGCACACAGCCAGGTGCAGGCCGACCCTCACCCCACGCTCTCCGCGCGCCTCGCCGCCGCCTAGGCGCCAACCCGCCAAAAGGGACTGTCCCTTTTGGTTGAAGCCACATGCCCACATAAAGCATGCCAAAGAGACGGGCCTGCCAAAAGGGACAGTCCCCTTTGGCAGGCCTGTCACCATTGGCAGAAAGGATGATGCCCATGTCCGTCGATTCGTCGAACGCCGCCGACCGCGCCGCCTACCAGGGGAAGACCATCGTCGGCCGCAACCGTACCATCGAGACCGATTCCTTCCAGACCGGCATCAACAACAACATGCTCGTCATCGGCCCCTCGGGTGCGGGCAAGACGCGCCACGTGCTCAAGCCCAACCTGCTCCAGATGGGCTCGAGCTTCATCGTGCTCGACACCAAGGGCACGCTCTGCCGCGAGATGGGCGCGATGCTCGCCGGCGCGGGCTATGCGGTCGAATGCCTCGACTTCGCGAACATCTGCGAGGAGTCGAAGGCACTTCCCGCCGACGTCGAGCGCGTAGGCTACGACCCGCTCGCGTTCATCCGCCGAGACGCCCACGGCTGCCCCAACCAGCAGGACATCCTCTCCATTGCCGTCGCGCTCTGCCCTGTAGAGAGCATGAAAGACCCGTTCTGGGACCGCGCCGCGGCAAACCTCCTTGCCGTGCTCATCGCATACGTGATGGAAGAGCTGCCGCGCGAGGAGCAGACGTTCGCTGCACTGGTCGAGCTTGCCGAGCACCTGAATGACGGTGCGACATTCCGCTTGCTCGATGACCTCGAGGTGAGCGACCCCGATAGCCTCGCATCCTCGATGTACCTGCGCTACGCCTCCACGCGCGATGCCGAGAAGATGAACGCGAGCATCATCGGCATCATTGCCGAGAAGCTCATGTGCCTGGGGTTCGACGGGGCGCTCAGACTCTACACCGCCTCCCGCCAGGTCGATTTCGCCCGCTTCGGCCACGAGCGCCGCGCGCTCTTCGTGACCATGAGCGACATCGACCGCGCGCTCGATCCACTCACGAGCCTCTTCGTCGACCAGGCCTTCAAGGCGCTCCTGCGCGAAGCTGACCGTTGCCCGGGCGGTCGCATGCCCGTTCCCGTACGGCTCTTCCTCGACGACTTCGCGAACCTCTACATCAACAAGATCGATGACCTGCTTGCCGTCGTGCGCAGCCGCGAGATCTGGGTCACGCTGCTTCTGCAATCCGTGAACCAGCTTGAGGCGCGCTACGGCCGCCCGCGCGCCATGTCCATCGTGGGCAACTGCGACACGCAACTTGTGCTGGGCTTCCAGGACTTGGACACCGCGCAGTGCTTCGCCGAGCGCGCGGATAGGATGCCGAAGACCTTGCTCGAGACGGCCGCCGGTCGAGCCTGGCTCTTCGTGCGCGGAAAGCGTGCCGAGGAGGTCGAAAGCTACCGCCTGGAGGAGCATCCGCGCTTCGAAGAGCTCGTCGCCGCGGCGTCCGCCCCGCTTGAGGCGCCCGCGCGCGAGCCCATCGGCTCCGCTTCCGATGAAGAGCCATGCCCGTTCGCGTTTGACGACGAGATTCCGTTCTAGCGCACACCCATCCAGCCCGTTCAAGACCACACATCCCAAGGGAGAGGAGCCCTCTATGGAGTCCCGCATCATCAGCCCCTGTACCATGCGCGAGACGGCGCGCGGCATCGCGCTCACAAGCATCTACGACGAGATGCTCGCCCGGCGCGAGCTCTCTGTGACCGGCCAGGTCACCTCGGAGATGGCGTTCGACATCTGCCAGCAGCTGCTGCAGCTCGAGCAGGCCGACCCCTCCGCCCAGATCACCCTCTACGTCGCGAGCCCGGGCGGCAGCGTGTCCGCCGGCCTCGCCATCGTGGACACCATGCGCACCATCTCGTGTCCGGTGCGCACCGTGTGCCTCGACACCGCCGCATCCATGGGGGCGATCATCTTCGTCTCCGGCGACCGCCGCGAGATGTTCCCGCATGCCGAGCTCATGATCCACGACCCGCTCATCCAGAACGCCGGCGGCTCGGCGCTCTCCGTGCAGGAGACGAGCCGCCGCCTCATGGGGCTCCGCCGCACCCTCAGCCAGATCCTCGCCGACCGCAGCGGACTTTCTGTCAAGCGCGTGCAGGCGCTCACCGCCAAGGACACGTTTCTCACCGCCGAGCGCGCCGTCGAACTGGGCTTCTCCGACGCAATCGTGCCCTCGCGCAAGGCGGCGTAGGGGAGGTTAGCCGGAGGGGTTCGGCGTATACTTGAAAACGAGTCTATGCTTGTGCTATATGCCAGGAGAATAGGGGGATGCGCTCATGGATGAGGTTCGCGTTTCTGTTCTTGCCAAGGAATTCGGCATGTCGTCCAAGGAGATGCTGGCAGTTCTACACGACTTGAAAATACCTGCTCGGTCCGCTTCTTCGCCGCTGGATGGTGCCTTTGTCCGCATAGTTCGAGAAAAACTACCGGTCCTCTATCCAGAGAAGGTTGCTATCCAAGCCGAAGCGAAGCGTCGGCGCGAAGAGGAACGCGAGCAGGCGCGACAGCATGAGGAACGTCTGCTCGAGGAGCGGTGTGCCCGCGAAAGGGAGTGGCAAAAGGCGCGCGAACTCGTCCGCGCTGCGGAGCATGCTGTCCGCGATGTCAATAGGGAACGGCGCAGGAAAGAATCATTTGCAAGTCGATACGCCTCGCTGCTTGCGCAAATCGAGGCGCAAGAGGAAACTGCGAAATGCAAATCGACTGATGAGCCCGAAAAGGGTAGATGGGATGATCTGTGCGACAAGTTCGATGTCGGTCTGATTGACGAGCTGCTGAGACAGCTGCGGCGTAAGGGCTACCTTCCTCAGGAAGCAAGCGTCGAATCGGTGCGTGACGCCGTTCTCAGCTCGTTCGAAGGATCTGGACTGATCGAGCGCGTACCGTGCGAGGAGCCTTGGGAGCATAGCCCAGGCATTCGCGCTTCGTAT
This sequence comes from uncultured Collinsella sp., assembly GCA_900538305.1. Taxonomy (GTDB): domain Bacteria; phylum Actinomycetota; class Coriobacteriia; order Coriobacteriales; family Coriobacteriaceae; genus Enorma. The sequence continues at coordinate 105,864 of UPXY01000004.1, forward strand.
TATTGGCGTGTCACAGATGCGGGGCTTGAGAGCGGGATTGTCCAGGGCACGGCAAAAGTCTCCGCTCAAAACTTCCGTTTCAGCGCTTTGTTCCCCATATTCTTGGGGCGCGGTGCCTCGCTGGTTTTCGACGAGCTTGACCGGCAGGGCGTGCTTCTGGAGGATCCTGAGGCTGAGCTGGAAAAGCGCGAGTTGGCCGAGCGCCAGGAGCGGGCAGAGGCCGAGCGCCGGGAGCGGGCCGAGGCCGAGCGCCGCAAGCGTCAGGAGGCGGAGCGTCGGGAGGCCGAGCGCCTTGAGGCGGAGCGTCGGGAGGCCGAGCGGGAGGAGATTAAACGCCAAACGGCCCTTCGAAGAAGAGAGGAGATAGAAAAGATCATCCAAGATAGGGGAATCAAGAAGCTCTACCACTTCACCCAGGCGAAGAACCTTAACAGCATCTTTGAGCGTGGGATTTTGTCCCGGAATACAATCTACAACCTCCGAATCGATGCCGCCGTCAATGATAACGAGCGGTGGGATAGGCACACTGACGCCATCTCCGTATCCATTTCCGGGCCAAATTACCAGAGGCTCTATGCTCTTAAGAAGGGCAAACAAAACCGCGGTGAGACCTGTCCGGGAGATACGTTTGTTCTGCTGGAGCTCGACCCGAGCTTGCTGTACGAGCTCGATTGCGCCTTTTATCCTACGAATGCTGCGAGCAACCGGGTTCGCCATGCCAGTAAAACGGAGTTCCAAGGCGCACAGGCGCTAGAGAATATGTTTGCAGACGGCGTGCCGTGCCCTGCGGGGACATACTCCCGTGCCAAGTGGAACCTGGATTCTTGCGAAACCAGCGATCCCCAGGCAGAGGTTCTGGTGTTTGAGACGATTCCTGCCCGCTACATAAAATGCGTGCTCTTCGAAACAGAAGAGATGGATTATGAGTATTCTAGGCGGGTTACAAACCGTAGCCACATTCCGTTCAAAATTCTTTTGTACGACGATATGCCGTTCAAGCCACGTCGCGATTTCTCCGACTGGAAGAAGGCCGTGAATGCATACGACGATGAGATGTGATAGGGTGACTCGACATGGCTGTCAGACCGGTATTCACCGTCTCGCTCGATGAACGTCTCTGCGTGAAGAGGGATGTCGAGTTCACGTTCTACAGCGGCTTCTCAGACGCGCAGAAGAAGCGCTGCGTCCGGAGCCTCCATCAGGCGTATCTGGAGGAGGCCCCGGGCACCCGGGTGCTGGAGGTGTCCAGTCGCTCCGAGGAGGAGCTGGGCGTGCGCCTGAGTGCTTTCAACCTCATGATGACCTGGGGGAACGGCGCGCGCATCTCCGTCGAGTCCGCCTTCCAGGGCAGCAAGGTGTTCGAGCAAGGCGGACCGTACCGCGATCTGTGGAGCAAGTCCTCCCGGGATGCCAAGCGCGACCCGCGCCTCCGCTCGAGCGGCGGCGTCGTGGGCTTCCAGTTCGGCAATAAGGTGTTCAGCTCCGAGCCCAAGACCTTCTTCTACGACTGGCTCTACATCCACACGCTCGCCCAGGAGGGAAATGCCGCCCTTGCCGAGGGGATACTCGCCTACGACGCGTTTACCGACATCGAGTTCAACCCCAAGCGATCGATCAATTGCCAGGCCGAGGCGGCGGCGATCTTCGTCTCGCTATCCCGGCAGGGGTTGCTGCAGGACGCCTTGGAATCCGAGGACAGTTTCCGCGAGATCGTGTTTCAGGAGGCGGTGAGGGGGACGCCCGTTGAGCCTGCGGGCGAGCAGGGGCATCTCTTCTAGCTCGGCGCGATGTTCGTCATGCTGGAATCTATAGGATTCAGACTTTGTCCTGTACGAGATCGGGGCACGTCTTAATTCCGCATTTCACAATCTAACATTTCGGCACGTGAGTATCTGTATCTGCACGGTTGGCGGAGCACCGCCCCGGCACAGAAAGGAGCATCATGCTCGACACGCTCTATCCTGGCTTCGTGAACATGCAACCCGGGCACGGCGTTATAGGCCTGCACCCCCGCGAGGCGGCCTTCGTCCAGCGCGTGCTCGACCTCGATCAGGAGACGTTCGGCACCGACGGCTACACCCGCCGCGAGCTCCCCGCGGGCTCACTCGAGCCCGCCGGCATCGCCCTGCGCGCCTGCCAGACGAAGCGCACGCGCGAGGCGTACAAGAATGAGCCCATCATCGCCTTCGAGGCGCCCTACGACCAAGACGAGTGCGACGACATCATGCGGGAGATGTACCAGATCCCCATGATGTCCTGCTGGGCGCAGCACCTGGAACACGACCTCGGTTATGCGCCCGAGGTACCGAGCCCCGAGCTCACCGCGTTCGCCGAACTGCCCGAGACGCCGACCATGGGCCACATCTACGGCAATTCCGAGACCATCGCCTACATCGCCTGGCTGCTCACCGAGAAACTCGGCGTCAGCGCATCCTGGCGCAACCAGCTGACGTCCGACGAGCGCATCGCCGCGGAGCGCCTCATCGCCGAGTCGCACAAGCGGACCAACGGCTACTACGTTAACGACTACAGCCTCGGCGTCCTCGACGTCCCGCGCGACCAGGATGCCTGCGACGAGCTGACGCGCGCCATCCACTGCGCGCCGTTTTTGCCCGAGAGCATCGTCTGCGAGGCGCACTTCTACGGTGTCGGCGACAACGACATCGACCTCGACGAGCTGCGCGATATGATGCCGATTTTCCCCGCCGTCGACGACGACCCCACCCTGCCGAGCGCCGAGGAGACCGAGCGGGCCTTCAAGTCGTTCGCGAACAGGCCGCTGTAACGGGGCGTGAGGCAATCGTGCCAGGTTAATCTGTCTCGGGTCTCGATTGCGAGCGCTGCGCACTGCCTGTGAGCATGGCTATCCAAAGATGAGGCCGAAGGCCGGGCAAAAACAAAACAAGATTTCCGCTTGCGGTGCCGCCGGCGCTGTCATAAATGGGGGCACCGCAGAGAAGCGGCTAGGTATCCAAGCACATCAGTTTCAGGTTTAGCGTGTAAGAGGTTAGGGAGAGCGCATCATGATCGCCAATACCACCAACAGCTAAATCATCTGGCGCGAGGGTATGCTCCTCGCGTTTCGTGCTACCGGCTCTGTCGGCTCTCCAGCGCGCGCTGCCCTTATTAGAATCACGCGCGAGCAGGCCCTCGAGGCAAATCAGGCGATCTTCCCGCTCATGATCAGGCTCGCCGAATTCAACGGCTGCTTTCTCGGCCTCGAGGGTGACGACCCCGAGTTCGACGAATGGGAGGCGTGGCGCGAGCAGGCCACAGCTAACGAATAGCACAGGCCCTGATGAGAGACGGGCGCGCTCCGGGGCTTGCTCGGCGGCGTCCCTCGTGCGAAGCCCAACGATGTACGTCAGCAAATGAGGGGAGCTTCTACAGCTTTGAAGATAGCCTGGGTTGGTTCAGCGGCTTTCTTGATACCATTACAGGGGACATCATTACGGTAGAGGGCTGTAAGGTAACGAGCTGTAGGTGCTGCCAGTTCGGCCGGGACCAGCCAAGTGGCATTACCGAAACGGATCGGGATACGTGCCCGATTGAGAGCATCGTCTCCAAGGCACAGCGAGACTATAAAGAGGGGACAAGTCCTTCAACATTGAATTACTGCAAACTTCGAGAAGCCCCTTATGGTGGGTACCCTGGGGCGCAATGGCTGCGAGGGAGGAGCCTTTGTATGACAGATGAAGTTTATACCGAGCTTGAGGGCGGGTCGCTCACCCAGTTGCTGCACGAACTCAAAGAAAAGGGGCTCATCGATCCAGGGGTGAACATCGATGGAAGGACAGTTCGCGAAACATATAAGAAAATCGGTGACGCGGGGCTCATCGAATATCACGAAGATGAGGCGGTCGGCAGGTTTTATTGGTTTCCTACTGAAGCAGGGCTTGCTCGCGGCATCGTTCGAGTTAACGCGCCTGCACGGGATCGTTCCTGCTTTTCCGGACGCGGCATCCAGCCGGTGCTCGAGGCGCTCGATAGCGCGGGCATGCTCACCGTGCCGTTGAAGCATGATGCTGAGCCCGTCGAGCAGACTCAGACAACAGCTGCCGCCTCCGCCCCGCGTCCCGGCGACCCGTATCCTGATCGCACGCCGCAAGAGATCGATACCGAGGACAAGGACGCCTGGTGTCGCAAGGGCGAGGAGCTCGAACGCGACTTCATCGCGCGCGTCGTGCCGCGCATCGGACGCGATCTGCGCATCAACCCGGAGAAGGCGACGAATCCCTACGCCATCGATATGCACGATTACGATAACGACCGCCCGGCAGACCTCAAGAGCTTCATGACGCCGTTCTTCACCTGCGCCCGCTATACGCAGGATGAGGCCGGATGTTCGCTCGCGCAGCGGCTCGACCCGCGCCTCACCATCACGTTCGATGCGAAGGACTACCGCCGCTACTGCGAGCTCTATCCGGAGTGCGACATCTACCTTTACGTGCATTGGGAGCAGCTTTCCTATCGCGATGTGAGGATCGAGCCGCTCGAGGGCGTGTGGGTGGCGCGCTTCGCCGACATGCGCACGAAGATCGAGGAGCGCGCGCTCGTGCACCACAACTACCTGCGTCGCAAGGGCGACCCGCGCAACGCGAACGACTGCTACCTCTTCGACCTGCGCGACCCCATCTTCACCAGGCTCCTCGAGTGCACGCCGGGCGCGGAGGGGGCGAAGAGGGAAGACGCGCCGGCAGGCGTTGCAGCAGGGGAGTCCGTGCGCGCAGAGGAGCCGGCGCAGGTCGACGCCCCCTCTCCCGAGCGTGATGCTGCCGCGCGCCAAGCAACCACCCTTCTTCGCGAGACGTACGGCGAGGGAGCAGAGTTCCGCGCTGGCCAGCTCGAGGCGATCGTCGACGCTGCGACGGGCAAGCGCGTGCTCGTGGTGCAGAAGACGGGTTGGGGCAAGTCGCTCGTCTACTTCATGGCCACGAAGATCCTGCGCGCGCAAGGCGCCGGCCCCACGCTCATCATCAGCCCGCTTCTGGCGCTCATGGAGAACCAGATCGAATCGGCGAAGCGGCTCAAGCTGAACGTTGCCACCATCAACTCGAGCAACCGGGACGATTGGGAAGAGATCTTCTCCCATCTCGGCAGCTATGACGCCCTCATCGTCTCGCCGGAGCGCCTCTCGAACGCAGGGTTCATGCAGCAGCTCGCCAGCGTACGTAACATCAAGCTCTTCGTCGTTGACGAAGCGCACTGCATCTCGGACTGGGGACACGATTTCCGCCCGGACTACCAGCGCGTGTCGCGCTTTCTGCAGAACCTGCCCGAGGACGCTGCCATTCTGGGCACCACCGCCACCGCGAACGACCGCGTGATCAAGGACATCCGCGCGCAACTCGGGCATAACCTGAGCGTTGTGCGCGGGAACCTCATCCGCGAGGAGCTTGCCATCCAGGTGAACCCCGAGCAGACCCGCGAGGAGCGTTTGGCCTGGCTCGCGCAGACGCTCGGCCGGGGAGGTGGCCTCGCGGAGGGGCAGGGGCTCATCTACTGCCTCACGCAGCGCGATTGCGAGCATGTCGCCGAGTACCTGCAGCAGCACGGTGTCGCCGCGCGCGCATACCATTCCGGTCTCGACCCGGAAGTCGCTGGTCGTGCGCTTGCGGATTTCGAGGCGGGGAAGGTGCGCGTACTCTGCTGCACCATCAAGTTGGGTATGGGCTACGACAAGGCAGACATCCGCTTCGTCATCAACTTCCAGCTGCCCGAGAACCTCATTTCCTACTACCAGCAAATCGGCCGCGCGGGTCGCGATGGCAAGCGCGCTTGGGCCGTGCTGCTGCACGGTCCGGAGGACGAGGGCATCCTCAAGAGCTTCATCGATTCCGCTTTCGCTGAGCCGGACCTGCTCGAGAAGATCATCGATCGCTGCTCGAGCAGCGCCACGCAACGCGAAGTCATGGCCTCGGTCAATGCGACAGCAGGGAAGGTCAAGGAGGCGCTCAAGTACCTTCAGGTGCACGGCTATCTCTACCAGGAAAAGCGCAAGAACCAGCGCGGGAGCATGATGACCATGTTCTGCGTCAACGAAGGCGCGAGCTTCGATGCACAGGCAGAGCGTGAGCGCCAGGCCGAGCTGTGCTCCACGCGCCAAGACGAGCTTGCGAGCTTCAGGGAGTTCCTGCGCACCGATGGCTGCCTCATGAAGTACATCGCCGACGAGCTCGACGCGCCGGATGCCAAGGACCATTGCGGCATCTGTGCGAACTGCGCAGGCGAGCCGCTGTTCCCCGTCGAGGTAGACAAGGTGCTCGTGGACGAGGCAATCTCGTTCGAGAAGAATCGCCATGGCTTCGTGAAGCCGCGCAAGCAATGGCCGGACGGCACCCGCATCGCGCTCGAAGAGCAGTGCGGGCGCGGTTGGATCCTTTCGGACAACTATTACTCGCTGCTCGGACAGCTCGCCGCGACGGGCAAGTACCGTGACGGGCGTTTCTCAGACGAGTTGCTCCTAGAGTCCGCGCGTTACCTGCGCAGCGCGGCGGCGGGTACGGGTATCGACGTGGTGGTCGCCGTGCCGAGTTTGCGCCGTCCCACGCTCGTGCCGGATTTTGCCGAGCGTCTGGCGCACGCGCTCAAGGTGCCGTTCGTGGACAGAGCCGTGCGCAAGGTCGCCGAGGGAGTCGCACAGAAGACGCTCAACAGCTCCGCGCTGCAGGTGAAGAACATCCGCGATACCATCGAGGTCGCCAAGCCCGGGCGCATCGCGGGCAAGACTGTGCTCCTCGTGGACGATATGGTCGATTCTGGTTGGACGTTCGCGGTGATCGCGTCCGAGCTCGTGCGCGCCGGCGCGAAGGCCGTCTATCCGTATGCGCTCGTGAAGACCGGCAAGGGTGACTAGCGCTGCGCGGCGGCGTGACGTGTAACGAAAGGAGGGCGAGCATGCCGAATGTGTTCATATCCGGATCAAGGAGCCTCGCGCGCCTGCCCGAGGAGTTCTGCCGGTCTTTGAGCCGCATTTGCGAACAGGGCTTCAACGTGCTCGTGGGAGATTCCGAGCGCGGGGTCGATGCGCTCGCCCTCGACTATCTGAGAACGTGGGATGGCGACGCGCCGTATCCCCATGTGACGGTTTTTTCCGTGCGCGCACGCCCGCGCGTGAAGGTCGAGGACGCGTGGGGGCTCGAGACCGTGCCGGGTGAGCCCGGCGCCACGGGTCGCGCCCTCCAGACGGCGAAGGATCGCGCCATGGGCGAGCGGGCGGATTGGGGGCTTGCGTACTTCAACCCCATCGAGATCAATCGCTTCGGTAACCTGCAGGTGAGTTCGGGCACGCTGCGCAATGCCGTGCAGCTGCTCTTGGCGGGGCACCCGGTGAAGCTCTTCTATACCTATGAAGAAAGCGCCCGCGCGGCGGATCTTTCGACGATCGAAGACCTTGAGGCAGTAGTGGAGCGGTATCAAGCGGAGCGGCTCGGCGAAGAGGAGCGTGCAGCGGTGCTCGCGGGCGCAACGGCGCGCGACCGAGCCGCGGGCAAGGACGCCGCCCAGGTGAAATTCGAGAAGGTCGCTGCGAAGCTCCAGGCGCTCATCCGCGACGAGCGGAAGCGCCGCACCGTGCAGGCCACGCTCGATCTTGGCTGATTGGTTGGTTGGTTGGGGCGTGTTCCATCCAAGCCATCGAGACGGGCGCCAGCTATTGGGGATGGGGGCTATTGGCTGGTCGGTGTTCCCGCCATTGGGGACGGGGGTTATTGGCTGGTCGGTGTTCCCGCCATTGGGGACGGGGGTTATTGGCTGGCCGGTGTTCCAGCCAAGCCATCAAGACGGGGTACGCAGCCATCCAAAAACGGGTCGCAGGAAACACGTCGCCAATCAAGCTCATTCTGTCTTCACAAGCTCCTCATGGCGTATCGAGAGAAATCGCAGCTCGCAGCCATAGGATACGCCCGGACGCGTGTATTTGAGGTTTTCGGTTGACTCGCGCCGCCGCCTTGTACTACTATTCGTTTGCTCGCGATGGCGGTATTTCCGCATGGACATCCGGCTTCGTGGGTCTTGCTTCTTATGGGAGTGTGCCCGAGTGGTTAATGGGGACGGGCTGTAAACCCGTTGGCTCTGCCTACCAAGGTTCGAATCCTTGCGCTCCCACCAGAAGTCAAGTGCCTGTGTAGCTCAGTCGGTAGAGCACCTCGTTGGTAACGAGGAGGTCACCGGTTCAAGTCCGGTCGCAGGCTCCAGTACGGCGGTGTAGCTCAGCTGGTTAGAGCACACGGTTCATACCCGTGGCGTCACTGGTTCGAATCCAGTCACCGCTACCAGGTAACACGGTGGCTTCTCTATGTACGTGGGGGAGCCACTTAAGTTAAAGGGCAAGTCCCCTCGGGGACGACCTTAAGGAGGAGGGCTAAATGGCCAAGGAAAAGTTCGAGCGTACAAAGCCGCATGTTAACATCGGCACCATCGGCCACGTGGACCACGGCAAGACCACGCTGACCGCCGCCATCACCAAGGTTCTCTCCGAGACCGATGGCTGCAAGGCCGACTTCACCGCCTTTGAGAACATCGACAAGGCTCCCGAGGAGCGCGAGCGCGGCATCACCATCTCCGTCGCGCACGTCGAGTACGAGACCGCTGAGCGTCACTATGCTCACGTCGACTGCCCCGGCCACGCCGACTACATCAAGAACATGATCTCCGGTGCTGCCCAGATGGACGGCGCTATCCTGGTCATCGCCGCTACCGACGGCCCCATGGCTCAGACCCGCGAGCACATCCTGCTCGCCCGTCAGGTCGGCGTGCCCTACATCGTCGTGTTCCTGAACAAGTGCGACATGGTTGACGACGAGGAGCTTATCGACCTCGTTGAGATGGAGACCCGTGAGCTCCTCTCCGAGTACGATTTCCCCGGCGACGACATCCCCGTCATCCGTGGTTCCGCTCTCGGCGCCCTCAACGGCGAGGAGAAGTGGTATGACTCCATCCGTGAGCTCATGGCTGCCGTTGACGAGTACATCCCGACCCCCGAGCGCGACGACGCCAAGCCGTTCCTCATGGCCGTCGAGGACACCATGACCATTTCCGGCCGTGGTACCGTTGCGACCGGCCGTGTCGAGCGCGGCGTGCTCAAGCTCAACGAGCCCGTCGAGATCGTCGGCATCAAGGAGACCCAGTCCTCCGTCGCCACCGGCATCGAGATGTTCCGCAAGACCATGGACTTCTGCGAGGCTGGCGACAACGTCGGTATCCTCCTGCGCGGCATCAAGCGCGAGGACATCGAGCGCGGCCAGGTTCTCTGCAAGCCCGGTTCGGTGCACCCGCACACCAAGTTCACCGGCGAGGTCTACGTCCTCACCAAGGAGGAGGGCGGCCGCCACACGCCGTTCTTCGATGGCTACCGTCCGCAGTTCTACTTCCGTACCACTGACGTGACCGGCACCGTCAAGCTCCCCGAGGGCACCGAGATGGCCATGCCTGGTGACCACATCACCATCGAGGGCGACCTCATTCACCCGATCGCCATGGAGGAGGGCCTGCGCTTCGCTATCCGCGAGGGTGGCCACACCGTCGGCTCCGGCGTCGTCTCCACCATCATCGAGTAACTTCGGGTAGCCGAGGTATTCGGATCGTGTGATCTTAGACCCGGCTCCTCATCGCGAGGAGCCGGGTTCTTCATGACGCACCGTTTTCCAAATCGAACTCATCCTCTGCGCACGCACGCTGTACACACGAGAGTTCGCTTCGGAAAACGGTGCAAGATGCGGGTTGTGCCCGCGACCTTGTGAGCGTTTATGGAACGCATCTGCAATTGCGTCTATCAGCGAATAAACCGTTGACAGAGTAAGAACGCAGATGCTATCGTATTCCATCGTGCCCGTACGGGGCGGTATTTGGAGGTAATTAGTTTCATGCGTACTCTCGTCACCCTTGCCTGCACCGAGTGCAAGCGTCGTAACTATACGACGACCAAGAACAAGGCAACCATGCCCGATCGTATGGAGATCAAGAAGTATTGCCCCTGGTGCCGTCGCCATACGGTTCACAAGGAGACCCGTTAGTCTCCAACCTTTACACGCCAGTAGTTCAATTGGTAGAGCATCGGTCTCCAAAACCGAGTGTTGAGGGTTCGAGTCCTTCCTGGCGTGCCAGTCTTCAATCCGTAAGCCTCGATTTCGGGGCTTACGGTTTCCTGTGTTAGGCGCTTTGCGCCTGGAGGTAGCGACCATGGCCAACAAGAAGAACAAGAAGAAGGCTTCGCAGCGCAGCGCGCAGGCGCCCGCCGCTCCTGCCAAGGCTGAGGCCGCTTCTGCCGCCAAGAAATCCGTCTCGCGCAAGGGCTCCAAGGAAACCGAGAGCGCTTCGAAGAGCGTCGCGCGCGCTAAGGCTGAGATGAAGGCCGCGAAAGAGAAGGATAAGGCGAAGGCGAAGAGCAAGAAGGGCTCCAAGCCCGGCTTCTTCGGTGGCATCCGCAACTATCTTGCCGCGGTGCGTACCGAGATGCGTCGCGTCACCTGGCCGAGCAAGAAGGAGCTCATCAACTATTCGATCGTGGTGTGCGCTTCTCTTGTGGTCGTTGGCATCGTTATCGCCGCGCTCGATTTCGTGATCGGCGAGGGTCTCTTCCTCATCTCTGGATTAAGGAGCTAGGCCATGTCGAAGCGTTGGTACGTTGTCCACACCTATTCCGGCTACGAGAAGAGCGTTAAGACCGACCTCGAGCACCGCATCGAAACCATGGGGATGCAAGATCGCATCTTCGACATCGAGATTCCCATGGAGAGCGTGACCGAGATCAAAGAGGGCGGCAAGCGCGAGACCAAGGACGTCAAGATCTTCCCGGGCTATGTGCTTGTGCGCATGGAGATGGACGACGACGCCTGGACTTGTGTGCGTAACACGCCCGGTGTCACCGGTTTTCTCGGCGCCAACGGCAAGCCGTCGCCGCTTTCACGCGATGAGTATAACAAGATGATGCGTAAGTCCAAGAAGGGCGAGGCTCCCAAGCGGATGTCCGTCGACCTCGAGGTGGGCACGCCGGTGCGCGTGACCTCCGGTCCCTTGGCGGATTTCAACGGTATGGTTTCCGAGGTCAACGCCGAATCTGGCAAGGTGAAGGTCATCCTCCAGATCTTCGGTCGCGATACGCCCGTCGAGCTTGGTTTCGACCAGATCGTCGTGGCGTTGTAAGGCTGGTTGTTCGCGCGCCGGCGCTTCGTCCCCGGACTGCTCATCTGGGGGCGTGCTTCTAACGCGGGGGCGCTAACGATACGTTTGATTCACTTCGCTTTCGGTTCAGGAAGGTTTTGAGATGGCTGATAAGAAGGTTGCAACCGTCATCAAGCTTCAGATTCCTGCCGGTCAGGCCAACCCGGCGCCCCCCGTGGGTCCCGCCCTTGGTGCTGCCCAGGTTAACATCATGCAGTTCTGCCAGGCGTTCAATGCCGCCACGCAGGACAAGATGGGCGACGTCATCCCCGTCGTCATCACGGTCTTCGAGGATCGCACGTTCGATTTCGAGTGCCACACCCCGCCTGCGGCGCACCTCATCAAGAAGGAGCTCAAGCTCAAGAGCGGTTCCGCCGTGCCGCAGCGTGACAAGGTTGGCCAGCTCACCGACGAGCAGCTCACCAAAATCGCCGAGATCAAGATGCCCGACCTCAACGCCAACGACATTGAGGCCGCTAAGAAGATCGTCGCCGGTACCGCCCGTTCCATGGGCGTGACCATCGCCGAGTAACGTTGCTTTCTACGGGTGCGTCGAGATGGCGCACCCGTTTGCGGGTTTACCGCTCCGGTGAAGCCGCTCGCGCGCAATAGGGCGCGCAACGATGTGGGAGGGCACGAGCCCTGTGACCACAGGAGGTAGAACATGCCGAAGCATGGAAAGAATTTCCGCGCCGCTGCGGAGAAGGTCGAGAAGTTCAAGCTCTACAAGCCGCTCGAGGCTGTCCGCCTGGTGAAGGAGGTCGCTCCCGCCAAGTTCGACGAGACCGTCGAGGCGCACTTCCGTCTGGGCATCGACACCCGTAAGGCCGACCAGAACATTCGTGGCTCCATCTCCCTGCCTCATGGCACCGGCAAGACCGTCCGCGTGGCCGTCTTCGCCGAGGGCGAGAAGGCTCGCGAGGCCGAAGAGGCTGGCGCCGATGTCGTCGGCTCCGACGAGCTCGTGGCCGCCATCCAGGGTGGCGAGATCAACTTCGACGCTGCGATCGCTACGCCGAACATGATGGCCAAGGTCGGTCGCATCGGTAAGATCCTTGGCCCCCGTGGCCTCATGCCGAACCCCAAGCTCGGCACCGTGACCATGGACGTCGCCAAGATGGTCGGCGAGCTCAAGGCCGGCCGTGTCGAGTATCGTGCCGACCGTTACGGCATCTGCCACGTGCCGGTGGGCAAGGTCTCCTTCGACGATCAGAAGCTCGTCGAGAACTACGCTGCGCTCTACACCGAGATCCTGCGCGTGAAGCCGTCTTCCGCTAAGGGTCGCTACGTGAAGAGCATCGCGCTCAGCTCCACCATGGGCCCCGGCGTCAAGGTCGACTCGTCCGTGACCCGCGACTTCATGGCTGAGTAGCCTGCGCCCGCTAACAGCAGCTGTCCACAGAAAGCCCGGTTGCCCCTCTGGCAGCCGGGCTTTTTTCATGCCGCAGCATGACCTCGGTGCCGGTTGCAACGGCCATGCCAAGCCGCGCGCCGGCGGGGAGCGACGAGCAGCACCACCGCCCTTCCTTCGGCGTGGCAGCTGCACCCGGCACCGCCGTCACGCGCACACGGTATACGTAATTGAAGTCCCCGATTTGACCGTTTTGGATGCGTAAAACGGTCAAATCAAGGACTTCAACAGTCTATTCTGGGGCAAAAAGGCTCGGACGAGGAGGCTCGCGTACAAGGAGACTCACGTTCAAGGAATATATTTCTCAAAAAGTATATCGACACACATAGTACTCTATGTTACAGTGGGCACAGCGGGCGAGAATAGACGCCCGATGTCGATTGCCAGGAGGTGAGCCCATGACGACGCGAGACGCGGTAAGTGACCTCATCCGAGGAAACATCGATGCGATCATCCTATGTACCCTCACGAATGGTGACAGCTACGGTTACGAGATCCTGAAGGAAATCGCCACGGCGAGCCAAGGCGAGTACGAGATGAAGGAGCCGTCGCTCTACACGAGCCTCAAGAGGCTGGAAAAGCAGGGATTCGTTGAGAGCTACTGGGGTGATGAAACGCAAGGTGCGCGCCGTAAGTACTATCGCGTGACGCCGAACGGCGCAATCGAACTCGATGAGGCGAAGGAGCGCTGGGTGCGCGTGCGCCGCATCATCGACAGGCTGCTGAGGCAGAACGGAGGAGACCGATGAGCGAATTGCGTATGTACGTCGAGCATCTGTTCGAAGGTCGGGTGCTCACGGCCGAGATGATTGAGCTCAAGGAAGAGATCTACGGGAACCTAGTCGCACGCTACGAGGACTATGTCGCGGGCGGCATGGGTGAAGCCGAGGCGCTCGCGCAGGCAAAAGCGAGTATCACGAGCATCGACGATGTGCTTGCGGGTGAAGGTGAGGACGTGGCCGAAGGTGCGGCGTCCAGTGCGTCTGAAGATGCGGAGCCGACGGCTGTGCACGCATCCGATGACAATGCGAGCGAGTCGACTTGTGAAGAAGGTGCTGCGACGGAGGACGCTGCCGCTACGATAGTCCAGCCCGCACCTGCGACGGCATCCACCGCCGATGCTTCGGAGCATGCGAACCCCTGGCTGAAGATCCTGGTCGTTGCGGCGGCGATCATCGCGGTGATCCTCGCAGCCGTGGTGGTGTGGAACGTCGTGCTCGAGCCGACCGGCGACCAGTTGGAAGATACGGTCGAAGACGTCGTCGACGCGACGGTGGCAGGAGATGCTGGGCAGACGAGCAACGGCAACAACCAGGATGCCGGGTCTGGCAACGGCACCGGCACGAATGCGAATACTTCGAACACGCCTACCTTCAGCGACCCTGAAGACCAGCGCGAGTACGAGGCAACCATGGCGGTGCTGGACGAGATCGACGTTCACGATCCCACAACGCTGCAGGTGTATACCGGCGACAGCCAGCCGTCTAGCGTGTTCTTCGAGAACCTGCCGTTGGGTTCGTATGTTTCTACCGACGATACCGTTCAGGTCAACGCGAATACGTTCGAGGTCTACTATACGAACGTTTCGGAGGACATCGATGGCGATGCTATCGACCGCGCTATCGTGTACAACGCAGCTGCTGCATTCAGCGCCTATCCCAATCTGCAGTACCTGAACGTGGTCGTCCACGAGGCATATGACGAGCATCACGATGCCGATGTGTATGCCTTCGGTCGCAGCCAGCTCGAGCGCGCGTTCGCCAATGCGAGCGGTGACGCCGTCACACAGTTCAACAGCTCGCTCTTCGAGTCCGAGGTGAGTTGGGACGTGGTGCGCCAGCAGGTCGATCGCCATGACTTCTGCGACCATCAGATGGACATGGCCGAACGCAGCTAACAGGTAAATTTACCCCAGGGTTTTTAACATCTGCGCCCCGAGTAGGTCTCCTGCTCGGGGCGCCTTTCTGTGCAATGTTAAAAACCCCTGGAGTAAATTTACCTAGGGCACGGTCAAGCCTTGTGGTACACTTTACCCCAATGCAGTGACGGCCGGTTCACCCGGCAGCTGCGAGCGAGAGGATGGGACATGAAGCGTCAGGCCAACAAGGGACTCGCCACCGCCCAGGCGGCGTTCTGTGTTGCGCAGCTTCTATCCCTAGACGAGCTACTACTAAGCGCTGATACGCGCTAGGGTACTTCGTCCCGCTCGGATTATTCGACCTTTTGAAGCACCCCATCGCGTATCAAGCCCGACGAGCAGGGCGCATCGCGACGGGGTGCTTCTCCTTATGCAGCGAACATACGCGATACGCCTCCTGCTACGTACGCCCGGCGCGGGCAGCCAGTCCAGCTAAGACAGGAGGAACCATGACCCGCAAGATCCACATCTTCGATACCACGCTCCGCGACGGTGAGCAGTCGCCCGGTGCCAGCATGAACACCGAGGAGAAGCTCGTCATCGCGCGGCAACTCATCCGCATGAACGTCGACGTCATCGAGGCGGGCTTTCCGATCTCGAGCCCTGGTGACTTCAAGAGCGTGGAAGAGATCGGCCGTATCGCGGGGGATGCGTGCACGGTGTGCGGCCTCACGCGCGCGGTGGACAAGGACATCGAGGTCGCGGCCGAGGCGCTGAAGACCGCCAAGCGCCCGCGCATCCATACCGGCCTGGGCGTCTCGCCGAGTCATCTGCGCGACAAGCTGCGCATGACCGAGGACGAGGCCATCGAGCGCGCCATCCATGCCGTGAAGCTTGCCCGCAACTTCGTGGACGACGTCGAGTTCTATGCCGAAGATGCCGGTCGCGCGGACCAGGATTTTCTCGTGCGGATCGTCGAGGCGGCGGTGAAGGCGGGCGCCACGGTGGTGAATATCCCGGACACGACGGGCTACAACATGCCATGGGCGTTCGGCGCGCGCATTCGCGATCTGCGCGAGCGCGTGGACGGCATCGAGGACGTCACCATCTCCGTACATACGCACAACGACCTCGGTATGGCCACGGCGCTTGCCATCGAGGCGGTGCGCAACGGCGCCACGCAGGTTGAGTGCACCATCAATGGCCTGGGCGAGCGCGCTGGTAACACGGCGCTCGAAGAGGTCGTCATGGCGATTCGCATGCATGGGCAGGAGCTCGATGCGCACACGGACATCGTGACGCAGGAGCTCACGCGAGCCTCGAAGCTCGTGAGTTCGATCACCGGCATGACGGTGCAGGCGAATAAGGCGATCGTGGGTGCGAACGCGTTCGCGCACTCGAGCGGCATCCATCAGGACGGCGTGCTTAAGGCGCGCGATACCTACGAGATCATCGATCCTGCCGATGTGGGCGCCGGCGGCTCGCAGATCATCCTTACGGCGCGCTCGGGCCATGCGGCGCTGCGCCATCGTATGAGCGAACTGGGCTTCACGTTCACGGATGAGGAGTTCGAAGGCATCTACCAGAGCTTTCTCGAGGTGGCGGACAAGAAGAAGGAAGTGTACGACGAGGATCTGGAGTCGATCGTTCACGAGCGCGAACGCGTGAGCACGGCGGTGTGGAACCTCGATGCGGTGCAAGTTTCCTGCGGCTTCCCACTCACCCCGACGGCGACTATCACGCTTACGAACATGGGCGGCGAGACGTTTACCGAATGCGCGTACGGCACCGGTCCCATCGATGCGGCGTACAAGGCGGTCGATAAGATCGTGGCCGTGGCGAACGACCTCAATGAGTTCAGCGTGAAGGCGGTGACGCGCGGCATCGACGCGCTCGGCGAGGTGACGGTCCGTGTGACGGCTGAGAACGGCGAGGTGTACATCGGCCGTGGTTCGGACGGCGACATCATTGTCTCGTCGACGAAGGCGTATCTCAACGCGCTGAACCGCCTTATCTCCGACCAGAAGAATTAAGTGTGACAACTTCCCCGGAGGAAACTGTCACACACGCCTGTCCGATACCTCTTCATTAACAGGAAGGATTGAACCAATGCCACGACCGATGACCGTTGCAGAGAAAATCTTGGCCGCGCACGCGGGCCTCGAGGAGGTGCGCCCGGGACAACTCGTCGAATGCGACCTCGATCTTGTGCTCGCGAACGACATCACGGCGCCCATCGCCATCGATGTGTTCCGTGAGCTCGGTGCGACCGAGGTGTTCGATCGCGACCGCGTGTGCCTCGTGCCGGATCACTATGCGCCGAACAAAGACATCAAGAGCGCAGAGCAGACGAAGAAAATGCGCGACTTCGCCCATGAGCAGCGCATCACCCACTACTGGGAGCAGGGCTGCGCGGGCATCGAGCATGCATTACTGCCCGAGCAGGGTGTCGTGGTGCCGGGCGACCTGGTGATTGGCGCAGACTCCCATACCTGCACGTACGGTGCGCTCGGTGCGTTCTCCACGGGTGTGGGTTCGACGGACGCCGGCGTGGGTCTTGCGACCGGTCGTGCTTGGTTCAAGGTGCCGCCCACCATTCGCTTTGAGATTGAAGGCGAGCTTACGGACGGAGCGACGGCGAAGGATGTCATCCTCCATATCATTGGGCTCATCGGCGTCGATGGTGCGCTCTACCAGGCTATGGAGTTCGCTGGCTCCACGATTCGAAATATGTCGATGGAAGGCCGCATGACCATATCGAACATGGCGATCGAGGCTGGCGGCAAGGCGGGCATCATGGAGGTCGACGATGTGGCGCGCACATGGCTCGAAGGCCGCTGCCAGCGTCCGGCGGTCGAGTACCATGCGGATCCGGATGCCGAATATGCGCAGGTGATCCACATCGACGCGGCAGACATCAAGCCGTGCGTGAGCTGGCCGCACCTGCCTTCGAATACGCATCCTGTGAGCGAGAGCCGCCACATCGCTATCGACCAGGCGGTCATCGGTAGCTGCACGAACGGCCGCATCGAGGATATGCGCGCAGCCGCTGAGGTGCTGCGTGGCCGCCGTGTGAACGAGAACGTTCGCTGCATCGTGATCCCCGCGACGCAGGCAGTGTTCAAGCAGTGCATGGCTGAAGGGCTGGCGGACGCGTTCATCGACGCGGGCTGCGTGTTCTCAACGCCTACCTGCGGCCCGTGCCTGGGTGGTTACATGGGCATCCTCGCGGCGGGCGAGCGCTGCGTTTCTACGACGAACCGCAACTTCGTTGGCCGCATGGGCGACCCCACGTCTGAGGTTTACCTGGCGAGTCCGGCCGTAGCCGCTGCGAGCGCCGTCGCCGGCCACATCTGCGCTCCGTCTGACCTGTAGCTCCCCCGAGGGGATTCGGGTACATCATCCCGTGCTCAAACAGCGCTTGCGTGAATTGCGCGCGGGAAGATGTGTCCGAATCCCTCGCGCAGCCAGTTCGCCTCCGCATTGGTAATAACGTGAGGGGCAATGTTGTCGAAAGGAAACCAACCATGCACTTTGAAGGAAACGTTTTCAAATATGGGCGCGATGTCGATACGGACGTCATCATTCCCGCCCGTTATCTCAACAGCTCCGACCATGCGCATCTCGCAGCGCATGCCATGGAGGATATCGACCCCACGTTTGCCAAGCGCGTGCAGCCCGGCGATATCGTGGTAGCTGAGGAGAATTTCGGCTGCGGATCCTCCCGCGAGCATGCCCCGGTGGCGGTCAAGGCGGCGGGCGTAAGCTGTGTCATCGCTAAGAGCTTCGCGCGCATCTTCTATCGCAACGCCATTAACGTGGGCCTTGCGATTATGGAATGCCCCGAGGCGGTAGACGCCATCGCAGACGGCGCGCGCGTTGCCGTGGATACCGAGACTGGCACCATCACGAACCTCGACACAGGGGCTGTCTTTACCGCCGAGCCCTTCCCGCCGTTTATCGCCGAGATCATCGAAGCCGGTGGCCTGGTGGAGCGCACGCGCCAGAAGCTCGCTTGCGGCGACTGAGCCGCCACTCTGGGATATGCCCACGTGTGACAGTTTCCCCTGGCACCGCTGTCATCTTTGCTGTTGTCCGTTCGATTTAGAAGGAGGGCGCATGCCGCTCGATAATCCATTCGCTGCGGGGCCGAGCTCGGGGAGCTGGGACTGCAATGTGAAGAAGACCTACAAGATCTGCACGCTGCCGGGAGACGGTATCGGCCCCGAGATCATCGCCGAAGGCAAGAAGGTGCTCGCGGCTATGGGCAAGCGCTTCGGTGTGGAGTTCGTTTGCGAAGACGCGCTCATCGGCGGTGCGGCGATTGACGCGACGCGCGCTACGGGGGAGGAGCCCACCGCGCTGCCGGATGCGACACTCGATGCTGCCCGTGCAGCGGATGCCGTGCTGCTTGCGAGCGTCGGCGGTCCCAAGTGGGATTCCACCGACCCTGCCGCTCCGCGCCCGGAGCAGGGGTTGCTTAAGATCCGCAAGGAGCTAGGACTCTACACCAACCTGCGCCCTGTGCAGATCTTCGCAGCGCTTGCGGGCGCTTCGACGCTTCGTCCGGAGGTCATCGATGGCGTGGACATGATGATCGTGCGCGAGCTCACGGGCGGTCTGTACTTCGGCCGCCGCGAGCGCTTCTATGATGAACCCGGCGCCGGCACGGCAGGGGCGTCTGGCCAGCGCGCGTACGACACGCTCGAGTACCGAGAGTACGAGGTCGAGCGCATCGCGCGGCAGGCGTTCGAGGCGGCGCGCAAGCGCCGTGGCAAGGTGTCGAGCGTGGACAAGGCTAACGTGCTGGAGACGAGCCGCATGTGGCGCGAGATCGTCCACCGCATTCACGATGAGGAGTATCCGGACGTGGAGCTCGAGGACGTGCTCGTGGACAACGCCGCCATGCAGCTCATCAACCGTCCGGCGACCTTCGATGTCGTGGTGACGGAGAACATGTTCGGCGACATTCTCTCCGACGAGGCCGCGCAGATTACAGGCTCGCTTGGCATGCTCGCCTCCGCGAGCCTGGGCGACGGTGTGGCGCTCTACGAGCCGAGCCATGGTAGCGCGCCCGATATCGCGGGACAGGGTATCGCGAATCCCTTGGCACAGATCTTGTCCGTCGAGATGATGCTGCGTTACAGCTTCAACATGGGAGAGGCGGCCGACGCAGTACGTGCCGCGGTGACGGCTGTGCTCGACGAGGGTCTCCGCACGCGTGACATCGCGGATGCGTCGGCGCCTGCGGGCTGCATCCTCGGCACCGCCGCTATGGGCGACGCCGTGGTCGAGCGGATCTAAGGGCGAACCGGCAGACAGTGCGTCGCACAACCAGATATATCTTCCATAGGGGCTCCCGCAGAGGCGAGAGCCCCTTTTTCATGCTCATTAGAAGTACAGGGGCGTTTTGCAGGCGACCATGTCAGCATTTACGCCGCTTGCGGCATCCGTCCACCGGCTCGCGAAAAATACACCGCCTTTCATGGAAGGACCGGGATTGCTCCGGTTGAAGCATCCATGAAAGGGATGGTGTATGAAACAAAACTTGTCAAACACGGGGGACGGGAGCACGTCCGAGCAGCTACGCAGCTTGATTGGGCCTTAGTTTTTCAGAGCAAATGCAACGTCGCCGAGTGGTAGACCTCGTAGGGCGTCCTCCATCCGAGGCGCTCGCGCGGCCTGCGGTTCAGCTCATCGTACACCATCCGGACCTCCTCGTCCGCCACCGCCCCGAGGTCGCACCGCTTCGGGAAGTACTGGCGGAGCAGGGCGTTGGTGTTCTCGTTCGTCCCCCGCTGCCACGGGTGGTGCGGCAGGCAGAAGTGGCACTGATGTGGCTGATATGGCAACACCTTTTTGCACAGATCTACGAGAGGATCAGGCCCGCCTCCCTGAACCCGACGGGCGTCATGTAGCCGAGCGTCGAGTGCAGCCTGCAGTCGTTGTACCAGTTCACCCAATCGAAGAGCTCCGCCCTGAGCCGCTCCACCGAGGCGAAGGCACGGCCGCGCACCAGCTCGCGCTTGAGCACCCTGTTCGCGGACTCGACCACCGCGTTGCCGTAGGGGTTGCCGGGGCGCGACGCCGACCTCTCGATTCCGAAGGCCGAGAGCAGCGCGTCGATCTACCCGTTGCAGAACTCCGACCCCCTGTCGCTGTGGAAGACCTCGATGGCGGTGAGCGGGAACGCCACGTTCGAGAAGGCGGCCTTGACCAGCCGCGCGTCCTCGCGCCGCCCGCACGAGCAGCCGGCCATCTCGCGGTTGCAGGGGTCGACGAGCAGGCACGCGTAGCACCACGAGCCGCCGGCGCGCACGTAGACGAGGTCGGCCGCGACGCGGGTGCGCGGCGCGTGGCCGTCGAACCCCCTCGCGAGCACGTTGTCGGCGGATGGCG